>CAJXOA010000006.1 GCA_913057685.1 uncultured Trueperaceae bacterium
GGTCGCCGTGGGCGGCGCCGTCGCGCCGCACGCCCCGAAGCTCGCGCCCGACCGGTCCGACCTGTTGGGGCGCGACGGGGTCGCGACCAGCGACCTGCGCCCCGCCGGCGTCGCGCGGTTCGGCGACGAACGCGTCGACGTCGTCAGCGAAGGGGAGTTCGTGTCCGCCGGGGCGCACGTCCGCGTCCTCAACGTCGACGGCAACCGCGTCGTCGTGCGCGCCCTCGACGCGAACGAAGCGTCGACCGCCGCCCCGCCGAGCGCCCCCACGCCGTCGCCCTCCCCATCCCCCTCCCCCGTGCCCCCGCCGACGCCCGACCCGGCGGACGGCGACGCGCCCCACCCCGAGGACGACGCACCCCGTCCCGATGCCGACGCCCCGCGTCCCGACCCGGACGCCCCCCGAACGAACCGTTCCTGATCCCCTGGAGGTCCATCCGTGCTCGACCTGTCGTTCCTGATCATCGCCGGCGCCATCCTTCTGTTCTTCCTGGTGCTGTTCACCTTCATTCCGGTCGGCCTGTGGATCGCGGCGATCAGCGCCGGCGTCCGCGTCAGCCTCGTCAGCCTCGTCGCGATGCGCCTGCGGCGCGTCCCCCCCGCCAAGATCATCAACCCCCTCATCAAGGCGGAGAAGGCCGGCCTCGACGTCGTCCAGAACCAACTCGAGGCGCACTACCTGGCCGGCGGGAACGTCGACCGGGTCGTGGACGCCCTCATCGCCGCCGACAAGGCCCGCATCGTCCTGCCGTTCGACCGGGCGGCCGCGATCGACCTCGCCGGCCGCGACGTGCTCGACGCCGTGAAGGTGTCGGTCAACCCGCGCGTCATCCAAACCCCGAACGTCAGCGCGGTCGCCAAGGACGGCATCGAACTCATCAGCACCGCCCGCGTCACCGTCCGCGCCAACCTCGAACGCCTCGTCGGTGGGGCGGGCGAGGAAACGATCATCGCCCGCGTCGGCGAGGGCATCGTCTCCTCCATCGGCTCCAGCGACGCGCACAAGCGCGTCCTCGAGAACCCCGACAGCATCAGCCAAACGGTGCTGCAGAAGGGCCTCGACTCCGGCACGGCGTTCGAGATCCTGTCGATCGACATCGCCGACGTGAACGTCGGCCGCAACATCGGTGCGCAGCTGCAGACCGACCAGGCGGAGGCCGACAAGCGCGTCGCGCAAGCGAAGGCGGAGGAACGCCGCGCGATGGCGGTCGCCGCCGAACAGGAGAACCGCGCCCGCGTCGAGGAGATGCGCGCCAAGGTCACCGAAGCGGAGGCCGAAGTGCCGCTCGCGATGGCGGAAGCGTTCCGCAAGGGCAACCTCGGCGTCATGGACTACTACACCCTGCAGAACGTCGAATCCGACACCACCATGCGGCGCGGCATCGCCGGCGCCAGCGGCGGTGGGGACGAGGACGGCGACGAGATCCGTTGAGCCTCGACGACCTCCTGCCGCTGATCTTCCTGGCGATCTTCGTCCTGAACGTGCTGCTTCGGGGCCGCCGGGGGGGTGCCGGCCGCCGGCCCTCCCGGCGCGCCCCGAACGCACCCCGCCCCACGCAGGAGACGCCGACGCAGGAGGCGCCTCCGCAGGGGGCGGAGACCGCCCCGGCGCCGCCGGCCGACGACCCGCTGGCCCGCCGCCTCGAGGAGGCCCGCCGGCGGGTGCGGCAGGCGACCGGTGGGGGCGACGCCCCCACCACCCCGACGTCCGCCGGGCCGACCTCCGCACCGTCCCCCGCGCCGAGTGCGGCCCCGAGCCCCCAGGCGAGGACTCCGGGCAGCACCCCGGCCAGCACGACCCCGACGCCCACCCCCGGGGCGCCCCCCTCGCTGGGGACGCCCGGTCGCGGGCCCGGCGTGCCGCCGGGCGGACCGACGCCCCCGACGTCCGGCCCCCGGAGGCCCACCCCGACGCCGACCTCCGGCGCGTCGCTCGGGCGGGAGGGCGTCCCCGCCTCGCGCACCGCCCGCCGGCGGCCGCCCCCCTCCGCCTGGGGGGTCCCGCCCGCGACCCGCTCCGCGCTCGCCGACGCCGCCCGCGTCCGCCCCACCCGCGAGGACGTCGCGCGCGGCATCGTCTGGAACGTCGTCCTCGGGGAGCCGGCCTCCCGCCGGCTGCGAAGGAGGCCAGCATCGCGGCGTCCGTAACCCTCAAGCTCCGCAACCCGGCGGAGGCCATGCGGCTGTTCGGCCGCAACGACGAGTTCCTCAAGGCGTTGCGCCGCCGCCTCGACGCGAAGGTCGTCGCCCGCGGCGACGAGGTCCGCCTCAGCGGGGAGGCGCCCGCCGTCGAGGCGGCCGAAGCGACCTTCAAGGCGCTGCTCGACACCATCCGCGCCGGCGGCGAGTTGAGCCTCACGGAACTCGAGCACGGCGCGCTGCCCGACGGCGACGCCCCCGCACCCCCCGACGTGGGGACCGCCCCCGTCCACCTGCCCGGCCGCCACAAACCCAAGACCGCCGGGCAACGCCGCTACGTCGCGGCGATGGCGAAGCACGCCATCACGTTCGCCGTCGGTCCCGCCGGGACCGGCAAGACGTACCTCGCGGTCGCCATGGCGGTGCAGGCGCTCCTCGACAAGCGCGTCAAACGCATCATGCTGACGCGCCCCGCGGTCGAGGCGGGCGAGAAACTGGGGTTCCTGCCGGGCGACCTGCAAGCGAAGATCGACCCGTACCTGCGGCCCCTCTACGACGCGCTGTACGACATGCTGCCCGCCGACCGGGCCGAGCAGTACCTGGCGTCCGGCGTCGTCGAGGTCGCCCCGCTCGCCTTCATGCGCGGCCGCACGCTGAACGACGCCTTCATCATCCTCGACGAAGCGCAGAACACGACCGGCGAGCAGATGAAGATGTTCCTCACCCGCATGGGGTTCGGCAGCACCGTCGTCGTCACCGGCGACGTGACGCAGACCGACCTCCCCGGCGGGGTCGACAGCGGCCTCGCGGTCGCCCGCCGCATCCTCGCCGACATCGACGGCATCGACTTCGTGACGTTCGACAAGGGCGACGTCGTCCGGCACCCGCTCGTCGCCGCCATCATCCGGGCGTACGAGGAGGAACCCGCGCGTGGCTAGCGCCCGCGCCAAGCTGGCGCGGCGGCGGCAACGCCCCCGCCCCGGCCGCATCGGGCCGTTCCTCGTCGCCTGGCTGGCGCTCGCCGCCGTCCTGTTCAGCGTCCACGGGCAACGCCAAGCGCTGGAGGTCTCCGTCGGCGACCCGAGCCCCCGGACGTACCGCGCGCCGACCGGCGTGCGGGTCGCCGACCCCGTCGCCACCGAACGGCGGCGCGACGCCGCCCGCGCGCAGGTGCCGGTCGTCACCGGCATCGACGACGACGCGCGCGACCTGATGCTCGCGACGCTCCCGACCGCCGCCCTGCCCGCCCCCACCCTCGACGTGCTCCTCGCCGCCTACCGCGACCCCGCCGGCGTCCGCCGCGACGCGATTCCCGCCCTCGTCGACGCCGCGGTCGCCGCCGCCCCCGAGGACGCCCGCCGCGACGCCCGCCTCCGCCTCCAGCAACGCCTGATCCCGACCGCCCGCCCGGACGTCGCGGCGACCGAAGCGGCGCGCGACGCCGCGGCCGCCGCCGTCGAGCCGGTCCTGCGGACCCTCGAACGCGACGAGGTGATCATCGAGGCGGGATCGATCGTCGACGAAGCGGACTTGCGGGCGCTCGTCGCGATCGGTGCGTACGACCCCAGCAACCGCCGCGTCCTGCAGGCGTTGTGGGTGGGGCTCGGCGCGCTGGTGGTCGGCGGCCTCCTGGCGCTCCCCGCCGCGTACGGCGCGCGCGCCCTCTCCGAACGGGTCGGCCGCCGCCAGTACGCCTTCCTCGTCGGGGTCACGCTCGCGACGATCGCGCTGCAACGCGTCGCCCTCGAGGTCGCCCCCGACCTGTTCTTCGTGCTGTTGGTCCCGACCCTGATCGCGGCGTTGATCGACGAGGTACCCGCCCTCCTGTGGGCCGGCTGGATGGCGGTCGTCGTCGCCCTCCTCGTGCCGGGCGCCCCGATCGCGGCCGCCGTCGCGGTCCTCGTCTCCGGCCTGGCCGCCGCCCGCATCGCCGGCAGGGTCCGCACCCGCCTCGGGCTGTTGACCGCCTCCGTGCTGGGCGGCGCAGCGGGCGGCGGTGCGCTCCTGGCCGTCCAGGCGATCACGTCCGGCGCGTTGGGGTGGGGGCCGGCCCTCACGACCCTCGCGGCGACCGTCGGGGGCGGCGTCCTCGCCGGCGTCCTGACGTTGGCGCTCCTCCCCCTCGCCGAAGGCGTGTTCGAGTTCCTGACCGAGTTCCGCCTGGTGGAGTTGGCCTCCCCGCAGAGTCCGCTGCTGCAGCGCCTCGTGCTGCAGGCGCCCGGCACCTACCAGCACAGCCAGATCATCGCGAACCTGGTCGAGCAGTCGGTCGCGCAGATCGGCGGGAACGCCCTCCTCGCGCGGGTCGGGGCGCTCTACCACGACGTCGGGAAGGCGAAACGACCGCAGTTCTTCGTCGAGAACCAGGTGGGGGGCGACAACCCGCACGACGCCCTCAGTCCCCACCTCAGCTACCTGATCATCACCAGTCACGTGCGCGACGGCGTCGAGATGCTGCGCGAGTCCGGCCTCCCCCCCGCCCTCGAACCGTTCGTGACCGAGCACCACGGCACGACGGTCCTGGCGTACTTCTACAAGCGGGCGCTCGAGGACAGCGAAGGCCTGGCGGAGGTGAACTTCCGCTACGCCGGCCCGAAACCGCGGACGAAGGAGACGGCGGTCCTGATGCTCGCCGACGCCGTCGAGTCCGCCTCGCGGACGTTGGCGGAACCGTCGCAAAGCGCGATTCGCGCGATGATCGAACGCCTGTTCGAGCAACGCCTGCAGGACGAACAGTTGGCGGACAGCCCGCTGACGTTCCGCGACCTCGACCAGATCTCCTCGACGTTCGAGCGGGTCCTCACCGCGTCGCTCCACCGGCGCGTGACGTACCCGACGGCGGACGAGATCAAGGGCCTGCAGGCCGGCGGGACGCCCGCCACCGCGGGCGACGTCGGCACCGCACGGACGGGAGGCGCACGTGGTGGACCTGATCGACGAGACGCACCGGTTCCCCGCACCTGAGCGGGTGCGCGCCGCCCTCACCGGCCTCCTGGGGGAGCTCGGCGAGGGCGACCGCGACGTGACGGTGGTGCTGCTGGAGGACGACGCGGTCGCGGAGCGCAACCTCCGCGACCGCGGGACCGCCGGCCCCACCGACGTCCTGTCCTACCCGACGCACGAACCGACCGACGTCGGGATGCCGGACGTCGCGCACCTCGGGGACGTCCTCATCGCGCTCGGCGTCGCCGAACGCCAAGCGGACGCGCACGGGCACGACCTGGTGCAGGAGGTCCTCCACCTCGCGGCGCACGGCGTGATGCACCTCCGCGGCTTCGACCACCCGACCGATGCGGCGTGGGCGCCGTTCCACGACGCCACGGCCCGCATCGCCGCGATCGACGCCCGCACCCGCGGCGAGGGGACGCCGTGAAGCGCGGGCACCGCGACCCGATCGGGTTCGGCCCGGCGGCGCGCGGCCTGCTCGACGCGCTGCGGACGGGCCGGAACCTACGGATCCAGGTCGCGATCGGTGCGCTCGCCCTCCTCGCCGCGCTCGCCCTCGACGCGCCCCTCGTTCCGGTCGTGATCGCCGCGGTGATCGTGCTGAGCCTCGAGGTGACGAACACCGCCATCGAGGCGGTCGTCGACCTCGTCTCCCCCGACCCCCACCCGCTCGCCCGCCGCGCGAAGGACGCCGCCGCCGGCGCCGTCCTCCTCGCCGCCGCCGGCGCGGTCGTGGTGGGCCTCCTGACCCTGTTGCCGCCCCTCGCCGCCCGCCTCGCCGGGCCCACCGGAGGTCCCTCGTGACGTCGTCCCCCTTCCCCGCCGACGCGGGCGTCCCCACCGACCTGCTGGACGCCGCCGTCCGCGTCCGCGCGCACGCCTACGTCCCCTACTCCCACTTCGCGGTCGGGGCGGCGCTCCGCACCGCCGACGGCGCGATCCACGCCGGCGCGAACGTCGAGAACGCCAGTTTCGGGTTGTCGCGCTGCGCGGAGCAGTCCGCCGTGCAGGCGATGGTGTCCGCCGGCGGGCGACGCATCGCCGAACTCGTCGTCGTCGCCGACGCCGACCCGCCCGCCAGCCCCTGCGGCGCCTGCCGGCAGGTCCTCCGCGAGTTCGGGGACGACGCACCGGTGCACCTCGTCAACGCCGCCGGTCGGGTCACGCACACCACCGTCGCCGCGCTGCTGCCCGGCGCCTTCGCGTTGGCGCCGGACGGGGCGTGAGCGGCACCGGCGCGCTACACTTCCTGGCGATGTCGCGCACCTCCGTTCCTCCCGCGCCGGCGCGCCCGGCTGCGCTGCGGGTCCTGCGCCGCGCCGCGCGGCGCCGGGTCGCCCTCCTCGCCCTCGCCCTCGCCGCCCTCCCCCTCGTGCCCCTCGGTGGGCCGGCGGTCGCGCAGGCGCCCCCGACCGACGTGGTGCGGATCGTGGTGCTGCCGTTCGACGGGCCCGGCGAACTGGAGCCGTGGCGGTTCGGCCTCCCCGCCTCGCTGCAACGCAGCCTCAACGTCGTCGACGGCGTGTTCGTCCCACCCGTCGGGGACGCCGTCCTGCTGGCGGACCAGGCGACCCGCGCCTCCGCGGACGCGATCACGGAGATCGTCGAGCGCTTCGACGCCGCCGCCGTCCTCTCCGGCGCCCTCGAGCGCGACGGGGGCCAGCTCGTCGTCACCCTCCGCGGGGTGCTGCCCGACGGCCGCACGGCGCTCCGCGACGTCCGCGTCCCCCTCGCCCCCCGCGAGGCGCTGCCGGACGTCACGCTGGCCGCGGCGAACCTCCTGGGTCTCCCCCTCGCCGCCGGCGAACGCGCCGACGCGCTCGCCGTCGCGCGATCCGCACCGACGATCGAAGGCCTCCGCGCGGTCGCGCTCGCCGCGACGCGCGTCGGGCAGCCCGATGCGGCGGCGTTGCGGGCCGCCACCGAACTGGCGCCCGAGCGCAGTTGGGCGTGGGCGGAACGCGCCCGCCTCGCGTCGCTCGTCGGGGCGCACGAGGACGCGCGGACCTTCGCGCGGACGGCGACCGACGCCCAGGACGCCGACGTCGAGGCGTGGACGATCCGCGGCGTCGTCGCGCAACGCGCCGGCGACGAGGCGGACGCCCGCACGAGCTTCCGTCGGGCGTTGGAGGGGAACCCGGCGCACGCCGTCGCCCGGGCGGGCCTCGCCGGCCTGTCGGAGGGCGCGGCGCGCAGCGACGGGTACGAAGCGGCGTTGGTCGCCTACCCGCGGCTTCTCGAGGCGCACCTGGCGTTGGCGGACGACGCGGAGGGCGCGCGCGGCATCCAGGTGCTCCGCGCGGCCGGCGACGCGCTTCCCGACGCCACCACCCTCCACGCGACCGTCGTCGATCGGGCGCTCGCCGCCGGCGACGCGGCGGGCGCCGCGGCGTACCTCGAGGAGGTCCTGCGCGACCCGATGGCGCGCCGGCCCTCGACGTACGCGCTCGCCACCCGCCTCGCGCCCACCCGCCCCGAGGTCGCGACGCGGATCCTCGGCGAGGGGCGGGAGCGCTTCCCCGAGGACGTCGGGTTGGCGGTCGCGGCGTCGCGGGTGTTGCGCACGACCGGCGACCCGGTCGCCGCCGAGGCGGTCCTCGCGCCGTTCGCGGACGTCGCGACGGACGTCCCGCGCGTCGCCAACGCGTTGGCGTTGGCCCTCGTCGAACAGGGCCGCCTCGAGGAGGCGCGCGCGGTGTTCGGGGCGTCCGCCGCGGACGACCCGACGATCCGCTACAACTTCGCCGTCGCCCTCCTCGAGGCGGGCTTCGCGGCGGACGCCGCAGCGGAGCTCGCGCCCGACATGCGCGACGGCCTCCGCGACGCCGACCGGTGGGCGGTGTACGGCGCGGCGCTCGCCGCCTCCGGACGCGAGGCGGAGGGCCGCGAGGCGCTCGCGCGCGCCCGCACCCTGGTCGAGGACCACCCGTTGGCGACGCGGACGTTGCGGCGGCTGGACGAGCGCGAGCGGGTCGCGGGGGACGCCGCCGACCCCCTCCCCCCCGAGGCGCGCGCCGCCTTCGATCGCGGCCTCGCGCAGCTCGAGCAGGGCCGCAACGCCGAGGCGGTGGAGGCCCTCCGCAGCGCCTACGACGCGGCGGGCCCGTCCACCCCGCTGGTCGCGGCGTACCTCGGGAACGCCCTGGCGCGCACCGACCGCATCGAGGAGGCGATCCGCTACTACGAGCAGGCGTTGGCGGCGTACCCGGACAGCGGGGCGGTGCAGAACGACCTCGGCTTCGCCTACCTCCGGCTGGGGCGCTACGACCGCGCCCTCCCCACCCTGCGGGACGCCGTCGCGAACGCTCCCGAGGACGCCCGCGCGCACCTGAACTTGGGCCTCGTGTACTACGGCCTGTCGCGCTTCGAGGACGCGCTCGCGGCGTGGGACCGCGCGGTGGCGCTCGACCCGGCGCTCGCGCCGGCGATCCAAGCGTCGCGGGAACGCGCCGAACGCGTCGTCGCCGACGACGCCCCCTGACCCCCCGACGCCGGCGGCGCGCCGTGGGGCTGCTAGCATGCACGGCATGGCGCTTCGTCCCGACCTGCTCGCGGAACCTGGGTACGCCTTCGAGGCCGCCGAAGCGGACGTGAAACTCGATCAGAACGAAGCGCCCCGCGACCTCCCCCCCGAGGTCCGCGAGCGGGCGCTTCGGCGCGTGTCCGAGGTCGCGTGGAACCGCTACCCCGAGCTGCGGCCGCGGGCGTTGGCCCACGCGATCGCGGAACGCGACGGGTGGGACCCCGACGGGGTGGTCGTCACCGCCGGATCGAACGTCGCGATCCAGGCGTGGGTGATCGCCGCGGGCCTCGGCCGGCGCGTCGCGACGGTCGTCCCGACCTTCTCGGTGTACCTCGCGCAGGCGCGGGTGTTGGGCGCCGAACCGGTCGCCGTCCCCCTCGCCCCGCCCGACTTTCGTTTGGACGTGCCCGCCCTGACCGCCGCCCTCGAGCGGGGGCCGGGCGTGCTGTTCCTCGCCGACCCGACCGCGCCCACCGGGCACCGCCTCGACGACGATGCGGTGCACGCCGTCCTCGACGCCGCCGCGGCGCACGGGTGGATGACGGTGATCGACGAGGCGTACGCGCCGTTCGACGGACGCGACCGCCTGGACGCCGTCCGGGGGCACCGCGACCGCGCGTCGCTGCGGACCTTCAGCAAGGCGGACGGGTTGGGGGCGTTGCGCCTCGGCTACACGCTGACGCACCCGGAGACCGCCGCGGAGGTCGCGAAGGCGACGCTGCCCTTCTCCGTCTCCGCCTGGCAGGCCGCCGCCGCGGAGGCGCTCCTGCGCGACCCCGACGCGCGCGCGGCGCGCGACGCGACGATCCGCGAGGCGCGCGCGGAGCGCGAACGCCTCCTCGCGGCGCTCGCGGCCCACCCGGACGTCGACCCGCTGCCGTCCGTCACGAACTTCGTCACCTTCCGCGTACCGGTCGCCGGCGCGACGTTCGAGGCGCTCATGGCGCGCGGCGTGCGGGTCCGGCGCCAGGACCACCTCCCCGGCCTCGACGGCGCCCTCCGCGTGAGCGTCGGGACGCCCCGTGAAAACGACGCCTTCCTCGCCGCGCTCGACGCGGCCATCCCTTCGGAGGCCCACCGTGGGTAGATCCGCCGACCGTCACCGCACCACCCGCGAGACCGACGTGCGTCTCGCCGTCGATCTCGACGGGGGCGACGCCCGCCTCGACGTCGGGCACGGGTTCCTGGGGCACCTGCTGGACGCGATCGCGCGGCACGGTCGCCTCGGCCTCGACGTCCGCGCGCACGGCGACGAGGCGACCGTCGACGTCCACCACCTCGCCGAGGACGTCGGCATCACGATGGGCGGCGTCGTGCGCGACGCGCTCGGGGACGCCGACGGCATCGAACGCTACGGCGACGCCTGGGTCCCGATGGACGAAACCCTCGCGCACGTCGTGGTGGACCTGAGCGGCCGGCCGTACCTGGCGTTCGACCCGAGCGGGTTCGAGGGGGACGCGCACGGGTTCACCGTCCACCACCTGCGCGAGCTCCTGCGCGGGTTCGCGAACCACGCCGGCGCGACGGTGCACGTCCGCGTCCTGGCGGGCCGCGAGACGCACCACGTGTGCGAAGCGGTCGCGAAGGCGTTCGCGCGGGCGCTGCGCGACGCGGTGGCGCGCACCGGGAGCGGCGTCCCGAGCACCAAGGGGGTCCTTTGAGGTGCGGACGGTCCTGATCGATTACGGGGCCGGCAACCTGCACAGCGTCGCGAAGGCGCTCGACGCCGCCGGGCTGGCGCCGGTCACGAGCGCCGATCCCGAGGTCGCCCGCGACGCGGACGCGCTGGTGCTGCCCGGCCAGGGGCACTTCGGGCAGGTCGTCGCCTCGTTCGAGGCGAGCGGGTTCGCGCCGGTCGTGCAGGCGCACCTCGCCGCCGACCGGCCGTTCCTGGGGATCTGCGTCGGGTTGCAACTGTTGATGGAGGGCTCCGAGGAGGCGCCCGGCGTGCCCGGCCTCGGGGCGCTCGCCGGGACGGTCCGTCGCTTTCCCGAGGGCGACGTCAGCGTCCCGCACATGGGTTGGAACACCGTGCATGCGGTCGGCGACGCCCCGCTCCTGCGCGACGTGCCCGACGGCGCGCACGCCTACTTCGCGCACAGTTACTACGTCGCCTTCGAGGAGGGGGACCTGGTGGGGGGCCGCACGACGTACGGCCCGACGACGTTCCTGAGCGCCGTGAGTCGCGGTGCGATGCACGCGACGCAGTTCCACCCCGAGAAGTCGCAGCGCGTGGGGCTCGCGATCCTGCGGGCGTTCGGGCGCGAGGCCCGCGCCCACCGGGAGGCGTCGGGGTGAACCGCGCGCCGGTCGGCCTCCGCGCCCTCGCGGTGCTCGCGCTGCTGGCGTCGGGCGTCGCGACGGCGAACGCGCGACCGTTCGCGACCGACGCCTGGTCGGTGCAGACGGTCGCCCTCACCGACGTCGGTCGCGCCGACGCGACCGCCGCCGACCTGCGGGCGGCCGGCCTGCCCGCCTTCGTCGAAGCCACCGTCCGCGACGGCGTGACGTGGCACCGGGTGCGGATCGGCTGTTACGGCGCGGAGGCGGACGCCCGCCTGATCGCCGACCTCGCGCGGGCGGTGGGGGCGGACGCCGCGACGGTCGTCCCCCGCGACGGGACGCCCGCGCACGTGCCGTGCGTCGCGCGGGAGATCGGCTTCGTGGCGCCCGACGCCTGGCGGCAGCGGGCGGACGGCGTCCCGTCGTTCGTCGTCGAGGTGGACGGCGTGCGCGGCGTCCTGCGCTACGGCGACGGCGGCTGGCAGCTCCTGCAGGCGCCGGCGGAGGGCGGCGTGCGCGACCGGACCGTCGCGCAGGCGGCGTTCGCGCAGGCCGGCCCGCCCGACGCGCCGCACGTGGTGTGGCTCGGGGGGGACCGCCCGACGCCCGCCTGTCGCGGGGCGCTCCTCGCGCAGACCGAGGACGCCGCGATCGTCCGGACGGGCGACACGGTCGCCGCCTGCCGCCTACGGCCGCCGGAGGCGCTCCCGTGACGGTCGTCATCGTCACCGGCATGAGCGGCGCGGGCAAGACGACGGCGTTGCAGGCGCTCGAGGACGCCGGCTTCCTGGCGGTCGACAACCTCCCGCCGGGGTTGTGGCCGGCGTTGGCGCGGGACGTCGCCGCCGCCGGCCTCGACGCCCTCGCGATCGCGATCGACGTGCGCAGCGCCGCCTTCCTGGACGACGCGACCGCCGCCCTCGAGGCGTTGCGGCGCGACGGCTACGCGCCGCGCGTCGTGTACCTCGACGCGCGCGACGAGACGCTGGTGCGGCGCTACAGCTTCACGCGCCGCACCCACCCGCTGCAGGGCGGCGGGTTGAGCGAGGAGTTGGCGCAGGAGCGCGACGCCCTCGCCGGCCTCCGCTCGCGCGCCGACGTGGTGATCGACACGACGCACGCGACGGCGAAGGACCTGCGGACGCGGATGCAGCGGCTGGTGGGGGACGACGCCTTCGCGTTGCGGGTGCGCTCGTTCGGCTACAAGCGGGGGGTCCCCACCGACGTCGATACGGTCCTGGACGTGCGGGGGTTGCGCAACCCGTTCTACGAGGCGGACCTGGCGGGCCGCCCGGGGACCGACCCGGCGGTGCAGGCGTACGTCTTCGCCGACGGGGGGTTGGACGCCTACGCGCGCTTCCGGGACCTGGTGCGGGCGTTGGCGGGGTCGGCGCGCGACGCGGGCCGCGGGAGCTACACGGTGGCGGTCGGCTGTACCGGGGGGCAACACCGCTCCGTGGCGGTCGCCGAACGCCTCGCGCACGACCTGGCCGACGTCTTCGCCGTCGAGGCCGGCCACCGCGACCTCGCCGAGGCGTTGGCGGAGCACGGGCACGCCAGCGACGCTGCGCAGGCGGCGGACGGCGCGGACGACGCCGGCGACGCGGAGCGCGCGTGACGACGCCCCCCACCGAACGACCGGACGGCCGCCCGCCGGCGGACGCCTGGACGCGGTTGCGGTTGTGGTCGGTGCCCGGCATGCGCGTCAAGCGCTTCGTGGCGGTCGCGATCGTGGGCGCCGTCGCGCTGGTCGCCGGCGTCGTGGCGGGAGCGTTGTGGCTGCTGGCGGACGCCCGCAGCGAGGTCGCCGCCCCCATCGAGCGGGTCCTGACGGGCGGCGCCTGGCGGCGCTACGGCGGGTGGGCGTCGGCCGGCGTCGCGCTCCTCGGGGCGGTCGTCACCGTCCGCGCGATCCTGGGGTTGAACCGCAGCCTGCTGTCGCACTGGCTGCCCCGCCCGAAGGACGCCGCGGAGCTCCTGCACACCCGGTTGCGGTTGTCGCGCGGCCCGCGCATCGTGGCGTTCGGTGGGGGGACGGGCCTGTCGACCCTCCTGCGCGGCCTGCGCCGCGGTAGCAGCAACCTGACGGCGGTCGTCACCGTCGCCGACGACGGGGGGTCGTCGGGACGCCTGCGGGACGCCTTCGGGATGCCGGCGCCCGGCGACCTGTCCGACTGTCTGGCGGCGTTGTCGGACGACGAACTCGAGGTGGGGCGGTTGATGGCGTACCGCTTCGAGCGGGGCGACCCGCTCGCGGGCCACACGTTCGGGAACCTGTTGATCACCACCCTCACCGAGGTCGAGGGCGACCTGGCGCGCGCCACGCGCGTCCTGAACGGCATGCTGAACCTGTCGGGGGCGGTGTGGCCGGCGACGACGACGCCGGTGACGTTGCGCGCCCGCAAGGCGGACGGGTGGGTGGAGGGCGAGAGCGCCCTGCGGGACGCGCCGGGCCCGGTCGAGGCGTTGGCGGTCGCGCCGGAGGCGCCCCGCACGCCCGAGGAGGTCCGTGCCGCGGTCCGGGAGGCGGACCTGATCGTGTTGGGGCCCGGCAGCCTGTTCACGTCCGTCGTCGCGCCCCTGCTGGTGCCGGGCGTCCGCGACGCGCTCCGCGCGACGCGCGCACCGGTCGTGTACGTCGCGAACATCATGACGGAGGCCGGCGAAACCGACGGGATGGACGCCTTCGCGCACACCGAAGCGTTGGCGCGGCACGTCGGGCGGTGGCCGGACGTCGTCCTGGCGAACGACGCACCGATCGACGAGGCGCGCCGCACCGCCTACCGCGGGGAGGCGGCCGTCCCGGTGGACGTCGACCCTGCCCGCTTCGCGGGGGCGGGCGTGACGCTACAGCGCGCGGCGCTGGTCGGGGCGGGCCCCTACGCGCAGCACGATCCCGACGCGACGGCGGACCACCTGTTGGCCCTCGCGCGCCGCGCGGCGCGGCGGGAGGTCGCCGCGTGACGTGGGCGTGGTGGGCGCTGGCGGCGTTGCTGGTGCAGGACCCGGTCGGGGACGCGCACGGTGCGGGGGACCTCACGCCGCCGCAGGCGCCCGCGTACGCCTCCGTCGCGCCGTTCGACCTCGTCGAGGTCGAGGTGAGCGACACGGTGCCGGTCGAGGTCCGCATCGAGCTGGCCGGGATCGCCGACCCCGCGTCGCTGCCGGTCGGCATCACCCTCCCGGTGATCGACGTCTACCTCGGGGACGGCGGGCCGGGCGAGCGCGACGCCTCCCTCCTGGGGCCGGGGATGGCCTTCCCCCCCGGACGCGGGTGGACGTGGGCGGTGCGGGTGCACGGCGACGGGGCGGTGGCGGTGCGGGCGCGCGACGGCCTGCGGGTCGACGTGCCCGCCGAGCGGCAAGGCGACGCGGTCGTGGTGACGCTCCCGCGCGCGGCGCCCCCCGAATTCCGCTCCGTCCAGGCCGTGACGGGCGTCTACGACCCGTTCGGGGAGGACGCCTGGCGGGCGTTCCGCAGCGAAGCGAGCCCCTGGACGTTCGCGACGCCGCGGCCCGCCCCCCCGGTGGTGGACGTCCTCGCGCCCGACGCGGAGGCGCAAACCGCGGCGCTGCGCACCGCGACGTTCCCGCGGTCCGGCGGTCTCCTCGAACGGCTCGTGTGGCCGTTGGTCGCGGTCGTGGGGGTGGCGCTCCTGGTCGCCGCGACGCTGCAGCGGTGGCGGACGGGGCGTGCCCGCCGGGCGGCGGCCTCCCCCCCAACCGGCGGCGAGGCCGCCCTCGACCTGATCGACGTCGCCGACCTTTCCGCCGCCCTCCGCCCCGACGGGCGGGCGCCGGGGGCGGCGAGCGCCGCCGCTGCGCCGGACGCCCCCCCTCCGAACGACCGCCCGACGCACGACCCCCCACCGGACGACGCGGGGCCGGACGACGCAGGGCCGGACGACACCGAGCGGGCGCCCAGGGAGGCCGGGGACGCGAAAGGGAACGACGGAACCGCGGACGACGGCACCGACGACGATGGGACCGACGACGATGGGACCGAGGACGACGACGAGGACGGTGACGTGGTTCGCAGCGTCGTTCGTCTCGATACGCCACCCTCGCGGCATGGTTGACGCTCGCCCCACCCTCGCCCCGCCGGCGCGGGCCCTGTCCGCGCTCGCCGTCGCGGCCCTCGTCGGGGCCGCCCCGCGCCTCCTGGCCGGCCTCCCCACCCCGCTGGACGTGGCGTTCGACGCGGCCGGCCGGACGCTGGGCGTACCGGCCGTCTTCAACCTCGTGCACGCCCTCCCCGCCGAGGCGGCGCAGGCGGCGAAACCGACGCTGTTCGCGGTCGTCGTCGCGGTGTGGGCGTTCCTGGCGTGGAGCGTCGCGCGGCGCGCGCCCGGGTGGGCGCGGCGCTGGGGGCGCCTGCGCACCTCGCTCGCGATCGCTGCGGCCGCCACCGCCCTCGTCGGCGCGGTCGTCCTGCCGTGGGCGGGGGCGGGCGCCTTCGGGTTGGCGGCGGCGAACGTTGCGTGGCCTCCCCTCCCGCTCCACGCGGGGACGGCGGCGTCGGCGTTCGCGCTGGCGTGGGTCGCGACGGGGGGCCGGCGGAGCGCGGCGGCGGCGGACGGCGCGGTGCGGGCCGGACGGCGTGGGGCGCTCGGGTGGCTCGTCGCCGCGGCGTGGGGCGGCCTGGCGGCGTCGGGTGGGCCGGGGGCGTGGGCGCAATCGGCGTTCCTGGCGGCGACGACGCCGTGGGCGCGCATTCGCGGGTTGTCGCCGCGCATCACGCCGCCGGCGGAGCACTACACGATCTCGAAGAACCTGACGCCCCCGCGGGGGCATGCGGGCCGCGTGCGGATCGACGGGCGGGTGGCGACGCCCCTGTCGTTGAGCGTCGACGACCTGGCGGCGCTACCGTCGGTGACCCGCCCCTCGACGTTGGTGTGCGTCTCGAACCGGGTGGGGGGCGACCTGATCGGGACGAGCGAGTGGACCGGGGTACGTCTGTGGGACCTGCTGGAGGCGGCGGGGGTGCAGGCGGACGCGCGGGAGGTGGTGGCGTACGCCGCGGACAACTACGACGATTCCTTCCCGCTGGACGCCGCGCGGGCCGAGGGGACGATTCTGGCGTACCTGCACGGCGGCGCGCCCCTCACCGCGGAGCACGGCGCGCCGGTCCGCCTGTTGGTGCCCGGTATCTACGGGATGAAGAGCGTGAAGTGGGTGCAGCGCATCGAGCTGCGGACCGACGACCACCTGGGGTACTGGCAGACGCGGGGCTGGAGCGACGTCGCGACCGTCCGGACCCTCGCGCGCGTCGATACGGACGTCGCGACGGACGTGGGGGACGGAACGTGGGCGGTGGGCGGCGTCGCCTTCGCCGGCCTGCGGGGGGTGGCGCGCGTCGAGGTGTCGTTCGACGGCGGCGCGTCGTGGCGGGAGGCGTCGCTCGAGGCCGCCCCGAGCGCGTACGCGTGGCGTCGGTGGGCGTGGGTGGGGGCGCCCGAGGAGGTCGGGGCGACGCCCGGTGGGCGGTTCGACGTGACGGTCCGCGCGACCGACGGCGATGGGGTCGTGCAGACCGCGGAGCGGGCGCGGCCCCTCCCGGCCGGCGCGACGGGGCACCACACCCGCACGGTGCGGGTGCCGGACGCCCCCACCTGAGCGCGGCGCGGCCGGTCCGGACCGCGGGGCGTCAGGGGGTGGGCAGGTACGGCCGGTCGGTCGGGTCGGCGGCGGGGGCGCCGGTCCGCTCGAGGTGCGCACCGAGGTCGGTGAGGCGCGCGTCGAGGCGTTCGTACCCGCGGTCGAGGAACTCGACGCCGCCGATGCGGCTGCTGCCCTCCGCCGCGAGGGCGGCGACGACGAGCGCCCCGCCGGCGCGGATGTCGGCGGCGTGGACGTCGGCGGCGTGCAGCGCGCCGCCGTCGACGTGCAGGGTGCGCCCGTCGAGGTCGAGGCGGGCGCCCATCTTGCGGAGTTCGGGGACGTGCGTGAAGCGGTCGGGGTACACCGCGTCGCGGACGCGGGCGGTCCCGGGCAGCGTCGCGAGGTAGGCGCCGAACGGCGCCTGCAGGTCGGTCGGGAAGCCCGGGTAGGGGGTCGCTTCGACGTCGACGGCGTGCAGCGGTCCGGCGGCGTCGACGAGGACGCCGTCGTCGGTGGGGTGGATCAGGACGCCGGTCGCTTCGAGGGTCGCGACGACCGCGCCGAGGTGGTCGAGGCGGACGTTGCGGAGTTCGGTGCGGCCGCGGGTGGCGGCGGTCGCGAGGAGGAAGGTGCCGGCCTCGATGCGGTCGGCGATGGGCGTGAAGGTGGTGCCGTGCAGGCGGTCGGCGCCCTCGACGGTCAGCACCGACGTGCCGGCGCCGCGGATGCGGGCGCCCATGGCGTTGAGCAGGTCGACGAGGTCGGCGACCTCCGGCTCGAGCGCGGCGTTCTCGATCACGACGCGGCGGCTGCCGAGGGCGCTGGCGAGGAGGACGTTCTGGGTGCCGCCGACGGTGGGGGCGGGGAAGCGGACGTGCCCCTCGAGGGGGCCGCGCGCTTCGGCGACGAAGTCGCCGTCGACCTCGTCGATGTGCACGCCGAGCGCTTCGAACGCCGCGATGTGCCGGTCGACGGGGCGGGGCCCGAAGGCGCATCCGCCCGGGACGCCGATGCGGGCGTGCCCGGCGCGCCCGAGGAGGGCGCCCATGGCGACGAAGCTGGCGCGCATCTTGCGCACGAGGCGGAACGGTGCGTCGCTGCGGTGGACCTCGGCGGCGTGCAGGTGCAGGTCGCTGCCGTCCCACCGCACGTCGACGCCGACGTGCTCGAGGATCTCCAGGCCGACGAGGACGTCGCTGAGTTTCGGGACGTCGCGCAACTGAAGCGGCTCGTCGGTGAGGAGGGAGGCGAGGATGAGGTACAGCGCGGAGTTCTTCGCCGACTGGATGCGGGTGCGGCCGGTGAGGGGCGTCCCGCCGTGGAGGATCAGGGCGGCGTCGTCGTCGCTGCGGGGCGTCATCGGCGGGGGCCTCCCGGGGGGCGTGGCGGGGTCCGGACCGCGGGGGGTCGGACGCGTCGGGCGTCTCGTGCGTGCGCACCCGGAGGTACGTACACATCGTGTGTAGGTCCATGCTAGGCAGGACGACCCACATTGTCAAGACGATGAGGCTCGCGCTACACTGCCGTCACTGCATCCCCAGGGGCAAGGAGGCGCCGTGCCGAAACGCGAGAAGAGCAAACGGTTGCAGGTCGTCATCAGCGAAGCGCAGGACTCCCTGCTCACGAAGACCGCCTACCGCCTCAGCAACCCCGAGCGGTTGGTCTCGAAGTCGGAGGTCGTCCGCCTCGGGATCCAAATGCTGAACCGGGCGGTCGAGGAGGGCGAACTCGACCCCGCGCTCCTGAACGACCTCGACGGCGACGACGACGCCTGACGCGATGTTCGACGTCGGCGACGTACTGGCGGACCGCTACGAGATCGAGGGCCCGCTCGGGCAGGGCGGCATGGCGCACGTCTACGCCGCCTACGACCGGCACCTCGAGCGCGGCGTCGCCCTCAAGGTCCTCCGCCCGCACCTCACCGAAACCGACGCGGAACGCTTCCGCCGCGAGATCCGCGCGCTGGCGCGCCTCTCCCACCCCGGCATCGTCACGATCCTCGATCTCGGGACCGACGACGTCGTGTACTTCGCGATGGAACGCATCACCGGCGGGACGTTCACCGACCTGGGACCGTGGGAGGACGACGCCGCCTCCGGCGTGCGCCTCCTCGACGCCGCGATCGTGGTGGCGGAGACGCTCGGGTACGTCCACGAGCTCGGCATGGTGCACCGCGACCTGACCCCCCGCAACGTCCTCCTCACCGACCGCGGCGCCCCCAAGGTGATGGACTTCGGCCTCGTCCAACTCACCGAAAGCGACGGGGAACTCACCCGCACCGGCACGACGCTCGGCACGCCGCACTACATGGCGCCCGAACAGGCGACCGGCGCACCGACCGGTGCCGCCACCGACCTGTACGCGCTCGGCGCGGTCCTGCACCGCACCCTCACCGGCGAAGCGGCGTTCGACGCCGACAACGACCAGGCGGTCCTCTACCAGCACGTCTACGGCGACGTCGCCTCCGCCCGCGACGTCAACCCGCTCGTCCCTCCGGACCTCGCGCGGCTCGTCGCCGCCCTCCTCGCCAAGGACCCCGCCGACCGGCCCGCCTCGGGGTACGCCGTCGCGGACGCCCTCCGCGACGTCGCCGACACCGTCCGGGAGCGGGCCGCCGCCCACCCGCACGGCGGCGCGGCCGCCACCGGCGTCCACCCCGCCGGGCCCACCGCCCCCGACCCCCCGACGGTGCGGTGGCGGACCCACCTCCGCGCCGGCCCGCAGTGGCCGGCCGGCCTCACCGCCCGCGACGGACGGATCTTCGTCGCCACCCGCGCCGACGCCGTCGCGGTCCTCGACGCCGCGCGCGGCACGCCCCTCGCGACCCTCGACCTGCCCGACGAGGCGGCCTCCCCCGCCCTGGCGACCGCGCGGGCGGTGCACGCAACCAGCCGCGACGGGGCCCTGTCGACGTTCGCGTGGCCGGACGGCGCCCTCCGCGCGCGCGACGACGCGGCCGGCGCGGTCGGCGTCGTCGCCGTCGGCGAGGACCTGCTGGTGGCGCGCGACGTCGGTGCCCTCGAACGCCGGACCGCCGAGGGCACCGTCCGCTGGAGCGCCGCGCTCGACGCGCCCGCCGCCCTCCCCCCCGTCGTGCATCAGGGGGTCGCCCTCGCCGCCGACGCCGACGGCGGCCTCCTCGCCGTCGGCCTCGGTGGCGGCGACGTGCACTTCCGCGCGCACCTCGCCGCCGCCCCCGCCGCGTTCGCGGCGTCGGCCGGCACGGTCGTCCTGCAGGAGCGCAGCGGGGAGCTGCACGGCTTCGCGCTCGCCGCGCACGACGTGCAGTGGAGTTTCGGGCTGGACGCCGACGTGTACGGCCCCCCGGCGATCTGGGCGGGCCGCGTCTACCAGGCGGGCTGGTCGGGGGCGCTGCACTGCCTCTCGCTCCGGACCGGCGACGCCCTGTGGGAGCGCCCCCTCCCCGGGGCGGCGACCGCCGCCCCCGTCGTCGCGCGCGGCCGCGTGTGGGTCGCGACCGAGGGCGGGGAGGTCGCCGGCTTCGACGCGCGCGACGGACGCCCCGTCGGGACGGTGTCGGTCGCCGCCGCCCCGATCCAGGCGTCGCCCCTCCCGCTCGGCAACCGCCTCGTCGTGGCGGCGACCGACGGGACCGTCGTCGCGCTCGCCGCGCCAACCGCCTGACGCGCCCGCCGGGGCGTCCCCGCATGCGGGCACGTCCCCGCGAACGGGCACGTCACCGCGTGCGGGCCCGACGCCGCGTGCGGACGCGTCAGCGCGCGCGGGCGGAGGCGGGCAACCCGACCGTCGACAGCGAGCGCTCCGCGAACCAACTGCCGACGTCGCTCGTCTCGCGCCCCGGCAGGTCGCGGGGCGCGACCCGCCAGAAGGCGGTGCGGTACGCCGCCCACCGGTCGAGGATGCGGCGCGCCTTCGGGCTGCGGGTCGCGGCGGCGTGCCGCTCGAGGAGGCGCAGGAGGAGCTCCTCGTCCGGGCCCCCCACGAGCCGGTCGACGTCGACCGACGCGGGGTTGTAGCGGCCGTCGAAGGTCCCCTCCTCGTCGAGGACGAACGCCACCCCGCCGGACATGCCGGCCGCGAAGTTGCGGCCGGTGCGGCCCAGCACCACGACGGTGCCGCCCGTCATGTACTCGCAGCCGTGCTCCCCGCAGCCCTCGACGACGACGTGCCCGCCGGAGTTGCGGACGGCGAGGCGTTCCCCCGCCGCGCCGGCCGCGAACAAGCGCCCGCCGGTCGCGCCGTACAGGACGGTGTTCCCCAGCAGCACCGGCGTCGTGGGTTCCTCCTCGCGGTGCAGCGCCCGCAGGACGATCTCGCCCCCCGACATGCCCTTCCCGACGTAGTCCTGCGCCTCCCCGCGGAGCGCGAGGCGGACGCCGGGCACGAGGAACGCCCCGAAGCTCTGCCCGACGGGCCCGTGGAAGCGCAGGCGGACGGTGCCCTCGGGGAGGCCCTCCTCGCCGTACGTGCGGGCGATCTCCCCGGAGAGCCGCGCGCCGATGACGCGGTCGCGGTTCGTCGTGTCGTACCCGCGGTCGCTGCGCCCGAACTCCTCGAGGTCACGCCAGACGTCCTGCCACACGCGCTCGTCGAGCGGCTCCCCACCGGGCCGGTCGTTGCGCGGGTGGACGTTGCGCAACGTCGCGTCGGGCGTGACGTGCGCGGCGTCCAGCAACGCCGAGAGATCCACCCGACCGCCGCGCGGCAGCTCCACGTCGCGGGCGACCAGCAGGTCGCTGCGCCCGACGAGCTCGTCGAGGCTGCGCGCCCCGAGGGCGGCGAGGTGCTCGCGGACCTCCTGCGCGACGAACCGCATGAAGCGCACGACGTGCTCCGGGTCGCCCTTGTAGCGCGCGCGGAGGTCCTCGCGTTGCGTCGCGACCCCGACGGCGCACGTATTCAGGTGGCACTGGCGCAGCATCGCGCAGCCGGCGGAGACGAGCGCGGCGGTCCCGAAGCCGAACTCCTCCGCGCCGAACACCGCCCCCATCACGACGTCGCGCCCGGTCTTCAGGCCGCCGTCCACCCGCAACGTCACGCGCCCCCGCAGGTCGTTCTCGACCAGGACGCGTTGGGTGTCGTGCAGCCCCAGCTCCCAGGGGACGCCGGCGTGCTTGATGCTGCTCAGGGGGCTGGCGCCCGTCCCGCCGTCCGCGCCGGAGATCTGGATGTTCGCGGCGTAGCCTTTGGCGACGCCCGCGGCGATCGTCCCGACGCCGTGCGTCGAGACGAGCTTCACGCCGATGCGGGCCTCCTTGTTGACGCGCCCGAGATCGTGGATGAGCTGCGCGAGGTCCTCGATCGAGTAGATGTCGTGGTGCGGTGGGGGACTGATCAACGTCACGCCGGGCACCGAGTGGCGGATGCGTCCGATCTCCTCGTCGACCTTGAAGCCGGGGATCTGGCCGCCCTCCCCCGGCTTGCTGCCCTGCGCCATCTTGATCTCGATCTCCCGCGCGGTCGTCAGGTAGCGCGCCGTGACGCCGAACCGTCCCGACGCGACCTGCTTGATGGCGCTCGCGCCGTGGTCGCCGGCGACCGGGTGCCAGGCGGCCTCGGACCGGTCGGGCCGGTCGCGGTCGTACGGTTCGTAGCGGACGGGGTCCTCGCCCCCCTCCCCGCTGTTCGACTTCGCCCCGAGCCGGTTCATGGCGATCGCCAGGGTCTCGTGCGTCTCGCGGCTCACCGCCCCGTGGCTCATCGCCTGCGTCGTGAAGCGGCGCGCGAGCGCGTCGACCGACTCGACCTCGTCGAGGGGAACCGGCGCACCGAGCGGCGTGACGTCGAGCAGGTCGCGGATCGTGGTCGGCGTCCGCTGGTGCACCAGGTCGGCGTAGCGACGGTAGGCGTCGGCGTCGTCCTCGCGCACCGCAACGTGCAGGGCCTTGAACACCGCCGGTTCGAAGGCGTGGTACTCCCCCTGCTTGCGGAAGCGGTAGACGCCGCGGTCCCGCAACGCCGGCGCTTCGCCGTACGCTTCGGCGTGGAAGGCGAGGACGTCCCGCGCGAGGGTGGGGAGGCCCACCCCCCCGAGGTGCCCGAAGGTGCCCTTGAAGTAGCGCTCGAGGACGTCGGCGTCCAGCCCGACGGTTTCGAAGATCTGCGCGGCGCGGTAGCTGCTGATCGTCGAGATCCCCATCTTCGACATGATCTTCAGCAGGCCCTGCTCGACCGCCGTGCGGTAGTTCCGCACCGCGGCGTCCGGCGTCGGGGGGGCGTCGTCGCGCTTGACGTGGTCCGCGACGTCGCGGGCCGTGGCGAACGCCAGGTAGGGGTGGATCAACGCCGCGCCGTAGCCGATCAGGGCGGCGTAGTGGTGGTCCTCGCGCGGTTCCGCGGACTCGAGGATCAACGCCGTCCGCGTCCGCAAGCCCTCGCGGATGAGGCGGTGGTGGACCGCCGCGGTGGCCAACAGGGCGGGGATGGCGGCGTGGTCGGCGTCGATGCCGCGGTCGCTGAGGATCAGCAGGCCGGCGCCGGCCCGCACCGCGTCGGCGGCGGCGTCGCAGAGCGCCTCGACCGCCGGCTCGAGCGCCTCGGGACCGCCGGCGACCGCGAAGGTCGTGGACAGCCGCGCGACCTGGAAGCGGTCCTGCGCCTCGATCCACGCCAGTTGCGTCGCGTCGACGAGCGGCCCGTCGAAGCGCAGCACCGCGGCGAGCGCCTCGTCGTGGTCGAACAACGGTGCGCGCGGCCCGACGGTCGTCTCGAGGCTCATGACGGTGCGTTCGCGGTACGGGTCGATCGGGGGGTTCGTGACCTGCGCGAAGCGCTGCTTGAAGTAGCGCCACAACGGTTGGGGGTTCGCCGACGTCGCGGCGAGGGGAGTGTCGTCCCCCATCGAGCCCAGCGGGATGGCGGCGTCGAACGTCATCGGCGCGAAGATCCGCTCGAGGTCCTCCGTGCCGTACCCGACCGCCGTCTGCAGGCGGGTGCGGGCGTCGCCCTCGGGGGCGTCGGCGGTCAGGGCGTCGGGTTCGGGCGGCCGCGCGAGGTTCGCGCCCAACCAGGCGCGGTACGGCCGGGCCGCGGCGAGCTCCGCCTTGAGCTCCCCGTCGCGGAGGATGCGTCCGTCGGCGGTGTCGACCGCCAGCATCTCGCCGGGCCCGAGCTTGCCGCGCTCGACGATGTCGTCGGAGGGCAGCGTCACCATCCCCGCTTCGCTGCCGACCACCACGAGGCCGGATTCGCTGACGTGGTAGCGCTGCGGCCGGAGGCCGTTGCGGTCGAGCGCCGCGATGGCGCGCGTGCCGTCGCTCACCGCGAGGGCGGCGGGGCCGTCCCACGGCTCCATGACGCTGGCGTGGTAGCGGTAGAACGCCCGCACGGCGGGGTCCATCGCGTCGTCGCCCTCGAAGGCGGGCGGCACCAGCATCGCGAGGGCGTGCAGCGGGTCGCGGCCGGAGAGCGCCAACAATTCGAGGACGTTGTCGAGGGCGGCGGAGTCGCTGGCGACCGCCTGCACGACGGGCAGGAGGTCGGCGACGTCGTCGCCCCACACCGCGCTGCGCAACACCGGTTCGCGGGCCGCCATGAGGTTGACGTTGCCCTGCAGGGTGTTGATCTCGCCGTTGTGCGCGAGCATCCGGAACGGTTGCGCCAACGACCAGCGGGGGATCGTGTTCGTCGAGTAGCGCTGGTGGAACACCGCCAGCGACGTCTCGTAGTCCGGGTCGGCCAGGTCGCGGTAGAAGGCGTCGAGCTGGTCGGCGACCATGAGGCCCTTGTAGACCACCGTGCGGCTGGAGAACGACGAGACGTAGGCGCGCCCGAGGTCGGCGGCCTCGAGGGCGCGCTCCATGCGTTTGCGCGTCAGGTACAGGAGCCGCTCGTAGGCGAGCGGGTCGAGCCCGCTCGGGCGGGCCACGATCGCCTGCTTGAAGACCGGGCGGCGGCGGCGCGCGAGGTCCCCGAGCGCATCGTCGTCCAGCGGCAGGTCGCGCCACATCAGGAGGCGCAGGTCGCTGCGCTGCAGCTCCTCCTCGATGACGGCGTAGAGGGGGTCGACCTCCGCGTCGTTGGCGACGAAGAACATGCCGACCGCGAGGTCGGCGTCCTCGACGTCGGTCACGCCGTGGTCGGCGAGGTCGCGCTTGAGGAGGCGGTACGGGAGTTGCGTGAGGATGCCGGCGCCGTCGCCGGTCCGCCCGTCGGCGCTGACGGCGCCACGGTGCGCCAGGTTCCGGAGCGCTTCGAGGGCGTGCTCGAGGACGCGCCGTTCCCGACGACCGTGAAGGTCGGCGACGAAGCCGACGCCGCAGGCGTCGCGTTCGTACGGCCAAGCGAGACGATCGATGTCGGAGCGGGGGGCGTCGTGCACGGGGACCTCCAAGGTGCGCGACGCGGGGGCGTCGCGCCGCAGGGCGCGGGGCGACGGCCGGACGACCGTGCAGGACGATATCCGAGGGCGCCGAGGGTGTCAAACGAAGGGAACGTCGTAGGCCGACCGGCCCCCCGGCCGACGAACGAATCGAACGTGGCGAGGGATGCGCGCTTGGTGTCCGAAAGCGAACGCCGGTCGGGACGACGGGGTTCGCCCTAGCGGACGGCCTCCGGCACGCCCGCCGCCCCCCGCAACGGCGCGACGCCGTCCTTCACGAGCTTGTACTCGATCGCGTCGATCAACGCCTGGTACGACGCGTCGATGATGTCGGTGCTCGCCCCCACCGTCCCCCAGGTGGCCTCCCCGTCGCCGTACTCCACCTGCACCCGAATGACGCTGGCGGTCCCGGTCTCCTCCCCCGACAACACCCGCACCTTGTAGTCGACCAACTCCAGGTCGGCGAGGGAGGGGTAGAACCGCTGGAGCGCCTTGCCGAGCGCCCGATCGAGGGCGTTGACCGGCCCGTCGCCGTCGGCGGCGGTGTGCTCCTCGGCGTCGCCGACCGTCACCTTGATCGACGCCTCCGCGCGGGGGGCGCCGTCCGCGTCGCGCTTGTCGATGACGACCGTGAAGCCGCCCAGGTCGAAGTACGGCCGGTGCTCCCCGCGGACCTTCGCCGCCATCAGGCGGAACGACGCCTCCGCCCCCTCGAAGGCGTACCCGCGATGCTCGAGCTCCTTGAGTTTCGCGACGACCTCGCGCGCCCCCTCCCCCGCATCCGTGCCCTCGCCGGCGAACGGGCCCTCCCCCATCGCGAGGACGTTCGCGCGGCCCGACAGGTCGGAGACCAACACCCGCCGTTCGTTGCCGACCGCCTCGGGCGGGAGGTGCTCGTAGCTCTCCGGCCGCTTCGCGACGGCGGAGACGTGCACGCCCCCCTTGTGCGCGAAGGCGCCGTCACCGACGTACGGCGCGCGGGGGTTGGGCGACAGGTTCGCGCGTTCGTCGACGTAGCGCGCCAGCTCGCGGACGTGGGCGAGGTCCTGCGGTTGGTCGAACCCCATCTTGAAGGCGAGGTTCGCGGCGATCGACACGAGGTTGGCGTTCCCCGCGCGCTCGCCGTACCCCCCGATCGTGCCCTGCACGTGCCGGGCGCCCGCCTGCACCGCCGCCAGGCTGTTCGCGACCGCGAGCTCCGCGTCGTTGTGCGCGTGGATGCCGACCGGCACCCCCGACGCCGCCACCACCTCGCGGGTGCGCGCGGCGATCTCGTCCGGGAGGGTGCCGCCGTTCGTGTCGCACAGCACCACCCGCGCCGCGCCCCCCTCCAGCGCCGCGTCGAGGGTCGCCCGCGCGTAGGCGGCGTCGTCGCGCGCACCGTCGAAGTAGTGCTCGGCGTCGTAGACCACCTCGCGCCCCTGCGCGACGAGGAACGCGACGGAGTCGCGGATCATCGCCAGGTTCGTCTCCAGGTCGGTGCCGAGCGCCTCGCGGACGTGCAACGTCCACGACTTCCCGAACACCGTCACGACCGGCGTCTCCGCCGCCACGAGCGCCGCGAGGTTCGCGTCGTCCTCCGCCGCGACCGCCTTGTGGCGGGTGCTGCCGAACGCCGCGAGGCGGGCGCGCGCCAGCGGCACGTCCCGCATCCGCGCGAAGAACTCGACGTCGCGCGGGTTGGAGCCCGGCCAGCCCCCCTCGATCAGGTCGACGCCGAACGCGTCGAGGCGCCCCGCGACCGCGACCTTGTCGGCGCTCGTGAGGGCGAAGCCGATCCCCTGCGTTCCGTCCCGCAGGGTCGTGTCGTAGATCTCGACGCTCACGGGGTCGGCGCGCCGGTCGCCCCGTCGGGGGCCGGTGCGGCGTCCTCCGGACGCGTTCCGCCGACCGGCCGTCCCAGGCCGGCCGCCAGCTTGTTCATCGCCTCGAGGTACGCCTTCGCCGACGCCTCCACGACGTCGGTCGACAGCCCGCGGGCGTGGACCACGTGGTCGTCCTGCCGAGCGCGGACGGTGACCTCGCCGAGCGCGTCCTTGCCGTGCCCGACCGACCGGATCTCGTACGACTCCAGCCGCAACGTCCGCCCCGTCAACCGCTCGATCGCGTGGTAGATGGCGTCGACCGGGCCGTCGCCGACCGCCGCCTCCTCGTGCGCGACGCCGTCGACCTCGACCTCGACCGTCGCGACCGGCGTGACGCCGGTCCCGCTCTGGAACTGCACGCGCTTCAGCGCGTACGTCTCCGGCACGCGCGTCGTTTCGGCGTCGACGAGCGCGCGGATGTCCTCGCTCGTGACCGACGCCTTGCGGTCGGCGAGGTCCTTGAACTGCGCGAACAGGCGGTCGAGGTCGTCGTCCTCCAACTCGCCGTAGCCGAGGTCCTGCAGCGTCGCGCGGAAGGCGCGACGGCCGGAGTGCTTGCCCATGACGAGGACGCCGGCGTCGCGACCGACGGTCTCCGCGGACATGATCTCGTACGTCTCGACCGCCTTGATGACGCCGTCCTGGTGGATGCCGGACTCGTGCGCGAAGGCGTTGTCGCCGACGACCGCCTTGTTGGGCGGCACCACCATGCCGGTCATCATCGACACCATCCGCGACGTCCGGTACAGCTCGCGGGTCGCGACGCCGGTCGCGTGCCCCCAGACGTCCTTACGGGTCTCGAGCGCCATGACGATCTCCTCGAGGCTGGCGTTCCCCGCCCGCTCACCGATCCCGTTCAGGGTGCACTCGACCTGCGTCGCGCCGGCGCGGACGCCCGCCAACGAGTTCGCGACCGCCATGCCGAGGTCGTCGTGACAGTGCGTCGACAGGTCGACGTTCCGCAACGCCGGGACCGCCTCCAGGAGGCGTTCGATCAACGCGCCGTACTCCCACGGCGTCATGTAGCCGACCGTGTCGGGCACGTTGATGGTGGTCGCGCCCGCCTCGACGGTCGCCGCGAAGATCGCTTCGAGGAACGCCGGGTCGCTGCGGCCGGCGTCCTCCGCGCTGAACTCGACGTCGTCGACGAACGTCTTCGCGAAGGTGACGGCGTCCACCGCCCGCTGCAGGACCGCGTCGGGCGTGCTCTGCAGCTTCTTCTCGATGTGGATGGGGCTCGTCGCGATGAACGTGTGGATGCGGGGGGCGGCGGCGGTCTCGAGCGCGGCGGCGGCCCGCTCGATGTCGCCCTGGTGGGCGCGGGCGAGGCCGGCGACGACGACGTCGGCGTTCTCCTCCGCCGTCACCCGGGCGATCTCCGAGACGCTCTCGAAGTCGCCGGGGGACGCGACGGGGAAGCCGGCCTCGATCACGTCCACCCCGAGCCGCGCGAGCTGCCGTGCGATCTCGCGTTTCTCGCGCAGGTTGAGCGTGACGCCGGGGCTCTGTTCGCCGTCGCGCAGGGTCGTGTCGAAGATCTTGATGCGGGCCATGGGACGTACCTCCCGGGGGCGGGGTGCGGGGTGCCTACGACGCGATGAAGGACATCATCTTGCGTAGTCGCTTGCCCACGGTCGCCACCAGGCTGCGGTCGCTGGCCGCGCGTTCGGTCTTCAGGCGCGGCTGCCCGACCCGGTTCTCGAGCAGGAACTCCTGCGCGAAGGTGCCGTTGCGGATCTCCTCGAGCACGTCGCGCATCTCCGCGCGGGTCTCCTCGGTGATGATGCGCTTGCCGGTCCGGTAGTCGCCGTACTCGGCGGTGTTGCTGATCGAGTGCCGCATCGTCTCGAAGCCGCCCTCGTAGATCAGGTCGACGATCAACTTCATTTCGTGCACGCACTCGAAGTAGGCGATCTCCGGCTGGTAGCCCGCCTCGACGAGGGTGTCGAAGCCGGCCTGCATGAGTTCGCTGACGCCGCCGCACAGCACCGCCTGCTCGCCGAACAGGTCGGTTTCGGTCTCCTCGCGGAACGTCGTCTCGAGCGCCCCGCCGCGCGTCCCGCCGATCGCCTTGGCGTACGCCAGGGCGCGCGGCATCGCTTCGCCCGTCGCGTCGACGTCGACGGCGACGAGGCACGGGACGCCGCCCCCCTCGACGAACACGCGGCGCACCAGGTGCCCCGGGCCCTTCGGCGCGATCATGACGACGTCGACGCCCTCGGGGGGCGTGACCTGGTGGAAGACGCGGTTGAAGCCGTGCGCGAAGGCGAGGGCGTTCCCCGGCTCCAGGTTCGGGGCGACGTCGGTCGCGTAGACCTCCCCCTGGATCTCGTCGGGCAGCAGCACCATCACCAGGTCCCCGGCCTTCGCGGCGTCCGCGATGCTGGTGACCTTCAGGCCGGCGGCTTCCGCGTCGGCGCGGGAGGAGGAGCCCTCCCGCAGGCCGACGACGACGTCGAGACCGGAGGCGTGGGCGTTCAGGGCGTGGGCGTGGCCCTGCGAGCCGAACCCGAGGATGGCGATGGTCTTGCCCTGCAGGACCTGCAGGTTCGCGTCGTCGTCGTAGTAGATGGTGGCCATGGTGCTCCTTCGAGGGGGATGGGGATGGGGTGCGGTCGGGATGCGGTCGGAATCCGATCGGGATCCGGTGGGGTGCGGAGGCGGGGCGAGGGCGTCAGGTCACGTCGGCCCGCTCCGGCGGGGCGACCGCGTCGCCGCGCCCCCCGTTCCGACCCGCGCTGCGCGGCAGCGCGATCCGGCCGGTCCGAATGAGTTCGACGATCCCGAAATCCTGCATCTGGTCGATGAAGGCGTCCATCTTGCCCTCGTCGCCGGTGAGTTCGAACACGAGCGCGCGCCGCGAGACGTCGACGATCCGGGCGCGGAAGTCCTGCGCGATCTGCCGCAACTCGACGCGTTCGTCGGGCCCGCGCACCGCGACCTTGATGAGCATCAGTTCGCGGTCGACGAAGTTCGTTTCGGTGTGGTCGACGACCTTGAGGACGTCGACGAGCTTCTGCAGCTGCTTCTGGACCTGCTCGATCGTCGCCGGGTCGCCGTCGACGACGAACGTCGTGCGGCTGAGGCCGGGGGTCTCCGACTCCGCGACGGACAACGACGCGATGTTGAAGCCGCGCCGCGCGAACAGGCCGGCGATGCGCACGAGGACGCCCGGTTCGTCGCGGACGGTGACGGAGATGACGCGGCGGCTGGAGGGGGCGCTCACGAGGTCGCCTCGGCGTCGGGCTCCTGGTCGCCGATCATCATTTCGTCCACCCCGGCGCCGGCGGGGATCATCGGGAAGACCTTCTCGGATTCGTACACCACGAAGTTCAGCAGCGCCGGCCCGCCGCGCGCCACGACCTCGGGCACGAGCGCCTGCGCGGTCTCGCGATCGAAGACGTTGTGGCCCTCGATGCCGTACGCCTCGGCGACCTTCGCGAAGTCGGGGTTGCTGTCGGCGAGGAAGATCTCGCTGTAGCGCTGGGCGTGGAACAGCTCCTGCCACTGCCGCACCATCCCCAGCACCCCGTTGTTGGTGATGGCGATGAAGATCGGCAGGTCGTGCTTGCGGATCGTCGCGAGCTCCTGGATGTTCATCTGGATGCTGCCGTCCCCGGCGATCAGGACGACCGGCGTCCCGGGGTTCGCGAACGCCGCCCCGATCGCGGCGGGCAGGCCGAAGCCCATCGTGCCCAACCCACCGGACGTGATCCAGGTGCGCGGCGCGTTCGTCGGGTAGAGGCGCGCGGCGAACATCTGGTGCTGCCCGACGTCGGTCGCGACGATCGCGTCGGACCCGACGACGTCGCGCATCAGCTCGATGACCTCCTGGCTGACGAGCGGCTTTTCGGTCTTGTAGCGCTCCGGGTAGCGCGCCTTCCACTCGCGCAGTTGCGCCCACCACGGCTCGACGTCGAGGGGGCCGAGCTCGTCGGCGAGGCGCGGCAGGACGTCGCGCAGGTCGCCGACCACCGGCACGTGCGCGTGCACGAGCTTCGAGATCTCCGCCGGGTCGACGTCGATGTGCACGACCGTCGCGTTCGGCGCGAAGCGACTGATCTTGCCGGTGACGCGGTCGTCGAAGCGCAGGCCCGCCCCGATGATGAGGTCGCAGTGCGTGATGGCGCGGTTCGACGTGACGGTGCCGTGCATGCCCGGCATGCCGAGCGACTGGTCGCGCCCGGCGGGGTAGGCGCCGATCCCCATCAGGGTCGTGATGACCGGCACGCCGAGGCGTTCGGCGAACGCCATGACCTCGGGCGCGGCGACCTGCCCCCCGCCGCCGACCATCAACACCGGGCGTTCCGCGGCGCGGATCGCCTCCGCCGCCTTGCGGATCTGGCCGGCGTGCCCCGACCACGTCGGTTGGAAGCCGGGCAGGTCCACCTCGATCTCCGCGTCGACGTCCCCCTCGAACGCCGCCTGTTGGACGTCCTTGGGGATGTCGACCAGGACCGGGCCGGGCCGGCCGGTGGTGGCGATGTGGAACGCTTCGGCGATGACGCGCGGCAGGTCCTCGACGCGCTTGACGAGGAAGTTGTGCTTCGTGACGGGGCCGGTGATGCCGTAGACGTCCGCCTCCTGGAAGGCGTCGGTCCCGATGAGGCTGGTGGGGACGTTCCCGGTGATCGCGACGACGGCGCTGCTGTCCATCATCGCGGTCGCGAGGCCGGTCACCAGGTTCGTCGCCCCCGGACCGCTCGTGGCGATCACGACGCCGGGCTTCCCCGACGCCCGGTAGTAGGCGTCGGCGGCGTGCGCGCCGGCCTGCTCGTGGCGCACCAGGACGTGACGGACGTTGCCGTCGTAGATGGCGTCGTAGACGGGCATGATCGCGCCGCCGGGATGGCCGAACGCCACCTCGACCCCATGGCGTTCCAGCGCGCGGATGACGACTTCGGCACCGTTCATGGTTCCTCCTCGGCCCGAACGCGAGCGACGTTCCGGGCGGGGCACGAAAACGTCCCACCGAGGTGCGGTCGGTGGGACGTCGCTTCGTGCGTGGCGTGATGCAACGACTACGCAGCGGGCCCCGAACCCCGTAGGCCTACGACCACGACGGTCGAGACGATCCGGAGGGGGGCTGCGACGTTGCTCACTGGGGCGCACGATACAGGCTGCTAGCGTCGGTGTCAACGCGCGCGCGCCGTCGCCGACGGCCGCCGCGGCCCCTTGGGAGGTGGCCCGTGGAAGTGCTTCGCGTCTCCGCAACGTCCAGACCCCACGCCGTGGCGGGCGCGATCGCCGGCGTCCTGCGCCGCGATCGCGCCGTCGCCGTCCAAGCGATCGGCGCCGCCGCCGTCAACCAGGCGGTCAAGGCCCTCGCCGTCGCCCGCGGGTACCTCGTCGAGGACCGCCTCGAGCTGTCCGCGACCCCGGCCTTCGTGACGCTGGAGCTGCACGGCGATGAGCGCACCGCGGTGCACCTGCAGGTCGCCGCCCGCCCGCAGGCGGACGGCGTGGGGGCGGCGCCCCCGCCCGCGCCGCAGCCGACCGTGGCGGCGCACCCCGACGCCGGCCTCGACTGACGACGGTCGCCTGGACGGCGGCGGCGCGTGAGGCGAACGCGTACACTGGGTTCTCGAACGGCGGTGGACCGCCCGGCCTCGCGACCCGCGCGGCCGAGGACGGCGTCCGCCGACCCTCGGGAGGTCCACGATGTTCGCGATCTTCATCCTCATGATGGTCCTGACCCTCGGGGCGCAGTGGTACCTGCGCTCCACCTTCGGCACCTGGTCGAAGAAGGCCAACACCGCCGGCCTCACCGGCCGCGATACCGCCCGGACGATCCTCCGCAAGCACGGCCTGGACGACACCGTCGCCATCGAGCAGGTCAAGGGCGAACTCAGCGACCACTACGACCCCACCAAGCGGGTCGTGCGCCTCTCCGACCCGATCCACTCCCAAGCGTCGGTCGCCGGCATGGCGGTCGCCGCCCACGAGGTCGGGCACGCCCTGCAGCACGCCAACGCCTACGCCCCCCTGCAGTGGCGCAGCGCCCTGATGCCGGTCGCCAACATCGGTGGGCAGTTCGGGCCGTACCTGGCGATCTTCGGCCTGATGTTGGGCGCGTCGGGCCTCCTGAACGTCGGCATCGTGCTGTTCGGGGCCGCCGTCGCCTTCCAGCTGGTGACGCTACCGATCGAGTTCGACGCCTCGCGCCGCGCGCTCGCGGAAATGCGCGACCTCGGCATCGTCACGCAGAACGATGCGGGCGGCGCCCGCGCGGTGCTGAACGCCGCAGCGCTCACGTACGTCGCCGCCGCCGCCGGCAGCGTGATGTACCTGCTGTACTTCATCCTCATGGCTCGCCGCTGACGCGCGGCGTGGGCGACGCCCACCCCGCCGGCCCGCCCGGGACCCCGCGCGACGTCGCCCACGCCGTCGCCGTCACCGCGGCGCGGTCGGGACGCCTCGCGCGCGCCCTCGGGCGCGCCCTCGACCGCAGCGGCCTCGTCGGCCGCGACCGTTCCGCCGTCACCGACCTCGTGTACGGCGAGGCGCGCTGGCGTCGCTGGCTCGACGCGGCCCTCGCCCCCCACCTGTCCGACCCGGACGCCCTCCCGCCCGACGTCCGCGTCCTCCTGCGCCTCGGGGCGTACGACCGCCTGAAGCGCGGCACCCCCGCGCACGCCGCGACGTCGTCCTGGGTGGACGTCGCGCACCGCCGCACCCCCCGCTTCGCGAAGCTCGCGAACGCCGTGCTGCGGCGCGTCGCGCCCCCCGAAGCGCCCTCCCCCGCCCTCCGCGCGTCGCTGCCCGACGCCCCGTACGACCGCTACCACGCCGCCCTCGGGCACGACACCGACGCGGCGCTCCTGGCGATGCGGACGCCCGGCCCCACCTGGCTCGCCGGCCTCGCGCCCGACGCCGAGACGCTCCTCCGCGCCGACGGTGCCGACGTCGCCGCCGGCCCCGTGCCCGGCACCTGGCGGGTCCGCACCCCGCAGCGGATCGGCGACCTCGCCGCCTTCGAACGCGGGCGCGTCCAACCGATGAACCCCGCCTCGACGCTCGTGACGCACGCCCTCGAGGCGCCCCCCGGCGCGCGCGTCCTGGACCTCGCCAGCGGGCGCGGCATCAAGGCCGCCGTCCTCGCCGCCGCCGGCGCCGACGTCCAGGCGGTCGAGCGCGACCCCGGCAAGCTCGCGCAGGCGGCGCGCAACCAGGCGCGGCTCGGGGTCGAGGTCGCCGCCCGCGCCGCCGACCTCCTCGACCCCGCCACCGCCGCCGACCTCGCCCGCACGCCCGCGCCGTACGTGCTGCTCGACGCACCGTGCAGCGGCTCCGGGACGCTCCGCGGGCACCCGGAGATCGCCGACCGCCTCGACGTCGCCGACCTCCCCCGCCTGGCGGACGTCCAGCGCCGCCTCCTGCACGTCGCCGCGGACGCCACCACGGTCGGCGGGACGCTGGTGTACGCCACCTGCTCGCTGTTCGCCGAGGAGGGCCCCGACGTCGTGCGCGCCGTCGCCGCGGAACGCGGCGACCTCGAGGTCGACCCGCCCGCCCTCGCCACCTGGGCGCCGGACGTCCCCCTCCACCCCACCGACGTCGGCACCTTCACGCTGCCCCTGGACGGCCTCGACGGCTTCTACGTCGCCCGCCTCCGCCGGACCGGAGGCGGCGCGTGAGCGGCGCGGGCGACGGCCCGGTCCTCCGGTCCGCCGGGGCGGCGGGCACCGTCACCGGGTCGTGCCACCACCTGACGTACGCCGGCGCGCGACTGCTCGTCGATTGCGGCGCCTTCCAGGGCCCCGCCGACCTCGAGGCCCGCAACCGCGAGGCGTGGCCGTTCGACGTCGCCGCCCTCGACGCCGTCGTCCTCACGCACGCCCACCTCGATCACGTCGGCCGCCTCCCCCACCTCGTGCGCGCGGGGTTCGCCGGGCCGGTTCTCGCCGCCCCCGGCACGAAGGCGGTCGCCGACGTCATCCTTCGCGACGCCGCGAAGATCGCGCGGGAGGACGCCGAACGCGCCCGGCGCAAGGCGCGCCGCGCCGGCCGGGAGGGAAGCGTCCCACCCCCGCCGTTCGACGAGGCGGACGTCGACGCGACCCTCGCGGCGTTCCGGACGGTCGCGTACGACGACCCGGTCGAGATCGCCGGCCTCCGGGTCACCCTCCACCCCGCCGGCCACGTCGTCGGTAGCGCCTGGGTGGCCGTGGACGGGCCGGAAGGACGCATCGTGCTGTCGGGCGACCTCGGCAACCGCGAGAGCCTCCTGCACCCCGCCCCCGCCGCGCCGACGGCGGCGCGGGCGGTGGTGTGCGAAGCGACGTACGGCGACCGGACGCACCGCTCGCGCGAAGCGACCCGCGCGGAGTTCGCCGACGTCCTGGCGAAGGCCGCATCGACCGGTGGACGCGTCCTGATCCCCAGCTTCGCGCTGGAGCGCACGCAAGCGGTCCTGTTCGAGATCCACCGCCTGCAGCGGGAGGGGACGGTGCCGGCCGTCCCGGTCGTCCTCGATTCGCCGATGGCGTCGCGCATGACCGCCATCTACCGCGATCACGCCGCCGACTTCCGGCCCGAGGTGCGCGCCCTCGCCGGGGACGGCGACCCGTTCACGCCCCTGCACTTCGAAGCGACCGCCGACCCGGACGCGAGCCGCGCCCTGAACGACCGCGAGGGCCCGATGATCGTCGTGGCGGGGTCGGGCATGATGACCGGCGGGCGGATCCTGCACCACCTCAAGCACCACCTGTGGAAGCGCGAGACGCACGTCGTCGTCGTCGGCTACCAGGCGCGCGGCACGCTCGGGCGGGCGCTGGTGGGCGGCGCGACGCACGTCCGGATCTTCGGGGAGGCGATCGCCGTCCGCGGGCGGATCCACACGATCGGGGGGCTGTCCGCTCACGCCGACCGCGACGACCTGCTCGCCTGGCTGGCCCCCGTCCCGGACGCGAAGGTGCGCCTGGTGCACGGCGAACCGGACGCCCTCGAGGCGTTCGCGACGACCCTCCGCGACCGCGGGTACGACGCCGCCCCCGTCGAGGAGGGCCGCGCGACCCCCCTGTAAGGCGCGCCTCGCGCGGGCGTCACGCCGGGGGGTCCTCGTCGCCTCCCGCATCGCGGTCGTCGGCCCCACCGGACCCCTCGGGGGGACGTGCGTCGGCCGCACGCCCCACCTCGCGCTCGCCCTCGAACCCGACCGCCCCCCCGACCTCGAAGAGCGGGGGCTGGTGGACCGTCCCGTCCTCCAACGCCGTCACCCCGACCCCCAACAGGCGGACGGGCCGGTCGAGCGGCACCCGCGTCGCCAGGACCTCCGCCGCGACGGCGTGCAGCGTCGCGGCGTCGTCGGTCGCCGCCGGCAGCCGCACCTGCCGGGTGTGGATCTGGTGCTGGTCGTCCTTGACCTTCACCACCACGCCGCGCCCCCGGACGCCCGCCCGGCGCGCCCGGTGGGCGGTGTCGTCGCACACGCCGGGAAGCGCCTCGGCGAGCTCCGCCAGCCCGACCCGGTCCCGCGCGAACGTCGTTTCCGACGACACCGACTTGCGTACCCGGTTCGGGTCGACCGGCCGGTCGTCCTCCCCGCGCGCCATGCGCCAGAGGTCCCGCCCGACCTTCCCGAAGTGCGCCTCGAGCAGCGCCGGGTCCTGCGCCGCGACGTCGCCCGCCGTCGCCACCCCGAGCGCCGCGAGGCGCTCCGCGGTGCGGGGGCCCACCCCGTGGATGCGGCGGACGGGGAGGTCGGCGAGGTACGCCGCCGCCGCCTCCGGCGGGACGGTCTTGACGCCGTCCGGTTTCGCGTCGTCGCTGGCGAGCTTGGCGACGAACTTGCAGTACGACACCCCCGCCGACACCGTCAGGCCGGTCCGTTCGCGCACCTCGCGCCGGATGCGTTCCGCGATGCGGGTGCCCGACGGCGGGCCCCGCAACGGTTCGCTCACGTCGAGGTACGCCTCGTCCAACGCCAGCGGCTCGACCGCCGCGGTGTAGCTGCGGTAGATCGCGAAGATCTCGCGACTCACCTCGCGGTAGACGTCCATGCGCGGCGCGACGAACTGCAGCTCGGGACAGCGCCGCGCGGCCTCCGCCGACGGCATGGCGCTCTTCACCCCGAAGGCGCGCGCCTCGTAGCTGGCGGTCATCACGACCCCCCGTCCCGACGCGCTGCCGACCGCCACCGGGACGCCCCGCAGGCGCGGGTCGTCGCGTTGCTCGACCGACGCGTAGAAGGCGTCGGCATCGAGATGCACGATCCGCCGCACGCCCGCAGGCTACCCGGCCGGCGGCTCCGTCGGCCGGCTTACCGCGATGGCGCCGCCGGCGGGGTCTACTCCGGGTCATGGATTGGGAACTGCCCGTCATCGCGCTCCGCAACCAGGTGGTGCTGCCGCGTACGCTCGAGAACGTCGACGTCGGCCGCCCGAAGTCCAAGCGCGCGCTGCAGGAGGCGCAAGCCGCCGACAACCGCGTGCTGATGGTGGTGCAGCGCGAAGCGCGGGTGGACGACCCCGGCGGCGACGACCTGTACGACGTCGGCACCCTGTGCGTCGTCAAGCAGGTCATCCGCCTGCCCGACGACACCCTGCAACTCCTCGTCGAGGGGCGCGAACGCGCCGCGATCGACGGGTACGTCGACGGCCCGTCGTTGCGGGCGCAGGTCCACACCCTCGACGAGCCCGAGGTCGACCCCGACGCCGCCTCCGACGGCGGCGCGGGCGACGGCGCGGACGAGGACCCCGCCGACCTCGTCGAACGCACCAAGACGACGTTCCAGGAGTACGCCCAACAGAACAAGGGGTTGCGCCTCGACTCGTTCCACCTCGAGAACCTGCGCGGCCTGAGCGAACCCGGCGCCGTCGCGGACGTCGTCGCGAAGTACGCGACGTGGGACGTGCCGGACAAGCAGGCGATCCTCGAGGAGGCCGACCCGATCGTTCGCCTCCGGCAGGTCGCGGGGTACCTCGACCGCGACCTCGAGCGCTTCGACACCGAGAAGCAGATCACCTCGCGCGTCAAGCAACAGATGGACGCCAACCAACGCGAGTACTACCTGCGCGAACAGATGAAGGCGATCCAGAAGGAGCTCGGCAGCGACGAGACGTCGGAGCTCGACGAGCTGCGCGAGAAGATCGAGGCGAAGGGCCTGCCCGAAGCGGCGAAGGAACGCGCGGAGAAGGAGCTCGACCGGCTCGAGAAGATGCCGGGCGGAAGCCCCGAAGCGACCGTGGTGCGCACGTACGTCGACACCCTGCTGGAGCTGCCCTGGACCGAACGGGACGAGGAAACCCTCGACGTCGGGCACACCGCGACGATCCTCGACGAGGACCACTACGCGCTGCAGGAACCCAAGGAACGGATCCTCGAGTACCTCGCCGTCCGGCAGTTGGCGGCCGACGCGGAGGATGCGGAGTACAAGGCCCCCATCCTCTGCCTCGTCGGGCCGCCCGGCGTCGGCAAGACCAGCCTCGGCGCGTCGATCGCGCGGAGCATGGGGCGGTCGTTCGTCCGCATGAGCCTCGGGGGGGTCCGCGACGAAGCGGAGATCCGCGGGCACCGCCGCACCTACATCGGCAGCATGCCGGGCCGCATCCTGCAGGGCATGAAGACCGCCGGAACGACGAACCCGGTGTTCCTCCTCGACGAGGTCGACAAGATGACCGCCGACTTCCGGGGCGACCCCAGCAGCGCGCTGCTCGAGGTCCTCGATCCCGAACAGAACGCGACGTTCGCCGACCACTACCTGGAGATCCCCTACGACCTCTCGCAGGTCATGTTCATCACGACCGCCAACAGCCTCGCGACGATCCCCCGTCCGCTGCTCGACCGCATGGAGGTCATCCAGATCCCCGGCTACACGCTGCAGGAGAAACTGGAGATCGCGGCGCGCTACCGGGTGCCGCGGCAGGTGCGCGACCACGGCCTGTCGGAACGCCTGGACGTCACGCCGGACGCCCTCCGCACGGTCGTCACGGAGTACACCCGCGAGGCGGGCGTCCGCAACCTCGACCGGTTGATCGCCAAGATCGCGCGGAAGAGCGCGAAGCGCTACCTCGACGAACCGTGGGAGGACGCGCACGCCGTCGAGTCGGACGAGGCCCGCACCCTGTTGGGCGTACCGCCGTTCCGCGACGAGCGCGCCGAGAAGGAGCCGCAGGTCGGCCTCGCGCACGGGCTGGCGTGGACGTCGGTCGGGGGCGTGACGCTGGACGTCGAAGCGATCGCGGTGCCCGGCAAGGGCAAGGTCGCGCTCACGGGCCAGCTCGGGGAGGTCATGAAGGAGTCGGCGCAGGCCGCCATCGCCTACCTCCGCAAGCACCAGGCCGCCTTCGCGCTGCCCGAGGGGTTCCACGAGTCGCAGGACCTGCACGTCCACGTCCTCGAGGGCGCCACCCCCAAGGACGGCCCGTCCGCCGGCATCGCCATCGCGACGGCGGTCGCCTCCGCCCTCACCGGCCGCCCCACGCGCGGCGACGTCGCCATGACCGGCGAGATCACGCTCCGGGGGCGGGTGCTGGCGATCGGGGGGGTCAAGGAGAAGCTGCTCGCCGCCCACCAGGCGGAGATCCACCGGGTGCTGCTGCCCGAGGACAACCGCGCGAACCTCGAGGACGTCCCCGACGCCGTCCTCGAGGAGCTCGAGGTCACCCTCGTCCGCGACTTCCAGGACGTGCTGGACGTGATGCTGCTCGACCAGGACGCGGCGTACCCGCCGCCCCCCGCGGCGGAGGACGGCGCGACCGACCGGCCCGGCGCGAGCGCCTGACGCTGCGCCGCCTCCTCGGAGGCGGCGCCCGGTTCAGAGGCGGCGCCAGGTGGGGCCGGCGACGCGCGCGAGGAGCGACGCGACGATCGTCAGCACCAGGGCGGCGAGGATCGCCCCCCCGACCCCCGCCAGCTCGAGCGGGGTGATCGCGGCGACCACCGCCAACGACAGGGCGTTGACGACCAACAAGAACGCCCCGAACGTCACGAACGTCAGCGGCAGCGTCACGAGGATCAGGACCGGCCGCAGGACGGCGTTGACGAGCCCCAGCACGAGGGCGGTCACCAGCAGCGTCCCCAACGAGTCGCCGGCGAGGCTCGCCCCGACGTTCAACTCCACCGTCAACCACAACGCGACGGCGTTCAGCGCCCAGCGCCACAGGAGGGCCATGCCGTCAGCCTACCGCGTCGTCAGGCGCCGCCCGGGGGTCGCTCGAGGCGGCGGGTGCGGCCGGTCGGTTCGAACCCGACCGCCTGCAGGATCCGGCGCCACGCCGGTTCCGACGCGTCGGCGTCGGTGACGACCCTTCCCATGGGGCTGCGGCCCGCCAACTCCTGCAGGACCGTCACGATCAGGCGGCGCGCCATCTCGCTGTCGCCGCGGTGGTCGCGCGCCACGCCGGCCGCCTCCAGCCGGTAGGGCGCATCGAGGGCGTCGCGACCGACGTGCGCGAAGGCGTAGCCGACCGGCGGTTGGTCGGGCGTGGGGCGCGCCAGGAACCACAGGTCGGGCCGGAAGGCGCCGCCGTGGCGTTTCCGCCACGACCAGTGCGCGTCGCTCACGACCCGCGCTTCGGCGTGCGCGTAGACGCGGCGGAAGGTCGCGTCGCCCGCATGCGTCCACGCCTCGAGGGTGAGGGGCGCCCCGAGCGGGGGAACGTCCGCGAGGTCGAAGCGCAGGACGTCGCGTTCGGCGAGGGCGAAGTCGTGCGCCCCCAACCAGCGCTGCAGGTCGGTCGCCGGCCCCACCGGGTAGGGCGCCAGGTCGACCGCGAACGCGTCGTGCGGCGCGGACCGCAGGACCTCCCCGACGAGCGCGTCGCCGGCCTGCGGGTCGTCGCGCCAGACGGGTCCGAGCCGGCGGGTGGCGTCCACCGCGTCGCCGGCGGACGGGCGCAGCGCGACGCCGGCGGTCGGGGGGCCGGCGGGCGGCTGCCACACGTAGGCGTGGCGGGCGGCGGCGCGCGCGTCGCGGAGGCGGCCGCCGTACCGGCGCGCGAGCCCCATGGGGTCGCCGTGCCCGAGGTACGCGAAGGCGCGCGCCAGGAACCACACCCACTCGTCGGGGGCCAACGTCCGCACCACGGCGCGGACGATACCGCGCGGTCGTGCGATGGTGGACGCCGTGAAGGAGCTACGGATCCTCGGTGGGAGCGCGAAGGGCACGGTGCTCGAGACGCCGCGGCGCGGCACCCGCCCCAGCCCGTCGCGGCTGCGCGAGGCGGTGTTCGACGCGCTGCAGTTCGCGCCCCGCACGCCGTTCCTCGACCTGTACGCCGGGACCGGCGCGATCGGCCTGGAGGCCGCCAGCCGCGGCTTCCCCGTCACCCTCGTCGAGCGCGCCCGCCCCGCCGCGGCGGTGCTGCGGCGCAACGCCCGGCGGGCCGGCCTGGACGTCGAGGTGCTCGAGGCCGACGCGCTTCGCGTCGCCCGCGACCGGCCGGACGCGTACGGCGTCGCGTTCGTCGCGCCGCCCTACCCAGGCGACCTCACGCGGATCTTCACCGCCGTGCTGGACGCCCACCCGGTGGCGTCCGGCGGCCGCTGGTTGCTGCAGCACCCCAGCCGCTACGACGCGACCGCCGCCCTCGCGGACGCGCTCGCGCGGGTGGGCGCGGCACCCCCGCGCGTCCGCCGCTACGGCAGCAACGCCGTGACGGAGGTGCGGCGGCCCTGAGCCGCCCGGCCGACGGCCGGTCGGCTGCGCGGTGCTACACTACGGGGCGTGACGCGGGGCGTTCGGCCCCGTCCCGGACGCGCGTACGCACGGAGGGAGCCACCCCGGCATGCTCGGATTTTTGCAGAAGATGTTCGACGGCAACGACCGCGAGGTCGCCCGCCTCGAAAGCGAAGTGGTCGGCGCGGTCAACGCGCTCGAGGCGGACATGGAGGCGGTCGACGACCTCGTCGCCGCGTACGCCGCCTTGCGGGCCCGCCGCGAGGCGGGCGAGTCGCTCGAGGATCTGTTGCCCGAGTCGTTCGCCCTGACCCGCGAGTCGGCGAAACGCTACCTCGGGTTGCGCCACTACGACGTGCAGCTGATCGGCGCCGCGGCGCTGCACTACGGTCGCATCGCGGAGATGAAGACCGGGGAGGGCAAGACCCTCGTCGCGACGTTGGCGTTGGTCCTCAACGCCCTCGACGGCATGGGAAGCCACCTGGTGACGACGAACGACTACCTGGCGCGCACCGGGGCGGAGTGGATGGGGCCGGTCTACCGCGGCCTCGGGCTGTCGGCCGGCGTCATCGAGCACGGGCACGACAACGCCACGCGGCGCGAGATGTACCGCCGCGACGTCACCTACATCACGAACTCCGAACTGGGCTTCGACTACCTGCGCGACAACATGGCGCTCCGTCCCGACCAGCTGGTGCTGCGCGAAGAGACGCCGATGCACTACGCCATCATCGACGAGGTCGACTCGATCCTCATCGACGAGGCCCGCACGCCGTTGATCATCTCCGGCCCCGCGGAGCTCGCGACCGACAAGTACTTCACGATGGCGAAGATCGCCAAGCAACTCGAGCGCGGCGAGCCGGGCGAGGGGGAGGACGTCCCCCCCACCGGGGACTACACGGCGGACGGCAAGACGAAGGACGTGCACCTCACCGAGCAGGGCATCGCGAAGGCGGAGTCGCTGCTGAAGATCGACGACATCTTCAGCCACGAGAACATGGAGCTCGGGCACATGCTGCGCCAGGCGTTGCGGGCGAAGGAGCACTACGCCATCGACCAGCAGTACGTCAAGGACGAGGCGGGCGGCATCGTCATCGTCGACGAGTTCACCGGCCGCCTCATGCCGGGCCGGCGCTTCGGGGAGGGCCTGCACCAGGCGATCGAAGCGAAGGAGGGCGTCAAGATCGAGCGGGAGAACCAGACGCTCGCGACGGTGACGTACCAGAACTTCTTCAAGCTGTACGACAAGATCGCCGGGATGACGGGGACCGCGAAGACCGACGAGAAGGAGTTCCAGGAGATCTACGAAAGCGACGTCCTGGTGATCCCCACGAACGAACCGGTCGTCCGCAAGGACTTCGAGGACGTCGTCTACCGCACCATCCAAGGTAAGTTCCAGGCGGTCGTCGACGAGATCGCGGAGATCCACGCGACCGGCCAACCGATCCTCGTCGGCACCGTCACCATCGAGGCGTCGGAGACGCTCGCGTCGATGCTCAAGCGGCGCGGCATCCCGCACGAGGTGCTCAACGCGAAGTTCCACGACCGCGAGGCGGAGATCGTGGCGCAGGCGGGCCGCAGCGGTGCCGTGACGATCAGTACCAACATGGCGGGCCGCGGGACCGACATCGTGCTCGGGGGGAACCCCGAAGCGCTCGGGCGGCAACTGTTGGCGCGCGAGGGCTTCGACCGCTACGACAGCGACACGGAGTTGCTGATCAAGTCGGTCATGCGCGACCGGATGGACGAGGCACGGACGATCGCCCGCCGCCTCGAGGGCCTCCCGGCGGACGTCCTCGCGAAGCTCGAACGCCTGCGTGACGAGGCGCGCGCCGACCAGGAGAAGGTCCTCGCGGCGGGCGGCCTGCACATCATCGGGACCGAACGCCACGAGGCGCGCCGCATCGACAACCAGTTGCGCGGCCGTTCCGGCCGGCAGGGCGACCCCGGCTCCAGCCGCTTCTACGTCTCCTTCGAGGACGACCTCATGCAACTGTTCGCCAGCGAGCGGGTGTTGGGCATGATGGACCGGCTGGGGATGGACGACAGCCAACCGATCGAAGCGAAGATGGTGTCCGGCGCCATCGAACGCGCCCAGAAACGCGTCGAGGACCGCAACCTCGGGATCCGCAAGCAGCTGCTCGAGTACGACAACGTCATGAGCAAGCAGCGCGAGGTCATCTACAAGCAACGGCGCGACATCCTGCTCGGCAACGACATCTCCGACGACGTGCAGGACATGATCGCGGAGTACGTCGACGCGCAGGTGCAGGCCACCCTCAACCCGCAGCTCGAACCCGAGGAACAGGAGATCGGCGACCTGCGCCAAGCGATCCTCGATGCCCTCCCGCCGCTCGAGGGGTTCGACTTCGAGGACCTGCGCGGCATGGATCCCGACGACGCCACCGACCGGCTGGTGCCGGAGATCGAAGCGGCGTACGCCGCGCGGGAGGCGGAGTTCGGTAGCGACCTCATGCGCGACCTCGAGCGCTACATCGTGCTGCAGACCGTCGACCAGCACTGGAAGGAACACCTGCACGCGATGGACGTCCTGCGGCAGGGGATCGGCCTGCGCGGGTACGGGCAACGCAACCCGCTGCAGGAGTACGCCTTCGAGGGCTACAACCTGTTCGAGGAGATGAAGGCCACCATCCGCCTGAACGTCGCGAAGCTGTTGTTCCGCGTGCAGGTGCAGAGCGACACGTCGCTCGAGCGCACCGAGACCCGCCGCAACGTCACGTACGACGACGGCGGCACCCCTGCGGGCCTCGCTGCCCTCACCGGCGGCGCGACCGGCGGACAGGCGCAGGGCCGCACGAAACCGATCGAGGTGGGCGACAAGGTCGGGCGGAACGACCCGTGCCCCTGCGGGAGCGGCAAGAAGTACAAGCACTGCCACGGGCGGGCCGCCGCCTAGTGCCGGACGCCCCCCGGACGCCGTTCGTCGAGGCGCTGCACGCCCGCATGGAGGCGCTCGGGACGGCGGTCTGCATGGGGATCGACCCGCGACCGCACGCGCACCCGACGACCCACCCCGACCGCTTCGGCGGCGACGGCGCGCAGGTCGCGAAGGCCGTCACCGCCTACCACCGCGCCCAACTCGAGGCCGCCGCCGACCACCTGGCGTGCGTGAAGTTCCAAGCGGCGTTCTTCGAGCGGCTCGGGATCCCCGGCTGGATCGCCCTCGCGCAACTCCTGGTCGACGCGAAGGCGCTGGGCCTCCCCGCGATCCTCGACGCGAAACGCGGCGACGTCGGCAGCACCGCCGAGGCGTACGCCGACGCCTACCTCCGCGACGGCCCGTTCGCGGCGGACGCCCTCACGCTGAACCCGTACCTCGGGATGGACGCCCTCGAGCCGTTCGTGGCCACCGCGGAGGCGGAGGGCCGCGGGGTGTTCGTGCTGGTGCGCACCAGCAACCCCGGCGGCGCCGACCTCCAAGATCTCGCCGTCGCCGGCGACGGGAGCGTCGCCGACCGCGTCGCCGACCTCCTCACCGCCCGAGCGCGGGAGGGCCCCCTCGACGCGCGGGGGTACGGCCCCGTCGGCGCGGTCGTCGGGGGGACGCACCCGGACGCGCTGGCGAGGGCGCGGGCGCGCCTCCCCCACGCGATCCTCCTGGTGCCCGGCTACGGCGCGCAGGGCGCGACCGCGGAGGACGTCGCCGCCGCGTTCGACGCGCGCGGCGGCGGCGCGATCGTGGCCGCCAGCCGCAGCCTGACGCACGCCGGGGGGGACGACCCGCGGGAGAGCGCCCGCGCGGCGGCGGCGGCGATGCAGCACGCGCTCCGCGACGCCGTCCGAGCGCGCGGCGCCTGACCCCCCTCGATGCTCAGAAGCCGGCGATGCGAAGGACGGTCGCGAGGAGCGCGTCCGCCGGAACGCTGGAGCGCACCTGCCCCGCGACGGACAGCCAGACGGGGGCGGGAAGCGGCGGTCCGGCGAACCAGGCGTGAAAGCGCTCGGCGTCGCGCGTCGCGGGATGCGCGAACCGGACGGCGGCGGGCAGGTCGGTCGCGTCGATCCAGGCGGGCGACAGGTCGCGCCCGTCCGCCGTTTCCGGCGCGAGGTACACCGAGCGGCCCTCGGCGGTCGCCGCGACGCCGGCGAGGGTGCGCGCCGGCACGGCGACCCAGCCGTCCGGCGTCACGCGGCACGACCCGAGCGCCGCGAGGCCCGCAGGGGCGTACGGGTCGACGGTCCCCTTCCCCACCCGGCGGACTTCGAGGCGTTCGAGCCACGGGCTGGCCCAGTACGTCCCGTGCGCGACGACGTCGCCCGCGGCGTCCTCCAGGAGCACCGCGTACGCCGTGACGGCCTCCGCCGCCGCGGCGGTCCAGGCCGCCCACGGATCGACGTCCGTCGTCGCCGGGGGGATCGCGACGCCGTACGCCGCACTCGCGACGGGAAGCAGGTCGACGTCCTCGTCGCCCGCGCGGACGGTCTCGAGGAGGGTGCGGTCGGGCCCCTTGGCGAGGACGGTCGCGGCGTCGGGGAGCGCCCCCTCGATCGCGAGGAGGGCCCGCTCCGCGGGGCGGTCCGCGTCGGGCGGGCAGGGGGCGGGCTGCGCCGCCCCCCCGCCGAGGGCCAACGACCCGAGGAGCGCCGCGACCGCCGCGCCGGCGCGGAACCGCCCGCGGTTCACTCGGGACGGAGCCTCTCGGACGCTTGCGAGGGGTGCAGGATCTCGTAGGCGCTGCCGTCCGCCGTCGCGGCGGTGCCGGGCTCGAGTGGTTCGACGGCGAGGGTGTCGCCCGCGAACAGGTCCAGCCAGCGTGGTGACGTCCCTGCCGGGAGGTCGTAGACGCGCGTCACGCCGCCCCCCTCGTAGGTGAGGCGCAGGTCGAGGTCGGTGGCGGCCGCGACGTCGTACCGGCCTTTCTCCGACACGACGAACCGATCGACGTCCCCGAGCGTCTCGATCGCGTGCGCCGCCGTCGCGTCGTTGCGGACCGACGCGGCACCGTCGGCGTCGTCGTTCGCCGGCTCCGCGGGGTCGTAGAACGCCATGCCGGCGGCGTACAGGGCGACGGAGCCGAACCCGGAGGTGGTGCGTTCGACCTCGACGGTGTACGTGTCCGCAACGGACGGTGCGGGCAGCGCGACGCACGGGCCGGCCTCGCACCGCCAGAGGGCGGGATCGGTGGGTTCGACGGTGATCATGGGGCGGGCGAAGAGCACGACGTCGCCCTCCACGAAGCGGTTCGACGCGACCGACGAGGCGATCACGCGCCCCACGGCGTCGCGGACCCGCAGGACGTCGGCGTCGGTCATGACCACGATCTGTTCGCCGTCGAACGACGACGCGCGCACCCGCCAGGACGCCGTCTCGCCGTCCTCGAGGGTGACGCGGGCCAAGGAGGGCGCGTCGCTCAGGTCGGTCAGGTCGGCGGTGGGTCGCAGGGCACTGGGGCCCGGCGTGATGGTGATGTCGCACCCGACCAGTACGGCCGTAGCGAGCACGACGGCGAGGGCGGTGCGGACGGCGGGAAACGTACGGACGGCCATGACCTCCTCCAGGTTCCTCCCGGCGGTGCGGGACCCGTCCAGCCTAGTCCCTCGCGCTCCACTTCGGCGTGGCCCGCGCACCCTCGTCGGGCTTCACGCGGTGCGCGGGCCGCGCACCTACTCGAGGACCAGCAGGTACGGGTACAGGTCCGGAGCGCCGGGGTGCACCTCCACCTCGAGGTCCTCGACGGCCGCCTCCAGGCGTTCCGCGGTCGCCTGCGCCACGTCCCCGTCGACCGAGGCGGCGTGGAACAACGTGCCGATCTCCGCGTCGCTCGCCCCCTCCACCATCCCCGCGAGAGCGTCCTCCGCGGTGTCGGCAGCCACGACCAGCGTGCCGTCGCGCAGCCCGATGAACTGGCCCTCGACGACGTCGACCCCGTCGATCGTCGCGTCGCGACTGGCGACCGTCACCTCCAGGGTGCTCGAGGCGTCGGCGGCCTCCATCATCGCCTCGGCGACGGCGTCGACGTCGCCGTCGTCCTGGAACGCCACGGCGGCCGCGAGCCCCTGCCCCAACGTCTTCGTCGGCAGCACCCGCACCGACCGGTCGGGCACGAGTTCGTCGACGCGTTCGGCGGCCATCACGATGTTCTTGTTGTTCGGCATCACCAGCACCGTCTCCGCGCCGACCGACCGGACGGCGTCGGCGATGTCCTGCACCGACGGGTTGTTCGTCTGGCCGCCCCCGACGACGCGCGCCCCGAGCGAACGGAAGGCGTTCGTGACGCCGTAGCCGTCGCTGACCGCGACCATCGCCAACGCCGGCGCCTCCGCCTCGCTCATCTCGACCCCGGCCAGGATCTCGCTGTGCTGCTCGCTCATGTCGTCGACCTTCGAGCGCACCATGTGCCCGTACCGCCCGACCTCCGCGAGGAGGCGTTCGGGTTCCTCGGTGTGGATGTGGCCCTTGACGAACCCCTCCGCCCCGACCACCAACAACGAATCGCCGTACGGCGCGACGAGCTCCTGGATGACCTTCGTGGGGACATTGACGTCGGACAACAGGAACTCGGTGCAGTACCCGAACGCCTCCTCCTCGAACTGCTCCTGGGCGCGCCGCTCCACCTTCGGGGGCGGCGGCAGGTCGCGCTGTTCGAAGTGCGCGATCAAGCCCTCGACGATCCGCAACAACCCCAGCCCGCCGGCGTCGACGACGCCCGCCTGCTTCAGGAGCGGCAGTTGGTCCGGCGTCCGCTCGAGCGCCGCCTCCCCCGCCGCGTGCGCCGCCTCGAGCAGCGCGATCGGGCCGTCGGCCCCCTCGGCGTCCGCCGCGCGCTCCCCGAGCGCCTTGCAGACCGACAGGATCGTCCCCTCGACCGGCTTCATGACGGCGGCGTACGCCGCGTCGGTCGCCTGCTCGAGCGCCGCGACGAGGGTCGCTTCGTCCAACGTGTCGGCGCCCTTGATGCCCTCGGCGAAGCCCTTGAGGATCTGCGAGAGGATCACGCCGGAGTTCCCGCGCGCCCCCAGCAGGGACCCGTACGCCAGCGCGTGCGCGAGGCGGTCCATGTCCTGGGGGTCCTCGTCCGCCACCTGCCGGCGGACGCTCTGCATCGTCAGGTGCATGTTCGTCCCGGTGTCGCCGTCCGGCACCGGGTAGACGTTGAGGGCGTTCACCTCGTCGACGTGCACCCCCAACCAGTCGGTCGCGAAGGCGAAGGCGGACGCCAACGACGCCGCCGTCACCGGCTCCCTGCGGGCCGCATCAATCACGGGACACCCCCGCCACCCGCACGGTGACCGACGCGACGCGCACGCCGCCGTAGTGCTCCGCGGCGTAGCGGACGCGTTCCTCGACCGACTCCGCGACGACCGGGATGTTGACGCCGTACGCGACGACGACGTGCAGGACGACGTCGGGATCGTCGGCGTCGCCGTCGCGCTCGATCTCGACGCCCTCGTCCGCCTGCCGCACCCCGAGGATGCGGCGGATGCCGTCCCCGAACCCGGCGGGCGCCATGCCGACCACGCCGGGTACCTCGTGCGCGGCGAGCCCGATCAGGGTCGCGAGGGCGTCGTCGGAGACGTGCGTCGCGTCGACCGGCGCGGCGGTCGGCGGCGTGGCGTTCACGGTCGGACCATTGTCCGACGGGTCGGGCGGAGTCGTTGCCGTCACGTGGACCTCCTCCGGGGGGCGCGCGGGTGGTGCGGAGGCCGCGTCGGCCCCCCACCGTGATCCCCTCGCGTCGCGTTGCCGCATTCTACCCCGGCACGCCGGTCAGTCCCAACGCTCGACGTCGATGCGGACCGCCCCGACGCGCGCCCCGAACGACGCGGCGTACGCCGTCGCGGTCTCGAGGACGCTGCGGCACGGTTCGGGGTCGGCGTTGATCACGACCAACCCGATCGTCTCGACGTCCAACCGGTCGACGTCGGCCAACCGCGCGACCGACACCGGGTAGCGCTGCCGCAACCGCTCGACGATCGGCGTCACGACGCTGCGCTTGTCCTTCTTGCTGCGCGCCTCGGGCGTGTAGACGTCGAACGACGCCACCCCCACCCACGCGACCGGGGGCGCCGCGTCGCTCACCCGCCGGCGTCCCCCCCACCGCGCGAGCCGAGGGTCCGAACGAACGTCGTCACCGGCCGCGCCCGCCACTGCGCCTGCCGCAACCACGCGGCGGTCGCCGCGTCGTCCTCGGCGACCTCCGCGACGAGGTCGTACACCGCCGCGTCGTACGCGCTCTTCGTCACCGCCTCCAGCAGCGCCGCCCGCACCGCGTCGACGTCGTCGCCCCCGAACGCCAGGCGCGCCAAGCGCACCGTCGGCCGTTCACCGTCCCACACGGCGGCGGCGAAGGCGAACCCGCGCACGCCCGCGTCGGTTTCGGCGACGAAGGCGTGCCCGGTGCGGGCGTAGAAGGCGACCGCGCCGCGCCCCGGCGCCTCCCCCACCCCGGGCGTCGCGGCGGCGAAGGCGCGAAGCGCATCCAGGTCGCTTACGTCGAGGGGTCGGACGCGGACCATGCGCCGCTCTTCCCCCCCTCCTTCGACAGGAGCCGGACACCGTCGATCGTGATGCCCTTCGAGACGCTCTTCAGCATGTCGTACAGCGTGAGGGCGGCGACGCTCGCCGCCGTCATCGCCTCCATCTCGACGCCGGTCCGCGCGTGCGTCGCCGCGGTCGCGGTGAAGCGCACGACCGCGCCGTCGCGCGTCGCGACGACCTCGCAGCGATCCAACGGCAGCGGGTGGCACAGGGGGATCAGGTCGGCGGTGCGTTTCGAGCCGTGGATGCCGGCGAGTTCGGCGACGGCGACCGGGTCGCCCTTCGCGTTGGGTTCGTCGAGGGCCGCGGCGGCGTCCGCCGGGAGGCGAACCGTCGCTTCGGCGACCGCGACGCGGGCGCTCGGGTCCTTGCCGCCGACGTCCACCATCCACGGGTGGCCGTCGCGAAAGTGGGGGCCTGCCATGCCGCGAGCCTACCCCGCCCGCCCGCGCAGGCGCGCCAACCGCGCGTCGCTCCGCGCGGCGTCCCACGGCGCGTACCCCGCCTCCACGAAGTACAGCGCGTGGGGGGCGACCGCCCGTCCGGCCCGCCGTCGGTCCTTCGCCGCCAACACCTCGGCGATCGCGTCGGGCGCCAACCGGCCGGCCCCGACGCGCAGCAGCGTCCCGGCGATCGCGCGCACCATGCCGCGCAGGAACCCGTCCGCCGCGACGTGCAGCTCCAGGTCGCCGTCCCCCTCGCGCAGCTCGCACATCAGCAGCGTCCGCGTCCGCGAGCGGGTCTCCTGCGTCGCGAGGCTCGAGAAGTCGCGGGTCCCGACGAACGCGCCCGCCGCGCGCTGCATGGCGTCCACGTCCAGCGGCGTGTGCACCATCAACACGCGGGCGCGATCCAGGGCGAGACCGCGGGGCGCGCCGCGCACCGCCCGCATCCGGTACAGGTAGCGGCGGTAGGTCGCCCCGAACTGCGCCTCGAACGTCGGGGCGACGTCCTCGACCGCCAGGACCGCGACGTCGCGGGGCAGGTGCGCGTTGAGCGCCAACCGCAACCGCTCCGCCGGCAGGGCGCTGCGCGTATCGACGTGCGCGGTCATCGCCAGGGCGTGCACGCCCGCGTCGGTCCGGCCGGCGGCGTGCACCCGCCCGTGCGTCCCCGGAAGCCGCGCGAACGCCGCCTCCACCGCCCCCTGCACCGTCCGTTCCCCCGTCGGTTGCGCCTGCCACCCGCGGAAGTCGCCGCCGTCGAACTCCAACGTCAACGCCACCCGGCGGGTCGGCGCGTCCGCCTCCAGGACGCTCACCGGAGGCCCGGCCCCCAGGCGAGGTCGACGCCCCAGGGGGCGACCACCCAACCGGCGTATGCCGCCCCGAACGCCGCGAACGCCGCCACGCCCTCCTCCGGCAGCCCCAGTGCGACGACGTTCGGCTCGACCGCCGCGACGCCCGCCAGGACCGCGCCGGCGGCCGCCAGGCCGACCAGGGCGGTCGTCGCGCGCCGCGCGACCCCGCCGCGCGGGACGTGCCGGTAGGCGAGCGGCGCGGTCGCGAAGCCGGCGAAGGCGCCGCCCAACCGCGCCGCATCGGGGGTCGCCGCGACGGCGTACGCCGCGACCGGGACGCCCACCCCGAGCGCGACGACCGCCACCCCGGGGAGGCGCACGCCGAGCACCACGATCGCGACCGCCGCCGCGGCGACCGCCGCGCCGATCGCGACGCCGGCGACGACGTCCGCGACGGTGTGCACCCCCAGGTAGGGCCGCGTCCACGCCACCACGACGGTCACGACCGCCGCCGCAAGGGTGAATCCACGACGCCGTGCGTGCCACGCCGCGAGCGTCCAGAAGGTCGCCGTCACCTGCGCGTGGCCGCTGGGGAACGACGCGCCGGGGGCGGTCTCGACCGCCCCCGGGAGGCGCAGGAGCGACGGGTCGACCTCGAACGGGCGGGGGGCGTCCACGATCCCCTTGAGCGCCTGGTTCGTCCAGTGGCTCGCGACGACCGCCAACGCCAGGTGCCGCCCGGCGGCGGCGTCGATCGCGAGGTACGTGACGCTCAACGCCACGACGAACGCGGCCTCCGACCCGGCGTGCGTCAGCAGGTACGCCCCACGGTCGAGCCACGGCGTCGCGACGCTTTGCAGGAGTTCGATCCCCGTCACGTCCCCCTCCTCGGACCGCCGAGGATACCAACGCGCGCCGCACGCGACGACGCGGCGCGCGGCGACGTGCGACCCTCTCCCCATGGCGCTGCCTCCCTCCGGCGACACGATCGCGGCGATCGCCACCGCCCCCGGCGAGGGGGCGATCGGCGTCGTCCGCGTCGCGGGCCCCGACGCGTTCGCCGTCGCCGACGCGGTCTTCCGGCCGCGCCGCGGCCCGCCCCCAAGCGAGCGGGAGGCCGGACGGATCGCCACCGGCCGCGTCGTGCGTGACGGGGAGGTGCTCGACGACGCGGTGTTGCTGCCGTTCCGCGCGCCGCACAGCTACACCGGGCAGGACGCCGTGGAGCTGCAGACGCACGGCGGACCGGCGGTCCTGCGCGCGGTGCTCGACGCCTGCCTCGCGGCCGGCGCCCGCCCCGCCGGCCCCGGCGAGTTCACCCTGCGCGCGTACCTCGCCGGCAAACTCGATCTCGTGCAGGCGGAAAGCGTCCTCGCGGTCGTCGAGGCGCGCAGCGACCGGGCGCGACGCAGCGCCACCGACGGCCTCACCGAACGCCTCTCGCGGGAACTGGGGGACCTGCAGGAGGCCCTGACGGCGGCGTACGGCGACGTCACCGCCGTCCTCGACTACCCCGAGGAGGGCGTCGAGCTGCGCGACCCGAAACCGCGCGTCCGCACCGTCCGCGAGCGCATCGCGGCGTTGCTCGCCACCGCCGACGCCGCCGCCCTCACCCGGCGGGGGGCGCGCCTCGCGATCCTGGGGCGCCCGAACGCCGGCAAGTCCAGCCTCCTGAACGCCTTGTTGGGGTACGACCGCTCGATCGTCTCCGACGTGCCCGGCACCACCCGCGACTACCTGGAGGCGCCCCTGGACCTTCGCGGCGTGCCGGTCACCGCGATCGACACCGCCGGCGTGCGGGAGAGCCCGGACGCGGTCGAGGCGGTCGGCGTCGAGCGGGCGCTGGAGCTCGCCGGGCACGCCGACCTGGTGCTGTGCCTGTGGGACGTCGGTCGGCCGCTCGCGGCGGAGGATCACGCCCTCTGGGCGCGCCTCCCGGCGGCGCGGACGGTGCCGGTCGCCTCCAAGAGCGACCGGACGGCGGCGTGGGACCCCTCCGCGCCGGGCGGCGACCTGCCCGCCGCCCTCCCGGTCAGTGCCGCGTCGGGGGACGGCCTCGATGCGCTCGTCGACACCGTCGCCGAGCGCCTCCTCGGGGCGGCGGCCGGCGAGGAGTTGTGGGTCACCAGCGACCGGCACGTCGCCGTCCTCCGGCGGGTGGACGACGCCCTCGCCCGCGCGCTCGAGGCGCCGGACGACCTGATGGCGATGGATTTGCAGGACGCCCTGGGGGAGCTCGCGACGATCACGGGCCGCGGCGACGTCGCCGAAGCGACCCTCGAGCACGTCTTCGCGAACTTCTGCGTCGGGAAGTAGGTCCCTCAGGCGACGTCGGTCTCGCGGGCGGCGTCCTGCGCCGCGGCGCGGACCGCTTCGGGGAACGCCGCTTGGATCTTCGCGAGGACGTTGTCGGCGGTGACGTCGATCATGCGCAACAGCGCCCGTCCCCCCCAACGGCCGCTGTGCGGCAGCTTCAGGTGGATCTCGATGTCGAACACGTAGCGCAGGAGGCTGCCGTCCCCGTCGGGACGGACGTGCCCCTCCCCCCCGACCCGCGCCCACCCGGGCGTGTCGTCGAGGTCGAGGCCGACGAGGACCGCGCCGGCCTCGGTCGGGTCGATGCGGCTGCGGAAGCGGAGGCGTTGCGCCCCGAACAGGGCGGCGTTCACCGGCAGGAGCGCCGTCACGACGCCGTCCTCGTCCACGTCGAGGCGTTCGAGGAAGTCGGCGTGCCGGAGGCTCCGCTCGACGTCGCGGACGAACGCGACGGCGCGGTCGGGCGGCAGGGTCGAGGGCACCTCGAAGGCGACGTGTCGTTCGAGCTTCACGCGCCCCGCGCCTTGGGGGACACCCACTCGACGCGGACGTCGCCGGTCTCGAGCGCCTCCGCCAACTCCGCGTCGCTGGCGTTGCGGAGTTTCGGGAGGTCGGCGAACGCCTGCGCGGCGCTGGGGAGGCCGACCCGGACCGTGAGCGGCGCGTCGTCCGACGTGCGCCCCACCCGCCACACGAGGTTCGCGGCGAGCGCCTCGAGGCGGTCCGGCGTCACGCCGGCGGGGGTGGCGTCCGGGTCGGCGGGTCCGCCGGCCCCGCCGTCGGGGGGCGGCGCGCCGTCCTCGGGGGGTGGGAGGGGGTCGTCGTGCATGCGTCCAGGGTACCGCAGCGCCCGCCGTCCGGCGTGCCCTCGCGCGTGCTAGGTTCCCTCCCGTGAACGCCTCGGACGCCTCCGCCCCGCACGCGCCTCGCGGCGCCCCCCACCCCCGACGCGCCGCCCTCGCGACCGCCGCGCGCGGCGTCGGGATCGGCGCCGCCGACCTCGTGCCCGGCGTTTCGGGCGGCACGATGGCGTTGATCCTCGGCATCTACCCCCGCCTGATCGGCGCGATCGCGGCGTTCACCGGGCAGCCGTTCCGCGCGGCGCTGCGCCACGGGCGCCTCCTCGCCGCCTGGCGGGCGGTGGACGGCGCCTTCCTCGCCGCCCTCGGGGCCGGCATGGCGGTCGCGATCGTGGGGCTCGCCGGGGCGTTGTCGTTCGCCCTCGACCGCTACCCGGTCGCGGTGTACGGCGCCTTCTTCGGGCTGATCCTCGCCTCCGCCCCGCTCGTGTTCCGGCGCGTGCGGCGCCCCGGCGTGCGGGTGTGGGCCGCCGCCGCCCTCGGGACCGCGTTCGCGTGGACGCTGGCGGGCCTGGTGCCGCTCGAGGCGCCCGGTGGGGCGTGGGTGGTGGCGGCCTCGGGGGCGGCGGCGGTGGCGGCGTTGCTGCTGCCCGGCGTGTCCGGCGCGTTCGTGCTGTTGTTGCTGGGGCAGTACGAACGGGTGTTGCAGGCCGTCGCGACGTTGGACGCCGGGGTGCTGCTCCCCCTCGCCGCCGGCATGGTCGCCGGCGGCCTGCTCGCGGCGCGGACGTTGGCCGCCGTCCTGGCGCGCTACCCCGACCCCACCCTCGGGCTCCTCGCGGGGTTCCTGGTGGGGGCCCTGCGGAAGGTCTGGCCGTGGCAGGACGGCGCCGCGGTCGCGACGTTCGCGGCGCCCGCCGGCCCCGCCGAAGCGGCGCTCGGTGTGACGTTCGTGGCGCTGGGGGTGGGCGTCGTCGTCATGCTGGAGACGTTGGCCCGCCCGCGGCCGCGCGAGCGTGCGTCCATGCCGCCCCGCTGAGCGTTCACGTTGTTCATGCTCGCCTCGTCCGAATCTCAGATGCGGATGCGACGCTGACGCCACGGTGCCCCCTCGGCACCCGCACGGCGCGCCCCCGCGCGCGCCGAAGCTCGACCCGATCACGGTCCCCCCAAGGAGGTCTCATGCGACGCACGTCCCCCGTTCCTTCGTTCCCTCGCTTCCGCCGCCCGGCCGCCCGGCCGGTCGCGGTCACGGCCCTCCTGACGGTCCTCCTGACGGCGTTCGTCGGATTCGCGGCCGCGCAATCGACGTCGTACGCGCCGCTCCTCGAGAGCGAGCGCAACACCATCGAGGTCGTCGAGCGCTACGCGCCGTCGGTCGTCGCGGTGAACGTCCGCGTCGAGGGCCGCATCACGAACCCGCTCGAGGACATCCCCGAGGACCAGATCCCACCGTTCTTCCGGGAGTTCCTCCCGCAGTTCGAGCAACGCCAGCGCCCCCAACAGGGATCGGGCAGCGGCTTCGTCGTCGACGCGTCCGGCGCGATCGTGACGAACTACCACGTCGTCGACGCCGCCCTGGAGGAGGCGTCGGTCGTCGAGCGCGACGGCGCGGAGGTCAGCGTCACGTTCCCCGACGGCGCGGAGGTCCCCGTCGAGGTCGTCGGCGCGAACGCCCTGTACGACCTCGCGCTCCTCGTGCCCGAGGACGGTGCGGACGTCCCCACCGACCTGCGCCCGATCCCGCTCGCCGACGCGACGCCGCGCGTCGGGCAGAAGGTCATCGCGATCGGTAACCCGTTCGGTTTCGAGTCGACCGTCACGACCGGCATCGTGTCCGCCCTCGGACGCACCCTGCAGGGGGTCGGCGAGATCGCCGTGCCGCTGGTGCAGACCGACGCGGCGATCAACCCGGGCAACTCCGGCGGTCCGCTCCTGAACGCGCGGGGCGAACTGGTGGGGGTCAACACCGCGATCATCCCGAACGTCGGCGCGACCGGGCAACGCGGTTCGCTCGGCATCGGCTTCGCGGTGCCCGCCTCCACCCTCGCCAGCGCCCTCGACGGCCTGCGCGACGGTGGCTTCGTCAGCGTCCGCACCCGCGCCCGGCTGGGCGTCACCGTCCGCGACGTCGCGTCGTACCCCGAGGCGATCCGTGAACGCCTCGACCTGCCCGATCAGGGGGTCGCCATCCTCGAGGTCGCGCCGGACGGGGCGGCGGACGAGGCCGGCCTGCGCGGCAGCAGCTTCGGCATCCAGGTGAACGGCACCACGATCCCGGTTCCCGAGGACGTCGTGACGGCGATCGACGGCACGCCGGTCGAGGCGGCCGAGGACCTGCAGCGCGCCGTGTTCGCGCTTCGCGAGGGCGACACCGTCACGCTCACCGTCGAGAGCGGGGGCGAGGTGCGCGAGGTGGACGTCACCCTGTCGGTCGTGCCCGAAGGCGACTGAGCGCCCCACCGCACCGATCCCCGCACCGACCCAGGCACCGACCCCGACCGCTCCCCGCTCCGATTCCCGCACCGATTCCTTCACCGCCGCCCCTTCCCGGGGCGGCGGTGCTACCTTGCAGGTATGACGCGACGACCCCAGGTGGCGTTGGTGTTGTCGGGCGGGGGCGCGCGCGGGTTCGCGCACATCGGGGTGATGCAGGCGCTACGGGCGCGCGACGTGCGCGTCGACGCGATCGCCGGCACCTCCATGGGCGCCATCCTCGGTGCGATGGCCGCCGCCGGGCACGACGCCGACGCGATCTACGAGATCGCCGACGGGCTCGGTTGGCGCGACGTCCTCGACCTGAGTCTCGGGGCGGGCCTGTTGAAGGGCGACAAGCTCAAGCGCTTCCTGCAGGAACGCATCCCCGCGACGTTCGACGCCCTCGACGTGCCGTTGGCGATCACCACGACCGACATGGAGACCGGCGAGGAGGTCATCCTCCGCGAGGGCGACCTGGTGGAGGCGGTCCGCGCCTCCAGCAGCTTCCCCGGCGCGTTCGAACCGGTCGTCGTCGACGGGCGCACCCTCGCCGACGGGGGGATCGTCAACAACCTCCCGGTCGCCGCCGCCGCGCTGTTCGACGCGGACTACGTCGTTGCCAGCGACGCGACGCCGCCCCGCCGGTCGGCGTTCGACCCGCCGACCGAGGACGACGGCAGTTGGTGGGAACGCATGGCCGCCACCGTCCGCCTGGAGCGCCGCAGCCCCATGGCGCAGATGCTGTTGCGCTCGACCGACGTCATGCAGGCGATGTTGACCGACCTGCAGTACACCTTCCACCCCGCCGACGTGCGCATCACGATGGACATGCCCGCCTACCGGATGGAGTCGTTCCGCGCCTTCCGCGACATCGTGACGTTGGGGCGGGAGACCGCCGAACGTACGCTCGACGCGTTGGAGCGCGACCGGCCGGAGAAGGCGCCGCCCCGCACCCGCAGGCGGTAGACTCCCCGGCATGCCCGCTCCCGACTCGAGCGCCTCGCGCCGCGACCGCGCGACCCCACCCCCCTGGCGCACCCGCCTCCTGCGCGAAGTGCGCGGGTACGCCGAAGCCCTGGCGATCGCGTACCTCGTCGTCACCTTCGTCTTCAACACGGTCGGGGTGGTCGGCGTCTCGATGAGCCCGAACCTCGACGGCGGCCGGTCGGGCGGCAGCGTCCTGTCGGCGTTGTTGACCGGCGACCGGGTGTTCATCCCGAAGTACGACACGTGGTTGCGTCGCGCCGGCCTCCTGGGGCCGTACGCGCGCGGCGAGATCGTCGTCGTGCGCGAACCGGCGAACGCCCCGACCGCGCAGGAACGCGACCGCCGCCCGTTCTTCATCAAGCGCGTCATCGCCCGCTCGGGCGACGTCTTCCGCCTCGACGACGGCGTGACGATCGTGAACGGCGCGCCGGTGGATCAGGGGTACATCGAGGCCAGCGGCGAGATCACCGCCGACCCGATCGATTTCCCCGTCGTCACCGTCCGCGACGGGGAGGTCACCCACCTGCACGTCGGGTTCGCCCGCACGATGCGGGGGACCGCCGTCCCGCAACTCCCGCTCGACGGGCGCATCCCCGCCGGCGTGCCGGTCGACGACCCCCGCGTCCAGCTGTACTACGGCGACGTCGTCGACGCGCTCGCGCCCGTCCCCGAGGACGCACCGGAGGGCCGCGCGTTCCTGCACGAGCTGGTGGTGCCCGACGCGTCGTACTGGGTGATGGGCGACAACCGCCAGACGTCGGCGGGGGGCAGCGAGGACTCGCGCTACTTCGGACCGATCGACGCGATCACGGTCGCCGGTCGGGCGACCGCCGTCATTTGGCCGCCGCGCCGCGACGGCGCGTGGAACTGGCGGGCCCTGACCCCGCCACCGGCGTTCGACGCGATCCCCGAACGCCCCTGAGGACCTCCCCGCCGTCGCGCGACGCGCGCCGCGTCAGGCGTGGCGGCCGTCGAGCTCGAGCGTTTCGGCGTTCGCCTGCATCGCCTCCAGCACGAACGCGGCGTGGTCCCACAGGTCGACGCCGAGATCCTCGGCGCCGTGCCGGACCTCGTCGCGCGCGACGCCCTTCGCGAACGCCTTGTCCTTGAACTTCTTCTTCAGGCTCTTCAGCGTCTGGTTACGGACGTCCTTGTCGGGCCGCACGAGCGCGGCGGCGGTCACCAGGCCGGTGATCTCGTCGCAGGCGTACAGCACCTTCGCGAGGCGGGACTCGCGCGGCACGCCGGTGTAGTCGGCGTGCCCGAGGATCGCCTCGGTCAGCGGCTCGGGCCAATCGTGCTCGCGCAGGTACGCCACCCCCACGTACGGGTGGCCGTCCGGCCCCGGGTCGGGGTGGCGTTCGTAATCGAAGTCGTGCAGCAGGGCCGTGGCGGCCCACAGGTCCTCGTCCGCCCCCTCCGCGCGGGCGTACGCCCGGACGGCGGCCTCGACGGCGCGCATGTGCCGCCGCAGCGACTCCGACGGGGTCCACGCCTCCATGAGGGCGAGGGCGGCGTCGCGGAGGGGACCGGGGCTGCTGGCTGCGTCGCTCATGCGCGCGAGGCTAGCACGGCGTCACCCCGACGCCCAGCGGACGCCGACGTCCCACGGGGAGACGAGGTCCTCGTGCACCGGGTACACCCGCACGCCGAAGGCGAGGCGGCCACTAAGGTCCGGTGCGAAGCACGCACCGTACACGACGCTGCCGTCGGTGTTGCGGCTGCGCGGCTCCATCGCGACGACGTGCAGCGCCTCGGACAGGTCGTCGGCGTCGGGCCCGTAGACGACCTCGACGCGCATGTCGACGTCCTCCAGGCTGCGGGCGTGCAGGACCGCCTCGACCTCCACCTCGTCGCCGATCCGCCGGACCGCATCGTGCGGCGCGTCGGCGGCGAGGAACACGTCGCTCCAGCCCGCCTCGACCCGCTCCCGCCAGGCCGCCAGCTCCCGGGCACGCCGGTGGTCGTCCGCCGCCATGCGCGCGTCGCGCTCGCTGGCGGGGCGGTAGGCGGCCTCGACGTAGTCGCGCACCATCCGCCCGGCGTTGAACGCCGGCGTGACGCTGGCCATCGCGTCCGCGGCGCGCGCCATCCAGGCGCGCGGCACGCCGGCGTCGTCGCGGTCGTAGTAGGCGGGCACCACCTCGCGTTCGAGCAGGTCGTACAGCGCGTCGGCGTCCGCCGCATCCACCCGGTCGTCCTCACCGTACGCCGCGCCGTTCGCGATCGCCCACCCGTTGCGGCCGTCGTACCCCTCGGGCCACCAGCCGTCGAGGATCGAGAGGTTCAGCACGCCGTTCATCGCCGCCTTCTGGCCCGACGTGCCCGACGCCTCCAGCGGCCGCCGGGGGGTGTTGAGCCAGACGTCCACGCCGCGCGTCAACGCCCGCCCGAGCGCCATGTCGTAGTCCTCGGCGAACAGGATGCGGCCCGCGAAGCGCGGGTCGCGCGACAGGGCGTCGATCCGCTCGATCAGCGCCTGGCCGGGCCCGTCGGCCGGGTGCGCCTTCCCGGAGAACACCAACTGCACGGGGCGGTCGGGGTCGGCGAGGATCGATTCGAGGCGGTCGAGGTCGTGGAAGATCAGGGTCGCGCGTTTGTACGTCGCGAAGCGCCGCGCGAACCCGATCGTGAGGACGTCGGGATCGAACAACGCGTCGCTGTCGTGCTGCGCGGTCGGGGTGGCCGCCTGCCGCACGAGCTGCGCGCGGAGCCTGCGCCGCAACAGCCGCACCGACCGCGCCTTCATCTCCCGCCGGACCGCCCACAGGGCCGCCGGATCGACGTCGCGGAGCGGCGCGAACACGGTCTCGTCGTCGAGCCGGTCGCGCCAGTCGCTGGCCAGCGTCGCGTCGTGCAGCCGCTGGATCTCCGGAGCGATCCAGGTGCGCGCGTGCACGCCGTTCGTGACGTGGCCGATCGGGACGTCGCCGGTCGGCACGTCGGGCCACAGGTCCGACCAGATGCGTCGGCTCGTGTGCCCGTGGAGTTCCGCGACGCCGTTGCGGAACGAACTGAAGCGGAGCGCGAGGGCGGTCATGCTGAAGACCGGCCCCCACCCGTGGTCGGCGCGCCCGAGCTCGTGGAAGTCGTGCTGCCGGAGGCCCAACGCCCCCCACCACCCGCCGAACGCCTGGTTGACGAGGTCGAACGCGAACGCGTCGTTGCCCGCCGCGACCGGCGTGTGGACCGTGAAGGCGGTGCTGGCGACGACCCGCTCGCGGGCGGTGGCGAACGACGCGCCGGCCTCGACGAGCTCCCGCGCCCGCTCGAGCGGCATGAAGGCGCTGTGGCCCTCGTTCATGTGCCACGAGGTCGGCGCGATCCCGAGGGCGCGCAACATCCGCACCCCGCCGATCCCCAGGATCATCTCGTGCGCGATGCGGGTCTGCTGGTCGCCGCCGTACAGCCGTCGGAGCAGCTCGCGGTCGTCGGGGTCGTTCCCGTCGTGATCGACGTCCAGCAGGTACACCGGGACGCGCCCGACGTCCAGGCGCCAGGCGCGGATCGCCCACGGCCGCCCGAACGCCTCGACGTGCACCTCCGCGACGGCGCCGTCGGGCGTCGTCGCGGGGGCGAAGCCGAGGTCCTCGGGGTCGAGGCGGCGGTAGACGGCCTCCTGCGTGCCGTCGGCGGCGATGCGTTGATGGAAGTACCCCTCGGGGTACCAGAGGCCGACCCCGACGAGCGGCACCCCGAGGTCGCTGGCGGCCTTCGTGTGGTCGCCCGCGAGGACGCCCAGCCCCCCGGAGTACAGCGCCACCGCTTCGCTCCAGCCGTACTCCGCACAGAAGTACGCGTACGTCTCCCCCGCCGCGCGGGCGTCGTCGTAGGCGCTGGGGCGAGTCAGGTAGCGGCGGAACGCCGCGTCGGCGTCCGCGACGCGCGCGACGAACGTCGCGTCCTCCGCCGCCTCGTCCAGGCGGGCTTGCGGCACGTCGCGCAGCACCCGGACCGGCGTGTGGCCGGACGCCTCCCACACCTCCGGGGCGAGGTCGCGGAACAACGCGCGGACCTCCGGCGTCCACGTCCAGTAGAGGTTGTGCGCCAGGTCGCGCAGCGGCGCGAGCGGTTCGGGTAGGTGCGGCAACACGGTCAAGCGACCGAGGATGTGCATGAACACGTCCTTCCCGGTGCGCGGCCGAGACCGCGCGGCCGGGGCGGAGTGTACCACCGGCCCCGTCCCTCCCCCCGGTCCCGTGCGAGGCTGGCGGCATGCTGCCCCGCCGTCGTTCGCGCACCCCGCGCGCCGTGCGCCGCGTCGCGCCCGCCCTCGCGACGCTCGGCGTCGCGGCGTCCCTTGCGTTCGCCCAGGCGCCCACGCCGGCCGCCGGCCCCACCGCGACGGTGGAGGTCGCGGCGTCCGCCGGGACGGCGGACGCCCCCTCCCCCGGCGCCGCCGTCCGGGTCGGCGTGGACGGGGTGCGCGCCGGCGACGCCCACCTCACCCTCGCCGCCGTCGCCGGCGCGCGGATCGACGGCGCGCGGGTCGGCGGGGACGTCGCCGCCCGCACCACCCGCACGCTCGGCCCGCTCGGGACCGGCGTCCTCGAGGGCGGCGTCGCGGTGCGGTCCGGGGTGGGACCGGACGCACCGCCGTTCGCGTGGGCGGCGGCGGCGACGGCGCGCGGGAACCTCGGGCCGGTCGCGGGACGCTTCACCGTCGCGCACCGGGGCGGGCCGGCGCACGCCCTGGAGGGGGCGTGGGCGGCCGGCCCGACCGGCACGGCGCGCGGCGCGACGCTGGGGACGGTGCCGGGCACGGCGCCCGGCTCGATGGGGCCGGCCGAAGCGCCGCTCGCGCGCGGCGTGCGGGCCGGCGACGACCTCACCACCGTCGCGCTGCACGCCGACGCTCGCCTCCCCGACGGCGTCGTCCTGGCGGTCGGGGGCGCGCGCGAGGTCGGGACCGCGGGGCGCGCGTGGGCGGGCGACGTCGGCGTCCGCCTCCGCCGCGCCGTCCGGCGCGACGTCGACCTGCGCGTCGCCTGGCAGGGACGGTGGGAACCCCCGACGGCGGGCGCCGACCCGCTCCGGGCGACGGGGATCGGGGTCGGCGTGACGCAACGCCCCCGCCGGGCGCCGGAACGCACGCTCCGCGCCTGGCTGGACGTCGCGCAGGACGGTGGTCCGCGCCTCACCCCCGGCGTCGATGCGGCGTGGGCGGGCGACGTCGCTGCGGGACGGGCCTCGGTCCGCTTGCAGGCGCGCCCGGGCGGGCCGCTCCCGACGCCGTGGCGGGCGACGGTCGCCTGGCGCACCGAGCGGGGGGCGGCGACGTGGACGGTGTGGGCGGACCTCGCCGCCGCCGCGGACGCCGCCACGGTCCGCCTGGCGGTCGCTCGGGCGGCGCCGTGGTCGACGTTCGGGCGTGCGATGCCGCGGTGATATCGTCGCGTGTGCGGTACCTGGTGTTCGGTGACGTGCACGGCAACCTCGCGGCGCTCGACGCGGTCCTCGCGGACGCGGACGCGCGCGGGTACGACGCCGTCGCGTTCCTCGGGGACGCCGTCGGGTACGCCCCCGACGCCGGCGCCGTCGTGCGGCGCTTGATCGACCTCGATCCCGCCGTCGCGGTCGCCGGCAACCACGACGTCGACCTGCTCGCCCTCCACGACGACGTCCCCCTCGAGGCGGCCCTGGACGCCGACGCCCGGGAGGTGCTCCGGCGGCAGGCCGCCACCCTGGACGACGAGGCGATCGCCTGGTTGCGGGCCCGCCCGCGGCACTGGGTCGGGTCGGCGTTCGAGGCGCACCACGGGGCGCCCGGCGACCCGTGGCGGTACCTCACCGACCTCGCGACCGCCGACGCGTCGCTCGACGCCCTCTGCACGCCCCTCGCCGTCGTCGGGCACACGCACGTGCCCTGCGCCCTGCTGTTCGTCGACCGTCCCGACGGCGGGCGCACCGGACGCGTCGTGCCGCTGGAGGGCGATCCCGCCCCGTACGACGTGCCCGCCCACGCCCGCGGCTTCTTCAACCCCGGCTCGGTCGGGCAGCCCCGCGACGGCGACCCGCGGGCCGCCTACGGCCTGCTGGAGGTCGGGCCGCCCCACCGCCTGCAGGTGGTCCGCGTCCCGTACGACGTCGCGGTTCCGCGCGCCGCGATTCGGGCAGCGGGCTACCCCGACCGCTTCGGTGCGCGCCTGGAGGTCGGCCGGTGAGCGACGCGGGTCCCCCCGACGACCGCCCGGAGGGGCCGGACGTCGCGACGGAGATCGAGGGGCACGCCGACGTCCTCGCCTACCTGCGGGAGGCGGACGGGCACGCCTTCGCGTTCGTCGGTCCCTCGCGCATCGGTCGGCGCACGGTCGCGCTCTGGTGGGCGCGCTGGGCGACGTGCGAAACGGTCCGCGCACAGGGCGGGGACACCCCCTGCGGGCGCTGCGAGAGCTGCCGCCTGCACGCCGCAGGACGCCACCCCGACGTCGCGGTCAAGGCGCCGGCGACGGAAACGAAGCGGGGGCGGGCGGCGCTCGCGCCGATGCTGCGCATCGACCAGTTGGTGCCCCGCGACGGACCGTCCGCCGACCCCGACCCGTTGGCGACGCGCATCCGCGCCCGCCCCCGGTTCGGCACCTCGTTCGCGATCCTCGACGGGGCGGAGACCCTCAACGAGGCGGCCGGCAACGCCTTCCTGAAGCTCCTCGAGGAGCCGCCGTCGTGGGCGAAGATCGTGCTGATCGCGCCGAGCGTCGGGGCGTTGCTGCCGACCCTCGCGTCGCGCTGCACGCCGGTCCGTTTCGCGGCGCCCCCCACCCACGCGGCCGCCGGGGACGCCCCCCACCCGGCGCTGCGGACCGGGCAGCTCGGCTGGTTGCGCAGCGACGCCGCCGACCCCGAGGGCGCCGCCGTGCTGCGCGACGCCGCCGACGCGGTCGTCGCGGCGCTCCCGGGCCCGCTCGACGGCGCCCTGACGGCGACGCGCGCGTGGCTGGACGTCAAGCGCGAGCGGGCGCCGGGCGACGCCGACGCGTGGCTCCTCGAGGCACTCCGGCGGGACGCGCCCGCGGCGTACCCCGCCGCCCTCGCCGCGGTCCGTGACGCGGACGACGCCGCCCGCGCGTACGTCGGCGCCGACGTGGTCGCAGCGACCCTCGCCCTGCGCCTGCGCGCCGCGGTCGGCGCAGCCTGACGCGCCGAGCGCCGGCCCGCCGGGGCGTCAGCGCTTGTGGGGGCGCTCCAGTTGCTCGGCGGGGACGCCCTCGAGGTACCCGTCGGCGGTCTTCAGGTCGGCGGTGCCGCGCAACGGATCGAGCTTGACGACCTTCCCGCACGCCCCCGTCTCGGTGTGGCAGGCCTTGCCCCCCCGTTTCGGGAGCCGCCCGAGCAACTCCTTGTAGGTGGGGTGCTCGAACTGCAGGCAGCACATCAGGCGCCCGCACGGGCCGCTGATCTTCTCGGGGTTCAACGGCAGCTGTTGGTCGCGCGCCATGCGGATGGACACCGAGTTGAAGCTCTGCATCCACGTCGACGAGCACGAGCCCGTCCCGCACGCCCCGAGCGTCCCCAGGATCCGCGACTCGTCGCGCGGCCCGACGTTCACGAACTCCACCCGCGCGCTGGTGTGGCGGGCGAGCTCCTGCGTCAGGGTGCGCAGGGCGGGGTGCTTCTCCGCGGTGTAGTGCACCACCAACGCCGCTTCGTCGAGGGTGAACTCGAGCGACACGATCTTCAGCCGCACCCCCTCCTGCCGCGCGCGGGCGCGCACCAGCCAGGTGAGGTCCTCCGCCTTCTGCGCGAGGCGTTGCGCCTTCGCCAAGTCCTCGTCGTGCGCCGCGCGCAGGACCTCCCCCGCGGCCCGCTCCCGCGCGCGCGGTTCGGTCCGGACGGTCCCGACCTCCACCCCGCGACGGCTGCGGACGACGCAGCGCGCACCGACCGGGGGGACGGCGTCCGCGACGCCGGTCGCCTCCATCCAGTGGACCTTCGGTCCGTTGTCGAAACGCACGCCGATGCAGTCGGGCACGGGGCACCTCCGCCGCACAGGCTATCGCGCCGGACCCGCCGACGTCACCACCCCCGCCCCATCCGGCACCCGCACCCGCACGCACCCGCACGCACCCACACGCACCCACACGCACCCCCCGACGTCAGCGCGCCGCGGACGCCTCAGCGACCGGCGCGAAGCGGCGGCGGTGGGCGTCGCACGGGCCCTCCCGCCGTAACGCCCGAAGGTGGTCGGCGACGCCGTACCCCTTGTGCCGCGCGAAGCCGTACGCCGGCCAGCGGGCGTCGGCGACGTCCGCCATCCAGCGGTCGCGTTCGGTCTTCGCCAGGATGCTGGCGGCGGCCGCCTGCACGCTGGTCGCGTCGGCGCGAGGGGGCGCCAGCACCGTCCACGGTCCCGGCAACGTCAGGTGGTCGGTCACCACCCCCGCCGGACGCACCGGGAAGGCGGCGAGCGCCCGCCGGGCCGCCAACCGGGTGGCGTCCGGCACCCCCAACGCGTCGACCTCCCCGGCGTCCGCGACGCCGACCCCCCAGCGGAGCGCCGTCGCGCGGATCGCCTCCGCCCACGCCGCGCGGCGCCCGGCGGACACGGTCTTGCTGTCGCGGTAGGGGTGCGGACCGTACGGCAGGACGACGGCGGCCGCCACGATGGGCCCGGCCAACGCCCCGCGGCCCGCCTCGTCGATGCCGGCGACCGTCCCGTAGCCCGCCCGCCACAAGCGCCGCTCGAACGCCCAGCCGGGCGCCCCGGCGTCGCTCCCGCTCATGCGCCGCAGGGTAGCACCGCCTCCGAGCCGGCCGGCAGGGCGTTGCTAGCATGCGGGCGTGCCGTTCGACAGCCTCTTCGTCGCGCCGGCCTGGCTGCTGCTCGCGCCGTTCGCCTGGCTCGTGGCGGGCATGGTGCGGCCCCCGGGCCGGACCGCGCGCCGCGCGACGCTGCTGGCCCTCGTGCTCGCCCTCGCCGGCCCGCGCGTCGGGGGCGACCCCGCCGCACGGGTGGTGCTCGACGTCGGCGACTCGTCGCGGGCCGCGGTGCGCGCCGTATGGGAGGCGGCCGTGGAGGCGGGCGCCTGGCGGAACGTCGACGTGCGCGTCGCCGGCGCGCGCAGCGTCCCGCTCCCCACGCCCCCGCCGTCCACCGACGCCGCGGCGCGGGCGGCGCGGTGGGAGGCGGCGGTCGCGGCGGCCGGACCGGAGCGCAGCGACGTCGCGACGGCGTTGCGGGCGGCGGCGAGCGACGACGTCCGGCGCCTCCTGCTGCTCAGCGACGGGCGGGCGACCGACGCCCTCGACGGTCCCCTTCCCGACGTGCCGGTCGACGTGCGGGCGGTCCCCTCCAGCCCGAACCTCCGCATCGATGCGCTCGACGCGCCCCCCGTCGCCGACCCCGGCACCACCATCGACGTGCGGGTGGAGGTCGTGCGGGAGGGCCAGGCCCCCCCGGACGCCCCCCCGGGCACCGACCTGGACACCGACCCGAACACCGAACCGAACGCCGAGCCGGACGCCGGCCCGGGCACCGACCTCGTGATCCGCGTCGGGGGCGACGAGGTCGCCCGCCGCGCGGTGCCGGCCGCGCCGGGGCGCACGACGTGGCGCGTCGCCGTGCCGGTCCCCGCGGCGCCCACGGGGGCGGCGGACGCGCCGCTCCCGGTCCGCGCGGCGCTCGTCCCCACGGGGCGCGACGCGGGCGGGGCGGACGACGTCGGTCCGGCCGACGACGCCCTCGCGACGCGCGTCGCGCTGCGGACCCCACCCCGCGTGACGCTGGTCGACGCCGACCGGTGGGCCGCGCCGCTGGAGGCCGCCGGCCTGCGGGTGACGCGCACGACCGTCGCGGACGTCGGGGCGCCGCTCGCGACCGACGCGCTGGTGATCGGTGGGCCGGCGGAGCCGTGGAGCGACGCGCAAGCGCGGGCGGTGACGGCGTTCGTGGAGGCGGGCGGGGGGCTGGCGATGCTGGGGGGCGCGAACGCGTTCGCGTTGGGCGGTTGGTACCGCAGCCCGATCGACGACGTCCTCCCCGTCGACAGCGACGTCGCGCCGCCCGACGCCCCCCCGGACGTCGCGATGATGCTGGTCGTCGACCGCTCCCGCTCGATGGCGGACGGGCGTCCCCCCCGCCTCGAGCGCGCCAAGCGCGCCGCGCGGGAGTTGCTGCGGCGGGCCGCACCCGGCGACCGGCTCGGCATGATCGCGTTCGCCGACGCCCCCCGCACCGTCTTCCCGCTGCAGCCGGTGAGCGACGGGGGGCGGGCGGCGATGACGAACGCGTTGCTGGCGCTCGATGCGGACGGCGGCACGATCCTCGGGCCGGCCCTCGCGCGGGCGGTGGACGCGCTCGAGGCGAGCGACGCGCGCCGGAAGCACGTCGTCGTGCTGTCCGACGGCGAGATCGACGGGGGCCGTCCGCTCGCCCCGACCGGGCCGGCCCCGAGCGTCGTCGCCGAACGCGCGCGCGCCGCCGGCATCACGATCTCCACCGTCGCGGTCGGCGACCGCGCCGACGTCGCGGCGCTCGAGGCGCTCGCGGATGCGGCGGGCGGCCGCGCGTACGTCGGGCTGGGCCCGTCGACGTTGGTCGACGTCTTCGTCCGCGAGGCGGAGGCGGCCCGCCGGTCGGCGTGGCGCGACGCGACCGCCGTCGAGGTCCGACCCCACCCCCTCGTGCGCGGGTTGTCCCCCCCGCCCCCCGGCCGCTACGTCGAGACCGTGGCGCGGCCCGACGCCGACACCCTCTGGCGGGATGCGGACGGCGCGCCCCTCCTCGCCGTCCGGCGGGTCGGGGTCGGCCGGACGTTGGCGCTGACGTTGGACGCCACGACCCCGGGGGTGGGCGTCCGCGCCTGGCCGCCGTTCGACGGTTGGTGGGTGGACGCCGTGCGCTGGTTGGCGAGCGACCCCGCGACGCTCACCGCGACCGTCCGTGTGGGCGGGGCGCCCGCCGCCCTCGCCCTCCCCCGCGACGCGCCGTGGGTGGAGGTCCGCCACCCCGACGACCCGGAGCGTGCGGGGCGGGCGGAGGCGCCGACCGCCGTCCGCGCGGCGGGCCGCACGGTGCCGCTCCAGGCGTTGGGGCCCACCCGGTCGGCGGCGCCGCTGCCGCCCGGCGCGACCGGGGCGGACGCCGTCGTCCTGCGCGGCGAGCGGGTCGTGGCGCCGGTCCGCGCCGTCGTGCAGGACCCCGAGTTCGCGGCGGTCGACGGCGTCGCGGCGCTCCGCACCCTCGCCGACGCGACCGGCGGAGAGGTCCTGAACACCTGGACGGCGTGGCGTCCGCCGCGCGCGCCGGCGTCCACCGCGGCGCGCGCCGCGTTGGCGGCGCTCGCGGTCGTGGGGATCGTCATCGAGGCGTGGCGCCGCCGCGCCCGCGCGGAGGCGCCCTAAGCGGCCCCGCCGGCGTGGGGCGACGGCGTGGGTTCGTCGACCGGGAGGCCGGTGACCTCCCGCAGCAGCGACGTCGCGTACGCGCCCTTCGGGAGGTCGAACGCCACGCGGATCGCGGGGACGCCGTCGTCGCCGGTGGCGTCGGCGACGTCGATGCCGCCCACCGCGACGCGGCTGGGGCGGCGGTCGCCGTGGCGGCGACGGAAGTCCTCCCAACGGACGCCGGCGCGGGCGAGGGCGGCCCGCTCGTAGGCGCCCGCCTCGCCGTCGGAGATGCGCACCTTGCGGCCGTGCAGCGGCAGGAGGGCGGTGATCTCGAAGGCGGCGGCGCGGGGGCGTTCCGCGTCGGGGTCGTCGACGCGGAAGGTGCCGCCGGTCGCGACCTTCCGCGCCCAATCGCCGGTCACGAGCGACCCGAGGTGCCCGTCGCGCACGCGGGCGGCGAGCACGTCGTTGAAGATCCAACTCTGTAGGGCGCTGACGAAGAAGCGTTGCAGGCGCCGGTCGCCCGGGACCGTCTCGCCGCGCAGGAGGGCGCGCCCGTCGACGGCGTTGCGGCCGAACCGACCGAAGCGCTGCGGCCCGACGTAGTTCGGAAGGCCGTGCTCGGCGATCGCGTCCAGGATCGCGCGGGCGCGCGCGACGGCGTCGGGCGCGACGTCGCGAACGACGACCGTGAAGCGGTTGCCGTGCAGGTGCCCGACCCCCAACTTGTTGGTGTGCCGCGACGTCTCGAGGACCTCGACGCCGTCGAGGGCGGCGAGCGCGTCGGCGGCGTCGCGCGACGCCCACGGGACCGACAGCCACTGTTCGGTGACGGCGTGCTTGTCCTTGAGGCCGGCGACGCCGACCCGGTTCTCCGGCACGCCGGCCTCGCGCAGGGCGCGCACCAGGTCGCGGGTGGCGAGCCCACGCTTGCGGACGCGGAGGTACAGGTGCGACCCGCGGCCCGACGGCGTGTAGGCGGGCCGCTCGACGACGACGAAGTCCTCCGGGACGCTGCGGATCCGGCCGCCGGTCCCGGGCCGGTCGCCGCGGACCGACGGGAGGGCGTCCCAGGCGAAGATCGGGTCGATGGGGTCGGCGTCGGGGGTGGGCGCGGCGTCCGCCGCGGGCGCGGCGGTCGGGCGGTCGCTCACGCCTCGCCGGCCGGGCCGAGCGACGCGTCGGCGTGGTGCGCGGCGAGCCGCGCATCGATCGCCTTGCGGGCCTCCCGGAAGCGGTCGACGAGGGAGGGCGCCTCCAGGAGGCGTTGCGCACCGTCGGGTGGGAGGCGGAGGTTGGCGCACACGAACGACGCCTGGTAGAGCGGGTCGTCCGGCATCGCGGCGGCCGCCTGGTCGCGGGCGGTGGGGGCGAAGAAGACGTCGCCGTAGCGGTCGAACGCCTCGAGGGCGTCCCACGCCGCCACCCGTTCGTCGTTCGGGTCGGTCCGCTCGACCGGCCACGGTTCGACCTCGGCGAACCACAGGGGACGCACGCCGCCGGACGGTTCGGGGACCGGCTCGACGTGGTCGTACGTCAGTTTCGCGCGTTCGCGCCCGTGCGCGACGAGGTTCACGGTGCCGTCGAGGCTCTCCTCGCTCTCGAGGACGTCGACGAGCGTGCCGATCTCCCCCGGCCGGTCGGCGCCTTCGTCCTCCAGCGCCTCGCGCGGTGGGGGGGCGATGACGAAGTGGACCGGGTCGAGGGCCTCCGCGGCCTTCAGGAGCCGCTTGTAGCGCGCCTCGAACACGTGGAGCGGCACCGTCATGCCGGGGAACACGACGACGTCGAGGGGGAACACGGGAACGACGGGCATCGCCGCGAGGCTACCAGCCGCTCCCGCCCGCGAACGCCACGTCGAACACGACGGCGGCCAACACCAGGCCGGACACCCACAGGTTGGCGTTGAACGCCTGCAACGCGGCGGCGGGGCCGCGCCGCCGCACCAGCAGTTGTTGCGCCGCCAGGAGGGGCGCGACGAACGCGCCGATGCCGACGGCGTAGATCGCGCCGAGCGGCGTGACGAACGCCAACGCCGCGAACGCCGCGAGGGCGAGGGCGTGCAGGGCGGCGGCGACGTCGGTGGCGCGTTCGGGCCCGAAGCGGGCGGGGATGCTGCGCACGCCCTCCCGCAGGTCGAACTCGAGGTCGAGGAGGGCGTAGATCACGTCGAACCCCGCGATCCAGGCGCCCACCCCGACCCACAGCGCGACGGCGCCGGCGGTGAACGCGCCGGTCACCGCGATCACGCCGCCGGCGGCGGCCGCCCCGATCGTCACGCCCAACCACAGGTGGCACGCCCACGTCACGCGCTTCGTGTAGGGGTACGCCACCAGGAACGCCACCGCGACGGGCAGCAACGCCGCCGTCAAGGGGTTGAGCGCCAGCCCGGCGACCGTGAACGCGGCGATCCCGACCGCCGCGACGAGCACGCCGTCGCGGCGCGTGAGCCGCCCGGCGGGGATCTCCCGCACCGCGGTGCGGGGGTTGCGGGCGTCGATCTCCGCGTCGACGACGCGGTTGATCGCCATCGCCGCGGTCCGCGCGCCGACCATCGCCAGCGTCACCCACGCGAACGTCGCGGTGCCGGGCCAGCCGCCGGCGGCGAGGACCGTGCCGGCGTACGCGAACGGCAGCGCGAACAGGGTGTGTTCGAACTTCACGAACGCCAGCCAGGTGCGTGGGTCGCGCCGCACCGCAGCGTGACTCACGACGCCTCCACGCCGGCCGCCCGCAGGTCCGCGCGCTCGTCGTCGAACCCGTCGCGCCCCATGAGGGCGTACGTGTAGCGCTTCCCGAGCTCGACGCCGGGCTGGTCGAAGGCGTCGACGTTCCAGATCTCCCCCACGAGCGCCGTCTGCCACATCAGGGTCTGCAGCAGCAGGCCGAACGCCTCTTCGTCGAGGCGCTCGAGGGTGAGGGTGAGCGACGGGCGGCCGCGGACCGCCAGCGCGTGGGCGGTGGCGGCCGCCTCGGCGTTGAGGACCTCGTGGAACCGGCGTCCCCCCAGGTAGGCGAGCGGCGCGAGGCCGTCCGGCGCGTCGGGAATGCGGGCCGCCTGCCGGTCGCGCGCGAGGACGACGAAGGTCGTGAGTTTGTCGTTGGGGCCCTCGGCGAACAGTTGCACTTGGGCGTGCTGGTCGGTCGCGCCGACCGCCGGGACGGGGGTCGTGCCGGCGTGCACGCGCGCGCCGTCGCGGGTGCGGGCCTTCCCCAGCGACTCCGCCCACAACTGCACGAACCAGTCGGACGTGCGTCGCAAGCCGCTCGCGTACGGCATCCACACGGTCTGCGTCTTGCCGCGGCGCGCCCCCCACACCTGCGTGGCGGCGAGGCGTTTCGTGACGCCGTCCGCGGCCGGCAGGCGGACGTCGTCGCGGACGCGCGCCGCCCCGCGCAGGAGGGCGGCGACGTCGATGCCGACGAGGGCGGCGGGGAGCAGACCGACCGGCGTGAGGACGCTGAAGCGCCCCCCGACCGACGGGGGGACGTCGAAGCGCGGGAGGTCGTGCGCGTCGGCGTGCGGCCCGAGGATGCCGCGCTCCGGGTCGGTGGTGACGACGACGTGCTCGCGCCAGGCGTCCCCGACGCCGTCGCGGAGCCACGCCTCGAACGCCAGGTAGGCGGCCATGGTCTCCGCCGTCGTGCCGGACTTGCTGATGACGTTGACGAGGGTACGGTCGGGCCGCAACGCCGCGAGGTGCGCCGCGATCTCGTCGCCGTCGACGTTGTCGAGCACGTGGAGGCGGGGGCCGGCCGCGTCGGGCGGCGCGATGGGCGACAGCAGGGCGGCCTGCAGCGCCCGCGCGCCCAACGCCGACCCGCCGATCCCGAGGACGACGACGTCGTCGTACGTCCCACGGCGCGCGTCGGCGAACGCCTGGACGGCGTCCAGGGGGGCGGGGTCGCCTGGGGTGGCGATCCACCCGAGCATCGCGGCCGGGTCGTCGGCCCGCGCGAGGAGGGCGTCGGCGGCGGCGTCGAGGTGGGGCGCGAGGGCGGCGGTTTCCGCCGCGACGTCGACGCCGTTCGCGGCGCCGACGCGGGTTTCCTCGAGGTTGCGGAGGTCGAGGGTCAGCATGCCGGCATGCTACCGCCGCGCACGTGCGGCGGGGCGCCCTGCGATGCGCGGCGCGTCAGTGTTGCTTCGCGGCTTCCTTGACGGCGTGCGTGGAGAAGCCGAACTGCGGCGTCACGGCGCGGCCGGCGTCGCCGAGCACCGTGCGTGCGAGGTCGGCGAGGGTGGTGCCGCCCAGCTCGACGTCCATCCGCAGGTCGGTGCGGAGGTCGCCGAGGCTGCGGTCGTCGAGCAGCAGGTCGGTGCCGTACTTCACGACGTTGGGGCTGAGCAGCAGCACGTCCGCCTCCTCCGGCCGGATGGCGAGGAGCAGGTCGCGACCGGCGAGGAGGCCCGCGACGGTCGTGACCGCCCCGAACGTCCGGTTCGTGACGGCGCGCACCTCGATCTCGAGGCCGTCGATGGCGCGCAGCGGCTCGACCGCCCGCTCGAGGACGGGCGCGAACAGCGTGCCGGTGGCGAGCAGCACCCGGCGGGGGGTGGGCAGCCGCGCGGGGAGGTCGGGCAACGGACCGTCGAGGAAGTCGCGGACCATGCCGACGCCGTTCTCCAGCATCGGGAAGCCCTCGTACGCCTCGCGCGGCGGCAGCGGCCGGCCGGCGAGGAGGTAGAACTCGTCGGAGAGGAACACGAAGCGGGTGCCGCGCGTCTCCAGCATGCGGCGTTGGATCGCTTCGACGCGGCGGACGACGTCGTCCGCCTCCTCCGCGGTGTAGGTCCGCAGGTCGGGCAGGTTCGTGCGGTGGTCGGTGAGGCCGACCGGGACGGCGGCGACCGCCTGGACGTTGGGGCGCGACGCGAGGTAGGCGAGGGTGGACTCCATCGCGTCGCCGTCGTTACGGCCGGGCAGCAGCACCATCTGGGTGTAGAGGTCGATCGGTTCGAGCCGCTCGATCATGTCGCGGATGCGGGTCGAGGCGGGGTCCTGCACCTTGCTGGACCACCACTTCATCATGTCGCTGCGCAGGTCCTCGTCGGCGGTGTGGACCGAGACGTAGAGGGGGCTGAGGTGCTCGTCGAGGATCCGCCGGACGTCGCCCTCCGCGAGGTTCGTGAGGGTCACGAAGCTGCCGTAGAGGAAGCTGGTGCGGAAGTCGTCGTCCATCATGTAGAGGCTCTTGCGGAACCCCTGCGGCATCTGGTGGACGTAGCAGAATTCGCACTTGTTGGCGCACGTGCGGATGCCGTCGAAGATCGGGTCGGCGAACTCCAGGCCGGGATCCTCCCACGCCACCTCGAACGAGGTGGGGGTGCCGTCGGGCGCCTCGAGGTCGAGGCGGACCTCGCCGCGCGCGAGCTCCCGGCGGTACGCCAGCACGTCGGGGATCTCCGCGCCGGCGACGGCGACCAAGCGCCAGCCGGGCGTCACGCCGGCGCGCGCGGCGGGCGAGCCGGGCGTGACCGCGTGCACCTCCGCGCGGGGGGGTGGAGGGGGCGGCAGCGGCACGTCAGTGCGCCTCGTCGATCGAGCCGCCCTCGTCGGGCCGGTCGGGCCGGCGGTCGGGGGGCAGCACGAAGGCGTGGATCGGGGGGGCGGCGTCGAAGGCGACGCGGCGACCGACCGGCCAGGCGTCGGCGCCCTCCACCGCGAGGACGACCGGGACGCCGGCGTCGACGACGAGGGCGCCGGGCGCCTGCGCGAGGACGGCGCCGGCGCCGCGGAGGGCGCCGCGTTCGGGGACCTGCAGGGCGGCGGCGGCGTCGGGGCCGGCGTCGTGCAGGTCGCTCGCGGTGGGGTTCAGGATCAGGGTCGCCGCGCCGGGGGGCGCGTCGTAGGGGTTGGTGCGTTCGAGGAGCTGCACGATCGTCCCGGCCACGTCCGCCTCGAGCAGGGGGCTGCCCTCGGGGCGGGCGAACAGGGTGGCGGGGGTGGCGTACGGCCGGAAGCGTTCCATGAACGCGTCGGGGGACTCCTCGATCACGGCGCGGAGCATACCCCGCGCGCGTGGTAGCGTCACGGTGATGACCTACGCATCCCCGCGTCCGTGCCTCCCCCCGCTCCGTTCGGTTTCGGCCGAACGGAGTTTTCGTTGGGGGCGGCGCCGCGCGGGTGGCGACCGGGAGGAACGGCCATGGACACCCTGAACGACGTACAGGAACGCGATCTGGCGCTGGACGCGCTCGACGCCGAACGCGCCGACGTGCCGGAGGCGTTGCGGTCGATCCGCGCCGAACGCGAAGCGCTCGAGGCGCGCTTGGAGACGGTCCGCGGCGAGCGGGACGCCCTCCGCGCGAAGGTGCGCGAGGCGGACGTGGAGCTGCAGGCGTTGCGGGACCGCACGAAGGCGGCGCAGGAGGCGGCGTTGCGGGCGGAATCCTCGAAGGAGGCCGCGCAGTTCCAGAACCAGGAGATGCAGTTCGCGACCCGCGCGCAGGAGCTCGAGGAGGACACGCTGCCGTCGATGGAGGCGCTGGAGGCGACCGAAGCGACGTTGCAGGGGCTCGAGGCGGAGCACGCCGAGCTGGTGCCGGAGCACGACCGGCTCGAGGCGGAGGAGCGCGAGCGCTTGGCGGAGATCGACGCGCGCGAGGGGGACCTGCGGGAGACCCGCGCGACGCTCGCCGAGGCGGTCCCCGCGGCGTTGCTGAAGCAGTACGAGCAGGTCCGCAAGGCCCGCCGCGGGATCGGCCTCGTCCAGCTGGTGGACGGTCGTCGGTGCGGGGGCTGCAACATGCAGTTGCCGCTGCACGTCGTGCAGAAGGTCAAGAAGAACGCCGGCGTGGTGCGGTGCCCCTCGTGCGGGCGGATCCTCTGGTCGAAGACCGACGCCGCCGCCTGACGGCGGGCGGCACCTGCGCAGGAGGAACGGCGCGCCGGTCGCATCCGGCGCGCCCCTTCGTCAGTTCAGTTCGCCGAGCGGATCGAGGGCGCTGCCGCCCCGACGGATCTCGAAGTGGATGTGCGGGCCGGTCGACAGGCCGGTCGAACCGACCCGCCCGAGCAGCTCGTTCTGCTCCACCCACTCGCCGACCGACACCAGGATTTGGCTCTGGTGGGCGTACCAGGTTTCGTCCCCGCCGGCGTGCCGGACCTTGACGAGGTAGCCGTAGCTGCCCGACCACCCGGCGAACGAGACGGTCCCGGCGCGCGCCGCGACGATGGGCGTGCCGGTGGGGGCGGCGACGTCGATGCCGCGGTGGAAGTTCGAGGTGCCCATGCCCAGGTTGCGGCGCCCGAAGTAGCTGGTGATCCGCCCGTGGACCGGCCACACGTAGCGGTTCTCCCGCTCGCGGACCTTCGCGAGGCGTTCGAGGGCGGCGCTCGGTTCGACGTCGGGAAGCCACAACAGCATGCCGGGCTGCAGGTCCGCCGGCGCGTGGATCGCGTTGGCGCGCAACACGTCGGCGGGGTCCGCACCGTGTTCGCCGAGGACCGACGCGAGGTCGAGGCCGGTACGCCAGGTGACGAGCAGCCCCTCGCCGGGGGGGATCAACAACTCCACGCCGACGGGGAGCCGGTCGAGGGAGGACAGGTCGGGGTTCGCACCGACGAGCGCGTCGAGGCTGACGCCGTAGCGTTCGATGACGCCGCTGATGGTCTCCCCCGCCTGCAACACGTGGCGGTCGAAGCCGGGCGGCGGTTCCGGTGCGGGCGTCGCGACGCCGCCCGTCGCCTCCCCGAGGGGGATGCGGAGCGTGTCGCCGGGGTGCAGGGTGATCCCGCGCACGTCGTTCGCTTCGCGGATCGCGTCGACCGGCACGGCGTACGCCGTCGCGATCCCCCCGAGCGTGTCGCCCGGCTGGACCGTCCGCAGGGCGTACCCGCCGGCCGCCGCCGTGGAGGCGACCAGGAGGGCGGCCGCGACCGCGGCGAGCAGCGCGCGGCGGGCCGCGGGGCGGCGTCCGGCGGGGCGGGCGCACGAACGCGCGCGCCGGAGGTCGGCGCGAGGGGACGGGTCGGGGGCGGGGTCGGTGCGGTCGGCACCGAACGGGACGGGGGAACGGCCCACGTCGGGCCGGCCCCGGGGGGAGCATCGCATCGCAGGCAGGATACACGACCTGGGCGCGACGCGCCCGCGGGACGTTCGCCCCGACCGCCTCACCCGACCCGCGCGCCGGTGCGGACCGCGCCGTCGCCGTCGCGCACCTCGAGCGGCGCGTCGCGCGCGTCGTCCTTCAGGACCGCCAGCGCGACCGGCCCCAAGTCGGGGTGCTGCGCGCGGCCCCCGACGACGCCGACGCGCTTGCCGTCCAGCGCGAGCGTGAGGGGGCCGGCGCCGACCGGCGCGTCGAGGCGGAGCCGCACGAGGTGGCGGCGGACGTTCGCGCGGGCGTCGAGCCGCGCGATCGTCTCCTGCCCGACGTAGCAGCCCTTCGTCGTCGAGACGTACCGGTCGAGGTCCGCTTCGTGCGGGAGCACCCCGAGCCCCTCGCGTCCGGCCCGCGCCCGCCGCGCTTCGATCCGGGACGCCTCGAGCGTCGCGGCGTCGCCCCACGCCGCGCCCGCCGCCCGCAACGCCGCCTCGACGGCGTCCGCGTCGCGCGCCAGGGCGTGCACGTCCACCCCGCCGGGCGCCGTGCGGGCGTGCGCGACGAGGAGGACGTCGGCGGAGGCGAAGGGCACCTGCGCCGTCCCGCCCTCGGGGGCGTGCGCCCCGAACGCCTCGGCGACGACGTCGGCGGCGGTGGGGCCCTGCACCGTCCAGGTGCGCAGGACGGTCCGCAGGTCGTCGAACGCGACGTCGTCGAAGATCCGTTGCCGGTGCAGCCGGTCGAGGACGAAGCCGGCGGCGTCGTCCTCGACCGCCAGGTGCAGGTCGTCGCGGCGGCGGTGGACCGACGCTTGCGCCTCCGGGCGGCCCTTGGGGTCGAGGAACAACGTCGTCGCGGCGTCGCCCTCGCCCAGCGCGGCGACGTCGGCGGAGACGTTGCCCTGCAGGAACGCGACGCGGTCGGGGCCGGTGAGGCGGACGCCGCCGACCGACGGGAGGGACAGCGCGACCGCAGCGCCCTGAAGCGCGGTCCAGGCGGCGGGATCGGGGGCGGCGTCGGGGGGACCGGCGGGGGCGAGGCCGGGGTCGGGGGACGGGGCCATGCCGGGAGGCTACCGCGGGCCGCGGGGGCCGTCGGTCGCGCCGCGCCGCGCGGCCGGTTCGATCTCGAACGTCGTGAAGCCGTAGGCGTTCACGACCTCGACCCCCTCGTCGGTGACGTAGCGGCGGGGGGCGTTCGCGCCGTTGAGGTGCACGTGCCCGTGGACGTGCACCTGGGGCCGCCACCAGCGGTGGAAGCGATTGAAGGCGGGTACCCCGCGGTGGGGGACGTCCGCGCCCTCGTGCGGTCCCTTGGGCGGCGCGTGCGTGAGGAGCACGTCGACGGGCGGCGTGCGGCGGCGGGCCGCCCACGCGAGGCGCGGCGCGAACCCGAGGACGAAGCGTTCCATCTCGTGCTCGGCGTACTGGTGGGGGCCCGGCCGGTAGCGGGCGGACCCCTCGATCCCGGCGATGCGCAGGCCCCCCACCTCGACGATGCGGCGGTGGGCGTCGAGGCACCCGCCCGGCTTGATGCGGGTCTCGCCGTCGTCGGCGAGGACGTACCCGTCGGCGTGGTTCCCGAAGACGTACACGGGCGGCGTCGTCAGGCGGGTGGCGAGGAACTCGAGGAGGTAGCCGGGGACGTCGCCGGCACTGAGGACGACGTCGATGGGACCGAGGTTGTCCGGGAACCGTTCGGAGTACACGAACGGCGAGACGTCGTCGGCGATGGCGAGGACCCGCACGCGCTCACGCCCGTGGCCGGCGCGGCGTCACGCCGCGCCGGCCTCCGCCTCGCCGCCCGCCTGCCACTCCAGCCCGGCCCACACGAGGTCGTCGAGGTCGCCGTCGAGGACCGCGTCGGGATCGTGGCGCATCTCCCCCGTGCGGTGGTCCTTGACGTAGCGCTTGTCCAGCACGTAGCTGCGGATCTGCGATCCCCACTCGATCGCCTTCTGGTCGCCGCGGGCCGCCATCTGCTCCTCGAGCCGGCGTTGTTCCTCGCGCTCGAACAGGCGGCTGCGGAGCACCGTCATCGCCTTCTCGCGGTTCTTGATCTGCGATTTGCCGTCCTGGCAGGTGACGACGATCTCGTCCGGCGTCCCGCCGCGGTACACGACGCGGACGGCGCTGTCGGTCGTGTTCACCGACTGCCCGCCGGGCCCCGACGAGCGGTAGACGTCGACGCGCAGGTCGCCGGGGTCGATGGCGACGTCGACGGCGTCGTCGATCTCCGGCATGACCTCGACCGACGCGAAGCTCGTGTGGCGGCGTCCCTGCGCGTCGAACGGACTGACGCGCACGAGACGGTGCACGCCGTTCTCGACCGACAGCATCCCGAACGCCCGTTCGCCGCGCACGATCAACTGCGCGTAATCGACGCCGTTGGGCGCGGAGTCGTTGCCGACGGCGTCCAGCAACTCCACCGTCCAGCCGCTGCGTTCGGCGTACCGCGTGTACATGCGCAGCAGCATGCCGGCCCAGTCCGACGATTCGGTGCCGCCGGCGCCGGGCTTGATCGTCACGATCGCCGGCCGGTCGTCGTGCTCCCCCTGGAACAGCGTCTCGCGGTACAGGAGGTCCAGGGCCGCCTCGACGCGGGCGCGTTCGGCGGCCAACTCCTCGGCGTCCTCCTCGCCCGCCAGTTCGGCGAGCTCCTCGAGCCCCGCGACGTCGCTCTCCAGACGGTCGTACGTCTCGATCACCTTGCGGAGGCGCGCGGCGCCCTGGGTGACCTCCCGGGCGGCGTCGGGGTCGTTCCAGAGGTCGGGGTCGTTCAGTCGTTCGTCGTACTCCGTGAGGGCCTCGCGCTTCGAAGCGAGGTCAAAGATACCCCCGGAGGTGCAAGAGGCGTTCCTTCAGTTCTTCCATGGCGTGTCCTCCCTCGCGCCGCGCGGTTCGCGGCGTCCGTGACGCATGGTAGCGTACCGACCACCATGGAACGTCCTGGGCACCCTGCGCGACGCGGCCACGGGGGCGGTCGCCGCGACCGCCCGGGGGCCCGACCGACCGGCGGCGGGGCCGGCGAGTGACGCCCTTCGAACGGTTCGGTCCGCTCGACGCGATCGACGTCGCCCTCCTCGCGGTGCTGGTGTACCAGGGGTACGCCCTCCTCGTCGGGTCGCGCGCCTGGAACGTCGTCCGCGGCCTCGTCGCGGTCGCCGGCCTCTGGTTGGTGGCGCGCGCGGCGAACCTCGAGGGCACCGCCTGGCTGTTCGAGCGCCTCGCGCCCGTCGGGCTGCTGGCGTTGGTGATCGTCTTCCAACCGGAGTTGCGCGCCGCCCTCGAGCGGGTCGGGCGCGGCCGGACCCGCCGGTCGGTGGCGGGCGATCCGGTGCAGGAGTTGATGACGGCGATCCGCGAGTTGGCGGCCAAGCGGGTCGGCGCCCTCGTGGTCGTCGAGGGCACCACCCCGCTCGGCGAGTACGCCTCGCGCGGCGTGACGCTCGACACGCCGGTCCGCGCGGAACTGCTGCAAACGGTGTTCGACTCCAAGGGACCGCTCCACGACGGGGCGGTCCTGATCCGCGGCGACCGCGTCGTCGCCGCCGGCGTCATCCTGCCCCTCAGCCAGGAAACGCAACGCTTCGACCGGGCGCTCGGGACCCGCCACCGCGCGGCGTTGGGCGTGACGGAGGTGTCGGACGCCTGGGTCGTCGTCGTCAGCGAGGAACGCGGCACGGTGTCGGTCGCCCGCGACGGGCACCTCGACACCGACGTCGCGCCGTCGGACCTGCTCACGTCGTTGCGGACGGTGTACGGCGAGGTGCGCCCGTGAGGGCGCTCGCGTCGTGGCGGCGGGCGTGGCGGCGGGCGCGCCGCGACGCCCCGGCGAAGGTCGCCGCGGTCGGCGTGGCGCTCGGCTTGTGGTGGGTCGCGACGAACGACCCCGGCACGACGGTGCAACGCAGCCTGCTCGTGCCCCTCGCCGTGGACGGCGTCGCGGCGGACGAGGTCGCCGTCGGGGTGCCCGCGCGGGTCGAGGTGGTCGTGACCGGCCCGTCGGACCGGATGGACCGCCTCGATGCGGGGGACGTCGACGCGTCGCTGGACGTCACCGGCGTCGACGGGCCGTTCGCCGCCGACGTCGAAGCCCGCGTGCCGGCGGCGTTGCGGGTCGTGCGGGTCGTCCCGGCGGAGGTCATCGGGCGCCTCGAGGCGGTGCGGCGGGCGACGTTCGACGTCGCGGCGCTGCTGCCGTCGACGCCCGACGGTGCGGACGTCGCCTGGCGGGTCGCGACCCTCGCGCCGGCCCGCGCCGTCGTCGAGGCCCGCGATCCGGTCCTCGCCGACGTCGATGCGGTCGTGGCGGTGCTGCGCGACGCGGACGCCGCCGACCGGGCGGTCGCCGGCGACGCCCGCGTGCCGCTCGTCGCGCTCGACGTCGACGGGCGGCCGGTGGCCGGCGCGCGGATCTCCCCCACCGACGCCCGGGTCCGCCTCGCGGCGGACGACCTGCGGCAGGCGACGCAGCGCGAGGTCCGGTTGGTGCCCCTCCCGGAGGGCGTCCGCCTCGTCGCGCTCGCGACGCCCGACGCGACGGTCGTCGGGCCGGCCGCGGCGCTCGCGGCGCTGCCCGACCTCCCCGCCGCGGTACCGGACGCGACCGCGACGTGGCCGGCGGGCACGTACGATGTCGTGTTGGTGCCGGACGCACCGAGCGGGGTGGCGGTCGCGACGCCGCTCCGCGCGACGATACGCATCGGCGCCGACCCCGCTCCGGAGGGCCCGTGAGCCCCGGGGCGCGGTGCCCGAGAGGACGCACGCGATGATCCACCCCATCCGCCTGTACGGCGACCCGGTCCTGCGCAAGGCCGCGACGGAGGTCCGCACCTTCGACGCGAACCTCGCGTCGTTGGCGGAGGACATGATCGAAACGATGCACGACGCGAACGGCGTCGGGCTGGCCGCCCCCCAGATCGGGCTCGGCAAACGGCTGTTCGTCGCCCTCGAACTCGCGCCGGAGCCCGCCGAGGCGGCGGACGACGGGGGCGAGGCCGGGGCCGCCGTCGAGGCGATCGAGGGCGGGCCGCTCGAGGGGGAGGGCGACGACGCGGACGACGGCCCCGAGGTCATGGCCACGCACGTCATGGTGAACCCCGAGATCACGGCGCGGCGCGGCCGCCGCGTCGCGCCCGACGGGTGCCTCAGCGTGCCGGGGGTGTGGGTCGAGGACATGGTCCGCGACCAGGAGGTGTTCGTCCGCTACCGCGACGTGCACGGCACCCCCCACGAACGGTGGGTGGAGGGGCACTTCGCGCACGTCGTGCAGCACGAACTCGACCACCTCGACGGGGTGCTGTACTTCGATCGCCTCCCCGAGGACGCCCGCCGGGCGTTCCTCGAGGCCCACCGCGCCGAACTCGCCGACCTGCAACGCCGCGCCAAGGCGTTCCTCAAGGAGCGGCCGGCCGTCCCGACGGTCGACTGACCCCGTGCGCGTCGCCTTCTTCGGCTCCCCCGCCTACGCCGTGCCCGCCCTCGAGGCGCTCGATGCGGCGCACGACGTCGTCCTCGTCGTCGCGCAACCCGACGCGCCCGCCGGGCGCGGCCTCCACCTCCGCGTCCCACCGGTCGCCGAGCGCGCCCGCGCCCTCGGGCGACCCCTCGCGCAACCCCGCTCGCTGAAGCGCGACGCGGCGTTCGCCGACACCCTGCGCGACGCCCGACCGGACGTCGCGATCACGATCGCGTACGGCAAGATCCTGCCCGCGTCGCTGTTGGACGTCCCGCCCCACGGGTTCCTGAACGCGCACGCCAGCCACCTTCCCGCCTACCGCGGTGCGGCGCCCATCCAGTGGGCGTTGATCCACGGCGAGACGGAGACCGCCGTGACGGTCATGCAGACCGACCCGGGCCTCGACACCGGACCGATCCGCCTCGTGCGGCCGGTCGAGGTCCGCGACGACGACACCTACCCCACCCTCGCCGAGCGACTCGCGCACGCCTCCGCCGACGCCCTCCTCGAGGCGCTCGACCAACTCGCCGCCGGGACGCTCCCCTCCACCCCGCAGGACGACGACGCCGCGACGTACGCGCCGCTCCTGACGAAGGGGGACGGCGCCCTCGACTGGACGGCGTCCGCGCGCGCCGTGTGGAACCGCTTTCGCGGCGTGATCGCCTGGCCGGGGACGCGCACGGCGTTCGCGGGCCGCCCCCTCAAGGTCGACGCCCTCCGGCCGGCCGACCCGGGGGGCCTGCGTAGCGACGCGCCGCAGGACGTCGCCCCCGGCACGGTCCTCGGCGTCGACGCGGCGGGCGTCGTCGTGGCGTGCGGCGAGGGCGCCGTCCGCCTGGAGCGCGTCACCCCGGCCGGGAAGCGCCCCATGCCCGCCGCCGATTGGGCGCGCGGCGCGCGCGTCGCCCCCGGCGACCGCTTCGACGCCGCTCCGGAGCGCGCCGATGGCTAGCGTCGCGATCCTCGGCCGGCCGAACGTCGGCAAATCCAGCCTCTTCAACCGCCTCCTCGGCCGGCGCGACGCGATCGTCGCCGACGAGGCCGGCGTCACCCGCGACGTCAAGGGCGCGACGCTGGAGCTGGACGACGGCCGCCGCCTCGACCTGCTCGATACCGGAGGCTTGTGGTCGGGCGACGCCTGGGAGCGCGCCATCCGCCAGCGGGTGGACGCCGCCCTGCAGGGCGTCGACCTGGTGGCGTTCTGCGTCGACGGCGCCGCCGGCCTCGCGCCCGCCGACCACGAGATCGCCGAGATGCTTCGGCGGCGCGGGACGCCGGTCCTGCTGGTCGCGACGAAGGTGGACGACGCGACGTTCGAGGAGCGCCCCGCCTGGTTCGAACTGCTCGGACTCGGGTTCGGGGAGCCGGTCCCGACCAGCGCGATGCACGCGCGCGGCATCGCGGAGCTCCGCGAACGCATCGCGGACGCGATCGAGGACGACCCGGACGACGCCGACGAGGAGGCGGTGACGGTCGCGATCACCGGCCGGCCGAACGCCGGGAAGTCGTCGCTGACGAACGCGATCCTCGGCGACGAGCGGGTGATCGTCAGCGAGGAGGCGGGCACGACCCGCGACGCGATCGACGTGCGCCTCGACGTCGGCGGGCGTCCCTTCGTCCTGGTCGATACCGCCGGCCTGCGCCGCAAACCCGATCGCGACGTCGCCTTCTACGCCCGCGTGCGCAGCGAGGCGGCGCTCCGCCGCGCCGACGTCGCGATCCTGGTGGTGGACCCGTTCGAGGTCGGCGATCACGAGATGCGCATCGCCGGGCTGGCGCTCGAGACCGGCACGCCCGTCGTCGTCGCGATCAACAAGTGGGACCTCGTCGAGGACGAGGACCTCCGGGCGTTCCGGGAGCAGCTCGCCATCGATCTCGCCCACCTGACGTTCGCCCCTTGGGTGTACGTCAGCGCAAAGACCGACTTCGGGCTGCACGAACTCCTCGCCGCGGTCGTGCGGGTGTACGACCAGGCGCGCCGACGGATCGCGACCGGCACCCTGAACGGCTGGTTGGAGGTGTGGACGCAACGCCAGTCGCCTCCGAACCACAAGGGGCGCGCCCTGAAGCTCCTGTACGCCACCCAAGCGGACGTCGCGCCGCCGACGTTCGTCGTCAGCGTCAACGACGAGCGGCTCCTGACCCGCGCGTACGAGCACTACCTCCGCAACCGCATCCAGGAGGACCTCGGCTTCGACGAGGTCCCGGTCCGGCTGGTCTTCAAGGCCCGCAGCGGGACCGGGAAGCGCGTCCGCACCTGAACCGACCGGGGCGGGTCCGGGCCCCGCCTCCGCCCCGTCCCGACGCCGTCGGGCCGGCCGTCACCCCCGCCGTCGTTCGGTGCGGACGCGGAGGGCGCGCTTGCCGCGCCGCGTCGCACCCAGGTCCTCGAGGACCGTGACGCGGCCGAGGCCCTCGGCCCACAGCTCCGAGCCGACGGCGACCGGCGTCGCCTTGCCGGCGGGCGCCCCGTCGATGCGGACGCGGCCGGCGGCGATGCCCTTGTCGAACCAGGAGCGCGACCGCCCCAACGCGTTCGCGCCGACGACGTCCGCGCGCAGCGACGGCACGACGATGCGCGCCTCCTTCGCGGTCCCGACGAACACCCGGTCGACGGGCACGGAGGTCGACGGCCAGGTGCGCCCCTCGAGCGTCACGTCGGGCGGGACCGCGTCGGCGTCGGCCAGCACGACGAGGCTGGCCCCCTCCGCGTGCGCGACGCCGTCCCCCAGGCGCTCCGCGGGCACGCCGGCGGCGTGCAGCGCCGCCCGCAACGCGTCCGGGTCGGTCGGCGCTTCGCACGTCCAGGCGCGCAGGGTCGGCGTCGCGGCGGGCACGTGCGGGGGGCGGGCGGTCACGACGCGGCGCGCCGCCCCCGGCACGCCGCCGTCCGCGTCGGCCGCCACCCCGGCGGCGCGCAGGGCGGCCCGGAGGCGGCTCGAGGCCGCCTCCTCCAGGAACCCGGTCGACGCCACCCGACCGCCGCCCG
>CAJXOA010000007.1 GCA_913057685.1 uncultured Trueperaceae bacterium
GCGGTGGGGCCGGTGGGTCGGGCGGCGTCCCGGGCGGCCGCGGGGCGCCGCCCTCCCTGGGCTTCGTCGAGCGCCTCACCGCGTCCAGCGCACGGCGGGCGTTCGTGCGGGGCCTGGCGGCGCTCCACGGCGGCGACGAAGCGGAGGGCGTCGAGGAACTGCGCCGCGCCGCTGCGGCGCTGGACGACGTCCGCGGCGCGCCGGACGACGCGGCGGTCGACGCCGCCTGGTTGGCGGGCCTGTTGACCGCGAAGCGTGGCGAGTTGGACGACGCCGTGCGCCTCCTGGAGCGCGCGGCGGAGCACGGCGACCGCCTCGGGGTCGCCAGCCGCGAGGAGGAGGTCGAGCTCGTCGTGACGATGCCGCTCTCCGAGGTCGCCTCCGCCCGCCTCCACCCGCACCCGGCCGCGACGGCGTTGGCGCTCGCGGAGGTCGAGCAGGAGCGGGGCCGGCTCGACGCCGCCCGGGCGCACCTGGAGCGCCTCCGGGAGGCCGCCCCGGGCGACCCGCTGGTGTTGGCCGCCTGGAGCGACGTCGTCCTCGCCGACGTCGAGGCGGCGGAGGCGGCCGGCGAGGTGCCCGACACGGCCGACCTGCACGCCCTCCACGAGGCGACGCGGGGCACGGAGAACGAGAGCGCCGTCCACGCCGCCGTCCTCCTCGCGCAAGGGCGGGCGCTGCGCCGCCTGGGCCTCCCGAGCGCCGCGCGCGACGTCCTGACCGTCGCCTACCGCCGCAAGAAGGGCCGGCCCGACGCGCTGCTGCGCGCCGCGCGCTACGAGCGGGCGCTGTGCTACGAGGCGCTCGGGCGTAAGGCCCGCGCCCGCGCGGAGTTCGAAGGCATCTACGCCGAAGATCCCGGCTTCGAGGACGTCGCCGCGCGGCTGGGCTTCGCAGGCTGACGCCCCCGCCCCCTTTCTCCATCGCCTGCGTACGCGACCGCGCCGCGACGTGGGTCGCGGCGCGGGAGCGGAGTGGGGGTGGGGCGGCGGCGAGGAGGCGCCGCGTCCCGCGGTCAGCCGAAGGCGAGGAAGACGAGCAGCGCCGCGACGTAGGCGATCGCGAGCTGCCAGGCGACGGAGAGGGCGGCGTAGCGGGTGCCGAACGCCTTGCGGATGGCGGCGACCGTCGCGACGCACGGGACGTACAGGAGGCTGAACACCATCAGCGACAACGCCGAGCCGAGCGACAGGGCGCCGGCGAGGCGCGACCCGAGCGCTGCATCGGGGGCGTCGGTCGCGAGGACCGATCCCCAGAGGCCGGCGACCGTGTTGCGGATCGCTTCGAGGAAGCTGGCTGCGACGTGCTGCAGGCCACCCAGGAACGACACCGAGGCGGCGGCGTCGGCGCCGGTGAAGGTGAGCGCCATGCTGCCGATCATGACCTCCTTGGCGACCAGGCCGGGGATCAACGCGCCGACGACCCGCCAGTCGTCCAGGCCGATGGGGGCGAAGATCGGGGCGAGGCCGCGCGACACCGCCTCGAAGACGCTGGTGCCGCCCGGCAGGGTGAGGGTCAACAGCGCCCACACGACCGCGACGACGACGAGGATCGGGCCGCCCGCGCCGGCGAGGAACGCCTTCGTGCGGACCCAGGCGATGCGCAGCACCAGGGCGACGGGGGGCAGGCGGTAGTCGGGCAGCTCCATCACGCCGGTCGCGGTGTCGCCCTTCAGCGCCCCGCGGAACACGAGCGCCGTGAACAGCGTCGCGACGAACCCGAAGACGTACAGCCCGGTCAACACCAGCCCGGCGTACTGCGGCACGAACGCCGCGGCGAGCAGGACGAACACCGGAAGGCGCGCGCCGCAGGGGATCGAGGGGATCGCCAGCGCGACGCGGAGCCGGTCGCGGGGTTGCTCGAGCATCTTCGTCGACTGCACCGCCGGCACCGTGCACCCGAGCGACAGCACCATCGGCAGCACCGCCCGGCCGGGCAGCCCGAGGCTGCGCATGAGGCCGTCGGCGAGGTAGGCGACGCGCGCCAGCAGGCCGGCGTTCTCGAGGAAGCCCAGGAGGGCGTAGAGGGTGAACAGGACCGGGACGAAGGCGACGACGGTGCCGACCCCCTCGATCACCGCGCCGGACAGGAACGAGCCCACCAGGGCGGGCAGCGGCAGCGCCTCCGCCCAGGCGGCGAGGACGCCCTGCACCTCGCCGAGGAAACCGACCCAGGGGTCGGACAGCGCGAAGGTCAGGTGGAAGGTGAGGGCCAGCCCCGCGAGGAGCACGAACGGCCCGAGCCACGGGTTCAGGACCACCCGGTCGACCCGGTCGCCGGGCGAGGCGGTCGCCTCGCCCACCGGGCGGGTGGCCCGCCCGGCGACGGCGTGCGCGAACCGGTGGCGGGCTTCGGCGACGTCGAGGAAGGCGTCGATCCCGCTGGCCAGCAGGCCGCCGCGCTCCTGCTCGGCGCGCGCGGCGAGCGGATCGGCCCAGTCGGGCTCGTCGGGGGCGCCGGCGTCGGTCAGGTCGACGGTCGCGCCGACCGGGACGCTGGCGGCGGTCGCGGGGACCGTCGCCGGGTTCCACTCGCCGGCGAGCGCCGCGAGGGCGTGCCAGCGGCTGGGGGCGTGCGCCTGCAGGCGGCCGGCGGCGCGCTCGAGCGCGTCGGGGTAGGCGACGTCGGCCCGCCCGACCGCCGCGCGGGCGGCGGCGGACACCAGGGCGCCGACGCCGGTGCCGGTGTTCGCGGCGACCTCGACGACCGGCACGCCGAGCGCCGCCTCGAGGGCGGCGGGGTCGACCTCCTGGCCCGCCTTGCGGGCCTGGTCGGCGAGGTTCAGCGCGACGACCAGCGGCCGTCCGTGCTCGACGAGTTCCGCGGTCAGGGTCAGGTCGCGTTCGAGGTTCGTGGCGTCGACGACGTTGACGACGAGCGCGTCGTCGTCGCCGTCGAGGGCGGGGAGGACGACCTCCTCGTCCGGCGCGCTGCCGGCGAGGGTGTAGGCGCCGGGCAGGTCGATCAGTTCGACGGTGCCGCACGCCAGGTGCGCCGTGGCGCTGGCGACCTCGATCGTCGTCCCGCTCCAGTTGCCGATCTCCAGGTGGGCGCCGGCGAGGGCGTTGATCAGGCTGGTCTTGCCGGTGTTCGGGGTGCCGACCAGGTACCAGCGCCTCGCGACGGGGGCGCCGTCGGCGCCGGTCCCCGCCAGGGTGCAGGTCTTGGCCAGGCCGCAGAAGGAACAGGCGTTCACGGCAATGCCTCCTCGGGGACGGGGTCGTGCGCCTCGTCGTTCGCGTCGACGAGGATGTGGGCGGCGTCGTCGGCGCGGACCATGACGTGGACCGAGCCGGCGCGGAGGTGGAGCGGGCCCTGGTTCGGCGAGCGACCGACCACGTGACAGACCGTGCTGGGTCGCACGCCGAGGGCGAGGAGGCGTTTGACGGTGCGGGGGGCGCCCGCCAGCTTCACGATGCGCGCTGCGCGTCCGCAGGCCAAGCGGTCGAGCCCGCACAGCTCGCAGGGGGCGTCGCGGGCGCCGTCGTCCGGCGGGGGCGCCGCGGAAACTGGAGTCCTGGGCTCAACTTTTTCCATGGGCCGAGTCTGCCCCGCCCCTCCGGGGCGCACCCAGGGACATTCCTACCGCGGCGCTCGGGAATGGTCGGGCGGCCGCCCCGCGCGCTACCCTGCCCCATGCCCGAGCGCGCCCCCCACCCCCCGTCCGTCGACCTCGCCGCCGACGCCGGCGAATCGTTCGGCCCCTGGAGAATGGGGGACGACGAGGCCCTCTTCGCGTCCCTCAGCAGCGCGCACGTCGCCTGCGGCGCACACGCCGGCGACCCCGGTACCCTCCGCCGCACCGCCCGCCTCGCCCGCGAGGCCGGCGTCGCGGTCGGCGCCCACCCCGGCTACCCCGACCGCGTCGGCTTCGGCCGCCGCGAGCTGGCGATGACGCCCGAGGAGATCCACGACGCGGTGCTCTACCAACTCGGGGCGCTCGCCGGCGTCCTCACCGCCGAACGCCTCGCGCTGCACCACGTCAAACCGCACGGCGCCCTGCACCACCGCACCGCCGCCGACCCCGGCGCCGCCGCCGCCCTCGCGCAGGCCGTCGCGACATTCGACGCCTCGCTCCCCCTCGTCGTCCTCGCCGGCCCCGGCGGCGACGTGCAGCGCGCCGCCGCCCACGGCGCCGGCCTCGCGACCCTCGACGAGGGTTTCCCCGACCGCGGCTACCTCGCCAGCGGCCGCCTCGCGCCCCGCGGTCGCGACGGAGCGATGGTGCACGACCCCGACGCCGCCGCCGCGCGGGCGCGGCACATGGTGCACGGCACCCCGTTCGCCGCCGTCGACGGCGGCGAGGTCCAGGTCCGCGCCGACACCCTCTGCATCCACGGCGACGGCCCCACCGCCCCCGCGATCGCCCGCGCCATCCGCGCGGTGCTCGACGCCGACGGCGTGGCGGTCCGGCCGGCGTGACGCCCGCGCCGCCCCGTCCCGCCCGCGTCCGCAGCCGCACCGTGCGCGTCGCCGGCGACGACGGCGTCGCGGCGCAGGCGCTCGCCGCCGCCCTCCTCGAGGCGCCCCTCCCCGGCCTCCTGGACGTCGTCCCCAGCTACGCGTCGGTGTTCGTCGAGAGCGACGCCGACGTCCTCCCCGACGCCGTCCTCGAGGCCCGCCTGGCGACCGCCGCGGCGCACGCCGCCCCCCCGGCCGGCCGCGAGGTCCGCCTCCCCGTCCGCTACGACGGGCCGGACCTGGCCGCCGTCGCCGACGCCCTCGGGACCGACGTCGCCGACGTCGTCGCCCGCCACGCCGCCGCGACGTACCGCGTCGCCGCGCTCGGCTTCACCCCCGGGTTTCCCTTCCTCACCGGCCTCGACCCGACGTTGGCGCACCCCCGCCACCCCCGCCCCCGCGCCCGCGTGCCCGCCCACGCCGTCGCCATCGCCGACCACCAGGCGGGCATCTACCCCGCGCCGTCCCCCGGCGGCTGGCAGCTGCTCGGCACCGCCCTCGAGGCGGTGTACGCCCCCACCCGCGCGACGCCGTTCCTCCTCGCGCCGGGGGACGCGGTGCGCTTCGTGCCCGACGACGGCCCCACGCCGCCCGAGCCCGCCGCCCGCCCGCTCCGCCCCGACCTGCCCGACCACCCCCGCCTCGAGGTCCTCGAGGCCGGCCTCGCCGACCTCGTCGTCGACGGCGGCCGGCCGCTCGCCGGCCGCTTCGGGCTGGCGCGCGGCGGCCCGCTCGACGCGCCCGCGGCGCTCCGCGCCCAACGGGCGGTCGGCAACCCCGCCGGCGCGCCGCTGCTCGAGGTCGCCCACGCCGGCCCCCGCCTCCGCGCGGTCGACGACGTCGTCGTCGCCTTCGCCGGCGGCGGCGTCCGCCCCCTCCGTAACGGCGCGCCGCTCCCGGACGGGACCGGTGTCGCCCTGGCGCGCGGCGACGTCCTCCACCTCGCGCCCGGCGCGCCCGGCGCGCGCGGCTACCTCGCCCTCGCCGGCGGCCTCGCGTCGGACACGTTCCTCGGGTCCGCCACGACCGACCTCCGCGGCCGCATCGGCCGGCCGTTGGCGGCCGGGGAGGTGCTCGGCGTCGCGACGCCCCGCCGCGCCCGGCCCGGCTTCGCGGTCCGCGCCCGCGCCCCGCTCCGCAGCCCCGGGGGCGTCACCTCGCTCCGGTTGACGGCGGGGCCGCACCCGGACGCAGACGCGCTCGCGGCGCTCCTCCGGGGACGGTTCGTCGTTCGGTCGGCCGACCGGACCGGCGTCCGCCTCGACGGGCCCGACGTCCCGGGCGGGCAGGGCGTCTCGGAGGGCACGCCGCTCGGCGCGATCCAGGTGCCGCCCGGCGGCGCCCCGACGATCCTGCTGCACGACCGCGGATCGCTCGGGGGGTACGCCCTCCCCGCGCGCCTCCACCCCGCCGACGTCCCCCGCGCCGCCCAACTCCGCGCCGGGGACGTCGTCCGCTTCGCCTTCGTGCGGGGTCAGTACGCGACCTCGTCGATCGCGTAGCGCGCCACCCGCGCGGCGGGCGCCGCCCGCCGCGCCGCGGCGCGCAACGCCGCCTCCTGCGCCGCGAGGGCGGCGTCGTCCAGGTCGCGCAGGCCGTCGCGTTCGGCGAGGGCGGCGTAGCGCGAGTCCCCGTGCCGGACGAAGGGGGAGAGGTAGACGACGTCCTCCGCACCGAGCGGGAGGCGCGCCAGCAGCGCCTCGGTGTCGCGCAGGTGGCCCTCGGCGAAGCGGTGCCCCCCGACCCCGACCATCAGGATCGCCGCGACCTCCAGGCCGGCGCGTTTGAGGTCGCCGACGAACGCCGCGGCGGCGTCCGCCCCGCCCGGCTTGTTCAGGTACGCCAGCAGCGGGTCGTGCCCCGTCTCGAGCCCCACCGCGACGCGCCGCACCCCCCGCGCGCGGAGCGTCCGCCACGCCGCCACCGGCGTGCGTTCCCCGCCGAAGACGTCGACGAACCCCGTCACGTCGCGGCCCGGGAAGGCGCCGTGCACGACGTCGAGGACCTCGAGCAGGCGGTCCTGGGACAGGACGAGGGCGTTGCCGTCGGCCAGGAAGACGCTGCGGCGTCCGGCGAGCGCCCGACCGAACAGGGCCCGGACCGCCGCCACGTGCGCCTCGAGCGCCGCGCGCGAGCGGACCTGGAACGGGCGGTCCTGGTAGAAGGTGCAGTACGTACAGCGGTTCCACGCACACCCGAACGTCGCCTGCACCACCACCGCGCCGTACGCGTCCGGCGGCAGGATCGCGATCGGGGCGTACGCCGCGGCGAAGCGGTCCGCCTCCCCGCGCAGCGCGTCGGGCGTCCACCGCACCGCGTCGCGCAGGCGCGCCGCGAGGGGTGCGGCGTCGCCCGCCACGCCGTCGGACGCGTCCCGCAGCCCGCCCGCCGCGTGCGCGGCGGCGGCGTCGGCGGCGACCTCCGCGGCGCGCGCGAAGCGCGCCTCCGCCTCGGCCGGCGATAACGTCCAGCGCCGCCGGACGCCCCCGACGGTGCGCCGCGCGACGACGTCGCTGGCCAGCGTCCGCTTGTACGTCGTGCCGCCCTCGAACCAGGTCTGCGGGCGCCCCTCGAGGTCGTACGCGACGACGACGTCGCGGTGGGGGCTGAGGGTCGTGGCGGTGGGTCGGACGGTGACGCGCCACCCCTCGGGCGTCGTGGGCACGGGGCCGGCCGTCCGTTCAGTCGCGGGCGTACGTCCCCACGAGCCGGCTCATGCCCAGCAGGTGCGGCTCCACCTCGCGCAGCAGCGTCGGCAGGTCGATGCCCGCGGGCAGCGTGAGGTCGGCGTCGAGCGCCAACAGCCAGAAGTAGTAGTGGTGCTTGCCGTGCCCCTCGGGCGGCATCGGCCCGGTGTAGCCCTCGCCGCCGTGGTCGGCGAGGCCGTGCGTGCCGACCTGCGCCCCCTCGGGCAGTTCGCGCAGGTCGCCCGGGAGGCCTTGGACGATCCAGTGCACGAAGCCGTACGCCCCGTTCTTGACGAGCGGCGCGTCGGGGTCGTGGCAGAACAACGCGAAGCTGCGGGTGCCCTCCGGGACCCCCTCCCAGTGCAGCGGCGGGCTGAGGTTCTCCCCGTCGCCGGCGTGCCGGGTGGGGATGGCGGCGTGGTAGCCGAACGCGGAACTGCGGAGCTTCATGTCGGACGGGGCGAACGCCATGGCGGACCTCCTCGCGGCCGAACGGGGCCGCATGGCGCGATGCTACGCCCCCCGGCCCTCCGCTGTCGCGCGGTCGCGCACGTCCCCGCCGCCCGGCGGGGGGGTCGTCTCCGCCGCCCGCGCGGCGGCGGCGATCGCCGCCTGCCCCAGCGCGACGCCGCCGTCGCCGGGCGGCACCGCCCGGTTCCACCAGACCTCGAGGCCGGCGTCGGCGAGGTCGCGGGTCGCGAGCTCGTGCAGCAGGCGGTTCTGCCACACCCCGCCCGACAGGACGACCGCGTCGTACGGCGTGGACCGCGCGAACGTCTCCGCGGCGGTGCGGACCGCCCGCGCGACCGCGGCGTGGAAGCGCAGCGCGACCGTCCGCACGTCGGTCCCGGCCGCCAGGTCCTCGAGGAGCGCCTGCAGCAGCACCTCGGTGCGCCACACCCCGCCCCGCGCCGGCAGCTCCGGTGCGGCGTCCAGCCACATTCGGGCGGCGTCGTGCGCCAGCCGGCCGTCGGGGCCGAAGGGCGGCGCGCCGTCCGCCGCCCACGCCTGCGCCTCGAGCCCCATGGCGGCCTGCCCCTCGTAGCTCATCGTGCCCTCGAACCCGCACAACGCCGCGACCGCGTCGAACGCCCGCCCCATGCTGGACGTCATCGGGGTGTTCAGATCGGCGTCGATCGCCTGCTGCGCCATCGCGACCCGGCGGGCCTCGAGGCGCGGACGCCACAGGTCCGGGTCGCACGCCTGCAGGAAGCCGGTCGCCGCCTGTGCCGGCGCGCGGGCGGCGGCGTCGCCGCCCGGCAGCGGGACGGGCGCCAGGTGCCCGACGCGGGCGTAGCCGACCTCGACGGAGCCGTGCAGGATCTCGCCGCCCCACACCGTCCGGTCGCGCCCCAAGCCGGTCCCGTCGAAGGCGAACCCGAGGACCGTCGCGCCCCACGCCCCGCGCTCCGCGGCGACGCTGGCGACGTGCGCCTCGTGGTGCTGCACCGCGTGGGTACGGCCCCCGAGCGCGTGCGCGTGGCGGGTGGAGGGGTAGCCCTCGTGCAGGTCGTGCGCGATCCACGCCTCGTGCGGCGCGACGTCGTACATCGTCGTGAGGTCCTCGACCGCCTCGTGGAACGCCTGCAAGGCATCGAAGTCGTCGAGGTCGCCCAGGTGTTGGCTTTGGAAGGCGTAGCCGTCGGTCGCGAGCACGACCGCGTTCTTCAGCATCGCGCCGACCGCCAGGAGCGGCGCGCCCCACGCCGCGTGCCGCGCGACCGGCGCCGGGGCGTAACCGCGGGCGCGGCGCAGGACGACCGGCGCGCCGGACAGGACCGTCGCGACGCTGTCGTCGACCCGCCGCGCGATCGGTCGTTCCCCGGTCAGGAAGCCGTCGGCGAGGCCGCCCTCCCCCCCGAGCCGGGCGATCGCCTCGTCGTCGCCGTAGGCGATCGGTTCCCCCGCCCGGTTGGCGCTGGTCATGACCAGCAGCGGCGGCGCGCCGGCGTCGAACAGCAGGTGCTGCAGCGGCGTGTAGGGCAGCATCACGCCCAGGTCGCCGCTCTCCGGCGCCAGGCCACCGGGCAGGTCGTCGCGGGCGCGGGGCGCGAGGACGATCGGCGTCGCGACGTCGGTGAGCAGGGCGTTCACGGCGTCGGTCGCCCGCACGGTGCTCATCGCGACCGCCCGGTCGCGGGCCATCAACGCGAACGGCTTGTCGCGGCGCGCCTTGCGGGCCCGGAGGGCGTCGACCGCCGCGGCGTTGCGGGCGTCGCAGGCGAGGTGGTATCCCCCGAGCCCCTTGATCGCGAGGATCGCGCCGTCGCGCAGCGCGGCCGCCGTCGCCCGCACCGCCGCGTCGCCCTCCGCCGTCACGACGCCGTCGCGGTCGCGGGCGTGCACCTGCGGGCCGCAGGCGGGGCAGGCGACCGGTTGGGCGTGGAAGCGGCGGTCGAGCGGGTCGTGGTACTCCGCGGCGCACGCGTCGCACAGCGCGAAGTCCGCCATCGTGGTCAGCGGCCGGTCGTAGGGGAGGCCGCGAATGATCGACCAGCGCGGCCCGCAGTTCGTGCAGTTGACGTACGGGTAGCGGTACCGCCGGTCGTCGGGATCGAACAGCTCCCGTCGGCAGTCGGGACAGATCGGCAGGTCCGGCGCGATCAGCGTCGTCGGGTGGCCCCCCTCGCCGCTCGCGCGGATCGTGAACGCCGGCGCGTCCGCCGCCGGCGCGGCGCGCGCCGCGTCCGCTTCGGCGTCGGTGGCGGGGCGGCGGTCGTGCACCTCGACCGCCTCGACGACCGACGCGAACGGCGCCTCGGCGTCGAGCGCGACGGCGAAGGCGTCGAGGGCGTCGGGCGTCCCGGTCGCTTCGGCGAGGACCCCCTCGCCGTCGTTGCGGACCCAGCCGGCGAGGTGGTGGGCGTTGCCGAGGCGGTAGACGAACGGGCGGAAGCCGACCCCCTGCACCACCCCCCGCACCCGGAAGCGGGCGGTCTCGTACGTCGGGACGTCCGGCGGCGGCACGCCCCCATGATGCCGCATCGCCCCGGTGGGGGGCGGGGCGGGCGTCCCGCGCCGGCGCCCCCCACCGACGCCGCCCACCCATGCCGGCGCGTCCGGCGGCGCCCGGCCGCGTTGGTAGCATCCGTGCGTGCCCGCCCCCACCCGTCCCGCCACCGCCCGGTCGCCCCTCGACGCCCCCCCGCCGTTCACGGGGGCGGTCCTGGCGGGCGGCGCCTCGCGGCGCTTCGGGACCGACAAGTGCCTGCACCCCTACCGCGGAACGACCCTCCTGCAGCACGCCCTCGCCGCCCTCGCCGCCGCCGACGAACGCCTCGTCGTCGGGCGGGAGGCGACCGAAGGGCCCGGCGCCCGCTGGATCCCCGACGCCCACCCCGGCCTCGGGCCGGTGGGCGGCGTGCACGCCGCCGTCGGCGCGGCGCGCCACGACTGGGTCGCGACCCTCGCGTGCGACATGCCGTTCGTGACGCCCGCCCTGTGGCCCGCCCTGTTCGCGTACGCCGACCCCGGCGCGCGGGTCGTGATGCCCGAGGGGCCGAGCGGCCTCGAGCCGCTCGCGGCGCTCTACCACCGCGACCTGCACGCCGACCTCGCGGGGCGCGTCGCGGCGGGGGAGCGCATCCCCTTGCGCTGGCTCCGCAAGGAACCCGGCGGCGTCGTCGTGCCCTGGGACCTCCTGGCCCCCCACCTGCCCGACGCGACGTTCGTGAACGCCAACCGACCGGAGGACCTGCCATGAGGACCGACCGCGGCGACCCCGACCGCCCCGACGACGCGCTGACGCCGGCCGTCCGCGACCGGCGCAGCCGCGTCGCCTTCGCCCCCGACCCGCTCCCCGCCGACGTCGAGCGGCGCCTGTTCGACGCGGCCCGCTGGGCGCCGTCGGGGGGGAACGGCCAACCGTGGCGGTTCGTCGTCACCCGCCGCGGGACCCCCGGGCACGACGCCCTCGCGGCGTCGCTGCGGCCCGGCAACGCCTGGGCGACCGCCGCCCCGCTGCTCGTCGCGACGGTCGTGCGGACGGTGCACGTCCACCCCGAGAAGCCCCCGAAACGCAACCGGCACGCCCTGCTCGACCTCGGCCTCGCGACCGGCAACCTGCTGGCGCAGGCGACGGCGGACGGCGTCGTGGCGCACGCGATGGGCGGCTTCGACCGCGACGTCGCCTTCGACGCGATCGGCGTGCGCGCGCCGTGGGACGTCGGCGTCCTGGTGGCGCTCGGGTGGCCCGGCGACCCGGACGCCCTCCCCGAGGAGGTGCGCGCCAAGGAGACCGGACCGCGGGTCCGCCTCCCCCTCGACGCGCTCGTCTTCGAGGACCGCCTCGACCCGGCGGAGGCCGCCCCCGACGACGACGCGGAGGCGGGCGGAGCGTGAGCGGCCGGACGCCGGAACCGCGCCGCATCGTGACGATGGACGCCGCCGTCGCCGCGGTCGCCGCCGTCGCCCCCCACCGCGGCAGCGAGGTCGTCCCCGTCGCGGAGGCCGCCGGCCGGACGCTCGCGGAGGACGTCGTCGCCACGACCGACCTGCCGCGCAGCGACGTCTCGGCGATGGACGGCTACGCCGTCCGCGCCGCCGACACGGTCGGCGCGACGCCGGAGGCGCCGGTGCGGCTGCGGCGGGTCGGTGGGTCGTACGCCGGCGCGCCGCTCGAGCAGGCGGTCGGTCCGGGCGAGGCGGCGGCGATCGCGACCGGCGCGAGCGTGCCGGCCGGCGCCGACGCGATCGTGCTGCTCGAGGCGACGACGTTGGACGGCGACGTCGTCACCCTCACCGACCCGGGCGCGCCGAAGCACGTGCGGCGCCGCGGCGAGGACGTCGCGGCGGGCACCTCCCGCACGCCGGCCGGGACCCGCGTGGGGCCGGCCGGCGCGTCGCTGTTGGCGGCGATGGGGCACGCCGACGTCCCCGTCGTGCGGCCCCCGCGCGCCGCGGTGATCGTGACGGGCAGCGAGGTCGGGCGGACCGCCGGCGGCGCCCGCGACGGGGTGTTCGACAGCAACGGGCCGCTCCTCGCGGCGCTCCTCGCGCACCTCGGTGCGGAGGTCGTGCACCGCGACGCGGTCGCCGACGACGCCGAGGCGCTCGCCGCGGCGTTGGACCGCGCGGCGGCGTCCGGCGCCGACCTGATCGTCACGACCGGCGGCGCGTCGGTCGGACGCTTCGACCTCGTGCGCCGCGCGCTCGGGGCGGACGCCCCCGCCGGGGCGGAGGGCGCCCCCGGGTTCGACCGGGTCCTCGTCAAGCCGGGCGGGCCGGCAATGCTGGGGGCGTACGGCGCCGTGCCGTGGTTGGGGCTTCCCGGGACGCCGGTCGCGGTGACCGTCGTGGGCGGGCTGTTGCTGGACGCCTGGGTGCACGCCGCGCTCGGTCGGCGGGGCGCCCCGGCGTGGGGGCGCCCGACGGCGGCGGTCGTCGATGCGCCGGTGCGGGGCGACGCGAAGAAGACGGCCCTCTGGACCGCCGAGGTCCACGTCGACGCGCAGGGCGTGCGCCGCGCGCGGGAGCTCGGTCGCGACGGCGCCAGCCGCCTCGCGAGCTTGCCGTCGGCGAACGGCCTTCTCCGCCTCCCCGCCGGTGCATCGCATGCAGCGGGGGACGTCGCCGAGGTCCTGCCCGCTCCGTTCGGTGCGTAGCGCGAATCCGGCGGCGTCGGGCGCCCCGCGTGGGGGTGTAGGCATGCACCGTGCGGTGCAAAACGTTGCAGGGGGGCGCCGTCGGTCGGTACAGTGCTCGGTACGCGAGGGGCGGCCGTCCGAATCCGCGGACGCCGGGGGAGCCCCCCCATCGCCCCTCGACGCACATGTCTTTCAGGAAGGGATCTTCATGAAGCGACTCGCTCGTATCGGCTTCGTGCTGCTCGCCGCCCTCACGCTCACCGCGTGGGCGTCGGCGCAGAACCTCGTCATCGCGCAGGGGACGGACGCCGTCACCCTCGACGCGCACGACGTCACCGACTCGCCCACCGCCTCGATCGTCAGCCACATGTACGAAACCCTGTTCGAGCTGATGCCCGACGGCAGCATCGAACCGCACCTCGCGGAAAGCTACGAGGTGTCCGACGACTCGACCGTCTGGACGATCAACCTCCGCGAAGGGGTCACCTTCCACGACGGCACCCCGATGACGGCGGAGGTCGTGAAGGGCAGCATGGATCGCTTCCTCGATCCGGACAACGCCTTCACCTTCCGCTTCCTGCTCGACCGCATCGACGAGGTCGTCGTGACCGGTCCGCTGCAGATCGAACTGCGCCTCGCGACGCCGTTCGCGCCGCTGCTCGCGCACCTGACGCACAACACGACCGCGATCGTGCTGCCGAGCGCCGTCGAGGAGTACGGCGAAGCGTTCGGCGAGAACCCGGTCGGTACCGGCCCCTTCCAGCTCGAGAACTGGGACCGCGGTAGCCGCATCGACATGGTCACGTACGAGAACTACTGGGGCGACGTGCCCGCCATCGACGGCGTCTCGTTCCTCGCGGTGCCGGAGAACACGACCCGCATGGCGCTCGTCGAGTCCGGGGAGGCGCACGTCGCCGTGCGCGTGCCGCCGCAGGACATCGCCCGCCTGAACGCGGCGCCCGACATCACCGTCGAGAACGTCTCGAGCCTCCGTACGATCTACATGTACTTCAACCACACCCTCGAGCCGTTCGACGACGTCCGCGTCCGCCAGGCGTTCAACTACGCCGTCGACAAGCAGGAGATCGCCGAGTTCGTGCTCGGTGGCGCCGTCCGCCCGAGCGACGCGGCCATCGCCCCCGGCATCTTCGGCTACACCGACGTCGGCGAGTACGAGTACGACCCCGAGCGCGCCCGCGAACTCCTCGCGGAAGCCGGCTTCGAGGACGGCCTCAGCACGACCCTGTACAGCCCCTCGGGTCGCTACCTGCAGGACATCCAGATCACCGAAGCCATCCAGAGCCAGCTGGCCGAGGTCGGCATCGACGCCACCATCGAGACGCTCGAGTGGAGCGCCTACCTCGACAAGACCCGCGAGCCGGCCGGCGAGAACGACGTGCCCGTCGCGCTGCTCGGGTGGGGCACCGTCACCGGTGACGCCGACTACGGCCTGTACGCGCTGTTCCACACCAGCCAGCACGTGCCGGACGGCAGCAACCGCGCCTTCTACAGCAACCCGGTCGTCGACGACCTCCTCGACGAGGCGCGCGTGACGCCGGACCCCAGCGTCCGCGAGTCGCTGTACGCCGACGCGCTGCAGATCGTCCGCGACGACGCGCCGTGGCTGTTCCTGCACAGCGAAACGCAGCTCGTCGCCGTCAACGACGCCGTCGAGGGCCTGGTCATCCACCCGACCGAACGCGTCCTCGCCTGGAACGTCACCGTCTCCGAGTAACGCCCTTCGCCGTGAAGCCCCGGATCCGGGGCTTCACGGCCCTATCTTTCGCCCGTATCTTCTTGCGACCTCGTTCGCCGTAGGGACTCGCGTGTTCCAGTACACCCTCCGCCGGATCCTCATCGCCCTCCCCGCCATCTTCGGGGTGATCGTCGTGGTGTTCGCCATGGTGCGCCTCGCGCCGGGCGATCCCGCCGTCATGCTGGCCGGCGAGTTCGCCGACCAGGCCACGATCGAACGCATCCGCGAACGCTTCGGGCTCGACCGCTCGATGCCGGAACAGTTCCTCACCTTCGTCTCGAACCTCGCGCAGGGCGACCTCGGCCGCTCGACGCGCACGAACCGTCTCGTGACCGAGGACCTGGCGCAGTTCTTCCCGAACACCCTCGAGTTGGCGCTCGGCGCGATCCTGGTGGCGCTCGCCATCGGCATCCCCGCCGGAATGCTCTCCGCCATCAAGCGCAACACCTGGGTCGACGCCGCCGTGACGTTCGTTGCGTTGCTCGGCGTGTCGATGCCGGTCTTCTGGTTCGGCCTGCTCGCCATCCTGTTCTTCAGCGTGGAGTTGGGGTGGTTCCCCGTCGCGGGACGGGGGTCGTTCGCGCATCTCGTGCTCCCCGCCATCACCCTCGGGGTGTCGAGCACCGCGATCATCGCCCGCATGACGCGATCGTCGATGCTGGAGGTGCTCGACCAGGACTACGTCCGCACCGCCCGCGCGAAGGGCGTGCAGGCGCGCAGCCTCATCGCCAAGCACGCGCTGCGCAACGCCCTCGTGCCGGTCGTGACGATCGGCGGCCTCGAGTTCGGGCGGCTGTTGGCCGGCGCGGTCCTCACCGAAACCGTGTTCACGTGGCCCGGCGTCGGGCGGCTCCTGGTCGACTCGATCCTGGCGCGCGACTACCCGGTCGTGCAGGGCGCGGTGCTCGTCATCGCCATCTCCTTCATTCTCGTCAACCTGCTGGTCGACCTCGTCTACGGCGTGATCGACCCGAGGATCCGTTATGACTGACGCGACGACCGACGCGACGGCCGGCGCGGCGAACGCCGCGCCCGCCGGCAAGCCCCCCGCCCGCTGGCGGAAGCGCCTGCGCCGCAACCCGCTCGCGGCGCTCGGGTTCGGGATCATCGGCTTCTTCCTGATCAACGTCGCCTTCGCGCCGTTCCTCGCGCCGTACGACCCCGCCGCCCAGGAGCTCCGCACGACCTACCTGCCGCCCGGGACCGGCGTGTCGCTCGGGGGGCCCGACGGCGAGTTCGGCCTGTGGGTCTCGCCCGCCACGCGCAGCCCGATCGGGGGGGTGTCGGTCGACGAGGGGGAGGCGTACCCGGTGCAGTGGTTCGTGCGCGGCGAACGCTACGAATGGCTGGGGGGCACGATCACGTCCGACCTCAAGCTGTTCGGGGTGGACGGTCCCGTCCGCTTCCACCTGCTCGGCACCGACGAACAGGGCCGCGACGTCCTCTCCCGCCTCATCCACGGCGCCTGGATCTCGCTGTTCATCGGCCTCATCAGCGTCTCGATCGGGGTGGGGGTCGGCGTACCGCTGGGCGCGATCTCCGGCTTCTTGGGCGGCGCCTTCGACATCATCGTCCAACGCGTCGTCGACGTCATGCTCGCCTTTCCCGGCATCCTCCTCGCGATCGTCCTCGTCGCGACGTTCGGGACCGGCCTCGCCAACGTCATGATCGCCGTCGGGATCGCCTCGATCCCCGTCTACGCCCGCCTCGTGCGCGGCAGCGTGCTGTCGGTCAAGAGCCGCGAGTACGTCGAGGCCGCCCGCGCGATGGGCAAGGGCGCCATGCCGACGTTGTTCCGCCACGTCGTCCCCAACGCCCTCGCGCCGATCATCGTGCAGTCCAGCCTGCAGATGGCGATCGCCATCCTCTTCGCCGCCGGCCTCGGGTTCCTGGGGCTCGGGGCGCGCCCCCCGCAACCGGAGTGGGGCCTGATGTTGGCCCGCGGCCGCGAGTACCTCGCCGTCGCCCCGCACGTCGCGACGTTCCCCGGTCTCGCCATCGTCCTGGTCGTGCTCGGCTTCAACCTCGTCGGCGACGCCCTGCGCGACGCCCTCGACCCGCGCGGCTGAACGTCCTCAGGCGTCGCCCGCCGCCTCCGCCGCGCCCTCGGGCGCGGCGGGGCCGTCCCCGAACCGCAGCAGGTCGACGAGGCTCTTGGCGCCCAACTTCCGCATCAGCCGCGCCTTGTAGGTGCTGACGGTGCTCGCGGCGAGATCGAGTTCGTAGGCGATCTCCTCGAGCGTCAACCCGAGCTGCAGCAGGCGCATGACGTTGCGCTCGCGGTCGGAGAGCGCCTCCAGGCCGCGGGTCGGGACGTCGCTCGCCTCGTCGCGCAACAGCCACGCCGTCGCGGTGTCGCTCAGGTAGCGCCCGCCGTACGCCACCGTCCGCAACGCCCGCACCAACTCGTCGTCGCCGACGTCCTTCGTCAGGTACCCCGAGGCGCCCTCGCGGACCGCCTGCACCGCGTAGCGGCGTTCGGGATGCATCGACAACAGCAGGACCGGTGGGGGCGACCGCCACGTGCGGACGCGAGCGAGGACCTCGAGGCCGTCGACGTGCTGCATCGTGACGTCGAGCAGGAGCACGTCGATGCGCCCGAGCTTCCGCGCGTCGCGCAGGAAGTCGCGCCCGTCGGCGTACGCCGCGAGCACGCGCACGTCGCGGGTCGCCTCCAGGACGGTCGTCAACCCCCGACGCACCAACGAATGGTCGTCCACCACCACCACCTGAATCACGGTGTCGCCTCCCTCGCACGAACGTTATGCCCGCCCCGGCGCGGGGGGGCGTAGCGACTTCGCCACACGCCCGGCGCGGTAGCGCGGCAGCGCGAACGTCGCGCGCGTCCCACCCCCCGCCGCCGGCCCGAGCGTCAGGCGGCTGTCCATGCGGTCCAGGAAGGTCCGCACCACCAGCAGTCCCAGGCCGGTCCCCGCCTCGCCGGCGGTGCCGTGCGAGGGGGTCGCGACCGGCGTGCGGGCGTCCGCCTCCACGATCGCGCGCACGCCCTCGGGCGGTCCGTCGCCGTCGTCGTCGACGTGCAGCACCACGCGGTGCGCCTCGACCTCCGCGCTGAGGCGGGCGCGCCCCCCGGGCGGCGCGAACTTCACGGCGTTCCCGAGCAGGTTCTGCAGGACCGACTGCAGCATCGCGGGCTGCGCCATCATCAGCACGTCCCCGGGGAGGTCCACCTCGAGGCGGACGTCCTTCGCCGCCGCGCGCAGCCGCAACCGCTGGCGGGCCTCGCGCACCTCGTCGTGCAGCGAGACCGGTTCGAGCGCCCCACCGGGCGCGCCGGCGGGCGCACCGGCGGGCCCCTCGGGCGCCCCGACCGCCATGAGGTTGTCGATCACCTGGAACGCCCGGTCGTTGGCGACCTCCAGCTGGTCGGGGAGGGCGGCGACGTCGGGGCCCAGGCGGCCCGCGTCGCGCTCCGCTTCGAGCAACCGAACGGCGCGACGCACGTCGACGAGCGGGTCCTTGAGGTCGTGCCCGAGCGCCTGGAAGAGGGTGTCCTTGAACGCCGACCAGTGCAGCAGCTCGCGGCTCTTCAGGAACGCTCGGATGCGGAAGCGGTCGTACGTCAGGTAGCCGACCGTCACCAGGCCGACCGTCAGCGGGAGGTTGAGGCGCACGCTCACCTGGTGCGCCGGGTCGGTCCCCCACGCCTCCGACGCAGCCAGGATCGCCGCACCCCCGAGCAGGTACGTCCACACCAGGTGGCGTGGGCGTTCGTACGCCAGCACGACGATGATCGCGCCCGCCATCGCGAAGATCACGTACGACCCGGTATCGCGTTGGTTGATGACGGCGAGGGCCGCGCCGACCCACACGAAGTTCACGACCGAGGCGAGCACGACGCCGCGGTGGATGGCGGCGGTCACCGGCCAACGCCGGTGCGCGAGCAGGTACGCGAGCGCGGCGAGGCTGGTGAGGACGATCCACCCGTGGACCGCCATCACGGCGTACACGACCCCCGCGGGGCGCGCCTCGAGGGCGAGGATGCGCAGGTCGGCCCAGAAGTAGATGGGGGCCAACGCCAGGTTCACGCCGGCGACCACCCCGAGGATCGTGCGGCGGAGCGGCAGGTTCGCCTCGCGGAACGCATCGGCGTCGGCGCGGGTGTACGGGGCGCTCCTCACCCGCGCAGCGTAGCCCGCCCGTCCGGTTCGCGCCATCCCGGCCGCGCGCCCTCCAGCGTGCGCCCTCGACCGCCGGCGCCCGCCGGCGCGCGCGACCTACCGCTCCGCGGCGTCGGCGCCCACGACCATCACCGGGCAGGTGGCGAACTCCAGCACCCGCTCCGCGACCGAGCCCAACCGCACCTGCCGGCGCGGCCGGCGACCGACGTGCCCCATGACGATCAGGTCGGCGTGCATCTCCTGGGCGTGCGCGACGATCTCCTCGAACGGGTCGCCCCGCCGCACCCGCGTGGCGACCTCCACCCCCATGCGTTCCGCCTCCTCGCGCAACACCTGCAGGGTGCGTTCCCCCTGCTCGCGCAGCTCCTCGCGGATCTCCTCGAGCTCGCGGTGGTCGAACCGCCGCATCTCCTCGCACAGGAAGGCATCGACGACGTACACCAGGTCGACCTGCGCGCCGCAGTTGCGGGCCATGCGGAACCCCATGCGCGCCGCGGCGACCGACGCGTCGGACCCGTCGGCGGCGACCAGCACGTGGTGGAACAGCGCTTCATGCATCGTCGTCCTCCGTTCGCGCCGCCTCGAGGCGCGCCTTGACCCGTTTGCTGCGCACGAACGCTTCGCGTTCGGCCTCCTCCAGCGTCGCCTCGATCGCCGCGATCTGCGCCTCGAGCTGGGGCAGCACGACCTCCTCCAGCGACCGCACCCGCCGCTGCGTCCGGGCGAGCTCCGCCGCCACCCGCCAGACCGCGCCGTACGTCTCCGACCAGGTCCCGAGCGCCTCGACGACGTCGAGCCAACGGCGGCGCGCGACGTCGAGCGTGGCGGGCGACGCGCCCGCCGCCGTCGGGAGGGGGTCGCGCTCGACGTGCAGGTCGACCTGCGGCAGGTCGACCCCCATCAACGACCGCACCCCGACGTCCGCGACGCAGTGCGCCGACGGCGCCCACGACGCGACCCACGCGACGTCGCGTCCCGCCTCCACGCGGGCGGTGCGGGCGGCGGCGTGCGCCGCTTCGAACGTCGCGCGGAGCTCCGTCTCGCGGTGCGAGGCCGCCCGCATGAGGTCCCACACCTCGCGCAGCAGGACCTCGCGCTTGCGTTCCAGGAGGGCGTGCCCGTCCCGCGTCTCGTCGCGGGTGCGGCGCACCTCCAGCCAGGCGGCGCGCGTCCGTGCGGCCTGCATCGCGGCGCTCACGTCGCGTCCCCCGCACCGCCGTGCCCGGCCCCGCCGCCGTGCCCGGCCCCGGCGCCGTGCCCGCCCCCGTAGTGGGCGGCCAACGTCGCCTCGCTCACGCGCCCGAGCTCCGAAGCGGGGAGGTGCGACAACGCCGCCCACGCCAGGTCGAGGGTGGTGTCGAGGTCGCGTGCCTCCTCCGGGTCCTGCGCCAGCAGGCCGCTCTCGAACGCCTCTCCGAACGCCAGGTACGTCCGGTCGGTCGCCGACAGGGCGTTCTCGCCGAGGATCGTCGCGAGGCTGCGGACGTCGCGCAGGCGCGCGTACGCCGCGAACGTCTGCGCGGCGACCTCGGCGTGGTCGGCGCGCGTCGCCCCCTCGCCGATGCCGTCCTTCATGAGCCGCGACAGCGACGCGGGCACGTCGACCGGCGGGTAGATCCCCGCCCGGTGCAACGCCCGCGAGAGGACGATCTGTCCCTCGGTCACGTACCCCGTCAGGTCGGGGATCGGGTGGGTGACGTCGTCCCCCGGCATCGTCAGGATCGGGATCTGCGTGAGCGACCCCGGTCGCCCGCGAATCCGACCGCACCGCTCGTACAGGCTGGCGAGGTCGGTGTAGAGGTAGCCGGGGTAGCCCTTGCGGCCGGGCACCTCGTTCTTGCGGGCCGACAACTCCCGCAACGCCTCGGCGTAGTTCGTCATGTCGGTCAGGATCACCAGGACGTGCCGGCCCGCCTCGAACGCCAGGTGTTCGGCGAGCGTCAACGCCGCGCGCGGCGTCACGATGCGCTCCATGGGCGGGTCGTCGGCGAGGTTCAAGAACAACGCCGTGCGGCCCGCGAGGCCGGACCCCTCGAACCGCTCGCGGAACCCCGCCGCGACGTCGTGCGCGATGCCGAGCGCCGCGAACACGACCGCGACGTCCTCGTCCTCCCCGCCGCCGGCCTGCAGCGCGATCTGGGTGGCGAGGGCGTCGTGCGGCAGGCCCGCCGCACTGAAGATCGGCAACTTCTGGCCCCGCACCAACGTGTTCATCGCGTCGATCGCGCTGACGCCGGTCCGGATCACGTCGGACGGGTACGCCCGCGCGGCGGGATCGAGGGCGGCGCCGTGCACGTCCGCCGTCACCGCCGCAGGCGGCGCGGGCAGGCCGTCCCGCGGGCGCCCCAGGCCGTCGAACACCCGCCCGAGCGACGCGGGCCCGACCCCGAGGCGCAGCGTCTCGCCGCGGAAGCGGACCGCCACGTCCTCGGTCCGCAATCCGGTCGTGTCGCCCCACACCTCGATGATCGCGGCGTCGGTCCCGGTCGACAGCACCTCGCCCAGGTGCGTTCCGGTGGGGGCGGTCACCTCGACCACCTCGCCGTACGCCGCGCCGGCGAACCCCTCGACGACCAACAGGGGACCGTCGATGCGGTCGACGCCCACGACGTCGATCACGTCGCCACCCCCTCCCGCTCCGCGCGGGCGGCCTCCGCCGCGCGCCGGACCGCCGCGACGGCGGCGACGGCGTCGTCGCGCGCGTCGTCGATGCGCTCGCTCTCGTCGTCCGGCACCGCCTCCTTGAGCCGCCCGAGGGCGGCGACGTCCACCGCCTCGCGCAGCCGCAGCCACGCCACACCGGAGCGGATCGCCTCGAGGCCCGCCTCGTACAGCTCGACGACCAACCGCACCAACCGCACCTGCTTCGCCGGCGCGCACGAGGCGTCGATCGGGTGCAACGCGTTCTGGCGCAGCACCCCCTCCTTCAGGAGGTCGGCGAGGAGCAGCGCCCAGCGCTGCCGGTCGGGCAGCGCCTCCGCGCCGACGAGGCGCACCATCCGCTCCAGCCGGGCGTCCTCCTCGAGGAGGTCCCCCGCGCGCCGGCGCAGGTCGCGCCAATCCACGCCGGTCGCCTCCCGCCACCACGGCGCGACCGCGTCCTCGTAGAACGAGTAGCTGCCCTGCCAGCGCACCGCCGGGTAGTGCCGGGCGCTGGCCAAGTCCCGGTCGAGGGCCCAGAACGCCCGCGTGAAGCGTTGCGTGTGCTGCGTCACCGGCTCGGTGAAGTCCCCGCCGGGGGGACTGACCGCCCCGATGAGGGTGACCGACCCTTCCGCCCCCGCGAGGGTGGTGACGCGCCCCGCCCGCTCGTAGAACGCCGCCAGGCGCGAGGGGAGGTAGGCGGGGTAGCCCTCCTCGGCCGGCATCTCCTCGAGGCGTCCGGCGATCTCGCGCAACGCCTCCGCCCAGCGGCTGGTCGAGTCCGCCATCAACGCGACGTGATGGCCCATGTCGCGGTACGCCTCGGCCAGGGTGACGCCGGTATAGATGCTGGCCTCGCGGGCGGCGACCGGCATGTTGCTGGTGTTCGCCACGAGGATCGTGCGGTCCATCAGCGGCCGACCGGTCCGCGGGTCCTCGAGCTCCGGGAACTCCCGCAGGACCTGCGCCATCTCGTTCCCCCGCTCGCCGCACCCGACGTACACGATCACGTCGGCGTCCGACCCCTTCGCGAGGCTGTGCTGCAGCACGGTCTTGCCGGCCCCGAACGGGCCCGGAAGCGAGGCGCTGCCGCCGCGCGCGATGGGGAAGAAGGTGTCGAGCACCCGCTGGCCGGTGATCATCGGTCGGTCCGCCTCCAGGCGGGCGGCGAACGGGCGGGGGGTGCGCACCGGCCAGCGCTGCGCGACCGTCACGTCGCGCTCGTCGCCCGCGTCGGTGCGGACCTGCGCGACGACGTCGTCGTGGCGGACGTCGCCCGCCGGCGCGACGGACGTCACGGTGCCCTTCGCGTCGGGCGGCACCAGGACGGAGAACGTCACCGACGGCGTCTCCGGGACGGTGCCGACGACCGCGCCGCCGTCCACGGCGTCCCCGACCGCGACGGTGGGGGTGAACGGCCACGCCCGCTCCGCGTCGGTCGACGTCGCCCCCGGCACCAGGTACGGTCCCGCGTCACCCACCCCGAGCGGACGTTGGATGCCGTCGACCGTCGCCCCGACGATGCCCGGCGCGATCGTGACGGACAACGGCGCGCCGGTCCCCTCGACCGGTTCGCCCGGCCGTAGGCCGGCGGTCTCCTCGTAGATCTGCAGCGTCGCGCGGTCCCCGTCGAGGGAGATGACCTCCGCCGCGAGGTGGGCGTCCCCGACGAACACCGCCTCCATCACGCCCACCGGCGCCTCCAACGCCACCTCGGCGATGGGGCCGGTGATGCGCCGGAGTCGCCCCACCCGCGTCACGCGCCCGCCTCCGCGTCCGCACCGTCGTGGAGGCGGGCGTCGACGTCGGCGCGCAGCCGCACGCGCGCCCGCTCGAGGCGCCCCTCGAGCGTCCCGTCGACGCGGGCGCGCCCCTGCCGCACGATCGGCCCGTGCGCGGCGTCCAGCGTCGCGTCGGCCAGCGCGAAGCGGTGCGCGCCGTCGCTCCACCCGCCGACGTCCGCCTCCGCGACGAGGCGCGCGCGGCTGGCGGCGTCCAGCACGACCTCGACCGGGCCGGGGGGCAGCGAGGTGGCGGCGTCGGTCGCGAGGCGCCGCAACGTCGCGACGTCCAGCCCGTCCGCGCCGCGCGCCGCGAGCGCGGCGGCGGCGTCGTCGAACACCGCCCGGATGCGGGCGTCGCGCGCCTCCAGGCGGGCGTCCCGCCGTTCGCGTTCGGCGTCGGCGAGGCAGCGCCGGCAGGCGGCCTCCGCCGCGCGTTCGCCGCGCGCGCGGATCTCCGCCGCCCGCCGCTCCGCCTCCTCGGCCGCCTCCTCGAGGCGGCGTTCGGCGGCGGCGTCGGCCTCGGTGCGGCGCGCGAGCGCGCGCTGCTCGGCGCGCCGGCGGACGCCGGCGAGGAGGTCCTCGAGGTCGCCGTACAGCCCGTCCCTCGGGCCGCCGGTGGGTGCGTCGTTCACGGCGTCGCCTCCGTCCGGTCGGCGGCCTCCTCGAGGCCGAACCCCAGCAGCGCCTCGACGCGCTCGAGCAGCGTCGCGTCCGCCCCACCGCCCCCCGGGTCGGGGATCTCGACGACGAGGGCGCCGCCCTCGTCGGTCTCCCGGCGGTCGCTCCAGACGTCCCGCCACCGTTCGCTCAGCAGCACCAGCGCGACGTCGGCGCGGGCCCGCGCCGCGTCGAGGGCGGCGCGCGCCTCCGCGCCGTCGCGCACGACCGCACCGTCGATCCCGACGAGCGCGAGGCCCTCGACGGTGTCGGCGGGACCGACGACGTAGCAGCGTCCCCGCATCGCTCAACCCCCCAGGATGATGAAGGACACGATGAGGCCGTAGATGGCGATGCCTTCGGCGAGGCCGACGAAGATCAACGTCCGCCCCACCAACTCCGGTTTCTCGGCGATCGCGCCGATCGCGGCGGCGCCGGCGATGCCGACGGCGATCCCCGCCCCGATCGCGGCGAGGCCGGTCGAGAGGGCGGCGGCCATCGGTGCGCCGACGAGGGCGGCGTCCCCCTGCGCGACGGCGGTCCCGAACCACGGGGCCGCCAGGACCCCCCAGCGGCGAAGGGGGCGGAGCGGGCGGGGGGCGTGCGGGGCGGCGTCAATCATGGGGGCCTCCTGCGAAAGCGAGGGGACGGAAGCGGACGCCCCGCCCCCCGAAGAAACGACCGAAGAACTCGTAGTACGACAGGCGCAACGCCTGGATCGCGACGATCAACCCCTCGAAGCCCACGATCAACGTCGTGCCGAGGAGCAGGACCGCCCACCCCGACGGCCCCTGGCCGTAGGACAGGACCATCTGCGAAAGGCCTTCGTGCGCGACGGCGAAGGCGCCCATGCGGACGAACGACAGGCTGTTGGAGACGTTCCCGATCGTCGTTTCGAACAGCTCGAAGAAGCCGGGCACCAGGTGCTCGCCCCAGCGTGGGGGGACCCCGGCGAGGACCGCCTCCAGCGGTTCGCGGAGCATCACCGCCGCCGCCAGGGGCAGCGCGACCGCCGCCCACGCCGCGCCGGGCAGGGCCCCCAGGAACGTCGCCGCCCCGCCGCCCAGCAACGCCCAGTAGAAGGCGACGTCCAGCACGCCGTACTTCCCGATCCAGAAGCGGACGCGTGCGCCCGCCCGCCAGGTCGTCACGAGGTTCAACACCATCGCCGCGTTCACGATCGCCACGCCGGCCAGGACCGCGGCGATGAGGATCTCGAAGATCGCGTGCAGCGGCTGCAGCCACGGGGCGGGGAACACCTCCGCGCCGAACGCGACGCCGTACGCCGCCCCGAACGCCATCGCCGCCCCCCCGGCGGCCGCCACCACGACCCCGAGGCGCACGCCCCGCAGCGCCAGGACCCCCCCGATCGCGGCGAGGATCGCGCCGTGCCCGAGGTCGCCGAACATCATCCCGAACGTGAACAGGAACACCGCCGTCACGAGGACGGTGGGGTGCAGCTCGCGGTACTCGGTCGTGCCGAACGTGTCGACCAACGTCTCGAACGGCCGCAACCACCGTGGGGTCCGCACGAGCGTCGGGACCGCCCGCGGGGGCGCCCCCGGCGCCCCGCCGCCCGCCGGGAGGGCCTCGACGACCAGCGGCCGGGTGGCGACGGCGTGCAGGTCCGCTTCGACGGCCGCGCGGCGGGCGTCGCTCAGCCACCCGCCGACGACGTACACGCCGTCGCGGAAGGGGAAGCGACGGATCGCGTCGCACAGCTGTACGTGCGTCGCGATGCGCGCCCGGGTGCGGGTGGCGAGGTCGGCCAGCTCCTCGCGGAGCGCCTCCCCGTCCGCCCGGATGGCGGCCAGGCGCTCGCGCGCGTCGGCGAGGGAGGCGTCGAGCGCCCGCTTCGCGGCGTCCGGCGCGCCGGACGCCTCCGGGGGGAGCGGGGCGGGGTCGAAGAACGCCGCCCGCAACGCCCGGTCGAGGACGTGCCCGTCCTCGCGCGCCGTCGCGGCGGCGACCAGCGTCGAGGTGACGCCGCGCTCGAGCGGGATCAGGACGAAGGGGACCTGGAACAGGGCGGCGGCGACCCGCTCGACGTTCTCGCTGGGTAGCGACCCGATCGCCAGGTGGTGGTGCTCCAGGTCGCGCAACGCCTCGACCGGCGTCCCCAGCGGCGCGAGGAGGGCGACGCGCTCGCGCGCCTCCTCGAGCTCCGCGACGCGCGCCTCCGCGGCGGCGAGGTCGTCCCGCCACCCGCCGGTCCGCGTTTCGAGGCGGAGGACGTCGCTCTCGAGCGCCGGACGTTCGCGTTCGGGCCGGAGCGGGGCGTCGCCCCCGTCGCGCAGCGGTGCGTCGGCGAGCCCCAACGTCCGCGCGACGGCGTCGGCGCGGTCGCGGAGGGCGCGGTAGGCCTCGGCGTGGTCGGCCCACGCCGGGTTCGGCGTCCACCGTTCGGTCTCGCTCACGTCGAGGTGCAGCGCGGCGGCGCGCATCAGGGCGGCGGTGACCGGCGCGACGTCGTCCTCGGCGACGAAGACGCTGACGTGGGCGAGCGGTTCGGGGGTCAGGAAGCTCACGCGGCCACCTCCTCGGCGGCGGAGTCGGAATCGAAGCGGGCGGCGAGGTGCGCGCGCAGGGCGTCGCGCCCGAGGTCCGCGGCGTGCCCCTCGAGGAGGGTGACGAGGTCGTCCGCTTCGGCGTCCAGGCGCGTCAGGTACGCCAGCGGCAATCCCACGCCGAACGGGGCGCCGGACGTCCGGGTGCGGGCGTCCCGGCGGCGCGCGACGTCGGCGTGGTGCTCGAAGGCGCGGATCGCCGCTTCGCCGCGCAGGTCGGGGGGGACGTCCTCGAGCCCGACGGCGGCCGCTTCGGCGACGAGGGGACCGCCGGCGGCGATGCGTTGCACGGCGGCCCGCCCGCCGCCGGCGATGCGGTGCAGCGTGAAGGCGACGATCCGCTCGGGGCGGACCCCCATCAGGTCGCGGTAGCGCGCGGCGGCCAGCAGGTTGCGGCGCGCCAGGGGGCGTTCGACGAGGCGGGCGGCGTCGCCCGCGTCCCGCCCCCGGAGCGCCGCGACGCGGGCGACGAGGTCGCGCCCGTGCGCCAGCTCGAGGGCGACCTCGAGGTAGAACGCGCGCCCCTCGGCCTGGTAGCGCGGGTACGCCCGCGCGAGGGCGGCGCCGTAGCGGCCCTCCTGCGCGGCGGCGACGAGGTCGGCGACCGTGCGGGCGGCGCGCCAGCGGGCGACCTCCGGGGTCGTGGCGGGATCGAGGATCGAGGCGGCGTCGGCGTCGGCGGCGGGGCGCCCGTGGTGCAGCGCCCGGATCCACGTCGTCAGGTCCCGCACGAGGGTGCGGGCGGCGGACGCCCGCAGCAGCTCCGCGGCGCGGTGCGGCACGTCGTCGGCGAGCTCGAGCGTCTCGCGGTGGACCCGCCGGCGAATGCCGCGCAGGGCGTGCTGCACGACGCCGTCGGGGGTCGCGTCGGCGGGGGGGACGGTGGCCTCCGCCCACGGCGTACGCGCGAGCGCGTCGAGGGCGCGGGCGGCGTCGCGTGCGTCGATCAGTCGCCCCCAGTCGGCCGGCGTCAGCAGGCGCGAGGTGCGGGCGCGGACCTTCGCCTGGACCGACGCGTACGCGGCGGCGGCGAACATCTCACGCCCCGGCTTCCGGGGTGGGGGACGCGGGGTCGCCTGGGTCCGCGTCGGTCCCGCCGTCGCCGAGCACCCAGGCGACGACGTGCGCGACGGCGTCGTCGTGACGCGCCGCGGCGCGGTCGGCGGTGGCGGCGAGCTCGTGCGCGAGGGCGTCGGCGGCCGCGGCGCGCTCCGCTTCGCCGCGCGCGAGCGCGGCGTCGTGCAGCGCGCGGGCGTCGCGCTCGGCGGCCTCGACCGCCGCCTCGATGCGGCGTTCCGCCTCGCGGTCGGCGGCGTCGAGCCGTTCGCGGCGCTCGTCGTCGGCCGCCGCGACCCGGTCGCGGACCGCCTGCTCGTTCTCGAGGAGGCGACGGAGGGCGTCGCGCGCAGCGGCCGACCGGGGGGCCATGGGGAACGCTAAGCAGGCCGGCCCGAGGCCGGGGAGGGGCGAACGTCCCGCCCGCGGCGCGCGCGGCGCGGGGGCGTGGCGCGCGGCGCGGCGGGGGACGCGGGGGTGGACCGAACCATGCCTCCAGCCTGCCCCGCCGTCCCGCGGCGGGGGGTACCGATGCACCGAGCGCACCGACGCCCGGTGCTGCAATGCCCGGTAGGAGGTCGTCATGCCCGACGCACCGACGTACGTCCGACCGTTCGCCACCCTCGACGCCGACGACGTCGCCATCGTCGGCGGGAAGAACGCCTCGTTGGGGGAGATGATCCGCCACCTCGCGGCGGAGGGCGTCGCGGTGCCCGACGGCTTCGCGACGACCGCCGACGCCTACCGCGACCTGCTCGACGCCGCCGACCTCACGCCGGTCCTCACCCGCGAACTGGACGCCCTCCACGAGGGGCGCAAAGCCCTGCACGAGGTCGGCGAGGCGATCCGCCGCGCGATCCTGCACGCGACGTGGCCCGACGCCGTCGCGGACGCCATCCGCGACGCCTACCGGACCCTCGGGGAGGGGGCGGGGGAGGCGCCGCTCGCCGTCGCGGTGCGCTCGAGCGCGACGGCGGAGGACCTGCCCGACGCCAGCTTCGCCGGCCAACAGGAGACGTTCCTGAACGTCCGGGGGGAGGGGGCGCTGCTCGACGCCTGCCTGCGCTGCGTCGCGTCGTTGTTCACCGACCGGGCGATCGCCTACCGCGAGGCGCAGGGCTTCGACCACCTCGAGGTGGCGTTGTCGGTCGGGGTGCAGCGCATGGTCCGCAGCGACCTGGCGGGCTCCGGCACGATGTTCACGCTCGATACCGAAACCGGCTTCCCCGACGTCGTGATGATCGACGCCGCCTGGGGGTTGGGGGAGACGGTCGTGCAGGGCCTCGTCGATCCCGACGCGTACGAGGTCTTCACGCCGCTCCTGGACGACGCGACGAAGGCGCCGATCATCGGCCATCGGATCGGCGCGAAGGAACGCAAGATGGTCTACCGCACCGGCGGGACGGCGTCCACGAAGTTGGTGGACACGACCGACGCGGAACGCCGCGCCGCGGTGCTGGACGACGACGAGATCCTCCGTCTCGCGCGCTGGGCGGCGCGCGTCGAGGCGCACTACGGCCGCGGGATGGACCTCGAGTGGGCGAAGGACGGCCGGACGGGGGAGCTGTTCATCCTGCAGGCGCGCCCCGAAACGGTGCAGTCGCGCCGCGCCGCCGCGACGATGAAGACGTACCGCTTGCGCGAGTCCGGCGGGGAGCCGCTCGTCTCCGGCCTCGCGATCGGCGAGGCGATCGCGACCGGCCCGGTGCAGGTCATCGAACGCGCCGATGCGATTCAGTCGTTCGAGGACGGCGCCATCCTCGTGACCGGCATGACCGATCCCGATTGGGTGCCGATCATGAAGCGCGCGTCGGCGATCGTGACCGACCACGGCGGCCGCACCTGCCACGCGGCGATCGTCGCGCGCGAGCTCGGCATCCCCGCGATCGCGGGGACGGGCGACGCGACGCACGCCCTGGAGGACGGGCGGACGGTGACGGTCTCCTGCGCCGAGGGCGAACGCGGGTACGTCTACGACGGGGCGAAGGCGTACGACACCGAGGACGTCGACCTGGACGCGTTGCCCGAACCGCCGACGACGTTGATGATGAACGCCGCCGACCCCGCCGTCGCGATGCGGTGGTGGCGGCTCCCGGTGCACGGCATCGGCTTGGCGCGCATGGAGTTCCTCGTCAACGCCGAGATCGGCGTCCACCCGATGGCGCTCGTGCGCTACGACGCGCTGCCCGCAGGCCCCGAGAAGGACCGCATCGCCGAACGCACCCGCGGGTACGACGACAAGCCCCGCTACTTCGTCGAGCACCTCGCGCGCGGCCTCGCGAAGATCGCCGCGTCGCGCTGGCCCGACCCGGTGCTGGTCCGCACGAGCGACTTCAAGACGAACGAGTACGCCGACCTGCTGGGCGGCGCGGCGTTCGAGCCCGAGGAGGCCAACCCGATGATCGGCTTCCGGGGGGCGGCGCGCTACGCGAGCGACGCCTACCGCGAGGCGTTCGCGCTGGAGTGCGCCGCGCTCCGCGAGGTCCGCACCACGATGGGGTTCGACAACGTCGTCGTGATGATCCCCTTCTGCCGCACGGTGCAGGAGGCCGACCGCGTCCTCGAGGTGATGGCGGAGCACGGCCTGCGGCGGGGGGAGGACGGCCTCGAGGTGTACGTCATGGCGGAGATCCCCGCGAACGTCTTCGAGGCGCGCGCCTTCGCCGAGCGCTTCGACGGCTTCTCGATCGGCAGCAACGACCTCACCCAGTTGGTGCTCGGCGTCGACCGCGACAGCGACCTGCTGGCCGGCGCCTTCGACGAGCGCGACCCGGCGGTGAAGGGTGCGATCCGGACGTTGATCGAGGAGGCGCACGCCGCCGGCGTCAAGGTCGGCATCTGCGGGCAGGCGCCCAGCGACCACCCGGACTTCGCGGCGTTCCTCGTCGACGCCGGCATCGACTCGATCTCGTTGAACCCCGACAGCGTCGTCGGCGTGATCCGCCGCCTCGCGGGGGAGGGCGCGGAGGCGCGGGGTACCGTGCCGACATGAGTCACCACGCGAGCGACGACCGCTACGACGTCCAGCCCTACCGCCGCGTCGGGCGCAGCGGCCTGAAGTTGCCGGCGGTGTCGTTGGGCCTGTGGCAGCGCTTCGGCGGGGCGGAACCGTTCGACACGATCCGCGAACGGATCCTGACCGCCTTCGACCTGGGCGTGACGCACATCGACCTGGCGAACAACTACGGGCCGCCGCCCGGCTCGGCCGAGGTGCGCTTCGGGGAGGTGCTGCGCAGCGACCTCGCGCCGTACCGCGACGAGCTCGTCGTCAGCACCAAGGCCGGCTACCGGATGCAGCCCGGCCCCTACGGCGAGTGGGGGTCGCGCAAGACCCTGCTCGCCAGCCTCGACGCCAGCCTCGAACGCATGGGCCTCGAGTACGTCGACATCTTCTACAGCCACCGCTTCGATCCCGACACGCCGCTCGAGGAGACGATGGGGGCGCTCGCGAGCGCCGTACGGCAGGGCAAGGCGCTGTACGTCGGGGTGTCGTCGTACTCCGCGGCGAAGACCCGCGAGGCGGAGGCGATCCTGCGCTCGATGGGGGTCCCCCTGACGATCCACCAGCCCTCCTACTCGATGGTCAACCGCTGGGTCGAGGAGGCGCTGCTGGACGCCGTCGACGAGCTCGGGGTGGGCGTCATCGCCTTCTCGCCGCTCGCGCAGGGGCTGTTGACCGCGAAGTACCTCTCCGGCGTCCCGGACGCCTCCCGGGCGCAGGAGGGCGGCAGCTTCCGGCGCGAGTGGTTGGACCCGTCGGTCCTGACGAAGGTGCGGGCGCTCGACGAGCTCGCCCGCGACCGGGGGCAGACCCTGGCGCAGATGGCGATCGCCTGGGTGCTGCGCGACCCGCGGGTGACGTCGGCGTTGGTCGGCGCCAGCAGCGTCGCGCAGGTTCGCGACGACGTCGCCGCCGTCCAGAAGCTCGACTTCGCCGACGACGAACGGGCGTTGATCGACCGGCACGCGCACGGGATCGACGTCAACATCTGGGCGGCGTCGAGCGACGCCGGCTGACGCCCGCCCCGCCGGCGCGCGCGGGGCGGACGCCCTCCGGTAGGCTGCCGCCATGACGCACACGCCGGGTCCCCTCGCTCGTTACCTGCGCCGGCACTACCGCCACTTCAACGCCGCCACCGTCCTCGACGCGACCGACGCGTACGCCGACCACCTGGCGGGGGGCGGCGCGATGATGGTGACCCTCGCGGGCGCCATGAGCACCGCGGAGCTCGGCGCGTCGCTCGCCGAGATGATCCGCCGCGACAAGGTGCACGCCATCAGCACGACCGGCGCGAACCTCGAGGAGGACGTGTTCCTCTACCTCGCCCGCTCGCACTACGAGCGCCTCCCGCACTACCGCGACCTCACCCCCGCCGACGAGGCGGCGTTGGCGGCGCGCGGCCGCAACCGCGTGACCGACACCGCCATCCCCGAGGGCGAAGCGATGCGCCGCCTCGAGGGGGCGCTCCTGGAGGCCTGGCGCGACCTGGAGGCGCGCGGCGAACGGCGCTTCCCGCACGAGGTGCTCTACGACCTGCTGCGTTCGGGGGCGCTCGCCCCCGACCCCGCGGCGGACCCGCGCGAATCGTGGCTGCTGGCGGCGGCGGAGCGCGACCTCCCGATCGTGACGCCCGGTTGGGAGGACTCGACGACGGGGAACATGTTCGCGGCGCACCTGATGGCGGGCGACCTGCGCGACCCGCACGTCGTACGCGGCGGCATCGAGGCGATGACGTTCCTCGCCGACTGGTACCGCACGACGTCGGCGGAGCGGGCGGTGGGGCTGTTCCAGATCGGCGGCGGCATCGCCGGCGACTTCCCGATCTGCGTCGTCCCGATGCTGCACCAGGACCTCGGCCTGCACGACGTACGTCCGTGGGCGTACTTCTGCCAGATCTCCGACGCGACGACCAGCTACGGGTCCTACTCGGGGGCGGTGCCCAACGAGAAGATCACGTGGGGGAAGGTCACGCCCGACACGCCGCGCTTCGTGATCGAGTCCGACGCGACGATCGTCGCGCCGCTCGTGTTCGGGGCGTTGCTGGGCGACTGAGGCGACTCAGGGCGCGTACGTCACGGCGTCGATCCGCACGCGGCGGGGCGCCCCGCCGACCTCGGCGGTGGCGACGTCGCCCACCCGCAACCCGAGGACCGCCGCGGCGAGCGGCGCGGTGAACGCGATCCGGCCCTCCAGCGGGTCGGCCTCGTCGACGCCGGTGATGCGGACGGTGAGGGGGCCGTCGTCCTGCACGAGCGTCACCGTCGCGCCGACCCGGACGACGTCGTCGGGTGGGTCGGGGGGTGCGACGACGACGGCGCAGGCGCGGCGCGCCTCGACCTCCGCGAGCTCCTCGCGGACGACCGCGAGGCGCTGCGGCGCGTCCCCCGTCGCGTCGGCGAGGAGGGCGTCCATCTCCGTGCGGAGCGCCGCCTCCTCCGCCTCGAGGGCGGCGAGGCCGGCGGGCGTCACCAGGTTCTCGGCGTGCTCGGGGAGCGGCGGCCGGGCGGGTACGAGGACCCGGCCCGGCGCGTCGTCCTTGACGAAGGCGCGGCTCATACGGCCGTTCTACCGCGCCGCGCGCGTCGGCTCAGTCGCCGCCGCGCGACGCGTCGCGCGCGCCGCCCGATCGTCCGCCGCGGCGGGTGCGGCCGCCGCGCCGTCCCCCCCGACGGTTGCGGGGGCCGCCCGAGGGGCGTCCGCCCTCGGCGTTCCCCCCGCTCGGGGCGCCGCTGCGTTGGGCGTGGCGTTCGCCGCCGCGCCCGCCCCGGCCGGACCCGCCGCCCTCGCGCGGGGGGCCGGGGACGCCGGGCGCGTCGAAGCCGTCGACGGTGACGCGATTCACGGCGCCCAAGCGCCGTTCGATGGCGCGGACCTGCTTGCCGTCCTCGCGGGTGATCAGGGTGAGGGCGTCGCCGCTGCGTTCGGCGCGACCGGTCCGGCCGATGCGGTGCGTGTACGCCTCGACGGTGTCGGGCACGTCGTAGTTCACGACGTGCGAGACGCGCGTGACGTCGATGCCGCGGGCGGCGATGTCGGTCGCGACGAGCACGTCGTAGCGGCCCGCCTTGAAGCCCTCGAGCGCCTTCTGGCGCTTGTTCTGCGACAGGTTCCCCTGCAGCGACGCGACGGCGTACCCGGCGCGGTCGAGCTGTTGCGCGAGGCGCTTGGCGCGGTGCTTCGTGCGGGTGAACACCAACGTCGAGCGCACCTCGCGGCGGTCGAGCAGGTGCTTCAGCAGGCGGGTCTTGTCGTCCGGCGCGACCGGGTAGAGCGCGTGCTCCACCGTCTGCGCCGGCGCGCCGTGGGCGATCTCCACCGTCAGCGGGTCGTGCAGGACCTCTTCGGCGAGGTGCCGCAGTTCGCGCGGCATCGTCGCGCTGAACAACAGCCGCTGGGCGTCGTTCGGCACCTGCCCGACGATCCGGCGGATGTCGGGCAGGAAGCCCATGTCGAACATGTGGTCCGCCTCGTCGAGGACGAGGACCTCGACGCGACCGAGGCTGCCGACGCCGGAGCGCAGGTGGTCCAGGAGGCGTCCGGGGCAGGCGACGATGATCTCCGCGCCGCCGCGCAGGGCGCGCTCCTGCGGCTTCTTGCCGACGCCGCCGTACACCGTCGCGCTGCGCAGGCCGGTTCGGCGTCCGAGCCGCTGGATTTCGGCGTGGATCTGGTCCGCCAGCTCGCGGGTGGGGGCGACGACCAGCGCGCGGGTGTGGCCGCGCGGTCCGCCGACGAGGCGGTTCAACAGCGGCAGCGCGAACGCGGCGGTCTTGCCGGTCCCGGTCTGCGCCAGGCCGAGCACGTCCCGTCCGGCGAGGGCGTCGGTCAACGCCTTCGCTTGGATGGGGGTGGGCTTCTCGTAGCCGGCGTCGTCGACGCCGGCGCGCACGCGGGTGTCCAGGGGGTAGGGGTCGAAACTCATGGGGTCACGTGTCCTTGCCGCTCACCGCGCCAGGACGCGCCCTGCGTCGACCGGGAGCCGGGGCGCGCCGCGGGGCGCACCGGGGGGGGGGGGGGGGGGGGGGGGGGGGGGGGGGGGGGGGGGGGGGGGGGGGGGGCGGGGGGGGGGGCCGACACGGCGGTGCGCCCCGAACCTCCGGGGCGCACCGCGGTCGGACCGAAGCGATCAGTACGCGCCGGGGGCCTTCTTCGTCACGCGGACGTTCTGCGCCTGCGGGCCCTTTTGGCCCTGCCCGACGTCGAACTCGACCTCGTCGCCCTCGTCGAGGCTCTTGAAGCCGTCGCCCTCGATCGCGCTGAAGTGCACGAAGACGTCGCCGTCGCCGTCGGCGGGGGAGATGAAGCCGTAGCCCTTGTCGTTGCTGAACCACTTCACGGTGCCGTTACTCATGGTCGTTCCATTTCCGGCTCGCGCCCTCGGGCCGAGCCCATGCTGAAGTCCGGGTGCAACGCGCACCCGCCGTTCTGAAAAAACCGGGATGGGTCGTTCCGGAACGCTGTAGTGTAGCGCATCGCACGGTTCGGGGGGCGTTCCGCGCGACGCGGCCCGGCGCGCGGCCTCACCCGCCCCCTCACCCGCCCGACGGGTCGCCCCCACCCACCGTCGCCTCGAACGCCGCGCGGACGTCCAGCAACTCCGCCGTCACCTGCGCCTGGCGGGCGGCGCGGTAGCGGCGCTCCAGCGTCTCGAGGCGGCGCTCCACCCCCTTCTCCGCCGCCTCCATCGCCGCCAGGCGGGCGGCGTTCTCCGCCGCCAACGACGTCGCGAACGCCCGCACGACCGCGGACGCCACCGTCTCGCGCACCAGCCCGCGCAGCACCTCCTCGGGGTCGCCCAGCAACACCGGATGGCGCCGCGACGGCCAGGTGCGGCCGCGCAAATCGCGCAACCACGAGCGGTCGAGCGGCAGCAGCTGCAGGGCGGTCGCCTCGAACGTCGTGCCGCCCGCCGGCCGACCGTGGACCAACACCAGGCGTTCGGCGCGCGCGTCGGCCCGCCACGCGTCGATGCGGTGCAGCAGCGCCGCCGCGGCGGCGTCGACGCCGCCCGGCCCCTGCGGCGCGGCGGTGGTGTCGGTGGGCGGCCAGCCGCGGCGCACCAGCTCGCGGTCCATCCGCCGCCCGATCGCCAGGATCGTCGGCGCCGCCTCCGGCGCGCTGCGGTCGGCCAGGAGGCCGGCGGCGTGGTCGGCGATGCGGCCGACGAACGGGCCCGACAGGCCGCGGTCCGCCCCGAACACCACGACCGCGAGGGGGCCCGGCGGGCCGGAGGCCGGCCCGCCGCTCGCCCTCCCCGGACCCTCCGCCCCATCCGCCCCCTCCGCTCCACCCGCCCCACCCACGCGGTCGCGTGGGCCGCCGAGGAGGGGACGCACGACCTCCGGGTGGCGGGCGATGAGCGCCTCGAACGCCAGCTCGAGGGTGCGGGTCGACGCCGTCAAGCCCTCGACCGCCTGCCGGTGGCGGTGCACCCGCACCGACGCCAACGTCTTCGTCGTCGCCACGACCTCGCCGAGGGTGCGGGTCGCCTCCAACCGCCGCCGGACGTCCCGCAGGCGGGTCACGACGCGCTCCCGTCGCCGCCCTGCGCCGCGCGGACCTCGTCCACCACCGTCGCGATCCACGTGCGGGCCGCCTCGCGGTCGTCCTCCCTCAACGCCGCGCCGGAGCGGATGCGCTCGGCGAGGGCTTCGTGCCGCGTCCGCATCGCCTCCCGGATCGCCGCCTGGGCGGCGTCCAGGGCCGCCGCCTCGACGTCGTCCAGCAGCCCCTCCGCCGCGGCGAACGTCGTCGCCCACTGTTCGCCCTCGTCGACCGTCTCCAGCGCGTCCTGCGTCAGGACCGCCCGCACCCGGCGGCCGCGACGGAGCGTCGCTTCGGTGTCCGCATCGAGGTCCGCTCCGAAGCGGGCGAACCGCTCGAGCTCCTCGAACTGCGCGACGTCGAGGCGGAGGCGTTCGGCGACCGAGCGCAGGGCGGGGCTCTGGGCGCGCCCCCCGACGCGGGAGACGCTGCGCCCGACGTCGATCGCCGGCATCGCGCCGCGCGCGGCGAGGTCGGCGTCGAGGAGGACCTGCCCGTCGGTGATCGAGATCAGGTTCGTCGGGACGTACGAGGCGAGGTCCTGCTCCACCGTCTCCAGGATCGGCAGCGCCGTCACCGAGCCGCCGCCCGCCTCGGCCCGGCGGCGGGTCGCGCGCTCGAGGAGGCGCGCGTGGAGGTGGAAGACGTCCCCCGGGTACGCCTCGCGTCCGGGCGGACGCCGCAGCAGCAGCGCCACCTCGCGGTGGCTGCGGGCGTGCTGCGTGACGTCGTCGATCACCAGCAGCGCGTCCTGGCCTTGCTCCATCCAGGCCTCCGCGATGCTCATGGCGGCGAACGGCGCGCGGACCCGGAGGCCCGGCGGGTCGTCGCCGGCGGCGACGACGACGGTGGTGTGCGCCAGCGCGCCGGTGCGCCGCAGCGTCGCGACGAGCGACGCGTTCGCGGGGCCGCGCCGCCCGACGCTGCACCACACGCACGGCACGTCGCGGCCGCGCTGCGCCAGGACCGCCGCCAGCGCGAGGCTGGTCTTGCCGGTCTGGCGGTCGCCGAGGATCAGTTCGCGCTGCCCCCGACCGATCGGTACGAGCGCATCGACCGCCTTGACGCCGGTATGGAGGGGCGCGTCGACCGGCGCCCGGTCGCGGATCGGGGTGGCGGGCCGCTCCAGCGGCCGCCGCTCCCGCGCGCGGGGGGCGGGCCGCGCGTCGCGGGGCGTCCCGAGCGGGTCGACGACCCGCCCGAGGAGCGCCTCCCCGACCGGTGTCGTCAGCGCCTCCCCGGTGCGGTGCGCCCGCAGGTCGGCGGCGACGCGCGCCGCGCCGTGCAGCAGCACCACCGCGACGGCGTCCTCGGTGAGGTCCTCGACGCGCCCCCAGGCCGGCGCGTCGGCGCGGCCGGGCGGCGGGTCGATCGCGACCCGTTCGCCGGGGAAGGCGCCCGGCAACCCCCGAATCCAGGCGATCCCCCCGGACGCGTGCAGGACGCGCCCCACTTCGCTGCGGGTGGGCGCCGCCCAGCGGCGGCCGGTCGCCCGCCGTCCGGCCGCGAGGTCGCGGAGGACCTGCGCGGCGGGGTCGCGGTCGAGGGGGGTGGGCCCGCCGCCCGGGCGTGCGCCGCGCTCAGCCACCGTCCGCCCCCTCCGGAGGGTCCTCCGCCCGCCCCTCGTCCGCCGCGTCCTCCTGCTGGGCGACGTCGTCGTGCGCCTGCCGCGCCGCCTCGCGGAACGCCGCCTCGAAGGCGTCGGCGCGGTCGGCGGCGGACCAGCCGTACCGGACGCCGCCCGCGTCCACCACCGCCCCGAACCCGAGGTCGCCGTCGACCTCGAAGGGCGGGTCGACCGACCGGCCGGCCACCGTCCGCAGCGCCTCCCGGAGGCGGTCCCGGACCGCGTCGGGGAGGGCGGTGGCGGTCGCGACGCGCAGGTCGCCCGCCTCCGCCGCCTCCCGGAGGGGCGTCCGGTCGTCGTCGCCCAACGCGGAAAGCCGCTCCGCCAGGACGTCGGCCGCGCGGGCGTCGAGGTCGGCGTCGGCGAGGTCGTCGAGCGCCGTGCGGAGCTCCTCGCCGAGCGCGGCGGCGGCCTGGCTGCGGACGTCCGCGACGGCGACGTCCAGGTCGTGCGCGAGGGCGTCGGCGTGGGCGGCGCGGGTCCGCTCCGCCTCCGCCTCGATCGCTTCGAGGCGCGCCTCGCGGCGCGCGTCCAGGTCCGCGTCGAGGTCGCGTTCGCGGGCCTCGCGTTCCTCGCGCCAGGCGGCGTGGGCGGCCTCGAGGTCGGCGCGTTCGCGCTCGGCGTCGCGGCGCGCGTCCTCCGCCGCGGCGCGCTCCCGCGCGAGCGCTTCGCGGCGCTCGCGCATGGCGTTCAGGACCGGCCGGTACAGCGTGAGCCGCAACACCGCGAGCAACGCCGCGAAGTTGACGACCTGCGCGAGGACCGTGACCGGATCGAACGTCACCCGGCGGCACCCCCGCTCGCGGTCCAGAACGGGTTCGCGAAGATCAGGATCAACGCGATCACGAAGCAGTAGATGGCGGTCGACTCGACCATCGCCAACCCCACGAACAGCGTGCGGGTCAGGGCGTTCGTTTCGTCGGGCTGCTGCGCGATGCTGGCCAGCGCCTGCGAGAGGGCGCGCGCCTGCCCGAGGGCCGGGCCGAGCGAACCGATCGCCATCGTCAGGCCGGCGATCAGGATGGAGGCGGTGGCGACGAGGGTGGCGTCGGTCATGCGGAGGCTCCCTTCTCCTCGCGTTCGCCCTGGACGCGCGTGCCGGACGCGATGTAGACGATGGCGAGGATGGCGAAGATGTAGGCGTGGATGGCGCCGACCAGCAGGCTGAACGCCTGCAGGACGGCGGGGAAGAACAACGGCGCGACGCCCAACAGGATCGCGGCGATGACGGTGCCGCTCATGACGTTCCCGAACAGGCGGACGGCGAGCGCGAGGGTGCGCGAGAGCTCCCCGATGACCTTGAACGGCAGCATCAGCGGCGTCGGTCGGAGGTACGTCCGGAGGTACCCGAGCGGCCCGAGGCGCGCGATCCCGAACCCCGGCACCGCGAAGAACACGCACAGCGCGAGGGCGGCGGTCGTCGACAGCGACCCGGTCGGCGGCTCGAAGCCGGGGACGACCGCCAGCAGGTTGCTGGCGAGGATGAACGTGAACAGCGTCCCGACGAACGGGAGGTACGGCTCGGGATCCTGTTCGGTGACGTCGCGAATCTGCTCCAGGACGAAGCCGACGAGCGCCTCGACGGCGGTCGCGACGAGCGGCGGTCGGTCGCGCCGCAGCCCCCGCGTCGCCGCCCACGAGCCGGCGGCGAGGAGGGCCATCACGACCCACGTGAAGACGATCGTCGCGTTCACGCTCACGCCGAACGCGCGGAAGGCGACGATCGTATCGGGCGTCAGGGTCACGGGCGCACCTCCTCGGGTGGGGCGTCGTCGGGCGGTGGCGGGGACGCCGCCGCGATGGTGGGGGGCGCCGCGACGCGGACGGCGGCGGCGCGCCCCACGAGGAAGCCGGGGAGCGCCCCGGCGAGGGCGAGGGGCGCGAGCGCCGCCAGGCCGGTGAACGCCGCGGCGATCGTGAGGACGCGCAGCAGCGACCCGGCGACCAGCGGCCCGCGGCGGGGCGGGCCGGCGCCCGGTCGCGGGAGGCTCACGTGCAGCCAGGCGACGAACGCGGCGCCCAACGCCGCGCCCGCCGCGAGGCCGGCGAGGAGGGCGAGGGCCACGTCAGTCACGGTCCACCTCCCGGCGCACCCAGTAGGCGGCGTTGACGCAGCCGACGACGACGCCGGCGATCAGCAGCGTCAGGGTCCAGGAGCGGTCCGACGCGGTCCGCGCGTCGATCCACCCGCCGAGCATCACGCCCACCAGGGTCGGGACGGCGACCGACCAGCCGACGATCCCGAACGTCCCCAGCGCCCCCGCGACGCCCCGTCGGCCCTCGGCGCGGTCGCGTTCCTTGCGGCGTTGCCGGCGCGTCACCGCCTCCAGCATCGGGTCGTCGCGCCCGGCGTCGCTCCGGTCGTCCCGCCGGCCGTCGAACCGGTCGTCCCGCCGATCGTCGGGAGGGTGCGCGGCGGTCACGACGCCCTCCGGATCTCGCCCAAGCGCCGCACCAGGTCCGCTTCGAGGCGCGCGAGGGCGTGGCGCGCGCGTCGCTCCCCTTCGCTGCGGGCGGTCAGGTGCTCCCGCAACGTGCGGGTCGCGTCGGCCAGGTCGCCGGCGACCACCGCCCGCTCCGACGCGACCCGGACGACGTCGCCGACCTTCACGAGCACGCCGTGGTCGGTGGCGACGAACGTCTCGCCGGCGGCCTCGCGCGCGCCGCCGTCCGCCGTGGCGGGGTGGCCGTCGGAGGGTGCGGCGTTCGCGTCGTCGGGGGTGGGGACGAAGCGCAGCAGGCCGGGCCGGAGGACGGCGGCGGCGTCGGCGTGGCGGGGCAACAACGTCCACGCCCCCGCGGTCGTGAGGGCGTCGACGCGGGCGACGGCGACGTCGCGCAGCACGCCGCTGGGCACGCTCAGCAGCAGCCTCACGGCGCCCCCGACCGACCGGCGGGGGCGGCGCCGGTCGCGCGACCGTCGCTCGCGGGAGCATTGCTCGCGGGGCCGCCCGTCGCCTCCCCGTCGGTCCCCTTCCCGTCGTCCCCGTCGCGCCAGCGCCCCACCATGTACAACGCCCGCTCGGGGCGGTCGTCCGCCTCCCCCGCGAGGATCGCTTCGCAGTCGTCCAGGACGTCCGCGAGGGGGACGGACACCCCCTCGCGACCGGTGAACGCCTCGGTGACGCGGAACGGTTGCGTCAGGTAGCGCTCGAGCCGGCGGGCGCGGGTGACGGTCGTGCGGTCCTCGCGCGAGAGCTCCTCGAAGCCCAGCATCGCGATGACGTCCTCGAGGTCCTGGTACGTCGCCAGGGTCCGCCGCACCTCCCGAGCGATGCGCGCGTGCCGGGCGCCCACGTGCCGGGCGTGCAGCAGGCTCGACGTCGAGCGCAACGGATCGATGGCGGGGTAGAGGCCCTGCGCCGCCCGGTCGCGCGACAGCACCAACGACGTCGACAGGTGCGCGAAGACGTGCTGGACCGCCGGGTCGGAGAAGTCGTCGGCGGGGACGTACACCGCCTGCACCGACGTGATGGCGGCACCCTCGCGGCTCCCGATGCGTTCCTCGAACGCCGCGAGGTCGCTGGCGAGGGTCGGTTGGTAGCCCATCCGCGACGACGCCCGCCCCATCGACCCCGCGACCTCCGCGCCGGCCTGCACGAAACGGTAGACGTTGTCGACGAGCAACAGCACGTCGCGGGCGGCGTCGTCGCGGAACCACTCCGCGATCGTCGCGGCGGTGTGCCCCACCCGGAAGCGGGCGCCCGGCGGTTCCGCCATCTGCGCGAACACCAGCACCGCGTCGTCCGCGACGCCGGCCTCCTCGACGTCGCGCACGAGCGCCTCCGCTTCGCGGGAGCGTTCGCCGATCCCGCAGAACAGGCTGACGCCGCCGTGCCGCGCCGCCATCGCGTGGATGAGTTCGGTGATCAACACCGTCTTGCCGACGCCCGCCCCCCCGAACAGGCCCGCCTTGCCGCCCCGCTCGAGCGGCGCGAGCAGGTCGATCGCCTTCACGCCGGTCTCCAGCACCTCCGTGGCGGTCGTGCGGTCGGGCAGGGCGAGCGACGGCCCGACGGCGGGCCGGTAGGCGGCGGCGTCGACCGGCGGGCCGCCGTCGGCGGGGGCGCCGTCGAGGTCGACGACGCGGCCGAGGAGGCCGGGCCCGACCGGGACCCGCAGCGGCCCGCCGGTATCGGTGACCGGCGCGCCGCGGGGGAGGCGCCCCACCTCGGTGGAGGCGAGGCACCGCACGTCGCCGCCCCCGAGGTGGGCGAGGACCTCCAGGTGGACGGTGCCGTCCGCCGCCTCGAGGCGGGTGTGCAGCGCCGGGGGGGACGCCGGGAAGCGGACGTCGACCACCCCACCGCGCACGGCGGTCACCGTGCCGGGGTCGCGCGCGTCGTTCGCCACGTCGGCCTCCTTTCCGGGTCGCCGGCCCACGCCCCTCACGCTATCCCCGCGTTCGCGCCCCGCCGGGGGCGTCGGTACGTCCCCCGGTCGGTCGCCCCGTGCGCCGTTCGGGACGAACGTCCCGAGGCCCGTGCGATGCTCGGACGTACGCGTCCGCGCGGAGCGCGGACGCCCTTCGTCGCGCACCCCGACGGGTGCGAAGGGAGACCGACATGCAGCAGCATCTCGAAGGCAAGGTCGTCGTCGTCACCGGGGCCGCGTCCGGCATGGGCGCCGCCATGGCCCGCCTGTTCGCCGCCGAGGGCGCCACCGTCGTCGCGGGCGACGTGAACCAGGAGCGCCTCGACGGCGTCGCGCGCGAGATCGAGGGGGCCGGCGGGGTCGTGACGACCGTCGTCGGCGACATCGCCAGCCGCGAGGGCGCGAACAAGCTGATCGACACCGCCACGCAGAACCACGGCCGTCTCGACGTCCTGTGCAACAACGCCGGCATCATGGACCAGTTCCAGGGGGTCGCCAGCCTCGACGACCAGACGTGGAACCGCATCATGGCGGTCAACCTGTACGCCCCCATGGCGCTCTCGCGCGCCGCTGTGCAGTGGATGAAGGAGCACGGCGGCGGCTCGATCGTCAACAGCTCCTCCGCCGCGGGGGTGGGGGGCGGCGCGGCCGGCGCGGCCTACACCGCCAGTAAGCACGGCGTGATCGGCCTCACCCGGAACACCGCCGTCACGTACGGACCGCAAGGCATTCGTGCCAACGCGATCGTGATCGGTGGGGTGGCGACGAACATCCAGGAGACGATCGCGGCGGAGAAGATCGACCAGGAGGCGATGGCGGAGTACGGCAAGTGGCACCAGCTGGCGCCCGACACCCTCGATCCCGAGGACGTCGCGCAGCTCGCGCTGTTCCTCGCGAGCGACGCCTCGAAGCGCATCAACGGCGCGACCATCGCCGCGGACGGCGGTTGGACCGCGTTCTGAGCCCACCCGACCCGCCCCCGCACCCGCCGCCGCCCCGCGCACGCCTCCGCTGCGCGGGGCGGCGGCGTGGGTACCCTGCCCCCGTGCACGACGCGCCGCTCTCGCTACACCCGACGCTGCCCGCCACCGTCCCGCTCGTCGGCGTCGACGGCTGTCGCGGCGGCTGGGTCGCCGCCCACCTGCCGGCGGGCGGCGACGTCGGTGACGTCCGCGGGCGCGTGGCGCCCGACGTCGCGACGCTCCTGGCGGCCCTCCCCGCCGACGCGGAGGTCGCGATCGACGTGCCGATCGGCCTCCCCGACGCCGGACCGCGCGCCTGCGACGCCGCGGCGCGGCGCGCCCTCGGCGCCCGCCGCGCCTCGGTGTTCGCCGCCCCCGTCCGAAGCGTCCTCGCCGCCGAGACCTACCCGGACGCGCTGGCGCGGCACCGGGCGGCGGACGGGCGCGGTCTCGCCAAGCAGGCGTACTTCCTGCTCCCGAAGATCCGCGAGGTCGACGCCCTCCTCGCCGCCACCCCCGCGCTCGAGGGGCGGGTGAAGGAGACCCACCCCGAGCTGGCGTTCGCGACGCTGGCCGGCGCGCCGCTGGCCCACGGCAAACGCACGCCGGAGGGGCGGAGCACCCGCGACGCGCTCCTCGAGGCGCACCTGCCCGGCGCCCTCGCCCGCGTCCGCGACGACCTGGCGGGCGCCTCCGGCGTCGCGCCGGACGACGTCCTCGACGCCGTCGCGCTGCTGCTCGCCGTCGCCCGCCGCGCCGCGGGCCGCGACCGGGTGCTGCCCGCGCGGGCGGCGGACGGCGCCCCGCGCGACGCGGTCGGCCGAGCGATGGAGATCCACGGGTGAGCGCCGCCCCGCCCGCGACGACGCCCGCCGCCCTCGCCCGCGCCGTGAAGCGGCGGGTATGGCCCGCCTCGTGGCCGCTGCGGCTGCGGTCCGCCCCCGGCCTCGAGGACGTCGTCGCCGCGGAGGTGCGCCGCGCCGCCGACCGCGCCGCGGCGGACCTCGACGTCGCGGCCCTGCGGCAGGGCGACGGCCTGCACGTCACGTCCGGCTCCGTGGCGTTCACGGCCCCGTTCGACCTGACGTACGCCCTCCTCGCCGAGGTCCGCACCGCCGACGTCCTGTCGGTCCGGGTCGGCGAGCACGCCGCCGCGACGACCGCGATGGCGTACGACCACCTCGCGCGCATCCCCTGGGCTTGGTGGCTGCCGGCGCGCGGTCCGGTGCGGTGCGCCGTCCGCAGCCGCCGGTCGCACCTGCGCGACGCGGCCGGCCTGGAGCGCACCCTGCGCCGCGCCGTGCGGGGGGCCGGCGTCGCGGCGGAGGTGCCGCGCGACGACCGCGGGGCGGGCGGCGCGGAGGACGTCCCGACCGTCCGCCTCGAGCTGCACCGCGACCGGGCGGCGGTCTGGGTCGACGTCGCGCACGGCCTGCACCGGCGCGGGGCGGGCAAACGCAGCACCGCGACGACGCTGCGCGAGACGACCGCCGCGGCGCTCGCGCACCTCGCGGGCGCGGCCGACGCCGACCTGATCATCGATCCCTTCTGCGGATCCGGGACGCTCCTGCAGGAGGCGAGCGCGATCGCGACGCAGCGGCCGGTGGCGGCCGGGCGTCCCGTGGCGCTGCGCACCGCGCCGGTCTGGAACGAGGGACGGCTCCGGCACGCCCTCCGCCGCTTCGAGGTCGCGCCCGCCGCCCCGGCGCTCGTGGGGCGCGACGTCGACGCCGCCGCCGCCGACGTCGCCGCGGCGGCGCTCGGTGAGGGGGCGGACGTCGCGGTGGGCGACGCGCGGACGCTGGATTTCGCCGCGCTCGCCGCGGCGCACGGCGCCCGCCGGCCGCTGCTGCTCGCCAACCCGCCCTACGGGCGCCGCGCCGCGGCGCGCGGCGGCGCGCCGGACGCGGTTCTGGGCGCCGTCCTGGACGCCCTCGCGCAGGCCGGGGCGGCGGGGCCGGCGTGGCGGTGGGGGCTGCTCTACCCGCGCCCGGCGGTGTGGGCGGAGCGGCCCGGCGTCGGCGAGGAGGCGGTGCGGCGGATCCGCATTCGCGGCCTGTCGGTGGCGCTCGCGACCGGCCGGACGAACGGGTAGCATGCCGCCGCGGAGGTGCGGGCATGACGAGCGAACGCGGTGCGGACGTGGACTACGCGGCCCTGACGAAGGCCGTCGAGGCGTTGTGGGCGGGGGAGCCCGACCCGCTGGCGAACCTCGCGAACCTGAGCGCGGCGGTCATGGACGCGCACCCGGCCCTCAACTGGGCGGGCGTCTACCTGCGGCGCGGCGACGAGCTGGTGTTGGGCCCGTTCCAGGGGAAACCGGCGTGCGTGCGGATCGGCTACGGGCGCGGCGTCTGCGGGACCGCCTGGGCGGAGGACGCCACCCAGGTCGTCGCCGACGTCCACGCCTTCCCCGGGCACATCGCCTGCGACCCGGCGTCGCGCTCCGAGATCGTCGTGCCGATGCGCGACGGCGCCGGCGCCCTGCGCGCGGTGTTGGACCTCGACAGCGACCGGCCGGCGACGTTCAGTGACGAAGATCGCGTCGGTCTCGAGGCGCTCGTCGCGACGCTCGGCCCGACCCTCGATTGGGACGCGCTCGCCTGACGCCGGCGCTCACCAGCCCTGCGTGCCCGGGCCGCCCTTGAACGGCCCGACGACCCGCGACGTGACCCAACTCCCGTAGAAGTCCCCGCCGACCGGCTGGACGACCTCCCCGTCGACCGTGACCTCGTCCATCTTCGAGGGGTAGAACGTCACCCAGCCGGCCAGGTCGCGGTAGCGCGGCGTCGGGTCGGGGTACCACCAGGCGGCCGCCGCCGCCCGCCGCCCGCCGGCGACGACGTCGGCGTACGCCGCGGCGCCCTTGAACTCGCAGAACGTCCGCCGGTCGATCGGCTCCAGCGCGGCGGCGTCGACGTCGTCGGGCGGGAGGTAGTACACCGGCGCGTGCGACGTCTCCAGGATGCGGACGGTGCGCGTCGAGTCGGCGACGACGACCCCGCCGAAGCGCACGATGACGCGCTCGGAGCTGGGGTCGACGGCGGGCGGGCGGGGGTAGTCCCAGACCGACTCCTGGCCGGGTCCGGGCGTCTCGGGGGTCGGGCGTCGCATGGGCGCAGGGTAGCGGCCGGCGGGCGGCGCGACCGCGAGCGCGACCCCGGTTCAGGCGCGCAGCGCCAGCGCCCACGCCGCCAGCAGCGTCGTCGCCGCCGCCGACGCACCCACCGCGAGCCGCATCGCGACCCGGAAGTTGCCCGCGACGTCGCCGGGGTCGAAGCGCGCCGCCCACCGGTGCAGGGCGGCGGCGAGACCGAGCGCGCCCGCGACGACGGCGGCGGCGACCCCCACCCCGAGGTCGCGCGCGACGTCGGCGGCCAGCACCAGCGCGCCGGCCGGCAGCAGCCCCGCCGCCGCGCGCAGGGCGCGCGGGGCGCCCCAGCGGACCGGCAACGTCCGGTCGCCCCGCGCCGCGTCCTCGCGCACCTGGTACGCCTGCGTCACGACGTACAGCCCCGCCACCAGGAGGGCGGTGACCGCCATGCGGGCGGCGTTCCAGGGGGTCGCCAGGTCCGTCGTTCCGGCGACCGTGACCCACCCGAGCGCGAACCCGAGCGCGCCCTGCCCCAGGGCGATCGCCGCCATCGCGAGGCGCGGGTCGCGCTTGAGGCGGACGGCGGGGTGCGAGTAGGCGGTGAACACCGCGAACAACGCCCCCCAGAACGCGAGGAAGGTCGCCCCGACCCACGCCGCGAACGCCGCGCCGATCGCCTGCACCGCCAGCGAGAACGGCAGCAGGCCCCCGTCGACGGCGGGCGGGTGCAGCATCCCCCCGACCGGGCCCTCGTCGCGGTCGTACACGGAGTTGAAGGCGGTCGTCCCGCCGTACAGGAAGACGTGCAGCGACGCCCACGCCGCCAGCAGCCGCCCGGCCTCGACGCTCACGCCGGTCTCGCGCAGGGCGGCGACCACCCCGAAGCCCCAGATCGGCGTCAGGATCAGGTTGAACGCGAGGCGCAGGTGGCGCAGCCACGGGTGCCGCGCCGCCCGGCGAAGCGCACGGGCCATGCGGCAGGGTTACACGCTGCGCGGTCCGCCGACCAGGTTCCGCATCGTGAAGGCGCGCGCCAGCAGCGCCGCGCTCGGCCCGCGGAGCGCCGCCGCGAGCGCCGCGTCGCGCACCCCCGCCGCGCGGGTGGGGCGCCCCAAACGCAGGTTGGCCTCCGCCCGGAGGCGGGCGCGGCGCGCGCGGGCGCCCTGGCGCCGCGCGTACGTGCGCATCGCATCGGCCCGCGTCGCGCGACCCTCGCGGTGCGCGCGCCACGCGTCGACGAGCTCGTCGGCGCCCAACCAGCCCAGCGTCATGCCCTGCCCCCCGAGCGGCGGCACGACGTGGGCGGCGTCCCCCGCCAACCAGGTGCGGCCGCGCGCCATGGGCGTCGCGCGGCGCGCCTCCACCCCGAACGACGAACGCATCGTCGCCGCGCCGGGATCGAGGACGACCCCCATCCGGCCGGCGACGAGGCGCGCCAGGTGCACCGGGTCGGCCTCGGCGGGGACCGGCGTGCGCACCACCCAGCGGCGCACCCCGCCCGGGAGGGGGAACGCCTCGACGACGCCGGCGGGCGCCAGGTGGATCCACGCCTCGTCGGCCGCCAGCGGCCCCAGGGCGGCGGGCCACGCCTCCGCCGCCTGCGGCAGGTCGATCATCAGGTAGGCGTCGTCGAACGACCGCCCGGCGCGGCGGCCGGCGACCCAGCGTTCCGCCCCGCCGCGCGCGCCGGTGCAGGCGATCACGTCGCGGGCGCGGACCTCGAGCGTCCCCCCACCCCGCGCGTCGGTCGCCTCGAGGGTCACGCCGGCGGCGTCCTCGCGGCGGCCGCGCACCGTCACGCCCCGCCGCACCGCGCCGGGGGCGAGCGCCTCGAGGCGGTCCAGGAGCACCCCCTCGGTGACGTGCTGCGGTGCGGTCAGCACGAACGGCCACGGGTCGGGCAGGTGCGCGCCGAAGGCGATCGTGCCGAGGCGGCGCAGGTCGCGGCCCGGCGTGCCGGCGCCGCCGTGCCCCCGCCGGACCGGGACGCCCGCCGCGACGAGGGGGTCGGCCGCCCCGACCCGCGCGAGCGCCTCGAGGCCCGGCGGGTGGAGGCCGATGGCGCGGGTGTGGGTCGGGGGGTCCAGGCGACGCTCGAGCACGACGACCGACGCGCCCAGCGACGCGAGGCGGGCGGCGAGGTAGCTGCCGGTCGCGCCCGCCCCCACGATCGCGACGTCGACGTCCGCGGGCTCGCGGACGGCCCGCACATTCGGTGGCGTCATGGGGCCTCCGTCTCCCGCAGGACCCGAAGGCGGAAGGCGCCGCGGCGCCGCACGTGCGCGCCGGGCGGGAGGTGCGGCGCGAGCTCCGGGGGGCGCCACGCCCGCCGGATCGACCGCATCCCGTCGACCCGCACGAACGACCCGCGGAACGGCAGCGAGAACACCGCGAACGCCGGGAGGGCGAACGGCGTGCGGATCAGGTCGTCGTGGAGGACCGCCCGCGCCGCCAGCGCGTCGGTGGCCGCCAGGAACGGCGCCAGGTCCGCCTCCGCCAGGTGGTGCAGGACGTGGTTCGACACGACCAGGTCGAAGCGGCGGCCGGCGGCCCGGAGGTCGCCGACGTCCTCGCCCGGGCCGTCCCCGACGTACGTCACGCCGGTGGGGGTCGGGCGCGTCCGGGCGAACGCCAGGGCGCGGGGGTCGCGGTCGAGCGCCGTCACCTGCAGCGGCACGCCGTCGTCCGCCGCCCAGCGCGCGAGGCGGCGGGCGAGGTCCCCACCGCCGCACCCGACGTCCAGGAGCGTCGCGCGCCCCGACGCCTCGGCTGCGGCGCGGGCGTGCGGGCGCAGCACCGTCCGCCACGCCGCCCGCCAGCCGGACAGGAGGTCGTTGAGGAGCCCGAACTGCGCGAACGTCGCCGCGAGCCGTTCGGGGTCGCACGCCGGGTCGTCCATCCGCTCGCGCAGGTCGTGCGCGCGGGGGAACCGGTCGACGGGGCCACCGTTCACGCGAAGGTCAGGAGCCCGCTGGCGACCGTCAGGCCGGGCCCGAACGCCATGGCGATCACCGGTTCGCCGGGCGGCCCCGGCGCGCGCAACAGGTCGGCCAGGACGAACATCACCGTCGCGCTCGACATGTTGCCGTAGCGCGCCAGCACCCCGCGGGAGGCGGCCAGCGCGCCGTCGGGGAGGTCCAGGCCCACCTCCAGCTTGTCGAGGATCGCCCGCCCGCCGGGGTGGACCGCCCAGCGGGGTACGTCGGCGAGGTCGACGTCGCGGCCGGCGAGGAGCGGACCGAGGGCGTGGTGCGCCTTCGCCCCGACGATCTTCGGGACGTACGCGCTCAACGTCATCTCGAACCCGGTGTCGCCGATCGTCCACGCCATGTCGTCGGCGCCCTCGGGCGCCAGGCCGTCGGCGAACGCGTCGAGGCGCAACGCCGGACCGGTCGGCGTCCGGCCGGAGACGACGGCGCCGACGGCGCCGTCGGCGAACACGCTGGCGGACACCAACGCGTCGGGGTCGCGGTCGTGCTGGAGGTGGAGGGTGCACAGTTCCGCCCAGGCGATCAGCACGACCGCGTCCGGGTCGGCCTCGACGAAGGCGCGCGCCATGCGGAGGGCGGGGAACGCCGCGTAGCACCCCATGAAGCCCAGGTGGTAGCGCTCGGTGCCGCCGCGCAGGCCGAGGCCGTGCACGACGTCGAGGTCGGGGCCGGGGGCGTAGAACCCGGTGCAGGACACCGTGACGACGTGCGTCACGTCGTCGGGGCCAACGTCGGGCGCCGCCTCGAGCGCGTCGCGCGCTGCGGTCACGAACAGCGGCCCGGCCTCGCTGCGGTAGCGGGCGTTGCGCTCCTTCGTGCCGGGGTCGCGGACGTCGCCGGCGTCGGTGACGAAGAACCCTGGGCCCGACTGGGTTGGGGGAAGCCGACGGACGCCATGGGCGTCGCACCCTTCATCCGCGGGTGGGGTCGTCTCGCCGCCGCGGGGGACGAAGTCCTCGAGCACGCTGTGGCGCGTGTCGATCCCGCTGGAGGGGTAGATCCGCCGCAGCAGCTTGTCGGTCCGCCGGTCGCCGCCGACGATGCCCTCCATCGCCGCTTGGGCGCTTCCCTGGTCGACGGTGGGGGCGGGCACGACGGGCGCGATGGAGTGCAGGTACGCAGGCACGTGCGTAGCATAGGCCAGGGGGCCCCTCGCGTCCGAGGGCCGCGACGCAGTCGGACGGTGCGTCCGCACCACGTAACGTAAAGGCATAGTACGGTGCAACCATGACGAGCGAATGGCACATCGACACGACACCGTTCGGAACCACGGGGCGTGGCGAGCCCGTGACGCGGTTCGACCTCGTGGCGCCCGACGGGTCCGGCGTCGCGCTGCTCGATTACGGCGCGACGGTCCTCGAAGTCCGGGTGCCCGACCGCGCGGGCGGCCTGCGGAACGTCGCCCTCGGGCATCGCGACCTCGGGGCGTACGAGACGAATCCGGAGTACCTCGGCGTGACCGTGGGGCGGACGGCGGGGCGACGCCCCGCCACGCCGGTCGACGTCGGGGGGACGACGGTGCACCTCCCGGCGAACGAGGGGGACGGCGTGCACCTGCACGGTGGGCCGGTCGGGTTCCACCGGCGCCTCTGGAACGCCGAGGTACGCCGGGAGCCGGGGCAGGACGGTCTCGCGGAGGTCACCTTCGCGCGGGTGAGCGACGACGGGGAGGACGGCTACCCCGGGCGGCTCGAGGTGCGCGTGCACGTCGCCTGGACCGAACGCCACGAACTGCGGATCCGGACCGAGGGGGCGTCCGACCGCACGACCCTGTTCGCACCGACCCACCACGGCACCTGGAACCTCGAGGGTGCCGGCGCCGGGCCGGCGACGGAGCACGAGCTCAGCGTCGACGCCGACGCCTACCTCGCCCTCGATGACCTGGGCGTCGCGACCGGCGAGGTGCGTCCGGTCCGCGGTACGCCGCTCGACCTGCGCGACGGGACGCCCGTCGCCACGCTCGTGCCCGGCGACGGGCCACTGCGGGGGCGCCGCCTCGACGTCGCGGCGACCGGCGACGGCGAAGCGCACGCCGCGGCGGAGTTCCTGCGCCGCACCCACGGCCTCGACGCCGCCTTCGTGCTGCCCCCGACGGAGTCGGGGGTCCTCCGCCCCGTCGCGACGTTGCACGCGCCGCGCAGCGGCATCACGATGACCGTGATCACCGACGAGCCGGCCCTGCAGGCCTACACCGGGTCGTTCCTCGGGCGGGACGTCCCCGGCACGCACGGAACGCCGCACGTTCCCTACGGCGGCGTCGCCCTCGAACCGCAACGCTTCCCCGGGCCGGCGTTCCACGACCATCCGTTCGGGGCGGTGCTGGTGCATGGGGAGGGGTATCGGTCGGAGAACGTGTTTCGTTTCGGGAAGGATTGATCCTGCGGCGGACGTAGCACGAGCCGTCCGTTGTGCGTGCGGAGCGTTGATTCCAGGTGTGACGGGACGAGACTGAAGCATGCGTGGCGCGGTGATGCCTCGTGTCCTTCCGTGTTGCGTCACGTTAATGAGTGTCATGTAGCGATACGGCTGCGTTCGAGCCGAAGCATGTCTTCGTTTCTGTCGTATTGCGCCCGAAATGCAGCAGATGCGGCTAGCGTAGACGAAAACGTGCATCCCACGGGCTTTCAAGGGCGCGGTTCGGGAGTCGTTTTGAGTGCTCGAGTGCCATGTGGGCAATGTCGGAGGTGCGCGAGTGACGGCATCTACCCACGCCGTACCGTCCCGCGAGACCGTCCACTGGATCTTTGGCCTAGGACAGGTCCTTCGAGGCAAGGCGCCTGACAACGTCGTCCACGGCTGGGTTTGACTCGGTGAAGGCAAGGGCTTGAACGCAAGCGTAGCTCGGTATTCGTCGCTCGAGCTCCCGAGCGACAGGCGAATGCCTTTCAGGGGCGTACGTGTGCACGGTGGACAGGCGCCGTCAGTCACGCTTTGCCTTGAATTCATCGGCGATCACCGATCCATGTCCGTACGTGCCCGGTTCCGAAATCTAATGTGCTCCCCATTTGGTTGGGGGTCATGCCTACGGGGCGACCATCTCTACTTCCCCTACTTCACTCAACCGACGCTGTCCCCTCGCATAGTGCGCTGGAAAGTACGCCGTAGCCCCAAGCAAAAAGTGAAGATTATGGAAAAAATAACGTAGGAATAACACCCTACGAATAGTCTTCTCTCCGCAAGGCGCGCATTCGCCCGAGCGCCTTATGCACGAAGGGAGTTCGTATGACCATGGCTCGAGGAGTCCTTGCCGCGGCAATCATGTTTGCAGGCATGGGAGTCGCGCAGGACACCACCAGCGCGACCGACACACAAACGGTGCAGGACATCAGTTTCGTCGTCGGCAACCGAATTGACGTTCAGATGAGCAGCGGTGCAAGCGCCACGGCTGCGCTGTCGATCAACTCGGCGGATACGTCCGTCATCGATGACGAAACGATCGACATCGACTACGTGTTTGGTTCGCTTGATGGCGGTATTACGGCTGAAGTGACCAACTTCAATTTGGACAACACCGATTATACGCCAGGTACGGCCGAAGGCGTGACGCCTGAGGATGCGGGGTTGGGGACGTCGGTTCCCGATCCGGATAATGAGATGTTTTCGTTGACCAATGGGATTCGCCTTGCTCTATGCATGGGCACGGCGGATCAGTACACAACAACTGCATGTGATCCGCTGGCTGACCCAGGAATTGGGTGGAAAAAAGTAAACGTGATGCAAGCGCAACAAGGCGTCTTTGGAGCCGCGACTCTCATGACTGACAACGATGCCGGGGTGGCACAGGAGGGTGAGGAGCTTTCATTGAAGTTTGCGGCATCGAAGCTCAACCGTGGCCCCGAGCAGGCGATTGAAGATCTCGACCTGACGGTCACCTTCACGGTAGCGGATTACTAATGGCCGGAGTCATGCAGTGGACTGCGCTGTGGCGTGGCGCGCCCCTCGAAGGCGCCTACACACTAGTCGATCGCGTGAAGAAAGGATTTCGAGTGATGAGAAGGCGTGGAATCGGTTCGCTTTTCGCAGTGACGATGGTCATGGTGGGCCTCGGAACGACCTTGGCTCAAAGCATCCAAACTCCGAGTAGTGCACAGGACGACGTCGTCTCCGCCAGCGACGACGTCACCCTGTCGCTGACATACAGTTTCGTAAACTTCGTCAACGCCGGTGGAGACGTGACCGAACAACTTAGCATCGCCGGAGCGGACACCTTCGATAGTGCGCCCGGCGGAACTGTGGAGTATTCCTTTGCTAACGCGACCACACACCTCTATGCCGAAATCGTAAGCGTCAACGGGGTTACGCCGACGGATGAGTTGGCGGATTGGTACCAAGATGCGGAAAACCACCTTGAGTTCGGAATCGCCAATGGCGACGTATCCGACCGCTCCGACTTCAACGGCACGTCGGGGTCCGGCGAAGCTGCTCGGCTTTTCCCCGGAGATGGTAGCGATCAGCCCGTCAAGGCGCTGCTCGATGGTTCTGGAATGTACGTTGCCGGTAGTCTCAACGACCGGCTCCACGGCACGGACGGGGGAGGGGCCAACTCGTTCGAGTACTCGTACTACATCGCCCAACGTGGGGACGGACCGGAAATGGGTTTCGGCGACACAAGCCCAGAGACGACGAACGGTGATTCGGTCACGATCCAGTTCACGGTAGCCTCAGAATAAGGCCAGAGTGATTCTGGTTCGATCCTCTGGACATATCGGCCTGAACGGCTTCCGCGCGCTTGGCCCCACCCTGGAAGGGTGGGGCCGGCCAAGACTCTTGATGCTGCTGGCGTCGTGTGTGACGTTCACTGGGTTTCTTGCTTCGGGGCTTGCGATGGCAAACATCGGCATCCTCGAGTCCTTGACGGCGACCATCGACATGATGCCCGGTGAAACGGCCACACGCACCATTACGGTGTTTAACAATGGCGATTCGCCGCAACGCGTACGCGTGCGTCTTCTCGATCGCATACCTGGTGGGGATCCAGAGTACGTTGAACCGGGTTCCATCACCACATCGGCGTCGCAGATGGTGCGACCTGAGGTGGATGAGTTCATCGTTGCGGACGGCGAGAATCGACGCTTTTCGTTTACGGTCACGGCGCCACCCGACGTAGACGAACCGGCGACCTATTGGACCGTACTGATGTTCGAACCAGAAGGTGAGCTCGAGGAAGACGTACCGCCCGCCGAGGGTATCCAAATCCGGACACGCACGCGGTATGCGTACTCGGTGCTGGTGCACGTCGGAGCCCCCGACGTTTCTGGCATTACGATTGGCGACGTCGCGCGCGGTGACGCAAGCGGTATGGACCGTGACGCCCTGCTCATCGATGCAACACTTCAGGTCGAAGGGCAACGCGTGGCACTCGTCCGCGTCCAAGCACAGGTATTCGATCGTGCGGTGGGCGACCAAATCTTCTCAACGCCTCCCGCAACGGTACGCCTCTATCCAGGATACGAACGCGAGGTTCGATTCGATCTTTCGGACGTGCCTCCAGGGGCATACGAAGTTCTCCTCCTCGCAGAAACGGAAAATTCGGACATGTACGCCGTGCGACTGGACTTGGACGTGGGCGGAGAACCCTGATGAGGTCGGTGTTGGCGCGAGACGGGTAGGCCGTCGCGACGCCCACGCTGCGTGGTCCTGCCATGCTCCACCGGCTCATTCTCCCTCTCTTCTTCGCTTGCCTCAGCGGTACGGCTGCGTACACGCAGACCGTTGAAGTCCCCGCCAAGCTACCCACGGTCGCGCCGGGCGAAAGCGCGATTCTTCGCGCCGTCCTCGTGCAGCCGCGGGGCGAGGCCGACACGTATGCCTTGGCGTACGAACGGCCCGAGTTCGTGCGGCTCATTGCTCCACGCGCCGAAATCGACGTAGCCGCAGGAGACCAACGGGCCGTCGTTCTGCCAATCGACGTGAGCATCAATGCACCGCCTGGACCCGCGGCGGTCGCTGTGACCGCCACGAGCGGCGCTTCAGCTCCAATGCGCTTCGCGGTTCCATTCATCGTCATGGAACGCATCGCTGGATCTATCGAGGTGATTACCACCCCGCGAAATGCGGTGCGTGGCCCGTACGAGCTGGTAGCGCGCGTCGTCAACGAGGGAAACGTCCGGGCGCAATTCGCGCTGGGAGGGTCTGCTGTTTTGGAGATCGGGCGAACCGTTGAGCCGTCGGTCCTCGAACTCGGTCCCGGCGAAGATGGCCAGGTGACGGTCCGCGTCGCTCCCGAGCTTCCCGAGGACACGATCCGGACCGATCGAACGTGGCTCGTCCTGCGGGACGCTACGTCCGGTCGCCGATTGGACGCTACACGAGTTCCCGTCGACGTCCTACCCAGCTTTGGCCGGCGTGGTCGCGCTGGTCCATTCCACACGATTCCACTCACGGTTCGTACGGCCGTGAGGACGGGCATCGAGACGGCCGAAGGGACGTGGGTCGTGACCGGCAGTGGCACCCCGACATTGACCACGCAGATTGCGGGCGCATTACTCGATTCTGGACAGCCACGGGTCCATCTGTCACTTCGTACGCCAATACGGAGGGATCGTGCACCTCGGTTCCAAGCCCGATATCAAGGGGTCGTTGACATTGCCATGCAGCTTCCGGGCGCCACGCGTATTGCGCCCCGCACCACCCCCATCTCGGGACTTGGCGGGAGGGTCGATATCCCCATACGTCAAAACGTTCATCGGGCGAACCGTTTGTCGGTATCACTCCATCAGAATGCGGACGGCGCACATGGCGGGGTTGGGGTTCGGCTTCGCGATGAGTGGGCAAGTACGTCTTGGGCGACACATGTCGGAACGACCGTGCATCCGTCGCATCGATCGTTCGGTGGCACTTTCGGCTTGAGCATTTCGAGTCGCTCGGACGTGCTTATCAGCGGTAGTTTCGGGCGCCGGTTCGGCCCCATCCTTCCCCGTGCTCAGGGCACGGTGTCCTTTTCCGTCGATGGCGTGAGTGGAAGCCTTCAAGCGCGACGGGTGTGGTCGATCGATGATGATGACGACGGGGATGGGTTTGCGAGGGTCCGAAGGCAAAGCTACGAGTATCGCCCGCCAACACGACGCTACGAAGGTCGTTGGCTCTCTGGGCGTGTATCCGGCAGCGTGGCGTACGAGCATACCGTCCGTAAACGGGCCGACGAACCGGTGTCGGCAGCGGAATCTTGGGACGGTGATCTGGATGTTTCTGGGGAGGCGTGGACCCTTAGGACGGATGCAAGAAGGTCGACCCGCCTGCCGCTCGACGCTACACAGGCCGTGCGTCATGCCGACGCATATCGTGCCCGCGTGCGGTTGTCTCGGGTGTGGGGGATAGTTGACGTGGGAGCAATCCACAGTCGCACGCTGGAGGCGGGCGTCGTTACGAAACGGAGTGCCGACGTCAGCACGGGTGTGCGGAATGTCGAGATGGGTGACTTTTCTACGGCGCTGTCCGCGAAGTACCGCACCAATCTGCCCGTCGAGGCCTGCCGCCCAAACTGCGATCCGGGCCGGAAGGTTCGTATCGAAGGATCCGTCCAGGCGTACGGGGGAACCGCCCGCTTCTCGCTCGAGCCGATCGGCCATACCGGATTGTCATTGGACGTCGGCTACGGGTACGCGACGACGGTACGGCCGTTCGGGCTGATTCCGATCGACGTGTCCATCGCGGGCGGCGACCGCTGGCTCGACACCGTATCGGCCGACGTACGCGGGACGTTCGGATCCAGGTTCGGGCGGCTCGACCTCTCGGGTGGCGTGCGGCACGAGCGGAACGGGACGTCCTCCACGACGTTCACGGCGCGTGCCGGGTGGTCGTACCGGATCGACGTCCCCGTCTCGTACCGCTCCGACCTCGGGCGGCTCGAGGGCCGCGTCCTCGGTCCCGACGGATCGCCGTTCCCGGACGCCGTCGTCCGCGTCGACGAACGCGAGTTCGTCACCGACGAGGAGGGACGGTTCACGAGCGACGTCCTCCCCGTCGGGCCCGCGACCGTGTTCGTGGACACCACCCGCGTCCCATCGGGGATGCTCGTCGCCCCCAATCCCGTCCAGGACGTCGTCCTCGAGTCGGGGGAAGCGGTCGAGGTCACGTTCCAGCTCGTCGAGGCGACCGGGGTTCGGGGGCGGATCGCCTACGAGGACCCCCCGACGGACGTCGGCGACGACGTCGTGTTCGGGACCGGCCGTCGCGACGTCGACCCGCTCGTCGTCGGGGAGCGAACGATCGTGGTCCGCAACGACGAGCGGTCCTACCGAACGAAGAGCAACCCCGATGGCACCTTCGAACTGGACCGCATGTACCCCGGGACGTATCGCGTGGAGGTGGTCGAGGACCCCGCCCTCGAGTTCTTCCGGATCGAACCGGCGGTCGTCACCGTCGACGTCGAGGGTCCCGAGCCGGCGTCGGTGGACCTTCGCATCGTGCCGGAGCGCCGGACCGTCGAGGTGGAGGAGCGCCCCGGGCTGTCCTTCCCGTGAGCATCGGCGCACGACCCCGAGCCTCGGCGCACGCCCAAAAGCCTCAGCGGACGGCGTCCGGGCGGGGTAGGTGGGTGGCGACGAGGCGACCGACCCGGTCCGCGAGGTTCGTCCGCTCGTCGGCCAACAGGGCGTCACGGAGGCCGGTGAGGGCCGAGCGGAGGACCCCCAGGCCGTGGGGCGTGCCGTACCGGGTGAGGGTGGCCTCGAGCTTCGACATCGTTTCGCTGAGCTCCGGGATGGCCCCGCGCGCTAGGCACGCCCGGGCGTGCCCGAGGTGGGCGCTGGCCTCGCCGATCGCGTCGCCCGCCTCGTGGAACGCCGCCGCAGCGCGCGCGTACGCTGCGCAGGCGCCCGCGTCGTCGCGGGTTTCACTCAGGATGTGCCCGCGGTTCGTCTCGCAGGCCGCCACCAGCCACGGGTCCCCCGCGTGGCGGGCGTGCCGCGCCGCCTCCTCCAGGTCCTCGAGGGCGTCGGCGGGGGCGCCCCGCGCGCCATCGGCGGCGGCGAGGTTCATCAGGGCCCGCGCCACGCCGGGTTCGTCGTCCGCCTCCCGGCGGGCCGCCAGGGCGGCGGCGAAGTCGTGGCGCGCGTCGCCCGGCCGGCCGGCGTCCATCGCCAACCCCCCGAGCGCGGTGGCGACCCCCGCGCGTTCGGGGGTCGGGAGGGCGTGCGCGTGCGCGTCGGCGGTGGCGCGGAGGAACCGCTCGGCGAACGGGCCCTGCCCCAGGCGTTCGTACACCCGCCAGGTGCGGGCGCCCAACGCCAGGGCGGCCCGTGGGTCGACCGCGATGTGCTCGCGCAGGAGGGCGTTCGCGTCGTCGATCCACGTCACGGCGTCGGCGAGCGCCTCCGCCTCGCCCGGCCCCTGGAGGGCGTCGGCGACGCGGGTCAGGCGGTCGAAGACGTCGTCGCGGTAGCGCCGCGCGAAGGCGGCGTCGGCCTCGTCCTGTCGGTCGACGTCCGCCCGAAGCGCCGCGCGGAGTCCGGCGGGCACCCGGTAGGTCGCCGGCCGACCCGCGCCCCCCGACCGCGTCACGAGACCGAGGGCCTCGAGGCGGGCGAGGTCGGCCGCGACGGCGTCCGCGTCGCGCGCCTCGGCGTGCGCGAGGACGCCAGGGGGCGCGGGAACGCCGACGTACGCCAGCCGCCGCAGGAACGGCGCCAGGTCGCGGGGAACCGCGGCGGCGGCGGCGCGCCCGTGCGCGAGGAGGGACCGCTGGTGCGGGGGCAGGTCGGGGGCGCCGGCGGTCAGGCGCCCGGCGAGGTCGGGCAGGGTGGTGAACGGGTCGCCCAACGTCCCGCGCGCCCAGGCGTACCCGGCCAACACCAGCGACAGCGGGTGGCCCTGCAGGATGCGCGCGGTCAGCGCGACGCTCGTGCGGACCTTCGGATCGAGGTCGGCGGGGGATCCGGTCCACCCGTGCTTCCGGGCCGACGCCAGGAACAGTTCGGTGGCGGGGGCGTCGGTCATGCGCTCCGGGTCGCGGACGTCGAGGTCGGGAAGCCCCAACGGTCCCGGCGTCCAGGTGCGTTCGTACGCGTGGCCGATGGGCGCTCGCCCGGTCGCGACGAAGCGGACGCCGGGGTGGCGGGCGGTGAGGGCCTCCGCGGCGTCGGGCGTCACGCGGCCCGGGGGCAGGTCGTCGAGCCACACGAACGTCGGGGCGTGCCAACCGGCCGGGGCGAGGGCCGTATCGACGGCGCGGGCGACGGCGTCGCCGTGCGGCGCGTCGCGCACCACGAGGCGCGTCACCCGCTCGCCGGTCCGGGCGACGTGCAGGCGGAGCGCTTCGGAGGCGAGGGTGGAGGTCCCGAGCCCCGGTCCGGCGGCGAGGGTCAACCACGGTACGCCGGGGTCGGCGAGGCGGTCGAGGACCGCCAGCACGTCCGCTTCGCGACCGATCAGGCCGAACGGGGTGGCCAGCCGCTCGTCCCCCACCGCGTCGGGCGCGACCGCGCTCGCCGCGGGACGGTGGGCGCCGTCCGCCAACCAGCGGCGGCGGACGTCGTGGAGGAGTTCGACGGTGGCGTGCGAGGGGTCGGCGTCCAGGTGGCGGCGGAGGGCGTCCTCCGCGTCGAGGTAGCGGCGGACGGCGTCGGTGGGGCGGCCCGCGTCCCGCCGGAGGCGGATCGCCGTGCGGTGGGTCGCCTCGTCCCACGGCGCGATGCGGCTGGCGACGTCGGCGAGGTGGATGGCGTCGTCGGCGCTGCCGTCGGCTTCGGCGTCGGCGGCGGCGCGCGTCCAGGCGTCGTGCAGCTCGTACGCCAGGTGGGTGCGCGCGTCGGCGAGCCAGTCCATGAAGGCGGGGGCGTCGGTGAGGTCGATGCCTTCGAGGAGGGCGCGGGTGGGATCGAGGTCGGTCGGTGCGTCGTCGTAGCGGGCGCCCGCCGCCCCCCACCCTCGAAGACGGAGGACGTCGGCGTCGACCGCGTCCCCGTCGAGGCGGACGTGCGTGCGGTCGCTGACCAGGACCTCCCCCAGCGCCCGCCGGAGGGTCGTGAGCGTCACGCGCAGGTTCGTGCGGGCCTTGGGGGCGTCGTTGTCGGGCCACAGCAACGTCGCGAGGTGGGTGCGGCTCGCCCCCTCCGGCGTCGTCAGGAGGTAGCCGAGGGCCGCCCAGTGCTTGCGTTGCCGGAGGCCGGCGGAGCCGTGCGCGGCGGTGAGGTGCGGCGGCCCGAGCACCCGGACCGACGGGACCGGTGCCGGGACGCCCGCGTCCGCCGACCGGGGACCGAAGGTGCCGTCGAGGGAACCGGAGGACCGCATCGCTCCAAACCGTAACGGATGAAACGCCGAAGTACGGCGAACCAGACGACAGTGTGGCGCGGACCGCACCGTACGAGGGGCGTCCTGGACGCGCCGCGCTCTCACGAACCGGGGTGGGCGTTTCGGTATCCTCGAAGGTCCATGCCCACCGGTACCGACCGCACCGGCACGATCGCCTCCGCCCGCCCCCCGCGCCGGGGCGCGCGCGTCGTGCGCACCGTCGCGATCGCCGTCCTCGGAGCGACCGCCTGGGCCGCCCCCCCGTGCGAGGCGCTGCTCGAGGGCTTCCTGGTGCGGGACGCCGTCATCGAACGCCCCTGCCTGGTGGACCTCCAAGAGCGCGGCGTGTGCTTCGCCCTGGAGGGCACGACGTTGGAGTCGTCGGTGCGCCAGTTCGACGCCTACCTGCAGACCACCGGCATCGCGCGGCCCACCTGGGCGTCGCACGAGGGCACCCACGCCACCCGGGTCGTGGCGCCCCCCGGCGACCGGGTGGAGCTCGTGCTCGCCGAGGACGGACCGTTCGCGACGCTCGGGTCGTGCCGGCTCGCGCCGGCGCGCGGGGCGCCCGGCGCGGAGCACGACGACCTCGACGACGGCGCCCCCTGACCGCGCGCCCCGACGGGGCGCCCTAGCCGCCGTAGGCGTAGCCGCGCGCGGCGACCGGCGCGTCGAGCCCCGCGACGGTGCGGGCGCGCACCGTCCAGGCGCGCCCCTCCCGCCGCAAGATGCCGTCGACGACCAGCACCTGCGCGTCGCGCAGCACCCGCCACTGCGCGTCCCACAGCTCGGGGGCGATGACGACCTGGGCGCGGTCGGGGCCGTCCTCGATGACGAAGAAGGCGTAGCCCTTGGCGGTCCCCGGGCGTTGCCGCGCGACGACCCACCCACCGGTCCGCACCTCCCCCTCCTTCGCCGCGGCGAGCGGCGTGACGCCCAGGTCGCGCAGCTCGCCGCGCAGCAGGTCGACGGGGTGCACCCCCGCCTCCTCGAACCCCTTGAGGCGGTAGTCCCACACGACGCGCTCCGCGTCGTCGAGGGCGGCGAGCGGCGGGGTGGGGGGCGTCGGGTCGAACAGCGGCGCCTGCCCGGGGGGGACGGTGTGGTGCAGGGCGCGCGCCTGGTAGAGCGCCTCGCGGCGCGCCTGCAGACCGTCGAAGGCGCCGGCGCGGGCGAGCGCCTCGAGGGCGTCGCTCGGAATGCGGGCGCGCTGGTGGAGGTCGCGCAGGTCGGCGTACGCTCCGCCCCGCGCCCGCTCGAGGACGACCTCGCGGGCGACGGCGTCGGAGACGCCCGTCGTCGCCTGGAGGGGTGGGACGAGGGTGCCCTCCGGCCCGCCGGGGTCGACCCGCCAACCGGCGCCGGACCGGTTGACGTCGAGCGGGGCGACCTCCACCCGCCAGCGGCGGGCCTCCTGCCGCAGGGTGGAGCGCGGCCACATGCCGGGGTGTTCGTTCAGGACCGCCGCGAGGTACGGCCCCGGGTGGTGGTGCCGCAGCCAGGCGCTCGTGTAGGCGTGCAGCCCGAACGCCCAGGCGTGCGACTCCGCGAAGCCGTACCCGCGGAACGCCGCCATCGCCTCGAAGATCGCCTGCGCCTCCGCCTCGCTGCAGCCCGCGTGCCGCATCGCCCCGTCGACGAACGCGCGGTACGGCCCGCGGATCTCGTGTTCGTCCTCGAACGTCGTCACCGCCTTGCGGAAGCGTTCCGCGTCGGTCCAGGACATGCCGGCGACGGCGACGGCGATGCGCATCAGGTCCTCCTGGAACAGGATCACGCCGTACGACTTGCGCAGGACCGGCTCGAGGGCGGGGTGCAGGTAGGTGACCGGCTCCCGCCCGTTGCGGCGCGCGACGTACGGGTGGACGGTGTGCGACTGGATGGGGCCGGGCCGGAAGAGCGCCACCTGGTGCGCGAGGTCGGTGAGGGTGCGCGGCTTCAGTTGCACGCTCATGCGCACCTGGCCGGGCGACTCGATCTGGAACAGCCCCATCGTGTCGCCCGCCTGGATGCGTTCCCAGACCGCCTCCTCGAGCGGCGGGTCGCGCACGTCGACCCACGTCCCGGTGAGGCGGTGGACCTCCTCGCGGGCGCGTTCGAAGACGCTCAGCATCCGGAGGCCCAACAGGTCGAGCTTGATGAGGCCGAGCGCCTCGACGTCGTCCTTGTCGAACTGCAGGAGCTTGATGCCGCCGCTCGAGCGTTCGAGGGGGCTGACGTGCGCGAGGGGCGCGCGGCTGAGGACCACCCCACCGGAGTGCGGCGCGACGTGCCGCACGAACTTCGCCTCCATGCTCACCAGGAGGCGCACGAGTTGGGCGCGGAGCGGGGTGTCGCCCAGCACCTCGTCGAACACCTCGTCCGCCTCGCGCGCCTGGTGGGGGCGCAGGTGCCGGTACGGCCGCCCGAGCGCCTTCGTGAGGCGGTCGCGAACCTCGGGCGGGATGCCGAGCGCCCGCCCGAGGTCCTGCACGGCGCTGGGCAGGTGGTAGGTGATGCGGTTGCAGACCATCGCTTCGGTGCGCGCCCCGAAGCGCCGTTCGACCCAGGCGAGCAGCTCGTCGCGGCGGGCGGAGGCGACGTCGACGTCGATGTCGGGGGGCGACGCCTTGCCGCCGTGCAGGAACCGCTCGAACAGCAGGTCGTGCTCGAGCGGGTCGGCCTGCGTGATGCCGAGCAGGTGACACACCAGGCTGGCGGCGGCGGAGCCGCGGCCGCTGCAGACGATGCCGCGGTCGTGGCAGTAGTCGGTGATCTCCGCGGCGGCGAGGAAGAAGCCGGCGAAGCCGAGCGCGCGGATCGTCGCGAGTTCGTGGTCGAGGCGCTCGCGGGCGGTGGGGAGGCGGTCGCCGGCGTAGCGCTCGACGAGCGCGCCGTACGTCCGTCGTTCCAGGTAGGCGTCCGGCGTGAGGCCGTCGGGGACGTACGCGTCGGGGGGCTCGAGGCGGTCGGGCAGCAGCGGCCAGGTGCACGCCTCGGCCAGCGTGCGGGTGTTCGCCAGCACGTCGGGCAGCAGCAACGCCGGCACCTCCCCGTCGGGCACGCGGTCGCGCAGGTCGGGTGGGGGGAGGGCGTCGGCGTCGTTCCGGGGTCGGTCGGGGTGCGGGTCGTCGACGGTGATCCCGAGCCGGGCACAGGTGAGCGCGTCGTACAGCGGGTACGACGCCGCGTCGGCGTAGCGCACCTCGGGGGCGGCGACGGCGGGGAGGCGGGCGCGGTGCGCGAGGCGGCGCAGGTAGCGCCCGCGGCGCAGGTCGGCGGGGTGGGCGCCGTGGTAGAGCTGCACCCAGAAGCGGTCGGGGAAGAGGGCGGTGAGGCGCTCGAGGAGACGGTCGAGGTCGGCGAAGCGGCGGCGCACGAGGAGGGTGGTCGGGAAGCCGGCCCGCCCGCCGGACAGGGCGTGCAGGTCGGTGGTGTGCGCCTCGAGGATCGGGAGGGTGACCTCGCCGCCGCGTTCGTGCGCCAACGTCAGGAGTTCGTTCAGCGTGGCGTAGCCGCGCCGCGACCCGGCGAGGAGGGGGAGGGGGTGGACGTCGTCGCCGTCGCGCAGCGCGACGGTCGCCCCGACGATCGCCCGGAGGCCGTGCTCGCGGGCGGCCTGGTGGAGCTCCACCGCGCCGTACACGCCGCCGTGGTCGGTCAGCGCGAGGCTCTCGTAGCCGAGGGCGGCGGCCCGCTCGACGAGCCGGCGGGGGCTGGAGGCGCCCCGCCCGAAGCTGAAGAAGCTGTGGACGTGCAGCAGGTCGCGTAGCCGCGGCGTCGGGGCGGGCGGGGACGCCACTCAGTCCCACGTCCGTTCCGGCCGCCAGGGGGCGTCGGGGACGTCGTCGCGGTGGATCTCGAGGGTGAGGGCGTCGTCGGGGTCGCCCGGGCGGGCGCCGTCGGGGGCGGCGTCGACGAGGAGGTGCACGGTGGGCGGTTCGCCCCGCCACCAGCGGTTGCCGACCCGCCAGGCGTCGTGCAGGCGGCGGACCCGCAGGGTCCGGCCGTCGGGGAGGACGATGCGGTCGGGCAGGGCGACGGGGTCGGGGAGGGCGACGGGGTCGGGCCGGGGACCGGGGTCGGGCCGGGGGTCGGGGGGCGGCGTCACCGGGAGGGCTCCGCGGGTGCGTCCTGCGGCGTCGCGGTCGGGGCGGCGTCCGGCGTGCGGTCGGTTCGGGGCCAGGGGACCGCCTCGCCGCTGGCGGCGTCCAGCAGCCGCCAGCGCAGGTGGGCGCGCAGGGCGTCGGGGTCGTGCACCTCGAAACGGCGGGCGTGCCCGGGGAAGCGGGCGTCGAGGGTGCGGGTGGCGCGTTCGCGCCGTTCGCGGTGCGGCCACAACCCCCCCGCCGCGCTGCGGCGGGCGAGCCCGGACGCCTCGAGCGTCACGGCGTCCAGCCCCAACGCGACCAGGCCGGTGTCGGCGAGCGCGAGGTGGGCGAGGCGGAGGACTTCATTGGCGTCGCGCAGCGGGCGTTTGGCGCGGCGGGTGGCGTCGGCGGCGACGCCGGCCGCCTCCGCGCGGACGCGGAGCCGTTCGGCGCTGCGCTCCCCGAACGCCGCCGCCATCCGGCGGGCGAGGTCGGCGAGGACGGGATCGATCTCCATGGGTTCGCGGGCGGGCGCCTCGAAGGCGTGCGCGACGGTGATCCGCAGCGGTGGGGGGCGGAGCGGGACGCGTGCGTCGCGCGGCCCGTCGAGGGTCGCGGCGAGCGCGGCGGCGGCGGGCCCGAGGAAGGCGGCGCGCTGGCGCGCGCTCCAGGCGCGCAGGTCACCGATCCGCGTCACGCCGAGCCACGCGAGGCGGTCGCGGTCGGCGTCGGGCAGCCCCAACGCCCGCAGGGCGGCGATCGGGGCGCGATCGAGGGTGGTCCAGGGGTCCTCGCCGGGCGCGACGGTGCGGACGGTGCCGGGGGGCGCGAGGAGGGCGAGGAGGCGGGCCTCCTGGATCGTGTCGGCCACCCCGACGCGCGCCTCGTGGCGGGTGGCGAAGGTGTGGGCGTCGGCGAGGGGGGCGCGCAGCGCCAGCACCCCGGGCGCGACGGGCGCGAGGAAGGGGGAGACGTCGCGCGCCTCGTCGAGGACGGCGTCCCACGCCGCGGCGAGGTCGGGTCCGTCGGGCGTGACGACGTGCAGGTCGGGGAGGCGTTGGCGGGCGCCGGTGAGCGGCGTGCCGGGTCGGATGCCGGCGCGTTTCGCGGCGGCGTCGGCGTCGCGCACGCGCCGCCCGTCGTCGCTGCTGACGGTGGGGACGCACGGCGCGCCGCGCGCGGCGCGGCGGCGCCGTTCGCGCCACAACGCGAACGGCTCGAGGCTGGCGACGACCACCCGCTGTGCGGTCGCGGTCGGGGGGTGGTGCGGCGCCGGGGACGGCGGCCGCGCGGGGGTCGGTCGAGGCCCGGGGGCCGCGTCGGGGGGGGAGGGGGGCGTGGTAGCGTTCCGCATCGCAGGTCGCGATCCTTTCGTGGTCTGACGATCCGTTCGGACGTACCGCCGGGCCGCCACAGCCACCGGTACGTCCGAGCTTTTGGGCGTCGGCGCCCGCGGGCGCCCCGGGCGCGACGCCAGGGGAGGGGCGCGCGACCGGACCCGCACGATACCTTAAAAATGAAGGTAGGGGCAACGCGGCGGTCGCTCTCCCCGCGAACGCCGCGCACGACGCGCGACAGGACGTTCGCACCTGGCGCCGCCCCACCCCGCTCGCCACGATGCGTCGCATGCTGCGCCGCCGCCTCCTCGCCGCCCTCCTCGCGGCCGCCTTCCCGACCGCCCTCGCCCCCGCGCAGGCGGCCCCGGACGCCCCGCCGGACGCACCCCCCACCGCCGACGTCTACGTCTTCCACGGCGAGGGCTGCCCCCACTGCGCCGCCGCGCTCGCCTTCCTGGACGAGCTGCGCGCCGACCACCCCCACGTCCGCGTCCACGCCTACGAGGTGTGGCACGACGCGGAGAACCGGGCGTTGCTCGAGGCGTTCGCCCGCGGGTACCGCCGCGAAGTGCGCGGCGTCCCGGTGATCGTGCTGGGCGACGCCTGGTGGACCGGCTTCGCCGCCCCCGTCGCCGACGGCCTCCGGACGCGCGTGGCGCGCGGGACGCCGTTCCCCGACCCCCGCGCCCGCCTCGCCGCCGACGACCTCGCCGCCGCCGTCGACCGCGGTCAGCTGCCGCCCCTCGCCGCGACCGCCGCCCCCGCCGCGCCCCTCGCGCCCGACGCGGCGGCCGACACCACGATCGCCGTGCCGCTCCTCGGCACCCTCGACCTCGCCGCCACCCCCCTCGTGCTGGGCACCGCCCTCATCGGGCTGATCGACGGGGTGAACCCCTGCTCGCTGTGGGTCCTCGCCCTCCTCGTCGGGGTGGTCGTCGGCACCCGCTCGCGCCGCCGGGTGCTGTGGGTCGGCGGGACGTTCCTGACCGTCACCGCCGCGGTGTACGCCCTGTTCATCGCCGGCACCTTCCAGGTGGCCGCCACCCTCACGATGCTCGGCGGGGTCCGCGTCGCCGTCGCGCTCGTCGCCGCCGCCGTCGCGGCGGTGAACCTCAAGGACTACGTCGCCTTCGGGCGCGGCGTCAGCCTCACCACCCCCGACGCCGCGAAACCGCGCATCTACCGCGGCATCCGCCGCATCATGCACGCCGACGGCGCCTGGCTCCCGACGTTGGCGGCCACCGCCGTCCTGGCGTTGGGCGTGACGATCGTGGAGCTGCCCTGCACCGCCGGCTTCCCGGTCGTGTGGAGCACCTGGATGGCCGACGCCGGCGTCGCCGGCAGCGGGTTCTGGGGGTTGCTGGCGGTGTACGTGACGATCTACCTGCTCGACGAACTCGCGTTGTTCGGCGCCGCGGTCGTCACCCTGCGCGCCGTCCGCATGGAGGAGGACGGCGCCCGCGTCCTCAAGCTCGTCGGCGGCGTCGTCATGCTCGCGCTCGCCGTCGCGATGCTGCAGGCGCCCGAGGCGCTGGGCACGCTGCGCGGCACGGCGGCGGTGTTCGGGGGGGCGCTGGCGGTCGTCGCCGCGACGCTGCTGCTGCACCGCATCGTCCACCCCGCCTCCAGCCCGTTCGCCGGCCGCGGTTGACCGCTGCACGGACCCCCCGCCGGCCGGTCGGTACCCTACGGCCATGCAGACGCGACGATTGGGATCCACCGGGTACGACGTGAGCGCCGTCGGGTTCGGCGCGTGGGCGATCGGCGGGGCGTGGGGCGACGTGCCCGAGGACGACGCGACCGCCGCCCTCCACGCGGCGATCGACGCGGGCGTCACCTTCTTCGACACCGCCGACGTCTACGGCGACGGGCGCAGCGAACGCCTCATCGCCCGCGTCCTCGCCGAGCGCGAGCCGCGCGAGCGCGAGCGCATCGTCGTCGCGACGAAGGCGGGCCGGCGCCTCGACCCGCACGTCGCCGACGGCTACGTCTACGACGAACTCGTGCGGTTCGTCGACCGCTCCCGCGCGAACCTCGGCGTCGACACCCTCGACCTGCTGCAGCTGCACTGCCCGCCGCCGGAGGTCTACCGCCGCGACGCGGCGTTCGACGCCCTCGAACGCTTGAAGCAGGAGGGCCGCATCCGCGCGGCGGGCGTGTCGGTCGAAACCGAGAAGGAGGCGCTCGCCGCGCTGGAGCGGCCGGTCGTCGCCACGCTGCAGATCATCTACAACCCCTTCCGCCAGAAGCCCGCCGACCGGGTGTTCCCCGCCGCCCAGGCGCGCGACGTCGGCGTCATCGTGCGGGTCCCCCTCGCGTCGGGGCTGCTCAGCGGCAAGTTCCGCGAGGACAGCACCTTCCCCGAGGACGACCACCGGCACTTCAACCGCGCCGGGGAGGCGTTCGACGTCGGCGAGACGTTCGCCGGCGTCGACTTCGGCGTCGGGGTCGCCGCCGCCCGCGAGCTCGAAGGGATCGTGCCCGAGGGCGCCACCCTGGCGCAGGCGACGCTGCGCTGGATCCTGATGCACGACGCGGTCTCGACCGTCATCCCCGGCGCGAAACGCCCCCGCCAAGCGCGCGAGAACGCGGCGGCCGCCGACCTGCCGCCCCTCTCGGACGCGGCGATGGCGACCGTCCGCCGGGTGTACGACGAGCGCATCCGCGCGCAGGTGCACCACCGCTGGTGACGCGCGGCGTCAGGGCGTCGGTGCGTCGCCCGCGCCGCCCGCCGAACCGGGGCCGGCGGGCGGATTACCGCCGTGCGCCGCCAGCCAGGCCGGTACGTCGTCCGCCTCGATCGGCCGCGCGACGCCGAACCCCTGCACGACGTCGCAGCCGACCTCCCGCAGGAACGCCTCCTGCGCGTCGGTCTCCACGCCCTCCGCGACGGTGTCGAGCCCGAAGGCGTGCGCGAGCGACACCATCGCGCGGATCATCTCGCGGTCGGCGTCGGTCCCCTCGGCGTCGAGGCGACGCACGAAACTCACGTCCAGCTTGAGGCGGTCGGCGGGGAGGCGCTGCAGCTGCGCGAGCGACGCGTAGCCGGTCCCGAAATCGTCGATCGCGACGTGCACGCCCGCCCGCCGGACCGCCTCCAGGGCGTCCTTGGCGACCTCCATCGCCCGCATCGCCGTCGTTTCGGTGACCTCCACCTCGAACGCGTCGCTCGGCACGCACGCCCGCCGCAGGTCCGCGATCACGCCGCGCGCCCAGCCGGGCTCCTCGATCTCGCGGACCGAGACGTTGACCGCCACCCGGCCCGGCGCGAGGCCGGCGTCGGCCCACGCCCGCCAGCGCGCCAGCGCGGCGCGCCGCACCCGCCGCCCGAGCGCCACGATCTGGCCCGAGCGTTCCGCCTCGGGCACGAACCGGGCGGGGGACACCTCGCCGCGCTCCGGGTGGCGCCAGCGCACGAGCGTCTCGAACCCCGTCACGACCCCGCTGGCGAGGTGGCGTTGGGGTTGGAACACCGCCCGGATCTCGTCGCCCGCGAGGGCGCGCGCCAGGTCGCTGCGGACCGCGATGCGTTCCGCGGCGATCCGGTCGAGGTCGACGGCGTAGTACGCCGTGCGGCTCCCGCCGGCGTCCTTCGCGGCGTGCAACGCCGCCTCGGCGTGCAGCAACAGTTCGTCGGCGCTGGCGCCGTCCGTCCCGGCGATCGCCACCCCGACGCTCACGTCGATGGGGACCGTCCGCCCGTCGAGCGCCAACGGGTCGTCGAACAGCGCGTGGATCTCCTCGAGCTCCCCATCGAGGTCGCTCAGGTCGCCCCACGAACTCAGGGTGAGGGCGAAGCGGTCGTCGGCGTACCGGCCGACCACCTCGAACAGGCCGGCGTACCCCGACAGGCGGGTCGCGACCTGCGCCAACGCCGCATCGCCGGCGTCGTGCCCCAACGAGACGTTGATGGTGCGTAGGCCGTCGACGCCCACCATCGCCACCGCCGTCCCGCTCGCGCGGGACGGGTCGAGCTTCAGGTGGCGTTCGAGCGCGCGTTGCACGCCGGCGCGGTTGGCGAGCCCCGTGAGCGGGTCGGCGTACGTCAGGGTGTCCACCCGCTCGCTGAGGTCGTGCAGGTCGCTGACGTCGACGTCGATCCCGTGCACCGCGACCGGTTCCCCGTGCGGGTCGTGCTCGACGGTCGCTTGGCTGACGACGCGGGTGACGTGACCGTCGCGCCGCACCAGGCGGTACTCCGCGCGGTAGCGCCCGTGCGGCTCGCGCAGGTAGGCGCGCAGCTTCGACGTCACCCGCTCGACGTCGCCCGGGTGCACCCGCTGCTCGAAGGTCGCCAGCCCGCCGGGCAGCTCGTCGGGGTCGTACCCCAGCGTCCGCGCCCAGCCGTCGCCGACCGTGACGTCGGTCGTCCCGACCGGCGCCGACCAGAACCCGACCGCCGCCGTCGCGGTCGCCAACGCCGTCCGCAGCCGTTCGCTCTCGAGCTCCGCCTCCGCCGCGCGGATCCGACGCAGGTCCTGCACCGTCGCCAGGTAGCGGGCGTGCAGCCCCTTCGTCGGGTCGAGGCGCTTGAGCGACGTCCAGGTCGGGACGGTCGATCCGTCGGGGCGCACCCGTTCGGTTTCGTACGTCGTGGTCCCCGTCCGCTCCGCCTCCGCGAAGCGGGCCTCCACCAGCGCCCGTTGCGTCTCGGGAAAGCGCTCCAGGATCGGCGTGCCCAGCAACGCCGCGGGCACGGTGCCCTGCATCTCCGCGTACGTCCGGTTCATGCCCGCCAGCCGCGTCCCGCTCGCATCGGACCAGGCGACCCCCACGTCGAGCCCCTCGAGCAACGGATCGAGTTGGCGCAGGCGGACCTCGGCGTCGGCGTCGTGCAGCGTGACGAGGACGCCGTCGTCCGCCGTCCGCCCGAGCGCCAACAGGCGCACGAACACCGTCGAGCGCGCCCCACCGGCCGCCCGGAGGGTCCGTAGGCCCCGCCACGCGCGCTGCGCTACGACGGTCTCGACGCCGGGCAGGAACGGCGCCTCCCCCCGTTGCGTCCCGTCGTCCTCGGCGGGGCGGACGAGATCGACGAGCGACGCGCCGGTCGCGCCCTTCGTGCAGCCGAGGAGGATCTCCGCTGCGGCGTTCGCGCGGCGCACGATCCCCCCGCCGTCGACCACCAGCACGCCCAACGGCAGGGCGTCGAGGACGGCGTCGGGACCGCTCACGACAGGTGCTCCCGGAGCCACCCGAGCAGCGGCTCGGCGGCGAGGAGGGTGGGCACCACCCGCTCGAGGACCGCGTCGGGATCGGCGAGCCACGGCCCGACCGGCGTGCGGTGCTCCACCGTCAGCGACGTGTGCTTCAGCAGCGCGAGCCGCGGGTGGTCGGCCGGCACGTCGCGCGGTCCACGCGTCAGGGTCGCGCCCTGGAGGGGGAGGCCGGCGGCGTCGAGGTCGGCGGCGATCCGCGCCAGCGCCGCACCGCCCGCCTCGCTGCGCACCGCAGCGCGGTAGCGCGCGAGCGCGTCGCGCTCCAGGCGGTGCGCGCCGGCGGCGACGAGGAAGTGGGTGGCGTCGAGCTGGACGTAGCGGCCGGCCACCCGGCCGCCCTCCCCGACCGTCGCGCCGACCCACTCCTTGTAGGGGCCCTTGCCCCGCGCGAAGCGCACGTCGCGGTTGGGGCGGAACACCTTGCCGGGCCCGAACCACCCCTCCAGCTCGCCGAGCAGCGCCCGCATCGGCCCGCGGACCTCCGCCTCGTAGCGGTCCTTGTGGGCGTGGAACCAGGCGCGTTCGTTGTGCACCTCCAGCTCCCGCAACCAGGCGAGCGCGCCCTCGCCGAACCCGGCGAAGGGCGCCTGCGCCGTGGCGGAGGCGGCGCTCACGACGCCGCCGGTCGGGACGTCACCAGCTCGTCGATCCCCTCGAGCTTGGTGAGGTCCACCTCCGCGACGCTGCCGTCCAGCATCGCGTCGATCTCGCGAATCTTGTCGCGCAACGCCGCCGCCTTCTCGAACGCCAGGTCGGCGCTGGCGACGAACATCTCCTGCTCCAGCATCTCGCGGTGCCGCATCAGGTCGGTGCGGGTCGCCTCGTCCAGCTGGGCGGGGGCGACCTCCGCGGTCTCCTCGGCGGCGCTGCCGCCGTAGCGCAGCACCGCGCGGACCGCCTTGCGGATCGTCTGCGGTTCGATGCCGTGCTCGGCGTTGTGCGCGAGCTGCTTCTCGCGCCGCCGTTCGGTCTCCTCGATCGCGGTGCGCATCGCGTCGGTCGTGACGTCGCCGTAGAGGAACACCTCGCCGCGGACGTTGCGGGCCGCCCGCCCGATCGTCTGGATGAGGCTACGGGGGTTGCGCAGGAAGCCGGTCTTGTCGGCGTCGAGGATGCAGACGAGGCTGACCTCGGGGATGTCCAACCCCTCGCGCAACAGGTTGATGCCGACCAGCACGTCGAACCGCCCGAGGCGCAGGTCGCGGATGATCTCCTGGCGCTCCACCGCGTCGATGTCGCTGTGCATGTAGCGGACCCGCACCCCGTGGTTCGCGAGGTACTCCGCGAGGTCCTCCGCCATCTTCTTCGTCAGCGTCGTCACCAGCGTCCGCTCGCCCGCCTCCGCCCGCGCGCGGGCGGCGAACAGCAGGTCGTCGACCTGCCCCTGCGTCGGTTTGACCGTCACCTCGGGGTCGACGAGGCCGGTGGGGCGCACCACCTGTTCGGCGACCTGGTCGGCGTGCTCCGCCTCGTAGTCGCCGGGCGTCGCGGACACGAACACCACCTGCCCGACCTTGTCGAAGAACTCGCCCAACTGCAGCGGCCGGTTGTCGAGCGCCGACGGCAGGCGGAACCCGTACTCCACCAGCGTCGTCTTGCGGGCGCGGTCGCCGTTGTACATCCCCGAGATCTGCGGCACCATCTGGTGGCTTTCGTCGAGGAACACCAGCGCGTCGTCGGGGAAGTAGTCCAGCAGCGTCGTCGGGGTGTCGCCCGCGGCGCGCCCGTCGAGGTAGCGCGAGTAGTTCTCGATGCCCTTGCACGTCCCGAGCGTCTTGAGCATCTCCAGGTCGTAGCGGGTGCGTTCCTTGAGGCGTTGCGCCTCCAGCAGCTTGCCGTTCGCTTCGAAGAAGTCCAGGCGCGCCTCGAGGTCGGTTTCGATCTGCCGCACGATCGCGTCGAGCGACTCCTCCGGCATCATGTAGTGGCTGGCGGGGAAGATCGTCGTGCCCTCCAGCGTCGCGGTCGGCTCGAGGGTGGTGGGGTGCAGTTCGTGCAGGCCGTCGATCTCGTCGCCCCACAGGTCGATGCGGACGGGTGCCTCGTCGTGCGAGCCCCAGACGTCGATCACGTCGCCCTTGACGCGGAAGCGGCCGGGCGCGATCTCGACGTCGTTGCGTTCGTACTGCATCACCACCAGCTTGCTCAACAGCTCGTCGCGGGGCACCTGCAGGCCCGGCGCCAGCAGGATGTGCTTGCGTTCGTACTCCTCGGGCGACCCCAGGCCGTAGATGCTGGAGACCGACGCGACGATGACGGTGTCGCGCCGCGTCAACAGGCTCCGCGTCGCGGAGTGCCGCAAGCGCTCGAGCTCCGCGTTGACGTTCGCGTCCTTCTCGATGAACAGGTCGCGGGCCGGCACGTACGCCTCGGGTTGGTAGTAGTCGTAGTAGCTGACGAAGAACTCGACGGCGGCCTCGGGGAAGAACTCCTTGAACTCGCTCGCCAGCTGCGCGGCGAGGATCTTGTTCGGCGCGAGGATCAACGCCGGCCGCCCGGTGCGCTCGATGACCCGCGCCATCGTGTGGGTCTTGCCCGACGCGGTGACGCCCAGCAGCGTCTGGTACCGGAGGCCGTCCTCGATCCCCTCCACGAGGGCGTCGATCGCCTTCGGCTGGTCGCCGGCGGGTTCGAACGGGGCGTGCACGGTCAACGGCATCCCCTCACCCTAGCCGCAGCGCGCCCCGCGCGACGTTGGCCGTCGCCACACGTCCGCCGCCCCGCGCGCCGCGTGCTACCTTGCCGGCGATGCCGCCGACCCCTCGGAGACGCCCGTGAAGACCTTCTACCTGCTCGATGGGCACGCCCAGATCTTCCGCGCCTACTACGCGCCGTTCCGCGAGCTCACCACCCCCGACGGCCGCAACGTCAAGGCCGCCTACGTCTTCACGCAACTCCTCCTCAACCTCCTGGGCCGCGCACCCGACTACCTCGCGGTCGCCTTCGACGTCAGCGACGCCACGACCTTCCGCAAGGACGCCTACGCGGAGTACAAGGAGAACCGCGACGCGACGCCGGAGGACCTCGGCGAACAGATCGGCCTGGTCCGCACGATCTTGGACGACCTGCACGTCCCCATCCTGGAGCGCGAAGGGTTCGAAGCGGACGACGTCATCGCGACGATCGCCGCGCAGCTGCCCGACGACGTCGAGGTGCGCATCGTCAGCAAGGACAAGGACCTGCACCAGATCCTCACCGACCGCGTCGGGCTGTACGACCCGAAGGACGACACCGTCCTGTACGGTCCCGACCTGCTCGAGGCGAAGGGCTACACCGCCGAACAGGCGGTGGAGGTCCAGACGCTGGTGGGCGACGCGACCGACAACATCCCCGGCGTGCCCGGCATCGGGCCGAAGACCGCCGCGAAGCTCGTCGCGCAGTACGGCAGCGCCGACGCCGTCCTCGCGCACGCCGACGAGCAGACCCCGAAACGGCGCGAGAACCTGCTCGCCTCCGCGGAGCTGCTGCCCGTCACGCGCGAGCTCGTGACGCTCCGCCGCGACGTGCCCATCGACGTCGACCTGGAGGCCTGGCGCACCCCCCACCCGACCCGCGACGACGCCCGCGCGACGTTCGAGGCGCTCGGCTTCCAGAAGTTCCTCGACGCCCTCCCCGGCGGCGAGGGCGACGCCCCGCTGTTCGCCGGGAACGGCGCCGGGTCGCCCGCCGCCGCCGGCGACCGGCCCGCCGGCCCCGCCGCCGCACCGGAGCCGGCGCGGCTCCCGCGCGACGGCTACGTCACCGTCCGCGACGTCGCGGGCCTGGCGGACGTCCGCGCGGCGTTGGCGGACGCCCCTGCGGTCGCCATCGATACGGAAACCACCAGCCTCCGCGCGCACGACGCGGAGCCGATCGGCGTGTCGGTGGCGGTGGCGCCCGGGCGCGCCTGGTACCTCCCGATCCGCGGTGCCGAAGGTGACCACCTGCCGCTCGACGCCGTCCTGGAGGCGGTCGCGCCCGCCCTCGAGGCGCCGGACGTCACGGTGGTCGGGCAGAACCTGAAGTACGACCTGCAGGTCCTCTGGAACGCCGGCGCCCGCGTCGACGGCCCGATCTTCGACACGATGATCGCCGCCGCGCTCCTGCATCCCGAACGCCGCGGGAACGGCCTCGATGCGCTCGCGCAGGACCTGCTCGGCGTGACGCTCGTGCCGACCGAGGCGCTGATCGGCAAGGGCAAACGGCAGATCTCGATGCTCGAGGTGCCGCTCGAGGACCTCGCGACGTACGCCGCGGAGGACGCCGACGCCACCTGGCGGCTGTACGAGCGCTTGCGCGACGAACTGCGGGCGGCGCCCACCGCCCTCCGCGACCTGATCGAGACGCTCGAGTTCCCCCTCGTCGCGGTGTTGGCGCGCATGGAGCGGCACGGCGTCGGGTTGGACCTCGACCTGCTCGAGGAGACCCGCGAGGCGCTCGAGGGGCGCGTCGCGGCGTTGCGCGACGAGATCCAGGAGGCGGCGGGCGCGACCTTCAACCCCGACAGTCCCGCCCAGCTCGGGGAGGTGCTGTTCGACCGCCTGGGGTTGCGGGTCGTCAAACGCACGAAGACCGGGCGCAGCACCGACGCGTCGGTCCTCGAGACCCTCGCGGCGGAAAGCGACCACCCGCTCCCCGGCCTGGTGCTGCGCTACCGGGAACTCACGAAGCTCCTGGGGACGTACGTCGCGCCGCTCCCCGGCTTCGTCAGCGCCCGCGACGGGCGCCTGCACGCCAGCTTCCATCAGGTGGGCGCCGCCACCGGGCGCCTGTCGAGCAGCGAACCGAACATCCAGAACATCCCGGTGCGCAGCGACGCGGGACGGATGATCCGGCGGGCGTTCGTGCCGTCGGGACCCGACCGCGTGTTGATGAGCGCCGACTACTCGCAGGTGGAGCTGCGCATGCTGGCGCACCTGTCCGGCGACGCGGCGATGCGCGAGGCGTTCGACGCCGGCCTCGACGTGCACGCCTTCGTCGCGGCGCAGGTGTACGGCGTCCCCCTCGAGGAGGTCGACGACGAACGCCGGCAGGTGGCGAAGACCGTGAACTTCGGGATCGTCTACGGACAGACCGCCTTCGGGCTCGCCCGCACCCTCCGCATTCCGCAGGGCGACGCCGCCGCCTTCATCGAGGCGTACAAGGCGCGCTACCCCGGCATCGACGCCTTCCTCGCGACGTGCGTCGCGCGGGCGGAGGCGGACGGGTACGTCGAGACGATCCTCGGGCGGCGGCGGCCGGTCCCGGAGATCGCCAGCCGCAACCGCAACCAGCGGGCGCTCGGCGAACGCTTGGCGATCAACACGGTCGTGCAGGGCAGCGCCGCCGACCTCATCAAGGTCGCCATGCGCACCCTCGACGCCCGCCTCGTCGCCGCGGACGCGCCCGACGCCGCCATGATCGTGCAGGTCCACGACGAACTCGTGTTCGACGTCGCGCGCGACGCCCTCCCCGCCACCGAAGCGCTCGCGCGGGAGGTGATGACCGGCGCGATGGACCTCGACGTGCCCCTCGTCGTCGACGTCGCCTCCGGCGCGACGTGGGCGGACGCGAAGGGCTGACGCCATGTGCGGACGCTACGGCCTGTTCGACGACGCCGGCACCCTCGCCGGCGCCTTCGCGCCGGCGTTCGGGGACGCCGTGGCGGGGTCGCTGCACCGCGCCTTCGAGGCGCTCGAGCCGCCGCTCGCCCCCCGCTGGAACCTCGCGCCCACGCAACGCGCGCCGGTCGTCGTCGCGACCGGCGACGCGGCCGACGACGCGGCCGACGACGCGACGGACGGCGCGGCCGCCGCGGCGGCCCTCGACGTGCGCTGGGCCCGCTGGGGGTTGATCCCGCATTGGGTCGACGACCCCGCCGCGTTCCGCGCGACGCTCGTGAACGCCCGCGCCGAAACGGCGCACGCGAAGCCGTCGTTCCGCGACGCCCTCCGCCGCGACCGGTGCCTCGTGCCGGTCAGCGGCTTCTACGAGTGGCGGGCGACGGAGGACGGCAAGCAACCGTACTGGATCCGCCGGCGCGACCGCGCACCGCTGCTGCTCGCCGGCTTGCACGCCGTCCACCCGGCGGCCGCGACGCCCGACAGCTTCACGATCCTCACGACCCGCCCGGGACCGTTGATGGTGCAGCTGCACGACCGCCAACCGGTCGTCCTGCCGCCCCCGTGGGCGGCGGCGTGGATGGACCCCACCCGCCGCCGCGCCGAGGACGTCGCGGAGCTCCTCGAGCCCGCCGCGAACGACGCCCTCGAGGCGCTCCCGGTGTCGCGGGCGGTGAACCGCCCCAGCCGCGACGACCCCGAGGTCCTGACCCCCGAGGGGCCCGCCCTCCGCACCTGAGCGCCGACCCCCGCGCGCCGGGGGGTGGGCGCGGGGTTACGGCCGGGCGGGGGCGCCCGGGCGACAATGACGCCGTGGCGATGACGCGCGACGACCTTCCGGTGCTCCCGACCGGGCCCGGCTGTTACCTGTTCCAGGGCAGCGAGGGGCCGGTGTACGTCGGCAAGGCGAAGAACCTCCGCTCGCGCGTCGCGAGCTACTTCGGCGAGACCGGGGCCGGCAAGGCCCGCTGGATCACCGCCACCGCGCAGCACCTCGACTTCATCGTCACGCAGAGCGAGGAGGAGGCGCTCGTCCTCGAGGCGAGCCTCATCAAGCGCCACAAGCCGCGCTTCAACGTGCTGCTCAAGGACGACAAGGCCTACCCGTTCCTGAAGTTGACGCGGGAGCCGTTCCCGCGGCTGGTGTTCACCCGCACCCGCACCGACGACGGCGGCGAGTACTTCGGGCCGTACCCCGGGGCGGGGGCGGTGAAGAAGGTGCAGGACGTCGTCAACAAGACGTTCGGCTTGCGCGTGAACAGCGGCACGCCGCTGAAGCCGCGCCGCAAACCGTGCCTCCGGCACCACATGGGGCAGTGCCTCGCGCCGTGCGTCGGCGAGGCCGACCCCGACGAGTACGCCGAACGCGTCCGCCAGGCCCGCGCCTTCCTCGACGGGCGGGTGGACGAGGTCCTGGACCGCCTCGACGTGGAGATGAAGGAGGCCGCCGCCCGCCTCGACTTCGAGCGCGCCGCGAAGGTCCGCGACCGCGCCGAAGCGATCCGCCGGGTGACCGGCTACGACGCCTCCGTCGCGCGGGCGCCCGGCGTCGACCTGGACTTCCTCGGCTTCGCGACGGCCGGCAGTTACGCCGCGGTGCAGATCTTCCAGATGCGCGGCGGGCGGGTCGTCGGGCGCGAGGCGCGCTTCCTCGTCAACGCCGAGGAGGCGGGCGACGCGGAGATCCTCGAGCGGGTGTTGGCCGACCACTACGACCAGGTCACGCGCATCCCGCCGCTGGTGCTGCTGCCCAGCGACGCGGTGGACCTCGAGACGTGGGCGCGGTTCCTGCGCGAGCGCGCCGGGCGGGTCGTCGAGGTGCGCGTCCCGAAACGGGGCGAGAAGCTCGAGCTGGTCGGCATGGCGAACCGCAACGCCCGGACCGCCGTCGACGCCGAACTCGCGCGGCTCGAGCGTCGCGGGGAGGCGCCGGGTGTGAAGGAGCTCCGCGAGCAACTCGCGCTCGACGAGCCGCCCTGGCGGATCGAGGGGTACGACGTCTCGAACCTCATGGGGCAGCACACCGTCGCCTCGATCGTCGCCTTCGAGGGCGGCCGACCGGTGAAGTCCGACTACCGCACGATGAAGATCCGCGGCCTCGACAAGCCCGACGACTTCGCCTCGATGCACCAGGTGCTGGTGCGGCGCTTCACCGGACGGTTGGCGGAGTCGCTACCCGAACCCGACCTGCTGATGATCGACGGCGGCAAGGGGCAGGTCTCCTCGGCGCGGGCGGCGCTTCGCGAGGCCGGCGTCGACGTGCCGATCGTCGGCCTCGCGAAGCGCGAGGAGACGTTGATCACCGAAGCGGGGCGCGAGATCCACCTGCCGCTCACCCACCCCGCCCTGCGCTTGCTGGTGCACGTCCGCGACGAGGCGCACCGCATCGCCGTCGGCAGCAACCGCAAGGGCCGCGGGCGGGCGGCGACCCGCAGCCTGCTCGACGACGTGCCCGGCATCGGACCGAAGCGACGCGACGCGCTGCTCGCGCACTTCGCCAGCGTCGACGAGATGCGCGCCGCCGACCGCGCCACCCTCCGCGCGGTGCCCGGCGTCGGGGCGGCCGCCGCGGACGCCCTGTACGCCTTCTTCCACGACGGCGCCGCGGACCCGCCGGCCGACGGCGTCGCGGCGCCGGAGGGCGCGCGCTGAGCGGGGCGCCCGCCCCCGCCCACGACGTCCTCGCGCAGGCGGGCGTCGAGGTCGTCGCGCACCGCGCGTTGCCGGGGCGCGACGCGGCGTACGGGGCGTACCCGGACGGGGTCCCCGCCGCGCTGCGCACCGCGCTCGAGCGGCAGGGTCGGGGCCGGCCCTACCGGCACCAGGCGCGCGCCTGGGCGGCGCTGGACGCCGGGCGGGACGTGCTGCTGACGACGGGCACCGCGAGCGGGAAGAGCCTCGCCTACCAGGGGCCGATCCTCGCGTCGCAACTGCGCGATCCCGCGACGACGGCGTTGGCGTTGTTCCCGACGAAGGCGCTGGCGGCGTCGCAGGCGGAGGCGTTCCAGGCGCTGGCGGAGGCGACGGGCGTGGCGGCGTCCGGCGTCGTGCGCTACGACGGCGACACCCCCGCCCACCGGCGGGCGGCGGCGCGCGCCGCGGTGCGGACGCTGGTCACGAACCCCGACATGCTGCACGCCGGCGTCCTGCCGCACCACACCCTCTGGCGGCATTGGTTGGCGCACCTGGCGTGGATCGTCGTCGACGAGGTGCACGTCTACCGGGGGGTGTTCGGGGGGCACCTGGCGGGCGTCCTGCGCCGCCTCCTGCGCCTCGCGCACGCGTACGGGGCGGACCCCCGCATCGTCGCGACCAGCGCGACGTTGGGCAACCCGACCGAGCACGCCCGGCGGGTGCTGGGGCGCGACGTCGTGCACGTCGCGGAGGACGCCGCCCCGAAGGCGGCGCGGGAGGTGTGGGTCGCGCGGCCGCCGCTCGTCGACGCCGCCCTCGGGATCCGCCGACCGCTGTTGGCCGATGCCGCCCGCGTCGCGGAACGGTTGGCGGCGGAGGGGCGGCAGACCCTGGTGTTCGCCGGGTCGCGCCAGGGGGTGGAGGAGATGGTGGTGCCGCTCCGCGCGGCCGGCGTCGACGTGCGGGCGTACCGCAGCGGTCTGCTGCCCGGCGAGCGGCGGGCGATCGAGGGGGCGTTGCGCGACGGTGCGGCCCGCGTCGTCGTCGCGACGAACGCGCTGGAGCTCGGGATCGACGTCGGCGGCATCGACGCGGTCGTCGTCGCCGGCTACCCCGGCGCGACGTCGGCGTTGTGGCAGCAGCTCGGGCGGGCCGGCCGCCGCGACCGGCCGGGGGTCGGCGTGGTGCTGCTCGGGACGTCGCCGCTGGACGCCTACCTCGCGCGCGACCCGGACCGCCTGTTCGCCGCCCCGCCGGAGCGGGCGCTCACCGATCCCGACCACCTGTTGTTGGCGTTGGATCACCTGCGCTGCGCGACGTTCGAACGGCCGCTCGAGCCCGACGAGCGCTACGGGCGCTACGGGCCGGAGGACGTCGCGGTGTTGGCGGGGCAGATGGAGGCGGACGGCGACGCGCACCGCGCGGAGGGCCGCACCTACTGGATCGGCTCCGCCTACCCCGCCGCGACGGTGTCGCTGCGGTCGGCGGGGCGGGCGGACGTCCACCTCGAGGACGTCGCGGGACGTCCCGTCGGGGTCGTGGACGGCCCCAGCGCCCGCTGGATGGTGCATCCGGGCGCGGTGTACCTGCACGACGGCGCACCGCACGAGGTCGTGGAGCTCGACCTCGCGGGCGGCCGGGCGGTCCTGCGCGAGGCCGGCGACGAGGTCGTGACCCGCGCGCGGCGCGAGCGGGAGGTCACGCCCGTCGGGCCGCCCTTGGTGCGCGCGCGGGGGGCGGCGCGCGTCGCGACGGGCGAGGTCGACGTCCGCGAGACCGTCACCGGCTACCGGCGGGTGCGGCGGGCGACGTTCGAGACGTTGTCGCGGCACGACCTCGACCTGCCGCCCTACGTTCTGCGGACGCGGGCGTACGCCTTCGGGCCGGACGAGGCGACCCTCGCGCGGTTGCGCGCGCAGGGTGCGTGGACGGCGGACCCGAACGACTACGGTCCCGGCTGGCCGGCGGTGCGGCGCGAGGTGTTGGCGCGCGACGCGCACCGCTGCACCGCCTGCGGCGCGGACGGGGCGGGCGCTGCGCTGCACGTCCACCACCTCACGCCGTTCCGGGCGTTCGCGTCGGCGCGGGAGGCGAACCGCCCGGAGAACCTGGTGACGTTGTGCCCCGCCTGCCACGCGCGCGCGGAGCGCGCGGTGCGGGTGCGTAGCGGTCTCGCGGGCCTCGCCTACCTGCTGCGCTCCCTCGCGCCGCTGCGCATCCTCGCCGATGCGCGCGACCTGGGCGTGCTGGCGGAACCGGCGAGCCCCATGCTGGACGGCGCGCCGGCCGTCGTGGCGTACGAGACGGTGCCGGGCGGCGTGGGCCTCGCCGACGCGTTGGCGGAGGACCACGAGGCGTTGATGGCGGCGGCGTACGCGGTCGTGCGCGACTGCGGCTGCGAGGACGGCTGCCCCGCCTGCGTCGGTCCGCCCGGCGAAGCGGGGCACGCCGGGAAGGCGGAGGCGCGGGCGCTGGCGGAGGCGCTGTCGTGAGCGACCTGCTGGAGCGCCTGCGGGCGCTCCGCGGCGGGGACGCGCCCGAGGTGCCGGCGTCCCCGCCGCCGGACGCGCCCCCCGCCGAGGTCGCCGCCGCCGCCCTCGGCGGCGAGGTCGTCGAGGGGGCGTCGGGTCCGGTGGTGCGCCGGCGGGTGCGGAGGCCGCTGGGCGAGCGCTACGGCGACGCGACGCTCGGGGACGGACGCCTGCACCCCTGGTTGCGGCGGTGGGCGTCGCGAGGCGGTGGGGGCACGCCGCCGGCGGGGGACGAGGGGTCGGGGGCGACGGCTGCGTCGCGTGGGGGCGCGGGGCGCACGGTGTACTTCGATACCGAAACGACCGGCCTGGCGGGGGGCGTCGGCACGCGGGCGTTCCTGATCGGGCTGGGGTGGCACGAGGGCGACGCCTTCGTCGTCGAGCAGCTGTTCCTGCCGGGCCCCGCGCACGAGCCGGCCTGGTTGGACCTGCTCGCGCCGCACCTCGAGGGGGCGGAGGCGTGGGTGAGCTACAACGGCGGGAGTTTCGACGTGCCGCTGGTGCGTACCCGCTTCGCGGTGCACGGGCGCAGCGACCCGAGCGTGGGGCGCCTGCACCTGGACCTGCTTCCCCTGGCGCGGCGGTGGTGGCGTGCGTCGTTGGCGGCCTGCACCCTGGGGACGGTCGAGCGCGAGGTGTTGGGGGCGGTCCGGACCGATGCGGACGTCCCCGGCGCGGAGGTCCCGGCGCGGTACCGGCGGTTCGTGCAGGGGGGCGACGCGGTCGGCTTGCGGGGGGTGATGACGCACAACGAGCTGGACGTCGTCGCCCTCGCCGCGGTGCACGCCCGCCTCGAGGCGTCGTTCGCGGCGGGGCCGTCGGCGCCGGCGGCCGGGGAGCGTCCGCCGTTCGACGTCGCGGAGGCGCTGGGCGTGGCGCGCTGGTTGGAGGCGATCGGGGAGCGCGAGGAGGCGCGCGCGCACTACGCCGCGTGGGCGGAGGCGTCCCCCGAGGCGGCGTTCGACGCCGGCCGGTTGGCGCGGCGGGCGGGGGACCGGGCGGCGGCGGTGGCGGCGTGGACGCGGGCGGCGGAGGCGGGGCACGCACCGGCGTGGGTGGAGCTCGCGAAGGTCCGCGAGCACGCCGAGCGCGATCCGGAGGGGGCGTTGGCGGCGGTCGCGGCGGCGCGGGCGGCGGGGGGCGACCCGCGCGACGACCTCGATCGGCGCGAGGCGCGCCTGCGTGCGAAGCGGGCGCGCGGTCGGTCCTGAGTCAGCCGGCGCGGAAGCGCCCGCCGCAGCCCTTGTGCCGGTAGTGCGAGGGGGCGTAGCGCGGCGCCCGATAGAGCCCGACCTCCGCGCCGCAACGGGTGCAGATCAGGACGTGCGGGGCGGGCGCGAGGGGGCCGGCGCGGCAGGTGGCGCGCGGTTGCGCCCCGAGCTCGCGGGCGACCGCCTTCCAGGCGGGCCCGTGGTTCATCGCGGCCCGCCCGAAGCGTTGGTACGCGACGGCGTGCGCGATCTCGTGCAGCAGCGTGTCGTGGAGGACCTCGGGGAGGTCCGCCTCGACGAGGTAGCGGCTGAGCCGCACGACGCCGGTGCGGGCGCCCCGCTCGACGCGGGTGGAGCCGAGCGTGCGTTTGCCGCGCCCGAAGCCGAACGCCCACTCGTGCAGGCCCTGGCCGAGCATCCGCTCCGCGGCCTCCGCTTCGATGCGGGCGAACCGTTCGCCGTCGGGGCGGGGGCGGAGCAGCCACACGCGGCCGCGGGCGTCCTCGGTGCGGTCGGCGGGGCGGCGGGCGCGGCGCACGTCCCGCGGGATCGGTGGGGGGCCGGTCGGGGGGCGGGCCATGGCGGGACGCTACCGCGACGCCGCGCGCCGTCGCGCGGCGACCGGGCTTCGCGCCGAGGGGGTCCGGGATGGACGCCGCGCCCGGTGGGGGGCGGAGCCCGCACCGCTCGCGTGGGGTGGGGACGAGCGAGTAGGCTGCGGCGACGGAGGTACGCAATGGACGGACGCACGCCGCACCCGGACGAGGCGAACGACCCGCAGGCGCTGGAGGCCGCCGCCCGCCGGTTGGACGCGCACCCCGACTACCGGGTGGTGCGCCGCCTGCCCGAGAACCCCGCGACCGAGGGGGCGGGCGCGACCTTCCGCTGGGGGTTGTACGTCGACGTCGAGACGACCGGCATGCGGGCGGGGCGGGACCGGATCATCGAATTGGCGATGGTGCTGTTCGGCTACGACGCCGAAGGCCGCGTGACGGGGATCGAGGCGCGGTTCGACGGGCTGGAGGATCCGGGCCGACCGATCCCCGAGGAGGTCGTCGCGTTGACCGGCATTCGCGACGAGGACGTCGCGGGGCAGGCGCTGGACGAGGCGGCGGTCGCGGCGCTGCTGGAGCGCAGCGACCTGGTGGTGGCGCACAACGCCGCGTTCGACCGGGCGTTCCTCGAGGCGCGCTTCCCCGCCTTCGCGGAGCGGCCGTGGGCGTGCAGCGCGCAGGACGTCGACTGGCGGGCCGAGGGCCTCGAGAGCCGCAAGCTCGAGTACCTCGCCTACCGCACCGGCGTGTTCTACGAGGCGCACCGGGCGGAGACCGACTGCGTCGCAGGCGTGTACGTCCTGGCGCAGCCGCTGCCCAGCGACGGGGTGCCCGCCATGGGGCGGCTGCTGGCGGCGGCGCGCCGCGCGGACGTGCTCGTCGAAGCGTTCGGCTCGCCGTACGAGACGAAGGACCTGCTGAAAGCCCGCGGCTACCGCTGGCGGCCGGAGGTGAAGGTGTGGTGGCGGATGGTGCCCGAGGGGGAGATCGAGGCGGAACGCAGCTGGTTGGCCGCGAACGTCTACCCGGCCGGCGCGCGCGGCGCGAAGGAGACGCCGGTGACGGCGTACGAGCGCTACTCCCCCCGCCTCTTCGGATCGTGAAACGAACGGGACATACAAGGACTGTCGATGCGCACCCCTACGCGCTCCGTATGTGGTACTCTGTCGCACGGTAGTTCGTGGGGAGGCGTGCATGCACGACGTGCCGTTCCGGCGGTCCGCCGGACGACAAGATGAGGACGGAATCCGCGTCGACGTGACGCGGCACTGCCTCGCTCACGGTCGAGTCCGCCTTCCCTACGCCCTCCGGGACCGCGTCCCCGAGGGCGTTCTTTCGGCCCACGACCCCGTCGCCGACACCGACCTCGCCCTCGAGGTGCGCGGTGGGGAACTGACCGGGTTGGGCGCCCTCTTCGAACGGCACGCGCTCGCCCCCAACGACGCGATCGTCGTCCGCATCGACGCCGCCGGCACGGTGCAGGTCGTGCCCGCCCCGAGCGCCCGCGCCGGCGCGGGCGGTGACGACCGACCGGTCGACCCCACCGACCCCACGCGCGAACGCCACCTGGCCGCCGCGCCCACGACGACACCGGAGCCGGCGCCTACTGCGCCGGCGGAGGTCGGCGAGACGGTCACGATCGGGGAGACGACCATCCGGGCGGTGCGCCGCACCGCCGAGGCGGGGTCGGCTGGCCCCACGCCGTCCGCCCCCACGCCGTCCGCGGCGGGCGACCGGAGCGCTCGCGCCGAGCGGGCGGCTGGCGGACCGGTCCCCCCGCGCGCCGCGCCCCCATCCGCAGCTCCCCCGGCCGCCCCGTCGGCGGCGACGCCCGACCGCCGGGCGGGCGACCCGACCTTCGGCGCCCCCGGGCGGGTGGTCGATCGCTTCGGCAGCGTGACGGTTCGGCGGCTCGGCAAGCAGCACGTCCCGACGTCGGAGCCCGCGACGATGCCCCCCGACACCGTGCCGGAACCCGTGCCGGAGCCCGTGCCGGACGCCCCGCAGGACGGCGGGTCGGGTGCGCCCCCC
>CAJXOA010000008.1 GCA_913057685.1 uncultured Trueperaceae bacterium
GACGGCGTCGCCCAGGTCGCCCGCGCGGGCGGCCAACCACGCCGCGGCGTCGCCCGGCACGACCCGGACGCGGTCGGCGAGCTCCGCCGTCGCGGGGTCGGCGGCGGCGTGCGCGCGGGCGGCGGCCAACCACCACGCGAGGAGCGGGTCGCGCTCCAGCATCGTCACGGGCACCCCCGCCCGGGCCAGCTGCAGCGCGTCGGTCCCCCACCCGGCGGTCGCGTCGATCGCGCGGTCCGGCGGCGCGCCGCGCCCGCGGACCGCCCGCACCAACGGGTCGCGCCCGGCGCGGGGCGGCCGCCACACCGCCGGGTGCGGGGTGGGCGGCGCCTCCGGCCCGACCCAGGCGAGGGTGGGCGGCGTCGCGCCGAGCGTCGCGACGGCGTGCGACCCGCCGGGCGGCGCGTCGTTCGGGCCGGCGACGGTGCGGCCGTCCCGCGCCAGGTCCGCGACGAGGGCGGCGGCCTCGGCGTGGGCGGCGGCGGGCGCGCCCGGCGCGAGGCGCACGCGGGCCGGGGGGCGGGGGGCGTCGGGCGGCGTCACGCTCGGCATGCTACCGGCGGGGTGGGGGGTGACCGGCGCGACCGGGCGGTGCTAGGGTGCACGGCGACACGCGCGCTTCACGACGGAATCGAAAGCCTGGGGGCGCGAACGCCCCGCGAACGCGACGTGCATCGCCCTCACCGCCGACGACGTCGTCGGTCGCCCCTCCGGGAGGTCCCATGTCCCACGCCGAGCTGCAACGCCGCCGCGACGCCTCCGTCGTCCGCGCCGCCGCGTCGATCCACCCCATCTACCCCGCCGAAGCCAAAGGCAGCTACGTGTGGGACGGCGAAGGGAAGAAGTACCTGGACTTCAGCGTCGGCATCGCCGTCATGAACGTCGGGCACTCCCACCCGAAGGTGATCGAGGCGGTCACGAAGCAGGCGTCGTCGTTCCAGCACCTGTGCTTCGCCGTCGGGATGCACGAAAGCTACGTCGAGCTCGCCGAACGCCTGAACGCCCTCATGCCCGGCGACGGACCGTCGCGCGCCTTCTTCGCGAACAGCGGCGCGGAGGCGGTGGAGAACGCCGTCAAGATCGCCCGCGTCGCCACCGGCCGCCAGGGCATCGTCGCCTTCACGCACGCCTTCCACGGCCGCACCCACATGGCGCTGTCGCTGACCGCGAAGGCGAACCCGTACAAGGCGCCGTTCGCGCCCCGCGCCGCGGAGATCTACCGCGCCGACTACCCCTACTGCTACCGCTGTCCCTTCGGCGGGCCCGGCGCGGACGGACTCTGCTGCCAGCACGACGCCAACCGCCTGAAGGACCAGGTCGCGTCGTTCATCGGCGAGGACCAGGTCGCGGCGTTCCTCGTCGAGCCGGTCGCCGGCGAGGGCGGCTTCATTCCCGCCCCCGCGTCGTTCCTGCGCGCGGTGCGCGCGTACGCCGACGAGATCGGCGCGCTCTGGATCGACGACGAGGTCCAGTCCGGCATCGGCCGGACCGGTGCCTGGTGGGCGGTCGACCACGACGACCTCGAGCCGGACATCGTCACCAGCGCCAAGGCGCTGTCGTCGGGCTTCCCCCTCGCCGCGGTCGTCGGTCGCGCCGACGTCATGGACGCCCCCGGCCCCGGCCACCTCGGCTCGACGTTCGGCGGCAACCCCGTCTCGATCGCCGCCGCCCTCGCGACCCTCGACGTGATCGAGGAGGAGGACCTCCTGCGCCGCGCGACGCACATCGGCGACCGCTTCAAGACGATGCTGCACGGGCTCCAAGGGGAGTTCCCGCGGATCGGGGACGTGCGCGGCGTCGGCGCGATGATCGGCATCGAGTTCGTCGCCGACGACGCCAAGACGCCGGACAAGGCGGCGGTCGAGGCGGTCGTGCGGCACGCCCGCGAGGACGGCCTGCTGCTCCTGCCCACCGGCACCTACGGCAACGTCATTCGCCTGCTGCCGCCGTTGAACCTCAGCGACGCGGAGATCGAGGAGGGCCTGCAGAAGCTCGAGGGCGCCCTCCGCGCCGCGCTGCGCGACTGACCCGCGGGGCGCACGGGGCCCCACGCACGCCACCACGGATGCGCCCCACCGACCGAGGTCGGTGGGGCGCGCGTCGTGCGGGGCGTCGGCGGGGGCGCCTCAGGTGCCGTCGCCCTGCTCGATGGGGACGCCCACCATGTTCCCCCACTCCGTCCAGCTGCCGTCGTAGTTGCGGACGTTGGGGTAGCCCAGCAGGTACTTCAGGACGAACCAGGTGTGGCTGCTGCGTTCCGCGATGCGGCAGTACGCGACGACCGGCGCGTCGCGGGTCACGCCCTCCCCCTCGTACAGCGCCGCCAGTTCGGAGGCGGGCCGGAAGGTCCCGTCCTCGTTCACGGCCTTCGCCCACGGCACGTTCGCCGCGCCGGGGATGTGGCCGCCGCGGAGGGCGCCCTCCTGCGGGTACTCCGGCATGTGCAGCTTCTCGCCGCTGAACTCCGCCGGACTGCGGACGTCCACGAGCGCCCCCCGACCGTCCTTGACGGCGAGCAGGTGCTGCAGGACGTCGGGCGCGAAGGCGCGGATCGAGGCGTCGCGGTACGGCACCGCGTAGCGGCCCGGCGCGGGGGACGGCGTCTCGGTCGACGTCGGGCGTCCTTCCGCCACCCACTTCGCGCGCCCCCCGTCCATGAGGCGGACGTCGGCGTGGCCGTTGTACTTCAGGAACCAGAAGGCGTACGCCGCCCACCAGTTCGACTTGTCGCCGTAGAGGATCACGACGTCGTCGTTGGACACGCCCTTGCGTTCCATCAACGCCGCGAACCCGGCCTCGTCCACGAAATCGCGGACGTCGGGTCGCTGCAACTCCGTGTGCCAATCGAGCTTCACGGCCCCCGGCACGTGCCCCTGTTCGTACAACAACACGTCCTCGTCGACCTCCAGCACCTTCACGCCGGCGTCGGCGTGGTGCGCCTCCACCCAGGCGGTGTCGACCAGGACCTCGGGATGTGCGTACTCCGTCTGCATGGGTTCTCCTCTCCACGTGCGGCCGCGCATGCGCCTGCCCGCCCGCACGCCCCCAGGTCTACCGCCGCGGGGGCGTCGGCGCGGTCGGCGGGCCGACGCCTGCTACATTGCGGGGGTGCTGCACGTCGCCCCCTCCCTCCTCGCCGCCGACCCCCTGCACTTCGCCGCGGCCCTCCGCGACGTCGATGCGGCGGGCGCCACGTGGGTGCACGTCGACGTCATGGACGGCGCCTTCGTCCCGAACCTGTCGTTCGGTCCGGCGCACGTCGCGGCGTTCCGCGAGGCGACCGACGCGACGCTCGACGTCCACCTGATGGTGGCGGACCCCGCGGCGTGGGTCGACCCGTTCGCCGACGCCGGCGCCGACCTGCTCACGGTGCACGTCGAGGTCGATCCGCACCTGCACCGCACCCTCAGCCGCATCCGCGAGCGGGGGGTGCGCACCGGCGTGGCGCTCAACCCCCTCACGCCGCTGGAGACGATCCGTGACGCCCTCCCCCTCGTCGACCTGGTGCTCGTCATGAGCGTCAACCCCGGGTTCGGGGGGCAACGCTGGATCCCGGCCAGCGAAGCGCGCCTGCGCCGCGTCCGCGCTTGGCGCGACGCGGACGCGCCCCGCACCCTGATCCAGGTCGACGGCGGCATCGACGCCACCACGGCCGGGCCGGCCGCGCGCGCCGGCGCGGACGTCCTCGTCGCCGGCAGCGCCCTGTTCGCCGGGGAGGGCACCTTCGCCGAACGCCACGCCCACCTATGCGAGGCGGCGCGGGAGGGGCGCGACGCTCCGGAGGCCGACCCGACGCCCGACCGCCCCGCCGGCTGACCGACCGTCCGAACCGAACGCGAGCGGGCCCAGCGGCCGCTCAGGCGCCGAGTGCAGGGTGGTCGGTGACGCGGCCCAACGCCCGGAAGCGGGCGCGCCGCTGCGACGTCCAGGCGTCGGGGTCGCCGTCGCGCAACGCCGCGATCTCCTCGCGCAGGACGCGGGCGACCTCGCGGATCGTCTGGCCGGGGGCGCGGTGCGCCCCGCCGGGCGGTTCGGCGATCACGCGGTCCACCACCCCGACCTCCTGGAGGTCGTGGGCGGTGAGGCGCAACGCCTCCGCCGCGCGCGGCGCCTCGGTCGCGTCGCGCCACAGGATCGCGGCGCACGATTCGGGACTGATGACGCTGTAGGTGGCGTTCTCGAGGATCGCGACGCGGTTCGCGACGCCGATCGCCAGCGCGCCGCCCGACCCGCCCTCGCCGATGACGACCGACAGGGCCGGCACCCGTAGGCGACTCATGCGGCGGATGGAGGCCGCGATCACCCACGCCTGCCCCTGCTCCTCCGCCGCGATGCCGGGGTAGGCGCCGGGCGTGTCGATCAACGTCACGACCGGCAGGCGGAAGCGGTCGGCGAGGTCGAACATGCGCATGGCCTTGCGGTACCCGCTCGGGTGGCTCATGCCGAAGTTGCGGTGGATGTTCTCCTTCGTGTCGCGCCCCTTCTGTTGGGCGACGACGACGACGCTGCGACCGTCGAGCTGCGCGAGGCCGGTGACGAGCGCAGGGTCGTCGCCCAACGTCCGGTCGCCGTGCAACTCCTCGAACCCCTCGAAGGCGTGCTCGAGGTAATCGAAGGCGGTCGGGCGGCCCGGCGCGCGCGCCACCTGCACGCGCTGCCAGCGCGTGAGGCCCTCGAAGGTGCTGGTCTTGAGGCGTTCGAGGCGCGCCTCGAGGAGCGCGATCTCCTCGCCGAGGTCGATCTCCTGCTCCTCGGCGTACGCGCGCATGTCGCGGATCTTCCCCTCGAGATCGAGGATCGGTCGTTCGAACTCAAGCGCCACGGGCGGTACCCTCCTCGCCGGACGACGGTTCGATCGACGCGGACGTCTCGGACGCCTCCGACGCCTCGGACACCTCGGACGCCTCCAGGTCGGGGGGGGACGTCCCGTCCCCCTCGCCCCGGTCGACGGGGCGGTCCTGCAGCAGCTGCAGCGTGCGCACCAGCCGCCCCTTGAGCTCCGCGCGGGGCACGACGTCGTCCAACATGCCGCGCGCCAACAGGAACTCCGCGCGCTGGAACCCTTCGGGCAGCTCCTGCTTGATGGTCTGCTGAATGACGCGCGGTCCCGCGAAGCAGATCAGCGCGCCCGGTTCGGCGAAGACGACGTCCCCGAGGGTCGCGAACGAGGCGGTCACGCCGCCGGTCGTCGGGTCGCTCAGGACCACCAGGTACGGCAGCCCCGCATCGACGAGCGCCTCCAGGGCGACGGTGGTCTTCGCCATCTGCATCAACGACAGCGCGCCCTCCTGCATCCGGGCGCCGCCCGACGCGGTCACGGCGACCAACGGCCGGCCCTCGACCGCCGCGCGTTCCGCCGCCCGCGCGATCTCCTCCCCGACGACCGACCCCATGGAGCCGCCGGCGAAGAAGAAGTCCATCACGACGAGGGCGACGGGCGTCCCCCCCATCGTCGCGGCGCCGGTCTGGATCGCGTCGGGACGCCCCTGCTTGCGCTGCACCCGCTCCATGCGGTCGGGGTACGGCTCGGTATCGACGAACGCCAACGGGTCGGTCGGCGCGAGGTCGCCGGACCACGGCTCGAACGTGCCGTCGTCCGCCAGCATCGCGATGCGTTCCTCGACGGTGACGCGGTAGTGATGCCCGCACTCGGGGCAGGTGGACAGGTTCGCGACGAGGTCCTTGCGGTAGATCTGCGCGCCGCACCCGTCGCACTTCACCCACAGGCCGGCGGGGGTCGCGTCGTCGTCGCTCCGAGTGGGTTTGTTCCTCCGAAACCAACGCTCGAGGGCCACGGGACCTCCCTTCGCCGCCCGACCGAACCCGGACGGGCTCCGCGCATGCTAGCACCCCGCGCGGGGGCGCCCCCGCGCGCCGTCTAGCTCGCGCCGGACGCCCGCTCCCCGGCCGCCGACGCGGCCGCCCCGGCACCGTCGGGCGGATCGGCGTGCACGCCCAAGCGCGGCGGGCCGGCCCCTTCGTCGAGCGTCACCAGCACCTGGTCGGCCGACAGCGACGCCAACGCCTGCGCGGCGTCGTTCGCCGCCGGCATGATGCTGCGGCCATCGAAGCGCGCGCCGGGCTCGACGTCGAGCGCGGCGGCGCGGACGTCGCCCTCCAGCACGCCGCCTCGCCACACCTCGACGGTCGCGTCGGCGTGCACGTCGGCGCGGACGGTGCCGGCGACGCGCAGCGACCGGGCGTGGAGCGAAGGCGCCACCACCTCCCCGTCGGGCCCGACCTCGACGGGACCGTCGACCCGCACCTCCCCGCGGACGACGCCGTCGATGCGGACCCGCCCGCTCGCGACCACCGTCCCCTCCACCGTCGTGCCGACCGCGACGTACGTGTACGCCGCCCTCTCCCGTCCGCGTCGAAGCATCCCGGCCTCCTCGCCGGCACCGTAGCAAACCGGGGCGGGGGGCCGGGGCCGCCCCACCGCCCAGGACCGACCCTCCGCCCGGGGGCGTGTATCCTCGGGGCGTGAACGACGGTGGCGTGGTGCTCGTGACGGGCGTCGGGCAGGGCTTCGGGCGCGCGATCGCGCTCGGCTGGGGCCGCGCCGGCTTCGACGTCGTGTGCGCCGACCGCGACGTCGCGCTCGCCAGCAAGACCGCGGCGGAGGTCGAGGAGGTCGGCGGGCAGGCGATCCCCCTGCAGTTCGACGTCGCCGTCCCCCTGGACGTGCGCCAGGCGTTCGACAAGGTCGACGAACTCTTCGGTCGCCTCGACGGCGTGGTGCACGTCGCCTCGCGCGGCGGGGACGGCGACGCGGCGACCCTCGCCGACGGCGCCTTCGGCGAGCTGGTCGACGAGGTCCTGCGCAGCAGCCACCTGGTGCTGCGCAACGCGGGCCGGCGGATGGAGGGCGGCTTCGTCCTCGTCGTCGGGCCCGACGCGGCATCCGACGAACCGCACGACGCCATGACCCGCGCCGGCCTCGCCGCCCTCGTCCGCGCCTACGTGCCGCGCCTCCCCGCCCTCCGCTTGGGCCTGTTGACCCCCTCGCGCCCCGCCAGCGACCCGCACCACGACGCCCCCCTCGTCGACGCCGCGCTGTTCCTCGGAGGGACGGGCGGGGCCGGCCTGCCCGGCGCGACGCTGGACGTGACCCTGCCGCCGCCCCCGCGGCGGATGGAACGCCTGCTGCCCGAGGTCCGCGCCGCCCTCGGGCACGTCGACCTCGGCGACGACCCCGAGCGGGACGACGACGCGTTCGCGGGCGACGGCGACGCCCTCGACCCCTGGGACGCCGGCCACGGGCCGCCAACGGACGACCTCGACGACGATCCCGACGGCGAACTCGACGACGATCTCGACGACGTCCCGGACGGGTCCCCCGGCGAGCGCGACGCGGCCGGCGGGGACGGCGGGGCGACGCCGGACGACGTCGCCTGGGCCGCGGCGGCCGGCGGCCGGAGGTGAGCCCGTGAAGTGCCCCTACTGCTCCTCGAACGACACCCGCGTCGTGAACTCGCGGCCGTCCGACGACGGACACGCGATCCGGCGCCGGCGCGAGTGCGCCGACTGCCACCGGCGCTTCACGACGTACGAACGCACGCAACTCGAGGCGCTCATGGTCCGCAAACGCTCCGGCAAGGTCGAGGCGTTCGCCCCCGACAAGCTGCTGGAGAAGTTGCGCGTCGCGACCAACAAGCGCCCCGTGACCGAGAAGCAACTGCGCGAGTTCGCCTACGGCCTCGAGGACGAGGTCCAGACCGCCCGCATCGACGCCGAGGAGATCGGCCGGCGCACCCTGGCGTTCCTCAAGGCGCTCGACGACGTCGCCTACATCCGCTTCCTGAGCGTCTACCGCGACTTCGATTCCGTCGAGCGGTTCATCGAGGAGATCCGCCAGTTGGGCGGCGACCCGGAGATCGACGCCGCCGTCGAGGCGAAGGTCGCCGAAGCGCGCGACGAGGACGGGGACGCCTGAGCGCCCGCCGGCCCGCCCGCGGGTCGCGGCGGCCCCCACGCCGGGCGCCGGACGCCCCCGCCCCCATTCCGCCGGCGTTCCTGGCGCGCCTGCGCGCGACGGTGGGGGACGAGGCGGCGGACGCCATCCACGCCCACCTCACGGGCCCCCCGACCCCCGGCGTACGCGTCCACCCGGGCCGCCTCGACCTCGCCACCCTCGCGCAGGCGACCGGCTGGCGCCTGACGCCGCTCCCCTGGACGCAGGACGCGGCGGTCCTCGACGCGCGCGGCGATCGTCCGGGCCTCCACCCGCTGCACGAGGCGGGCGCGTACTACCTGCAGGACCCCGCCGCGACCGCCCCCGCCGCCGCCCTCGACGTGCGGCCCGGCGAGCGGGTCGCCGACCTCGCCGCCGCCCCCGGCGGCAAGGCGACCGCGCTGGGGGCGGCCCTGCGGGGGCGGGGGACGCTGCTCGCCAACGAGGTGCACCCCGAGCGCGTCACCACCCTCGCGCGGAACCTCGAGCGCTTCGGGATCGCCAACGCCGTCGTGACGCACGCGCCCGTCGCGGACCTCGCCGACCGCCTCGAGGGTCGCTTCGACGCGGTGCTGCTCGACGCGCCGTGCAGCGGGGAGGGGATGTTCGCGAAGAGCGACGCGGCGCGCCGCGACTGGTCGCCCGCGGCCGTGTCGGCGTGTGCCGCGCGGCAGGACGAGCTGCTGCCGCACGCCGCCCGCCTCCTCGCCCCCGGCGGGCGCCTCGTGTACGCGACGTGCACGTTCGCGCGGGAGGAGAACGAAGCGGTCGTCGAACGCCTCCTACGCGCCCGCCCCGACCTGCGCGCCGCCCCGGCGGGGGTGCCGGGCAGCGACCCGGGCGACGTCGATCCGGCCGGCCCCCTCCCCGCCGACGCGGTCGCCCGCCTCTGGCCGCACCGGGCGCCCGGCGACGGGCACGTGCTGATCCGCCTCGTGCGCGAGGGCGCGACGCCGACACCCGCACCCCCCGACGTCGCGACGTCGGACGCCGTCCCGCCCCTCGACCGCGAGGCGCGCGAAGCGTGGGCGGCGTTCGCCGACGCGACGTTCCGCGACGGCGGGTGGGCGGACGCGGTGGTGGTGCGCGTGGACGACCGCCTGTGGCTCGACGCCGACCGCGCCCTCCTCGAGGCGCTCGGGCCGCTGCCGGTCCTGCGGCGGGGGCTGCCGCTCGGGCGGCTGCGCCGCGGGCGCCTGGAGCCCGCCCACGCCCTGGCGATGGCGACCGCCGGCACGGACGTCCGCCGCCGGGTGGCGCTCGACGTGGAGGGCGCCGCCGTGCGGCGGTGGCTGGCGGGCGAGGAGGCGACGCTCGACGACGTCGGCGTCACGCCGCCGGAGGGGCCCGACGGGGACGGGTACGCGCGGGTGGAGGTGCTGGGGGCGCCGCTCGGGTGGGGGCGGATCTCCGGGCGGCGCCTCCGCAACCTGCGGCCGAAGGGGCTGCGGCGGACGTCGTGACGCCCCCGCTGCGGTTGTCGTGGCGGAAGGCCGCGTGCTACGCTGCTCGTCGGCCCAGGCGCAGCGGTCGATTCCCCGATCCTCTCGACCCGGCTGCGAATCGCCGCACGGCGGCCTCCGGCCGCCCACTTTGACCGAAGGACGTGAGGCACGTGAAGACCTACTTCGAAAAGGACCTCGACCACGACTGGGTGGTCATCGACGCCGAGGGCCAGACCGTCGGGCGACTCGCGACCCAGATCGCGCAGGTGTTGCGCGGCAAGCACAAGCCGACGTTCTCCCCGCACCAGGGGGGCGGCGACTTCGTCGTCGTCGTGAACGCCGAGAAGGTCGTCTTCACCGGCGCGAAGCTCGACCAGAAGATCTACACCCGCTACAGCGGCTACCAGGGCGGCCTGAAGAAGATCTCCGCCCGCGACATGTTGGCCAAGCACCCCGACCGCGTGATCCGTCGCGCGGTGTGGGGGATGCTCCCCAAGCACCGTCTCGGGCGTCGCCTCCTGCGCCGCCTCAAGGTGTACGCCGGCGCCACGCACCCGCACCAGGCGCAACAGCCCCGTCCCCTGGAGGTCGGATGATGGATCAGTACTACGGCACCGGACGTCGCAAGGAGGCGGTCGCGCGGGTGTTCCTGCGCCCCGGCTCCGGCAAGATCACCGTCAACGGCAAGGACTTCCAGGAGTACTTCCGCGGCATCCTCGTCGGCGTGCAGGCGCTCGAACCGCTCAAGGCGACGAACACCGCCGGCCGCTTCGACGCCGTCATCACCGTCAAGGGCGGCGGCCCGTCGGGCCAGGCGGACGCCATCAAGCTCGGCGTCGCGCGCGCCCTGCTCGAGGTCGACCCCGCCTACCGCGACCTGCTCAAGACGTCCGGCCACCTGCGCCGCGACGACCGCGTCATCGAACGCAAGAAGTACGGCCTCAAGAAGGCGCGCCGCGCCCCGCAGTTCAGCAAGCGCTGACCGCGACCGCTGCGTGACGCGTACGCCGGTCGGTGGTCCGCCACCGACCGGCGTCGTACGTTCCCCGCCCGCCCGTGCGGGCCGCCCCGGACGAAGGGACCCCCGTGGCCGACCTCCAGGCCGTCATCCTCGGCGTCGTGCAGGGCCTCACCGAGTTCCTGCCGATCTCGAGTTCCGGGCACCTCGTGCTCGCCGCCACCTGGTTCGGCTTCGCCGAACACGGCGAGTCGCTCGAGCTGGCGATCGACATCGCGACGAACACGGGGACGTTCCTCGCCGTCCTCGTCGCGCTCCGCGCCGACGTCTGGCGCGCCGCCAGCGGCTTCCTGCGCGGGCTCGTCTCCGCCGACGCGCGCCGCGAGGACGGCTGGCACCTGGCGCTCCTGGTGCTGCTCGGGTCGGTCCCCACCGCCCTGATCGGCCTCACCCTCCGCGAGGTGTTCGAGGTCCTCAACGCCGCCACGCCGGTCTCGGTGGCGTTGATCGCGACCGGCGCGATCCTCTGGACCGCGCCCGCGAAGGGGGCGCGCTCGCGCCCCCGCGACCTGCGGCCCCGCGACGCACTCGTCGCCGGGCTCGCGCAGGGCCTCGCCGTCATCCCCGGCATCAGTCGGTCGGGCAGCACCATCGTCGCGCTGTTGTGGCGCGACGTCGACGCCGCCCTCGCGGCGCGCCTGTCGTTCCTTCTGTACCTCGTCGCGTCGCTGGGCGTCGCGGTGCTGGGGGTCGGCGAGGTGCGCGACGCGCAGTTGGGCTGGAGCGCGATCGCCTGGATGACGCTCGCGTCGTTCGTCACCGGCTGGGCGGCCCTCGCCTGGCTGTTCCGGCTGCTGCGCAGCGGACGCTTCCGGTGGTTCGCTCCGTACCTGTGGGCCGTCGCCGGCCTGACCCTGCTCCGCGGGATCGTCGCGTGAGCCGCCCCGCCGCCCGAACGGGCGACGAAGCGCCACCCCGCGGCGCGCTACCATGGACCGCTCGGAAGGAGTGCTCGACATGACCGTCGTCACCCGCATCGCGCCCTCCCCCACCGGGGACCCGCACGTCGGCACCGCCTACGTGGGCCTGTTCAACTACGCGCTCGCCAAACGGCACGGAGGCCGGTTCGTTTTCCGCCTCGAGGACACCGACCGCGAACGCTACGACGCCGACGCCGAAGCGGCGATCCTGGCGATGTTCGATTGGCTCGGCATCCGGCCCGACGAGGGCCCGGAGATCGGGGGGCCGAACGGCCCCTACCGCCAAAGCGAACGCCTGGAGATCTACCGCACGCACGTCGACGCCCTCCTCGAGGCGGGCGCGGCGTACCGCGCCTTCGAGACCGCCGAGGAGCTCGACGCCATGCGCGCCGAACAGAAGCAACGCGGGTTGCCCCTCGGCTACGACGGGCGCGGCGCGACGGTGCCGCGCGAGGAACAGGAGCGGCGCGCCGCCGCCGGGGAGCCGCACGTCGTGCGCCTCCGCACCCCCGAGGCGGGCGAGACGACGTTCCACGACCTGCTGCGCGGCGACGTGACGATCCCCAACGCGGAGATCAAGGACCCGGTCCTCGTCAAGAGCGACGGCTTCCCCACGTACCACTTCGCGAACGTCGTCGACGACCACGCGATGGAGGTCACGCACGTCCTCCGCGCCGAGGAGTGGGTCACCAGCACCCCCATCCACGCGCTCCTGTACCGCGCGTTCGGGTGGAGTGAACCGGTGTTCGCGCACCTCCCGCTGCTGCGCAACCCCGACGCGAACAAGACGAAGATCAGCAAGCGCAAGCTCGATACCAGCGTCGCGTCGTACCGCGACCAGGGGATCCTGCCCGAGGCGCTCCTGAACTTCCTCGCGACGATGGGCTTTCACCTGCCCGACGGTCGCGAGGTGTTCTCCCTCGACGACTTCGTCGCGCAGTTCGATCCCGAACGCATCACGCTCGGTGGGCCGGTGTTCGACCTGAAGAAGTTGCGGCACCTCAACGCCCACTACCTGCGCGAGGTGCTGTCCGTCGAGGAGCTCGCCGACCGCCTCGAACCGCGCTTCGAGGACGCCGGCTACGCCTGGGACGACGAGGACTACCTCCTCGACGTCATCGACGTGCTGCGCCCCCGCGCCGAGACGCTGCAGGAACTCGTCGACGCCGCCGACTACTTCTTCCTGCCCGACGACGCCTTCGCCATCCACCCCGAGGCGCGCAAGAAGATCGCGGCCGGCCAGCAGGCGCTCGAGGACCTCGAGCGGTCGTTCTCGATGCTCGACTTCTTCGACGAGGACGCCGTCGACGAACTGCTCGACGAGTACGTCCGCTCGCGCGAAATCAAGAAGCCGGCCGTCATGATGCCGCTCCGGGCGGCCCTCACCGGCACGACGAACGCGCCGTCGGTCACCGACCTCGCCGTCATCCTCGGTCGCGAGCGGGTGCTGCGCCGCATCGGGCGGGCCCTGGGCGAAATGACCGCCGCCCTGCCCGACGACGACCCCGCCGCCGCGGAGGCCGCCGCGGAGGCGGCGGCGAAGGCGGCGGAGGAAGCCGCCCGCGCGAAGCGCGAGGCGGCGATCGCGAAGGCGCGCGCCGACGCCGCCGCGCGGCGCGGCGAAGCGGCGCCCGAGGGGGCGGACGGGGCGTGAGTTGGTTCGATCGCCTGCGCCGGGGGCTCGGCAAGACCCGCGAGGTGCTCACGACCGACGTCCGCGACCTGGCGACCGGCGCGAACGTCGATTGGGAGGAGCTCGAGTTCTCGCTCGTCGCGGCGGACGTCGGGGCGGGGATCGCGGCGGACGTCGTCGAGGAGGCCAAGCGCGAGCGCGAGTCCGGCACGTCGGTCCGCGAGGCGCTGGAGGCGGCGCTCCTCGACCAACTCGAGCCGGACCGGCGGCGCCAGACCCTCCGGCGGGTCGGGTTCGACCTGGACGTCGCCCGCCACCGGGTGGAGCCCGCCGGGAAGGTCGTGATGGTCGTCGGCGTCAACGGCGTCGGCAAGACCACGACGATCGCGAAGTTGGGGCGGTACTACCAGGAGGCCGGTAAGAGCGTGGCGTTCGCGGCGGGCGACACGTTCCGCGCCGCCGGATCGGCGCAGCTGGGCGTGTGGGGCGAACGGTTGGGGATCCCCACGCACGTCGGGCCGGACGGCGGCGACCCGGGCGCGGTGGCGTACGACGCCGCCGCCGCCCGCGCGGCGCGCGGGCACGACCTGTTGATCATCGATACCGCCGGCCGCCTGCACACGCAGCACAACCTCATGGAGGAACTGAAGAAGGTCAAGCGCGTGATCGGGAAGGCGGACGAGGGCGAACCGAAGGACGTGTGGTTGGTCCTCGACGCGGTGACCGGCCAGAACGGCCTGCAGCAGGCGCGCCGCTTCCACGACGCGGTCGGCCTGACCGGCGTGATCGTCACGAAGCTCGACGGCAGCGCCAAGGGTGGGGTGCTGCTGCCGATCGTGCGGGAGCTCGGCGTGCCCATCAAGTTCATCGGGGTCGGCGAGTCCGCCGAGGACCTGCAACCCTACGACGCCGCGGCGTTCGTGCGGGCGTTGCTCGGTGGGGACGCGGACGCGGCGTGAGCGACGCGCCGCTCCTGATCGCGGCAGCGACCCCCGCCGAACTCGCGCCGCTCGACGCCGCCCTCGCCGGCGCGCGGGAGGTGCCGGGCGGGCGCGCCGGGACCCTCGAGGGGCGCGCCGCGGTCCTGGTCGCGACCGGCGTCGGGAAGGCGGCCGCCGCGGCCGGCGTGGCGCGGCACGTCGAGCGTCACGCCCCCGCCGCCGTCCTGCACGTCGGCATCGCCGGCGCGTACGTCGGCGCCTTCGTGCCGGTCGGCGCGACGGTCGCGGCGGCCAGCGAGGTGGATCTGGATCTCGGCGTCGCGTCGTTCGTGAACGACGGGGGGGCGCGCGTCGAGGCGATGGAGGACGTGGACTTCGCGCTGCTCGGCGCGACGCCGCTGCCGACCGACGCCGCCTGGCGCGACGCCCTCGCGCGCGCGGCGGGCGTCCCGCCGGAACCGTTCGCGACGAGCGACGCGGCGTCGGGCGACCTGGACGTCGCCGCCGCCCGCGCCGCCCGGTCGGGCGCCGCGGTGGAGTCGATGGAGGGCGTCGCGGTCGCCGTCGCCTGCGCGGCGGCGGGGGTGCCGTTCGCCGAGGTGCGCGGCATCGCCAACGTCGCGGGGGTGCGCGACAAGGCCCAGTGGGAGGTCGCGGCGGCGGTGCGCGGCGTCGCCGCCACCGTGCGCGACGCCCTCCGCCGCACCTGAGGGGCGGCGTCCGCCCTCGGGGCGTCCAGGGCGCTGCGGTATGCTCCGCGCATGGCCCTCGTTCCCGGACGCGACATCCTCGCCGCCGCCCGCCGCGACCAGTACGGCGTCGGCGCGTTCAACACCAACGACATGGAGATCACGCAAGCGATCGTGGAGGCGGCGGAGGCGAAACGCAGCCCCGTCCTGATCGCCCTCTCCGAGGGGGGCCTGAAGTACGGCGGCGCGGAACTCCCGAAGCTGGTGATCGACATGGCGCGCGAGGCGAGCGTCCCGGTCGCCGTGCACCTCGATCACGGTTCCTCGTACGCCTCGTGCCTGCGCGCGATCCGCTTGGGCTTCACGTCGGTGATGATCGACAAGTCGCACGAGGAGGAGGACGTCAACGTCCGCGAAACCGCCCGCGTCGTGGAGGCCGCCCACGCGGTCGGCGTGACGGTCGAGGCGGAGATCGGGCGGTTGGGCGGCGTCGAGGAACACGTCGTCGTCGCCGAGGAGGACGCGATCCTCACGAAGCCCGACGAAGCGCAACGCTTCATGGAGGCCAGCGGAGCGGACTACCTCGCGGTCGCGATCGGGACGTCGCACGGCGCGAACAAGGGCACCGGCCGGCCGTACATCGACCACGCCCGCATCCGCGACATCGCGTCGCGCCTCCCCCACCCGCTGGTGATGCACGGCGCGAGCGGCGTTCCGGAGGACCTCGTGCGGCGCCTCAACGCCGCCGGCGGGGAGCTGGCCGACGCCAGCGGCATCCACGAGGACGACGTCCGCCAGGCGGTCACCGAAGGCATCGCGAAGATCAACACCGACACCGACCTGCGCTTGGCGTTCACGACCCGCGTCCGCGAGGTGTTGCGCGACGACCCCACCCAGTTCGACCCCCGCAAGATCCTGGGGCCCGCCCGGGACGAGATGCGCGCGGTCGTCGAGGCCCGCATGGACGTCTTCGGCTCCACCGGTCGGGCCGACGGCTGGACCGCCGGCTGACCCTCCCCCACCCGTCCCCGCCGACCGTCAGGACGCGTCGGAGGTCGCGCGGCCCGGGTTGCGGTCGGGCGTGACGTAGACCGTCTTCTGCTGCGTGAAGCGCACCGCGCCCGGCGGGCCGCCCTTCACCTTCCAGACGTGCTTGCGGAGGGTGTAGTCGACCGGGACGTTGTCGCCGCCCGCCGCCTTGCTGTACGCCGCCGCCAGTTGCGCGGCGAACAGGACGACGTCGAACGGCACCTCGCGACCGCCCGCGAGGATCACCACGTGCGAGCCGGTCCACCCCTGCGCATGCAGCCACACGTCGAGGCTGCGCGCGACGCGGAACGTCACCGCGTCGTTCTCGCGGGCGTTGCGGCCGACGACGACCGTGAAGCCGTGCGGCGCGTCGAAGCGGGCGCCGGGGAGGCGCGGCGCAGGCCGTTTCGCCTTCGCCAACGCCGCGGCGCGCGCCGCGAGGTCGTCGTCGCCCGCCTCGTCGAGCGCCGCGAGGTCCGCCTCGAGCGCAGCGATCTCCGCCGCGCGGGCGTCCGCCTGCGCCAGCGCCCGCTCCGCGCGCGCCTCACGCCGGCGGGCCTGGTCGTAGCGTCGTTCGGCGTTCGCCGCCACCGACCGGGCGGGATCGAGGTCCACCGTCGCGTCGCCCCCCTCGAAGGCGGGGAGCGTCACCCGCGACGCGCCGGTGGGGACGGCGTGGGCGTGGGCCAACAACAGGTCCGCTTCGCCGCGGAGCCGGGCGGCGTCGTCGGCGGCGGCGAGCGCCCGCTCCGCGTCGCGTTCGCGCTTCCGGGCGACGCGGAGCTTGTCGCGCAGGTCCGCTTCGACGACCTTCCGGTCGCGCGCCCGGCGGTCGCGACGGCGGTCGGCGGCGACGTCGCTGCGCGCACCCGCGGCCGCGACGGCGGCCGTAGGGTCCGCCGCGACGCGGTGGACGGCGGCGACGACGGCGTCGAGGGCGTCCCCCTCGAGCGTCGCGTCGGGGGGGACGTCGGCGGCGTGGCGGACGGCGCCGGTCAGCTCCGGTCCGATGCCGTCGAGGCGGCGCTTGAGGTCGGTCAGCGTCGCGCCGCGCAGCACGTCGGCGAGCGCGTCGGGCGCGAGCGTCCGGGGGTCGGGCTTCGCGTAGGGCGGTGGGGGGACGTACGCCGCCCCCGGCACGACGGTGCGGTAGCGGTTGACGTCCGCCCCGACGATGCGCGACGCCCCCAGCACCGTTCCGGCGTCGTCGACGAGGATGAGGTTGCCGTTGCGGCCGGTGAGTTCCGCGACGAGGATCACCGGCGGGGTCGGCGCGAAGCCTTCGTCGGCGGCGAAGTGCAGGCGGGCGACGCGGTCGAGCGCCGGCTGCTCCACCCGAGCGAGGGGGCCTGTGGCGCGCGCCCGCAGTTGTGCCTGGAAGGCGGTGTGCGGTCCGGCGGCGGCGTCGGGCAGATCGGTGCGGAGGGCGAGGCGGGGGTGCGGGAGGGTGTCGACCAACCACAGCACGGTGCCGCCCTCGAGGGGCAGGAGGTGGGTGTGGGCGTCGAGGAACCGCCACGTCCCACGGCCCGCGGGCAGGCGCACCCGCAGGCGCTCCAGCACGTCGGCGAGCAGCAGCCCCTCCACCCCGCGAGTCTACCTGCGGCTCAGTTGACGACCCGGTCGCGTCCGCCCAGCCGCTCGCGGGCCGCGGCGAGGGCGGCGCGCAGCGTGGCGGCGTCCTCCGCCGCAGGGTCGACGTGCTCGAGCGCGGCGCGGGCGTGCCGCACGACGTCGGGGGCGCCGTCGGCGCCACGCTGCGCGTGCGCGTCGACGAGGACGTGCTGGGCGGCGAGCCAGGTGCCGTCCCCCTCCGCCGCGGCGGCCGCAGCGCGCTCGAGCCACCGAATCGCGTCGTGCAGCTCGAAGTACTCGAAGGCGACCGTCCCGAGCGTCAGGCAGGCGGACGCCTCCGCGCCGGCGGCGAGGGCGCGTTCGGCGGTGTCGTGCGCGGCGCGCAGGTCCCCGAGGCGCAGGTGGACGTCGGCGAGGTCGGCGAGCGCGTCGGCGCGGTGGGGGTAGTCCGGGTCGGTCAACAACTCCTGCAGGGTGCTGCGCGCGTCGTCGAGGCGGTCGGCGTCGACGTGCAGGATCGCGAGTTCGTGCGCGAGGTAGGCGCGTTCGTCGTGCGGCGCGTCGGTGCGGGCGGCGTCGAGTTCGGCGGCGGCGTCGCCGGGCCGCCCCAGGTCGGCGAGCGCGTCGGCGCGGGACGTGGCGATCGCCAGGCGGCGGTCGGCGTGCCGCGCGTGCCCTGCGGCGGCGTCGAGGTGCTCGAGCGCCCGCCCGGGGTTCCCGAGCGCCAGGTCGATGCGCCCCCGCAGTTCGTGCTCCCAGGCGAGATCCTCGCCGCGCGCCGGCGTGTGCGGCGCGACGTCGAGGACGGCGCCCGCCTCGTGCGGCCGGTGGACGTCGAGCAGCGCGGCGGCGAAGTGGCGGCGGAGGCCGTCGCGGTCGCGGTCGCCGGCGCCCTCCCAGGCGCGCGCGAACGCTTCGGCGGCGGCGTCGACCTCGCCGAGGTCGGCGTGCGCGTGCCCGAGGAGCGACCAGCGCCGCCAGCGGAGGTACGCGGGGACCGCGTCGTCGGGCAACGCCCGGAGGCGCCGGCGGGCGGCGCGGGCGGCGCCCGCCCACCAGAGGGCGCTCGCGGCGTGGTACGCCGCGACGGCGTCGCTCGCGTCGATCCCGTCGACCGCCCGCCGGACCGACGTCGCGGAGGCGCCCTCGAGGGCGCGGAATTCGGCGTGCAGCGCGCGGTAGAGCGGCGCCTCGACGACCGCGCCGTCGAGGGCGGCGGCGTCGCGCAACCGCTCCCGCCCACGCGCGATGCCGCCGCTGCCGTACAGCGCGTCGGTCGCGGCGAGGTGGAGGCGGTAGATCGCCCGGTCGGCGGCCTCGTGCGGGTCGGTCGCGCCGCTGTGGAGGGCCGCCACGGCGTCGTCGACGTCGCCGGCGTCGAGGGCGGCGCGGGCGCGTTCGAGGTGCGCGAGGCGGGACGGGCGTCCGGTCACGCGTGACGCTATCACGGCCCGCGCGGCGGCGCCGGACCGCTGCGCCGGTGCGGCGCCGGGCGGCGCGGCGGGGGCGCGCGCGGACGTCGGCAGCGCCGCGGAGCGCCGCCGAGGGGCGTGATAGCGTCCCCGCCATGGACGCATTCGGGTTCGTCGTGGACGACCAACACACGCTCGACATCGCCGGCGCGACCGCGCGCCGTTACCGTCACGCCGCCAGCGGCGCGGAGCTCCTGGCGCTCGACGCGAAGGACGCGAACCTGTCGTTCGCCGTCGGCTTCGCCACCCCCCCACGCGACGACACGGGCGTCGCGCACATCCTGGAGCACATGGTCCTCGCGGGCTCGCAGAAGTACCCGTTGCGCGACCCGTTCTTCGACATGGTGAAGGGCTCGCTCGCCGGGTTCCTGAACGCCCTGACGTACCCCGACCGGACGGTGTACCCGTTCGCGACGGAGAACCGCCAGGACTACCTCAACCTGCTCGACGTGTACCTGGACGCGGTGTTCGCCCCCCGCTTGGCGCGCACGACGTTCGCGCAGGAGGGCTGGCACCTGGAGCGCGCCGGGGAGGGCGAGGACGCCCTGGCGCTGCGCGGGGTGGTGTTCAACGAGATGAAGGGGGCGTTCGGCGACCCGAACCGGGCGCTGCACCAGGCGGAGGCGGCGGGGCTGCTGCCCGACACCCCGTACGCGTTCGAGTCGGGGGGCGACCCCGCCGCGATTCCGGAGTTGACGTACGAGGCGTTGACGGCGTTCCACGCCGAGCACTACCACCCCTCCCGGGCGAAGTTCGTGGTGCACGGCGACGTGCCGCTCGAGGAGGTCGCGGCCCGGATCGCGCCGTACCTCGAGGGGGTCACGCCCCTCCCGCCGGTCCCCCCGCCCGCGCTGCAGCCGCCGTTCGAGGCGCCGCGCACCGCGCAGGCCCCCTACCCCGCCGACGCGAACGACAAGGCGCTCGCGACGGTCGCGTGGGCGCTTCCGGCGCTCGAGGGGCCGGGCGAGGAGCTGCTGTTGGAGGTCCTCGAGCACGCGTTGGTGGGGACCCCCGCCGCGCCGCTCCGGCGGGCGCTGCTGGATTCGGGGGTGGGCGAGGCGTTCCTCGGGGGGCTGGACACGACGGCGCGCCAACCGACGTTCCACGCCGGCCTGCGCGGCGTCGACCCGGACCGCATCGACGAGGTGCACGCCCTGGTGCGGGACACCGTCCGCGACGTCGCGCGGGTCGGCTTCGACCCCGAGGACGTCCGGGCGGCCCGCAACCGCTTGGAGTTCGACCTGCGCGAGATGGACGCCGGTGGGGGGCAGCAGGGGTTGAGCCTCGCCTTCACGGCGCTCGACGCGTGGATGCACGGGCGCGACCCGGTGCGGGCGTTGGATTTCGATGCGGCGCTCGCGGATCTCGACGCCCGCCTGGCGGCGGACGGCGGCGCGGATCACGGTGCGTCGGTGCTGGCGGACCTGCTGGCGCGGCGGCTGGTGGACAACCCCCACCGGGTGGACGCCGCGTCGACCCCGGATCCGGACCTGAGCGCGCGGCGTGACGCCGACGAACGCGCCCGCCTCGGCGCGTGGGCGGAGGCGATGACGGAGGACGATTGGGCGGCGTTGGAGGCGGCGCACGCGGAGCTCCGCGCGGCGCAGGAGACGCCGGACTCGCCCGAGGCGCGCGCGACGTTGCCGACCCTCCACCGGGGGGACGTGCGCGACCCGACGCCCGACCCGGTGCCGGAGGTCGAGGCGCGCGACGGTGCGGAGCTGCTGCGCTACGACCTGCCGACCCGCGGCCTCGGGTACGTCGACGTCGCCTTCGACCTGCGCGCCGTGCCGGAGGTGGGCCTCGCGCACGTCGGGACGCTGGGGCGCTACCTGCTCGAGACGGGGACGGCGTCGCGTTCGCTGGCGGAGCTCACGCGCGCGATCGATGCGGAGACCGGCGGGATCGGGGCGGGGCCCGACCTGGCGGCGGGGGTCGGGGAGGCGCCCGGCTTGGCGCGTTTCGTGGTGCGCGGCTCGGCGTTGGGGTCGAAGGCGGACGCCCTGGCGGACCTCATGATCGAGGTGCTGCGCGAGGCGGACTTCGGGGACGTCGCGGTGCTGCGGCGGTTGACGGTGGAGCGGTTGGCGCGCCGGCGGGCGGCGCTCGAGCGGGCGGGCCACCGCTTCGCGTTGCGCCGCCTCGCGGCGCACGGCGCGCCGGAGGCGCGCGTCGAGGAGCACCTGAGCGGCCTCGCGTCGCTGGCGACGTCGAAGGCGGCGGCGGACCTCGCGGAGGACGATCCCGACGCCCTCCGGGCGCAGCTGGAGGGGCTGCGCCAAGCGTTGCTGGTGCGCGCGGGGACGGTGGCGGCGGTGCACGCCGACGACGCCGCGGAGGCGCCGATGCGGGCGGCGACGCGGCGGCTGGTGGACGCCCTGCCGGCCGGTGGGGCGGCGACGGGCGACGCGTTCGCGGCGATGTCGGCGCCGGCGCCGGCGGAGGGGTGGCGGTTGCCGGGCCAGGTCTTCTACGTCGCGACCGGCCGAACGCTGCAGGGCGGCGCGCCGCTCCCGGGCAGTTGGTTGGTGGCGGCCCGCTGGTTGTCGAGCGAGGTGTTCCTGCCCCGCATCCGCTTCCAGGGGGGCGCGTACGGGGCGGGCGCCGTCCTCGATCCGCTGCGGGGGGCGTTCCGGACGTTCTCGTACCGCGACCCGAACTTCGCGGAGACCTTGGCGGTCATGGCGGAGGCGCCGGAGCGGCTGGAGGAGGCGGCGGGGTCGCTCGACGAGCGCGACCTGGAGACGTTGATCATCGGGACGCTCGGGGGGTTGGACCCGCACGAGATGCCTGCGGAGCGCGGCTACCGGGCGCTGGCGCGGCGCCTGCGCGGCAGCCTCGAGCAGCGCGAGCGGTTGCGCCGCGAGATCCTGGGGACGACGCGCGATGCGTTCGCGGAGTTGGCGGAGGCGATCCGCGCGGCGGGCCCGCCGCGGGTCGTGGCGCTCGGGCCGGAGGCGGGCCTGCGGGCGCTCGAGGGGGAGTTGGGGTTGGTGATCCGCGAGCCGGCGTAGGGCGGACGGATCGGAAGGCGTCGGGGCCGGGCGTACGCCCGGCCCCTTCGCGTGCCGTGGTGGGGTGCGGTGGGGTGCGGTGGGGTGTGGTGCGGTGGGGTGTTGTGCGGTGTGCTGGGGTGCGGCGCGGCGCGTCCCCCGCCTGGGTCAGGCGAGGACCTCCTGGGGGCGTTCGGTGTCGAAGGTGATGCGTTCGCCGTCGAGGCCGACGTGGACGACGTCGCCGTCGGTGACGTCGCCGGCCAGGATCGCGCGGGAGAGCGGCGTCTCCAGTTCGGCGCGGATGGCGCGGGCGAGGGGGCGCGCGCCGAAGGCGGGGTCGAAGCCGACCCGCGCGAGGTGCGCGAGGGCGGCGTCGGAGACGTCGAGGGTGATGCGCTTGTCGCGCAGGCGGCGGGCGAGGTCGTCGATGCGGAGCTCCGCGATGCGCGCGACCTGCTCGGCGTCGAGGCCTTCGAAGACGACGACGTCGTCGAGGCGGTTGAGGAACTCGGGGCGGAAGGCGTCGCGCAGCTCCTCCATGACGGCGGCCTCCATCGCGTCGGCGGGCTGGCCGGCGCGGCTCATCTCGAGGATCTGGGGGCTGCCGATGTTGCTGGTGAGGATGACGACGGTGTGCTTGAAGTCGACCGTCCGGCCGTGCGCGTCGGTGAGGCGCCCGTCGTCGAGGAGTTGCAGCAGCGCGTTGAAGACGTCGGGGTGCGCCTTCTCGATCTCGTCGAAGAGGAGGACGGCGTAGGGGCGGCGGCGGACCGCTTCGGTGAGGTGGCCGCCCTCCTCGTAGCCGACGTACCCGGGGGGCGCGCCGATGAGGCGGGCGACGGTGTGTTTCTCCATGTACTCGCTCATGTCGAGCCGCACGAGGGCGTCCTCGTCGTCGAACAGGTTCTGTGCGAGCGCCTTCGCGGTTTCGGTCTTGCCGACGCCCGTCGGCCCGAGGAACAGGAAACTGCCGATCGGGCGGTTCGGGTCCGACAGGCCGGCGCGGGAGCGACGGACGGCGTCGGCGACCGCTTGGAGGGCGCGGTCCTGCCCGATGACGCGGGCGTGGAGCTCCTCCTCGAGGCCGAGGAGCTTCTCGCGTTCGCCCTCGACGAGCTTCGCGACGGGGATGCCGGTGGCGCGGGCGACGACCTCGGCGACCTCGTCCTCGCCGACCTCGAGGCGGACGTAGTGGGCGTCCTCGAGCTCGCGGGCGAGGTCGGTGAGGCGCGCCTCGAGCTTCGGGAGGTGGCCGTAGCGGAGTTCGGCGGCGGTGTCGAGGTCGTAGGCGCGTTCGGCGGTTTCGATGCCGGTGCGGACGCGGTCGCGTTCCGCCTGCGCTTCGCGCAGTTCGTCGAGCTTCGCCTTCTCCTGCTTCCAGTCGCTCTGCGCCGTCTCGATGCGGTCCTCGACCGTCCGGAGTTCCTCTTCGGCGCGAAGGAGGCGTGCGGCGGAGTCGGGGTCGTCCTCCTTGGCGAGGGCGGCGCGCTCGACGTCAAGCTGGAGCTTGCGGCGGTTCAGCGCGTCGATCTCCTCGGGGAGGCTGTCGAGTTGGACGCGGAGGCGGCTGGCGGCCTCGTCGACGAGGTCGATCGCGGCGTCGGGGAGTTGCCGGTCGGAGAGGTAGCGGTGCCCGAGGGTGGCGGCGGCGATCAACGCGGGGTCGGCGATGCGGACCCCGTGGTGGACCTCGTACTTCTCCTTGAGGCCGCGCAGGATGCTGACGGTCTCCTCGGCGCTGGGTTCGTCGACGAAGATCGGTTGGAAGCGGCGTTCGAGGGCGGCGTCCTTCTCGATCTCGCGGTACTCGTCGAGCGTCGTCGCGCCGATGAGCCGCAACTGCCCGCGCGCGAGGGCGGGCTTGAGCATGTTGCCGGCGTCGACGGCGCCCTCGGCCTTGCCGGCGCCGACGATGGTGTGGAGTTCGTCGATGAACATCACGACCTCGCCGGCGGCGCCGGCCACCTCCTCGACGACCGCCTTGAGGCGTTCCTCGAACTCGCCGCGGTACTTCGCGCCGGCGAGCAGCGAGCCCATGTCGAGCTGGACGATGCGTTTGCCGTGCAGGCCTTCGGGGACGTCGCCGGCGACGATGCGTTGCGCGAGGCCTTCGGCGATGGCGGTCTTGCCGACGCCGGGCTCGCCGATGAGGACGGGGTTGTTCTTCGTGCGGCGCAGCAGGATCTGGGTGGCGCGGCGGATCTCGTCGTCGCGCCCGATGACCGGGTCGAGGTCGCCGGCGCGGGCGCGTTCGGTGAGGTCGATGCCGTACGTCTCGAGCGCTTCGTACGTCGCTTCGGCCTGGCGGGAGTCGACGGTGCGGTCGCCCCGGACCTCCTGGGCGGCGGCGTCGAGGGCGTCGGCGTCGGGGAGCATGGCGAGGGTGCGGCCCGCTTCGCGGCGCAGGGCGACGAGGAGGACGTCGGCGGCGACGTAGCGGTCGCCGCGGCTCTCCGCGGCGCGGTCGGCGGCCTGAAGGACACGACCGAGGGTGGGGTCGAGGGTGCGTTCGGTGCCGCCGACGTCGCCGGAGACGCGGGGGAGGTCGGCGAGGGCGGCGTCGAGGGCGGCGTACGCCTGGGCGGGGTCGCCGCCGGCGCGCGCGACGATGCGGGCGGGGGGCGCCTGGTCGTCGGCGAGGAGGGCGGCGGCCAGGTGGAGGGCGCCGACCTGCTGTTGGCCGCGGGTCGCGGCGATGCGTTCGGCGGCCTGGAGGGCCTGCAGGGCCGCCTGGGTGAGGCGTTCGGGATCCATGCCCCCACCCTAGGGGGTTGAGTGTCCTCGTGTCAAGTTATCTGCTCACCCATCGAGGGGTCGGAGGCATCCCGTCCATCCCCTCCACGATGCACCCCCCCTCCACGAAGCGCCGCCCCCACCGGTCCGGTGGGGGCGGCCGCGCCGTCCGGTCGGGGGCGGCTACTCGCCCAGCGTCTCCTTGAACTCCGACACCAGCTCCCCCACCATCGCCTTGCCGTCGCCGAACAGCATGCGGGTGTTGGGCTTGAAGAACAACGGGTTCTGCACGCCGGAGAAGCCCGGGTTCATCGAGCGCTTGAGGACGAACGTCGTGCGGGCTTCGTCGACGTTGATGATCGGCATGCCGTACAGCGGGCTGGAGGGATCCTCGCGCGCCGCGGGGTTCACGACGTCGTTCGCCCCGATGACGATCGCGACGTCGACGGTGTCCATCGTCGGGTTGACGTCGCCCGGCTCCACCAGCTGCTCGTACGGCACGTTCGCTTCGGCCAACAGCACGTTCATGTGGCCCGGCATCCGGCCGGCGACGGGGTGGATGGCGTAGCGCACCTCCGCGCCGTTCTTCTCCAGCAACTCCGCCAACTCCCGCACGACGTGCTGCGCCTGCGCGACCGCCATGCCGTACCCCGGCACGACGACGACGTTCGAGGCCGCCTCGAGGATGTAGTACGCGTCCTCGGGGGTGATCGGCTTGACCTCCCCCTCGATCTCCGCGGTCGACGCCGCCGGCGCCCCGCCGAACCCGCCGAACAGCACGTTCGTGAGGCTGCGGTTCATCGCCTTCGACATGATGTTCGTCAGGATGAAGCCGGACGCCCCGACGAGCGACCCCGCGACCACGAGGGCGCTGTTGCCCAGCACGAAGCCCGCCATCGAGGCGGCAAGGCCGGAGTAGGCGTTGAGGAGGCTGACGACGATCGGCATGTCCGCCCCGCCGATCGGCAGCACCAGCAACAGCCCCACGACGAGCGCCGCGACCGCCGTGGCGAGCAGGACGGCGCCCGCCGCCCCCCCGTCCGGCGCGACGACGAACCACGCCGCCCCCGCCAGGGTCGCGAGCGCGACGGCGGAGATGACGACCTGCTGGCCGGGCACCCGCACCGGGCGGCCGGGCATCGTCTCCGACAGCTTGCCCCAGGCGATCAGGCTGCCCGACGCGGCGACGGCGCCCACCACCAACGCCGCGGCGATCGCCGCGGCGGTGCCGACGCCGGTCTCGGGGCGTTGGATCCACTCCGCCGCCGCGACCCCCATGGACGCGAGGCCCCCCGAGCCGTTGAACAGCGCCACCATCTCCGGCATCGCCGTCATCTTCACGAGGCGCGCCGCGAGGATGCCGATCGTCGCACCGACCCCGAGGCCGACGGCGACCCAGAGCGGGTCGATGCCGCCCGCGAGCAGCGTCGCGACGACCGCGACCAACATCCCGAGCGCCGACAGCGCGTTCCCCCGGCGGGCGGTGTCCGCCCGCCCGAGCAGCTTCAGGCCCAGGATGAACGCCACCGCCGCGGCGATGTAGGCGAGGTCCAGTCCGCCCGCCACGGCCTACTCCCGCCCCTTCGCCTTGAACAGGCTCAGCATGCGGTCGGTGACCAGGTACCCGCCGACGACGTTGATCGTGGCGAACACGAGGGCGGCGACGCCGATCGCGGTGCCGAGGGTCCCCCCGGCGCTCGCGGCGATCAACGCCCCGACGATGGTGATGCCGCTGATGGCGTTGCTGCCCGACATCAACGGCGTATGCAGCTGGCTGGGCACCTTGGTGATCAGCTCGACCCCCAGGAAGATCGCCAGCACGAACACGAAGATCAACAAGATCACGCCGCACCCCCTTCGAGGGCCTTCGCCACCCGCTCGTCGCGGACGACGCCGTCGTACGTCAGCAACGCCCCCGCGAGCACCTCGTCGCCCTCGGCGTCGAGCGCCAGCGCACCGGCCTCGTCGCTCCAGGCGTGCTCGACGAGCGCGTACAGGTTCGAGGCGTACATCGCCGAGGCGTCGCGCGGGACGCGCGCCGGCAGGTTCGCGTGCCCCAGGATCCGGACGCCGTCCACGACGACCTCCTCGTCGGCGACGCTGCCCTCGACGTTGCCGCCGGTGGAGGCCGCCATGTCGACGATCACGCTGCCGGGCGCCATGCCCGCCACCATGTCGGCGTCGACGATGCGCGGCGCGGGCCGCCCGAACAGCTGCGCGGTCGTGATCACCACGTCCGCGCTCGCGACGACCTTCGCCATCTGCCGCCGTTGTTCGGCGAGCTGTTCGTCGGTGAGCTCCTTGGCGTACCCCTGCTCGGTCTGGCCGGTCTCGCCGACGTCCAGCTCGACGAACTTCGCGCCCAACGACTGGACCTGCTCCGCGACGACCGGGCGGGTGTCGTACGCCTCGACCCGCGCGCCGAGGCGCTTCGCCGTCGCGATCGCCTGCAGGCCGGCGACCCCGACGCCGACCACGAACACCCGCGCCGGCGCGATCGTGCCGGCCGGCGTGCTCATCATCGGGAACGACTTGGGGCTGCGCTCCGCGGCGAGGATCACCGCGGCGTACCCGCCGAGGCTCGCCTGGCTCGAGAGGGCGTCCATCTTCTGCGCGTAGCTGGTGCGGGGGACCAACTCGAGGCACAACGCCGCCAACCGCCGGTCGCGCGCCACCGTCACGAGTTCGGGTCGGCGGAACGGATCGAGGAACGAGGCGACGGCGCTACCCTCCGGCACGGCGCGCAACGTCGCCTCGTCGGGCGGGTTGAGCGCGAGCAGCACGTCGGAGGCGGCGAGCGCCTCGTCGCGCGGGGTGAGCGTGGCCCCGGCGTCGGCGTAGGCGTCGTCGGCGTAGTCCGCCGCCGCGCCGTAGCCGGGCTCGAGGTGGACCGTCCCCCCGAGCTTCACCAGGCGACCGACGACGTCGGGCGTGAGGGCCACCCGCCGTTCGCCGGGGGTGGGGTCGAGGACGCTGACGAAGTTCATGCCGTAGTATTCCACGCCTCGCACGCCCGGGTGCGCGTCGCCCACCCGACGCACCCCGACCCCGGGGGCGCGGGGGCGGGCGCCGAGGCGTGGCTATACTGCGCCGCGATGAAGCACATCGGCGTACTCACCAGCGGCGGCGACGCGCCCGGCATGAACGCCGCGATCCGCGCCGTCGTCCGCACCGCCATCGCCCGCGGGGCGCGCGTCAGCGCCATCTACCGCGGCTACCAGGGGCTGCTCGAGGACGACGCCCGCGAACTGGGGGCGCGCAGCGTCGCGAACATCATCCAGCGCGGCGGCACGATCCTGCGCACCGCCCGCTCGAAACGCTTCGAGACGCCCGAGGCGCGCGCGGAGGCCGCCGAGATCCTGCGCCGGCGGGGGATCGACGCGCTCGTCGTGATCGGCGGGGACGGCAGCTTCCGCGGGGCGCACCGGATGCACGAGGAGCACGGCTTCGACGTCATCGGCGTGCCCGCCACCATCGACAACGACATCGCCGGAACCGACGTCTCGATCGGCTTCAACACCGCGATGAACGTCGCCCTCGAGGCGGTCGACCGCCTGCGCGACACCGCGGCGAGCCACGACCGGCTGTTCCTCGTCGAGGTCATGGGCCGCAACGCCGGGCACATCGCGCTGAACGTCGGCGTGGCCGGCGGGGCGGAGGCGATCCTGATCCCCGAACGCGAATCCGACGTCGCCGACGTCGCCGACGCGCTCGTCGCCGCGCAGGAGCGCGGGAAGACCAGCAGCATCGTCGTCGTCGCCGAGGGCGCGGTGCCCGGGGGGGCGCTGGCGCTGCAGCGCACGATCAACGAGCGCAGCGGCTACGAGGTCCGCACCGTCATCCTCGGGCACACGCAGCGGGGGGGGACGCCCTCGACCCGCGACCGGGTGCTCGCCTCGCGCCTCGGCTTCATGGCGGTGGACGCCCTCCTGGCCGGGCGGACCGGGGAGATGGTCGGGGTCGACAAGCGCGGGACCGTGTCGGTCCCCCTCGAGCAGGTGTGGAACACCGAGAAACCGATCGACGAGCAGCTCCTCGAGCTCGCCGCCGTCCTGGCGATCTAGGCCGGGCCCCCCGGGACGTCTAGCCCTGGTCCGGGAGGTAGGAGGGCTTCCATCCTACTCGTGAACGATTTCACGAGAGGGTGGGTGCGCGCCCCATCCCCTCCCCCCGCGCGCGCGACGTCCCCACGGAAAGGACCCCCACCATGGGCAAACTCGACGGCAAGGTCGCCCTCATCAGCGGAGGCGCCCGCGGCATGGGCGCCGCCGACGCCGAAATCCTCCTCCGGAACGGCGCGAAGGTCATGATCGCCGACGTCCTCGACGACGAGGGCGCCGCCACCGCCGCCCGTCTCGGGGACGACTGCCGCTTCGTGCACCTCGACGTCACCCGCGACGAGGACTGGAAGGCGGCGGTCGCCGCCACCGTCGACGCGTTCGGATCGCTCGACGTCCTCGTCAACAACGCCGGCATCGTCCTGCAGGCGCCGCTCGAGACGATGGACAGCGACGACTTCCGCCGCGTCATCGACATCAACCTCACCGGCGTCTACCTGGGCATGAAGTACGCCATCCCCGCGCTCAAGGCGTCGGGCGACGCGTGCATCGTCAACATCTCCTCCACCGCCGGCCTCATGGGCTACCAGAACACCGGTGCCTACGTCGCCAGCAAGTGGGGCGTGCGCGGGATGACCAAGACGGCGGCGATGGAGCTCGGGCCGCACGGGATCCGCGTCAACTCCATCCACCCCGGCCTCGTGTGGACGCCGATGACGGAGGGCATGAGCGACGCGATCTTCGCGAACCAGGCGCTCCCCCGCGCCGGCACCACCGACGAACTCGCCAAGCTCCTGCTCTTCATCGTTGCCGACGCGACCTACTCCACCGGTTCGGAGTTCGTGGCCGGCGGCGGCCAGACCCTCGGCCCCGTCGCGCGCGACTGAGGCGCAGCGTCCCCGCGCGCGGCACGTCCGCTCCGGCGGCGTGCCGCGCCCCCCGCGCCGGCGCGCGTGCGCCGTCGCCGGTCAGCCCGGAACGATGCGCACGAACGTGTCCTTGCCGCGCTGCATCACGACCGGCGCGGCGAGCTCCACGCTCGCGCGCGGGTCCTCGAGCACCTCCCCCGCGAGCCGCAACCCGCGGTTCTGAATCAACCGCCGCGCCTCGCCGTTGCTCTGCGTCAAGCCGGCCAACACCGCCAGGCGCAGCACCCCGATCGATCCGCCCTCGAGGGCGTCGCCCGGCACCACCACCTCGCGCATCTCGTCCGGCGTCTCGCCCCGCGCGACCGCGTCGTAGCGCGCTTCGGCGTCGGCGACCGGCGCGGGACCGTGGTAGATCCGCACCAACTCCCGCGCGAACGTCCGGTGGGCGCCCACCGGATCGTCCGCCAACGCCTCGCGCAACGCCGGCACGTCCAGCAACGTACTCAACTCCGCGTAGCGCGGCAGCAGCGCATCGACGACCTGCATCGCGCGCTTGAACATCACGTCGGGCGGGTCGGTGAGGCCGATGACGTTCCCGAGGCTCTTCGACATCTTCTCCTGCCCGTCGAGGCCCTCCAGCAGCGGCGTCGTGAGCGCCACCTGCGGCGGCACGCCGTACGCCCGCTGGACGTCCCGCCCGACCAGCAGGTTGAACAGTTGGTCGGTCCCCCCCAACTCCACGTCCGCCTCGACGGCGACCGAGTCGTACCCCTGCGCGAGGGGGTAGAGGAACTCGTGGACGCTGATGGGGATCCCCCCCTGGTAGCGCTTCGTGAAGTCGTCGCGCTCCAACATCCGCGCGACGGTGTACGTCGACGCCAACCGGACGACCTCGGCGAACCCGAGGCCCGAAAGCCACTCGGAGTTGTGGCGAATCTCCAACTTCGCGGGGTCGTCGTCCAGGACGCGGGTGGCCTGCGCGACGTACGTCTCGCCGTTCGCGCGGGTCTCCTCCAGCGTGAGCGGCGGGCGGGTCTTGTTCCGCCCCGACGGATCCCCGATCGTCGCGGTGAAGTCGCCGATGATCAACACCGCGGTGTGCCCCAGATCCTGGAACTGCCGCATCTTGCGCAGCACCACGGCGTGCCCGATGTGCAGATCCGCGCTCGAGGGGTCCACCCCCAACTTCACCCGCAGGGGGCGCCCCTCGCGCTCCGAGCGCGCCAGCGCCTCGCCGATCCCCTCCTCGGGGACGACGTCGGCGGCCCCGCGCGCGATCAGCGCGTGCGCCTCCCCCGGACCTCCCTCGCTACCACCTGCGTCGCTCACGAACGCCTCCCTCTCGCGGCCGACCGCCGCGCGCGGGCGAAGGCTACCACGCGCCCCCGCGGGGCCCGGCCGGCCCCCGGGAGGACGTGGCATCATGCCGCCATGCGCGACGTGCACCTCCTCGGCATCCCCATGGACCTCGGCGCGGGCCGGCGCGGCGTCGACGTCGGACCGAGCGCCCTCCGGCTCGCCCGCCTCACCCCCACCCTCGAACGGATCGGCCGCCGCGTCGTCGACCACGGCAACGTCCCCGTCGCCGTGCCCGAAGCGACCGACGACCCCGAAGCGTTGGCGTTCGTCGACGCGATCGCCGCCGCCGCCCGCGCCACCGTCGACGCCGCCACCGCGATGCCCGAGGGGGCGACCGCGGTGTTCCTCGGGGGCGACCACGCGGTCACGATCGGCACGTACGCCGCCCGCGCCGGACGAGGCCGGACCGGCGTACTGTGGATCGATGCGCACGCCGACCTCAACACGCCGGCGACCAGCCCGTCGGGGAACGTCCACGGCATGCCCGCCGCGGTCCTGATGGGCGAGGGCGACCCGCGGCTCGTCGACGTCGTCCCCCCCGACGCCCGCCTCGACCCGCGCGACCTGGTGTACGTCGGCCTGCGCTCCGTCGACCCCGCCGAACGCGCCCTCCTCGCCGAGCGCGGCATCCGCACCTACACGATGACCGACGTCGACCGGCGCGGCATCGCCGCCGTCGCCGAGGAGGCCGCCGCGCACCTCGCGCACGTCGATCGCCTGCACGTGTCGTTCGACGCCGACGTCCTCGATCCCGACCTGGCGCCGGGGGTCGGCACGCCCGTCCCGGGCGGCCTCAGCTACCGCGAAGCGCACCTGCTCATGGAGATCCTCGCCGGCACCGACCTCGTCACGAGCGTCGACCTGGTGGAGGACAACCCGATGCTCGACGACCGCAACCGCACGGCGGACATCGTCGTCGAGATGGCGGCCAGCCTGCTGGGCAAGACGATCCTCTGATCCTCTGGGGCGCCCCGTCCCCGTCCCCCCTCGCCGGAGGTCAGACGCCCCCGCCGGCCTCCCGCCACGCCGCCCGCGCCCGCACGAGCCGCGGCACCGCCGCCTCCAGCGCCCGCTCCCCCGCCGCGGCGGCGTCCACCGCCCGGTCGAACCGCAACCAGTGGATCGGCGGGCGCGCCTCGACGTGCAGCGCGTCGTCCGGCGCGTCGCGCAGGTAGCCGTCCGCCGTCCACGCCAGCGCCCGCACCAGGTCCCCGACGTGCCCGGGGCCCGCCCGACCCATCGCGGCGTGCACGCGGCGGCCCCACGGGTGCGCGAGGGCGCGCCGCACCCCGCGAATCGTGCGCGACGCGTCGGCGTCGGTCCCCACCCCGATCGCGATGCGCAGGTCGAAGGCGTCCGGGTCGAGGGTATCGAGCGGCGTCGGGGATCCCACCCCGCCGTCCAGCAACCGCCGACCGTCGATCTCGACCGGCGCGAACAGGCCCGGCAGCGACGCCGACGCCCGCAACGCCGGCGCCAACGGCCCCGACGTCAACACGACCCGCTCGCCGGTCGCCGCGTCGGTCGCCACCACCCGCAGGTCGCGGTCCAGGTCGGCGAACGTCCGCCCCTCGAGCAACGCGTCGAAGTACGCCTCGAGGCGTTCCCCGGCGAACAGCGCACCGCGGTGCAGCCCCACGTCGAGGACGCGGGGGAGGACGTCGCGGCGGCGCAACGCCGCCGCCTGCCGGTGGAGCGCCTCGGGACTGCGGTCGGTGGCGTACAACGCCCCGACGACCGCCCCGAAGCTGGTGCCGACGATCGTGTCGGGCACGAACCCGTGGCGCTCGAGCGACGCGAGGGCGCCGATGTGGGCGTAGCCGCGGGCGCTTCCGCCCCCGAGCGCTACGCCGATACGGGGAGACGAGGTCACACCGCAATCTAGCGCGCCACCACCCCCAGCGCGGTCGCGCGCGCACGCCCCCGCTGCTAGCCTGCCGTCGTGCCCCTCGTCCGCGTCGCCCTCGTCCACTACCGGACGCCCACCCTCCTCGCCCGCGCCGTCGCGGCGTACGCGCGCGAAGCGCCGGACGTCCCGCTCGAGGTGGTCGACCCGGGCGGCCCCGCCGACGACGGGCAGGACGGCATGGGCGACGCAATGGGCGACGGCGTCGCCGACGCCCTCGCCCCCCACCCCCACGCCACCTGGCGGGCGGTCGCGAACGTCGGCTACGCCGCGGTCGTGAACGACGTCCTGCGCCGCGCCGTCGCGCACGACGGTGCGAGCGACGACGACCTGCTCCTCGTCGCGAACGCCGACGCCTGGCCGCACCCCGGGACGCTCGCCGCGCTCCTGGCGCCGTTCCACGACCCGCGCGTCGCCCTGAGCGGTCCGCTCCTGCGCACCCCCGACGGCGCCCTCGAACCGCTCGGGCTCCCCTACCGCGTGCTGCAGCGGCGGGTGGTGGGCGGTCCCCACGCCGCCACCGAGGCGACGTGGCTGTCCGGCGCCCTGCTGGTCGTCCGCACCGTAGCGGCGGCGGACGCGGGCGGGATGGACGAAGCGCTGCGCTTCGGCAACGAGGACCTCGAGTGGGGCGTCCGCCTCCGCCGGCGCGGGTGGCGCCTCCGCCTCGTCGGCGCGGAGGCGACGCACGTCGGGGGGGCGTCCACGCCCCCCGAAGGCCGGTTCCTCGTCGAAGGGCTCCGCGGGGGGCTCGTCACCACCCGCCGCTTCCTGGGGCCCGTCGCCGCCGGCGGGCACCGCGCCGCGGTCGCGGCGTGGGCGGCGGCGCGCGCCGCGACCGCGCCCGCCGCGCAGCGGCCCGCGTGGCGGGCCGCCCTCCGCATGCTCGCGCGCGGTCGGCTCGGCGCGTCGCCGTTCGGCGCGACCCTCGACGCACCCGCCGACGGCTTCCCCGCCGCCTGGCCCCCTACCGACGCGCCGCGCGACCCGACGCCGCACGCCACCGTCGTGGAGGCGCCGTGACCCTCGCCGCGCTCGCCGGCGCGGTCCCGGCCCGCCCGTTCGTCGCCGCCGCCCTCCTCGCCGCCGGCCTGCTGGTCGTCGCGGCGGTCGCCGTGTCGCTCCGCAGCCCCCGCACCCGCCCGCCGTTCGGGGCGGACGCCGCGCCCGTCGCCCTCGCCGCCCTCCTCGCCGCCCTCGCCTGGCGCGCGGCGGGGGACGCCCTCGCCGGCGCCGACGCCGCGGCCCCCGCCCGCGAGGCGCTCGCGTGGGCGCCGTGGGCGCCGCTCGTCCTCCTCGCCGTCGCCCGCGGTCCACTCCTCGCCGCGCCGGCGGCGCTCGGCTTCGCGGCGTTCGGCGGGTACGCCGGGACCGCCGAACCCGCCGCCCTCCAGGGCGTCGTCGCGGTCCTCGTGAGCGGCTGGTGGGCGCTCCAGCCCACCCCCGCGGAGCGCCGGACGGCCGCCCCCCTCGCGCTGCTCGCGGGGGCGGTCCTGGCGACGGCGACCGTCGGCTGGGCCGCGCAGGTCGCCGCCACCGGCCGCGCCCCGCAACCCAGCGACCTGCTCGCCCTCGCCGACCGGCCGGGGGTCCTGGCCGCCCTCGTCCTGGTGGCCCTCGCCTTCGCCGCACCCCCGCCGGCGTGGTGGCGGGCCGCCGCCGGACCGGCCGACCCGGGCGCTACGAATGCGCCGGCGCGCCGCACACGCGCCGCGCGCCGGCTCACGCCGCCCCCCGACCCGGGTCCGCTCCGCCGCCGCTAACCGTCGTCGGCCGGAACGCCCTCGTCGGGGCGTCGCTCGACGTCGCGCTGCCAGGGGGTCGGCCGCCGCGCGGGCGCCGTGACGCCGAACGCGTTCCCGGCCTCGCCCCCCTCGTGCCATGGCGCCCCCCACGCTTCGCCGCCCCACCGCTCGGCGATCGAGCGCACGACGTACAGCCCCAACCCCCGACCCTGGCTGGATTCCGACGCGCGCCCTCGCGCGTGCAGCTCGAACAACGCCTCGACCCCCGCCGGATCGAGCGGTGCGCCCCGGTCGCGAACGCGGAGCGTCACGACCTCCCCCTGCTCGCGCGCCTCGACGACGACCTCCGCGCCGTCGGGCCCGTGCACCGCGGCGTTCTCGAGGAGGTTCACGAGGACCTGCAGGACCTTGTCGGGGTCCGCCCACACCGTCTCCGCGCGCACGTCGCGGCGGACCCGCACCGCGTGCCGCTCGAGGGTGTCCCCCAGCACGCCGATCGCCCGCTCGACGGTCGATGCGACGTCGACGCTTCGCGCACGGGGCGGCGAGACGTCGACCGTGAGGTCCTCCAGAAGCCGCACGAGGCGTTCCGCCTCGTCGCTCGCGCGCAGCAGGAACCGCGCGCGCAGGTCCTCCTCCAAGTCCGGATACGCCAACGCCTCCAGGGTCGAACGGATCGTCGTCACCGGCGTCCGCAACTCGTGCGACAACACCGCCAACAACTCGCGCGCGTCCTCCTGCGCGGAGCGCGCCTCGGTGACGTCGCGCAACGCCAAGCCCCCCTCGACGCGTTCGACCTCCACCCGGCGACCGCGGACCGTCAACTCCTCGCGCCCCCCGTTCCACCACACCCGCTCCAGCCGGTGGTCGCGGAGCGCCGCGATCAGCGTCCCCCCGACCGCCGCCTCCGGGTCGGTCCCCAGCATCGACGCGGCGGCGGCGTTCAGGAACGTCACGCGGTCGTCGCGAATGGCGACGACCCCTTCGGCGAGGCCGTCCAACAGGCGGGCGAGCGCCGGGTCGAGCGCCGGGTCAGGTGGGGTCGTCATGAACGAACCGGTAGCCCCTTCCGCGGACCGTCTCGATGCGTCCCTCGCCGAGCCGCTGCCGGATCTGCGCGACGTGCTGGTCGACCGTCCGCTCGGTCCCCAGGAACGATTCGCCCCAGACGCGGTCGAGGAGTTCGTTGCGGGAGAACACCCGCCCCGGGTGGCTGGCGAGGAAGGCGACGAGCTCGAACTCGCGGCGGGTCAGGGACACCGGCCGGCCGGCGACGGTGACCTGCGCCGCGTCCTGATCGACGCTCAGGTCGCCGACCTGCACCTGCCGGCGCTGCGGCGCGCGGCGCAACAACGCCTTGATGCGGGCGACGAGCTCGTGTGCACTGAACGGCTTGACGAGGTAGTCGTCCGCACCGGACTCGAGGCCCTCCACCCGGTCGACCTCGCTGGCGCGCGCGGTCAGCATCAACACCGGCAGGTCGTCGAGGGCGGGGTCGCGACGGAGCTGCGCCAGCAGCGCGTCGCCCGACGCGTCGGGCAGCATCCGGTCGAGGACGACGAGGTCGACGGTCCGGATGCGCTCCCAGGCGGCGGCGACCGTCTCCGCCTCCGCCGTCCGGTACCCCGCGCGAGCGAGGTGCAGCACGACCAACTCGCGCACCGCGGGGTCGTCCTCGACGACCAGCACGACCGCGTCGGAGGGCGCGGGGGAGCGGGGGGTAGCGTTCACGACGGCGATTGTACGTCCGCGCGCGTCAGGTCGGCGTCAGGGCGCACCGTCGCCGCGCGACGTTGACGTACCGCTGACGCGCGCGTGCCACCCTGCGGCATGCTAGGTTCCGACCACGTGAACGCACTCGATGCCGAACTTCAGGACGTCTCCACCGAGATCGTGCGGATGCTCAGCCTCGTGCGCGAGTCGCTGGGGTACGCCCGCGCCGCGCTCGTCGACGCCGAACCGGAGGCCGCGCTCGCCTGCCGCGACAACGACGCGGCGATCGACGAGGCACAGGACCGCATCGAACACACGATCCTCAGCATCATCGCGCGCCGCCAACCGGCCGCCCGCGACCTGCGCTTCCTCGGCGCGATGCACCGCTCGCTCGCGGACGTCGAGCGGGCCGGCGACTACGCGGTGCACGTCGCGAACGCCGGCGCGGAGTTGGCGAGCGAACCGCCGCTCAAGAAGTACACCGACATGACGCGCATCCTCGAGGTCGAGGACCGCATGATCGACACGACGATCGCCGCCCTCGCCGACGGCGACGAAGCGAAGGCGCGTGCGTCGCTCGGGATGGACGAGGAGATCGACGAGCTGTACGAACAGATCCAGCGCGAGCTCCTGACGTACATGCTGGAGGACCCCCAAGCGATCACGAAGGCGACGAAGTTGTTGTCGGTCGGGCGCTACCTGGAGCGGCTCGGCGACCACCTCGAGAACGTCAACGAACATATCCTGTTCTGGTTGACCGCCGAACGCGTCTAGCGACCCCGCCCCCCCGCGCACGCCCCCCGCGCGCCCCCACCGCACCCCGTCGCGCACGGCCGGAATCGCCCGAGCGCCCGGGCCGTCGGGTACGCTCGCGCGGATGCCGCGCCCACCCCGCTACCAGGTCGGTGACGTCGGGAGCGCCTACCCCGGCACGCCGGTCGCGCCGACGCCGCGCACCGCGCCGCTGCCCCGCCGCGACCCCGCGGCGCCGCCGCAGCGTGCGGCGCCGCGCCCGCCGTGGCGCCGCCGCGCAACCCGGCTCGCCGCCCTCGCGCTGGCCGTGATGGCGGTCGTCGCGACGACCGCCGCCGCGGGGCGGCACGCCGCCGCGACCGACCTGCGGGTCGCGCGCGCCGCGCAGGTGGGGCCGCCCGCGTGGCCCGGACCGGTCACGCTGCTGCGTGGGCTGCTGGCCGGCCCCCCGACGGTCGTGCTGCAGGTCGGGCACCTGGACGCCGCGGACGCCCCCGACGAACTCGCGGCGCTTCGGACGCGGACCGGCGCGAGCGCCGGCGGCGTGGACGAGGTCGCGGTGAACGCCGCGGTCGCCGACGCCCTCGCGGCGCGCCTCCGGGCGGACGGGGTGCGCGTCCGCATCGTCGGGACGACCGTGCCGCCGAACCTCCGCGCGACGCTGGCGCTGGCGCTGCACGCCGACGGCGTGCAGGACGCCAACCGCCGCGGCTACAAGAGCGCGCACGCGATCCCGACGCGGACGCGCCGCGACCCGTGGCTGCTCGCGAGCATCGACGCGGCGTACCTCGACGCCGCCCCGATGCCGCACGACGCGGTGAACGTCTCCCCCGCCATGACCCGCTACTACGCCTTCGCGCACGACCGCTTCCGGCACGCGCTGCACCCCGGGACCGCCGCGGTGATCGTGGAGATGGGGTACCTCACGCACCCCGCCGACCGCGCCTGGTTGGCGGCGCCCGACCGCCCCGCCGCCGCCCTGCACGACGGGGTGACGCGCTACCTCGCCGCGGTCGCGCGGTGGCACCCCGCGCTGGCGTGGCGGGCGGGCGGGCCGACGTCCTTCGGCGGGGTCCCGTGATACCCTCCACGCAATGCGCGAACGCCCAGGACGAACGTCCCTGACGTCGTTCCTTCCCCTCGCCCTGCTGCTCCTGATCGTCCTCGCCGGCTGCCGTCCACCCGACGCGGGCGGCGCGAGCGCGCGCGCCGCCGACCCCGACGTCCGGGTGCGGGTGGAGGCCCCACCCGAGGGGGTCGTCGGGCCGGAGACCGTCCGCGTCCTCGTGCTCGACGGCGACGTCCCGGCGAGCGACGCGACCGTCACCGTGACCGGCGACATGACGCACGCCGGCATGGTGCCGGTCGTCGCGGACGCCCCCCCGGCCGACGCGCCGGGCGCCTACCTCACCGACGACTTCGCGTACGACATGGCCGGCGATTGGGTGCTCACCGCCGAGGTGACGCTGCCCGACGGACGGCACGGGTTCGGCGAGACCCGCGTCACGGTCGCGCGACCGTGAGCCGGGTCCCGCTGCCGCAGGTGGCGCCCCCGGCGGGCGGCGGGCGGGGCGGCGCGTTCGTCCGCCAACCGCGCGGCCCCGACCTCCTGCGGATCCCCGGCCTGCGCCGCTTCCTCCGCTGGCGCTACGCCCGCCTGACGCTGCAACTGCCGCTGTTGATCCTGGCGGTCTTCGTGATCGTCGACGGCCTCACCGGCCGGCAGTTGGCCCCCCGCAACCTCGCGACGACCGCGACGTGGCTGCACTACCGCGGCCTCGTCGTCGTCGCCCTCGCGATCCTCGGCAACGCCTTCTGCGGCGCCTGCCCGCTGATGTTGACGCGCGGCCCCGCGAACTTCGTGAAGCGCCGGCTTCCCTTCGAACTGCGTTGGCCCGCCCGTCTCCGCAACAAGTGGCTCGTCGCCGTCCTCCTCGTCGCGGTGTTCTACGCCTACGAGGCGTTCGACCTGTGGGCCAGCCCGTGGTTGTCCGCCTGGCTGGCGATCGCGTACTTCGTCGGCGCCTTCGCGATCGACGTGCTGTTCCCCGCCGGCACCTTCTGCCGCTACGTCTGTCCCCTCGGGAACTTCAACTTCCTGTTCGCCAGCGTCTCCCCCACCCAGATCACCGCCACCGACCCCGACGTCTGCCGCACCTGCGCCGACAAACCGTGCCTACACGGCCGCGAGACGTACGCCGATCCCGCCCGCGCCCCCGGCGAGCGCGCCTTCGTTCCGCTGGACGAGGTCGTGCGGCCGAACGGGGAGGGGTCGTTCCCGGGCTGCGAAACGAACCTGCTCGTTCCCACGATGACGTCGAACATGGACTGCACGTCGTGCATGAACTGCGTGCGCGCCTGCCCGTACGACAACGTCGCCCTCACCGTCCGCTCGCCCGGGTGGGAGCTCCAACAGGCGCCGTGGCGCCGCCGCTGGGGCCTGCCGTTGATCGTGCTGGGCGTGATGATGCTGTACTGGGGGCTGTTGAACGCCGTGGCGATGATCCCGCCGTTCTACGACCTCGCGCGGGGCCTCGCGACCCTGACCGGCAGCCGCAACGAACCGTTCCTCCTCGCCCTCGTGTTCGCCGCCTTCACGGTCGGTGGGGGCGCCCTCTCGCTCGCCGCGGCGCTCGCGTCGGACGCCGCGGGCGGGGCGGGCGCCCACCCGCGCCGCGCCCTGATGCGGTGGGGGTACGTCTTCGTCGCGATGGGCTTCGGCTTCTGGGCGGCGCACTACCTGTTCCACTTCCTGACCGGGGCGGCGTCGATCGTGCCGGTGTTCGAGCACTTCTTCGCGTGGCGCGGTGCGGACCTCGATCCGGACTGGGCGCTGGCGCGGTGGATGCCGTCGCGCTGGATGTTCCCCATCAGCGCCGGCGTGAGCGGCGCGTACGCGTTGCTCGCCGCCTACCTGACGGTCCGCATCGCCCTGCGCGACTTCCCCGGCGCGCGGGCGGCGGCGGCGATGTGGCCGATGCTGGCGTTCGTCGTGATCCTCACCGCCCTGCAGATCCTGGTGCTGGCGCAACCCATGGAGATGCGCGGCACCCTCCTGGGGCCGGCGGGATGAACTCCGCGGCGCGCGCGGCGCGCTATCCTCGGGGGATGCGACCCCGCCCCCTCCGCCTCCTCCGCACCGCCGCCGCCGCGCTGCTGGTGGGCGCCGCATCATGGGCCGCGGCGCACGCGACGCTGGTCTTCGTCACGGTCGAGACGACCCCCTCGCCCCCCCTCCCGGGCGAGCCGACGACGCTGTCGATCGTCATGCGCGACCCCGTGGACGCGCCGGTCGAGGACGCCATCGTGTTCGTCGAGGCGTCGCAACCGGGCCAGGAGGGCATCACGACCGACCGCTTCGTCGAGACCGAACCCGGCGCGTACGAAACGACCGTGCGGTTCCCCAGCGACGGCGATTGGACGCTGTTGTTCCGCGACCGAACCTTCCGCCAGGAGGAGGCCAACGCCACGATCACCGTGGGGGTCGGGCCCGACGCCACCGGTGAACCGCCGTCGTTCATCTTTCCGCCCACCGCCACCGGGCCGCAAAACCTGACGACGTGGCTCGTGTGGTTGATCGGCCTGCCCCTCGTCGCCGGCGCGATCGTGACCGTCATGGTGCTCCGCGGGCGGGAGGACGAAGGGGCGGAGGCGGCGGAGGCGGCGGAGGCGGACGCGGCGCAGCCGTGAGCCTCCTCGCGCAAACGTCGGGCACCCTCGTCAACGTCGTCGCGGTCCTGGTGGGGGGCACCCTCGGCCTGTGGGCCCGCGGGCGCCTCCCCGAACGCACGACGACGACCGTCATGCAGGCGATCGGGCTCGCGACCCTCTTCGTCGGCCTGTCCGGCGCCACCGACCTCGGTCGCGTCGACACGCCACCCGGCGTCGTCGCGGCGCTCCTGGGCCTGGCGCTCGGCGCGGCGGTGGGCGAAGGCCTGCGGCTGCAGGACCGCCTCGACGCGGTCGGGGAGCGCCTCCGCACGCGGGTGCGGGGCGAGGGGCGCTTCACCGAGGGGTTCGTGGCCGCCACCCTGTTGTTCCTCGTCGGGCCGCTCGCGCTGATCGGGTCGATCCAGAACGGCCTGGTCGGTGACCCGTCCTTCCTGATCGTCAAGAGCACCCTGGACGGCGTCGCGTCGATCGTGCTGGCCGCCAGCTTCGGGTGGGGCGTCCTCGCCTCCGCCGCGGCGGTCCTCCTCTACCAGGGCGGCCTGTCGCTGGGGGCGGGCGCCCTCGCGCAGTGGCTGCCCGACCCCGCCACCAGCCCGGTCGTGCTGCTGGTGAACGGGACCGGGGGCCTGCTGATCCTCGGGCTCGGCCTGGGGCTGCTGGACGTCGTCACGATCCGCATCGCGAACCTCCTGCCCGGCCTGCTCCTCGCGCCCCTCGTGTGGTGGGCGCTCGGGTTCGTCCTCTGAACGGCCTCGCGGTGCGTGCTACCCTTCGCGCGTGACCGACGCGGAACTCGACCACCTGGCGGAGCTCGCGCGCCTGCAGCTGGAGGACGACGAGCGCGACGCGCTGCGCGCCGACCTGGAGCGGGTCCTCACGCACTTCGAGACGATGCAGGCGGTCGACGTCGAGGGGCTCGAACCGATGCTGCGCCCCGTCCACGTCGACGACCCCCTGCGCGACGACGTCGTCCGACCGGGCCTCGACCCGGAGGCCGCCCGCGCCCTCGCCCGCGCGCGGGACGGCGACTTCCTGCGGGTCCCCCGCACCGCCGCCGACGACGGTTGACGCCCGTCCGCGGCGGACGGGCGTCCTCGACGCACGGCCGGCCTCGGCGAACGCACGCCCCCCGTGGACGGGTCGGCTGGACGGAGGGGCGTCCTCAGCGGAGGGGGCCCGCGCCCACGTACGGCACCAACGCGTCGGGCACCCGTAGGCCGTCGGGACCGGCGTACGTCTCCACCAACGCCGCCACCGTGCGCGGCATCGCCAGGGCGCTGCCGTTGAGGGTATGCACCAACGCCGGCTTGCCGCTCCCCTGCGCACCGCCCGCGCGGGCGCGCACCTGCAGGCGGCGCGCCTGGAAGTCGGTGAGGTTGCTGACGCTACTCACCTCAAGCCAGCGTTCCTGCCCCGGACTCCACACCTCGAGGTCGTACTTCTTCGCCTGCGTGAAGCCCATGTCGGCGGTGCACATCGACAACCGCCGGTAGCTGAGGCCCAACGCCTCCAGGAGCCCCTCGGACAGCTCCGTCATCGCCTCCAGCTGCGCGTAGCTGGCGTCCGCCGCGGCGAACGCCACCATCTCGACCTTGTCGAACTGGTGCACGCGGTTCAGGCCCCGCACGTCCTTGCCGTAGCTGCCCGCCTCCCGCCGGAAGCAGGGCGTCGAGGCGGCGTAGCGCAGCGGGAGGGCGTCGGCGTCGAGGATGGCGTCGCGGTGCAGGTTCGTGACCGCCACCTCGCTGGTGGGGATCAGGTAGAAGCCGTCGTCCACCCGGTACATCTGGCCCTCCTTGTCGGGGAGTTGGCCGGTCGCGACGGCGCTCGCCTCGTTCGCGAGGTACGGCACGCGCACCTCCAGGTAGCCCGCCTCCTGCAGGACGTCGAGGAAGTACCGCTCGAGGCCGCGCACCAGGCGCGCCGCGCCGCCCCGGAGGACGGGGAAGCCGGCGCCGGCGACGCGCGCGCCGGCCTCGGCGTCCAGCCACCCCCAGTCGCCCATCGTCGTCCAGTGCGGCGCGGCGTCCGGCGGCGCCGCCGCCCCGCTCCACTCCTTCACGACGACGTTGTCGTGCTCGCTTTCGCCCTCCGGGACGCTCTCGTGCGGGAGGTTGGGGAGGTCCAACTGCAGCCGTTCGAGTCGGTCGGCGAGCGCGCGTTCGCGTTCCTCGAGGCGCTTGACCTCCGCCGCGAGCTCGCCCATGGCGCGGATCGCGTCGCTGGCGTCCTCGCCGGCGCGTTTCGCTTCGCCGATGCGTTTGCTTTCGCGGTTGCGGTGCGCCTGCTTCGCCTCCAGGTCGGCGCGCAACAGCCGGTACTCCTCGTCGGCCAGCAGCCAGGCGTCGAGCGCCGCTTCGGCGCCGTCGATGCGTTTCGCGCGAAGGCCGCGCCGGACGGCTTCGGGGTCCTCGCGGATCAGGGTCGGATCGAGCATGCCGCAGGGTACCGGAATCGCCGTGCGCCGGCCGGCGGTAGCATGCGGCCATGAAGGATCTCCTCGTCAGCGTTCCGCACCATTCCGGCGTCGTGCCGTTCGAGGTGCTCGTCGCGATGCTCGGCGACGCGGCGTTCGATCCCGACGCCGCCGCCGCCCGGCGCGCCGCGATGGTGCGGGAGGGCGACCCGTACACCGACCAGCTGTTCGCCCTCCCCGGCGCGCGGTTCGTGACCGCGACCGTGTCGCGGTTCGTCGTCGACCTGAACCGCGACCGCGACGACCGCAGCGCGAACGGCGTCGTCAAGCGCACCGACTTCGCCGAACGGCCCCTCTACCCGCCGGGTGGCGAACCGAGCGACGCGGACGTCGAGGCGCGCCTCCGGCGCTTCTACGATCCGTACCACGCCGCCCTCGACGCGGAGATCGCGCGGGCCCGCCCGCGGCTGGTCGTCGACGCGCACGCCATGACCGGCGCGGGTCCCGCCCTCGGGCCGGACGCCGGCGCGCCGCGCCCCGCCGCGGCGTTGATCACCGGCGGCGACCGGGACGGCGAACCGACCGACGCGCCGGTCAGCCTCCCGCCCGGGGTCGCTCGGGCGCTCGCCGCGGCGTTGGAGGCGGCGCTCGCCGCGCGCCTTCCCCTCGGGGTCGACGGGACGCCGTCGGGCGTCACGATCAACGACCCGTTCGTGCGGGGCGGCATCCAGCATCGCCTCGGGGCGGATCCGGCGGGACCGCGCGTCCCGACGGTCGGCATCGAGATCAACCGCCTCCTGTTCGAGACCGACGACGGCGCGCCCCGCCCGGACCGCATCGCGGCGATCCGCGCGGCGGTGGGTGAGGCGCTCGAGGCGGTCCGCAGCGACCTGCCCGCCGCCGCCGGCTGACGCCGGCGTCAGGGCAGGCGGGAGAGCCAGCGCGCCGCGAGCGGCGCGAGCGGGTTGCGGTCGGCGGCCAGCAGGTCGACGTGCGTCAAGCCCTCGAGGATCGTGAGGGTCACCGGCCACCCCTCGCGTTGCGCCAGGTACCCGGCGAACGCCTCGCGGTCGCGGAGGAGCCCCCGGTCGGACCCGACGACGAGGGTGGGGAGCCCCACGTCCGCCTGCGGGCGGTAGCCGGGCGCCCCCACGAGGTCGGGCGGGAGGGCGACCAGGTCGAGGAGGAGGGCGGAGGGCAGGTACCACTCCGCGGCGTCGGCGTCGGGGTGCAGCCAGGTCTTCGCCTGCTCCGCGAGGTCGCTACGCTCGAGCGCGGGATCGCCCGCCGTCCAGCCGACCCGCGCCGCGCCGGGGGCGACCCCGACGACGCTCGCCGCGCGACTCGCGAGCCCCCCACCGCCGAACAGGAACGCCGTCAGGTTCCCGTCGAGGTCGGCGTCGGTCGCCTCCCCGATCGAGGCGTAGGAGGCCTGGAACGGTTGGTACTGATCGTCGTTCGCGAGGCCGTAGAAGGCCTCGTTGCTGACCGGGAAGGGGGCGACGATGGCGGGGGCGGTGGCGTCCGGCGCGCGGTCGGCGAGGACGGCGGAGGCGAAGCGGCGGGCGGCGACCCGCCCGTCGGGACCGAACGGAAGCCACGGCGGGACGTCGCCCGCCGCGAGCGCCGCGCGGTCGGGCAGCCCGACCGACACCCCGAACACCCGCACGCCGTCCTCGAGGCCGAACGCGCCGGTCCGGCCCGGCGCGCCGTCGACGAGGACGAGGGCGTCGACCGGGGCGGCGTCCTCCCACGAAGCGTACGTCGCGGCGAGGCTCGCCCCGAGCGAGTGCCCGAGCAGCACCACCCGGTCCGCCTCCGCGCGGGCGGCCCGCACGACGGCGGCGAGGTCGCCGTGGTGCACGTCGAGCCCCCAGTCGGCGACGAAGCGGTGCGCGTCGGGGTCGGGGGCGCGGTACCCGAGGGCGTCGTCCGCGCCGGGGAGGAAGGTTTCCGCGACGTCGGCCAGCGGGGCGCCGTCCAACGCCCGGCGGCGGGCGTCCGCGTCCTCGAGGCGGTTGCCGCGCCGGTCGACCGCCCACACCGCGACGCCGGGCGCGTGCGCGACGAGGCGGCGGGCGAGGGGCGCGAACTGGCCGGCGCCCCCGAACAGGCCGGGGACGGCGATCACGACGGTATCGATCGGCTCGTCGAGCGCCCACCGGAGGGTGGTTTGCGCGTCGAACCGGTCGGGGGTCGCGGGCAGGTCCACGCCGGGGACCTCGACCGACGCGACCGGCACGGCGGCGGGATCGACGCGCGGGGCGGCCACCGGCTCGGGGGCGGGAGCGCGGACGTCGGGGAGGGGCACGCAGCCCGCGAGGAGGGCGAGGGCGGCAAGGGGGACGGCGAGGGCGGCGGTGGGCCGGGGCATGGCGTCAGGGTAGTCCCGGGGCCGTCCGTGCGCGGGCGCGTGGAACACCCGGGGCGGTCGAGCCCTCGGTCGTTCGTGCGGGGCCTCCCCCCGACCCTGCGCCGTTGTGGTGTAACGACGTGGGGGATGCGGGCGCGCACCTTGCAGCGTACCGGCCGCCCAGCACACGACATCGTGAAGGCACTCTCGGGCCGCCGTATGACGTCCTCAGCGGACGTACGGAGCCTTTAATGGGCGCTTAATGCGGGGTGTGGCAGGGTCCCGGGCATGCATGCGCACTCGTCATACGTCCGACCGTCCTGCAACACGTCGTGCTGGGGTGGGGCCGCCGCCCGCACCGTCCTCCTCCTCGCCGCCCTGCTCGCGACCGCCCTCGCACAGGGCGCCCTCGCACAGGGCAACTGCCCACTGTCCGCGACCGACGGAAGCTTCGAAGTCGCAACGCGCGCCGACCTCGCGGCGATCGGGCAGGGGTGCCCTCTCGATGGGGACTACCACCTGACGCAGGACGTCGACCTCTCCGCGAGCGACTGGGTCCCGATCGGTTGGGCGCCGTCCGAACCCGACGTCGAAGCGTTCACGGGCACGCTCGACGGCCGATCCCGCACCATCGAGCACCTCCGGATCGTCGGGGGCGTGAGCCAGACCGACGTCATCGCACGCGCCGGCCTCTTCGCCCGCCTCGACGGCGCTCGTGTCGAACGTCTTGTCTTCGACAACGTCGCGATCTCGGCGACCGACGCCACGACCGGCGTCGCGGGCGTCGGCGTGGTGGCGGGGGAGGTGACGGGGTCCACCACCCAACTGGACAGCGTCCGCGTCGGGCCGGCGGACGTCGTTCGAAACGACGTCGACGCTGGATCCGTGACGGACGTGACCGGTCTCGGCGGGCTGATCGGCGTCGCGGCAGGCGATCTCGAGGTGACGGGGACGCCGGAGGGGCCCACCTCGGTCGTGGTGGACCTGACGGGGAACGCCGCGCGAGGGGTCGGTGGAGTCGTCGGCATGGTGGATGGCGCCAACGTGTCGTTGGAGGGTGTCGGGTTCCTCGGTCAAGTCGACGCGGTCGCTCAGGTCGGGGGGTTGGTCGGCACCGTCGGGACCCCGACGGGCTCCGGGACGCTGACGACGTCCGTTGCCACCGCAGCGGCAAACGTCTTCGGAGATGCGGACGTCGGGGGGGCCGTCGGGCGCGTGGACGGAACGGTCACGATCGAAGAGGTGCAGGTGCGGAATGAAGAGACGGTGGCGACCGGACGTACGGTCGACACGGTCGATGCGGTCGGCGGGGTCATCGGGCGGGTCGCATCGGGAAGCGTCGTCACGCTCACGTCGATCGACGTCGGACCAAGCGACGCAATTCGCGATGCAGACCCGAATGGCCTTTACGCCGTAAGCGGCACCGACTTCGTCGGAGGCGCCGTGGGCGTCGTGAGCGCAGCCGACGTCACCATGAACGACGTCCGTATCGAGAACCGCCTCGACGTACGCGGCGCAGATCACGTCGGGGGCGTCGTCGGGATGGCGGTCGGCGCATCGACGCTCGACGCCGATGGCCTGACCGTGAGCGCGACCGTGTCCGCCACGGACAACTACGTGGGCGGCGTCATCGGCGAGCTCGGGATCATCGGGGACTCCTCCACGTCTGCGACGCACAACCTACGTGACGTCACGACCCACGCCGACACCACCGTGCGGGGCGTGGACAACGTGGGGGGCATCATCGGAAACGTCGACGACGGCGTGACGCTCGACCTCGACGGCATCGCGACCGGAGGGACCGTGTACGGCGAAGATTACGTCGGCGGCATCGCCGGCGAAATCGACGACGCGAGCACCCTATCCCTGTCGAACGCAGAAGCCAGGACGCACGTGCGTGCCAACGGCAACGACTTGGACTATTTTGGCGGCGTGATCGGGAAGATCGACGAAGGTGCGTCCGCCGAACTCGAACGCGTCCGCGTTCGCGGCCCCTCCGTCATTGGATCCGAGGGAGCCCAAACGCCGGGCAAGGTCGGCGGGGTCGTCGGCGACGTCGACAAGGGCTCCGTGCGCATCGCAGATACCTCGGTCGCGAGCGACGTCACGGTGCGCGGCGACTTCAACGTCGGTGGCGTCATTGGACACGTGAACGATTCGGGCAGCGCGCAGGCAGCGACGGTGTCCCTCACCGACGTCCGCGTCGACGCCACCACCGAGGGGATTGGTCAGGTCGGCGGGGTGATCGGGGACCTGCAAGGCACCGCCGTGGGCCTCCGCATCGCCGTTGGCGCCGATGCCACGATCCAGGGGGAACGAAAGGTCGGTGGCATCGTCGGTTGGGCAAACCAAAACGACGACGCCCCCGAGCCGCGCCCCTTCACCGACGTCCTCATGGCCGGCACCGTCGAGGTCCTCGACACCAGCACCGGCGCTCCGGACCAGCAGGGCGGCGTCGTGGGGAACGCGCGGAATCACGGCATCGACGTTCGACGCACTCTCGTCGTCGGCAGCGCCGACCTGAACGCCGGCCGCACCTCGGGCGCCCTCGCCGGGACGATCACGGCCACCACCGTCACCGCCACCGACACCTTCTGGGACGCGACCGTCCTCGGCGACGTACCGGCGGTCGTCACGACGTCGGCCACGGGGGCGCTCGCCGGGAACGCACGGAGCGAACCGACCGCGACGCTTCGGACGTTCGCCCTCTACGACGACGCCGGCTGGAGCATCGCCAACGGCCGGCCCGCCGCGCAAGGACCCGACGACGCTACTTGGACGCTGTGCCGCGGCGAAACGCCGACCCTCACCCGGTGGGCCCCCAGCACCTGCGCTCCCGCTGGAAGCGACGCGACGACCGTCCACGTCGGCGGGTTCGCGCCCGACCAACTCCGCAACATCCCCTTCGACGTCACCGTGTCCCTCACCGACGCCGACGGCAACCCCGCCTTCGTCGACACGCCGACCCCCGTCACCCTCAGCGCCACCGGGGGCGCGACGTCCGGACGCCTCCTGACGTACGCCGACGACGCCACCACCCCGGTCGCCCCGACCGCCACCCTCGAACCCGGCAGCGCCAGCGTGACGCTCGACGACGTGTTCCACACCGGTCTCAGCAGCGACGGCACACGCGACGTCACCCTCACCGTCGTCGACGGCCCGCTCGCGACGTTGGACGTCTCGACGTCCGACCTGGCGCTCCGCGACATCGCCATGACCGCGAACCTCGCACCGGACCGCATCCTGCTCGGGGGGCGCGCCACCGTCACCGTCACGCTCACCGACGCCGAAGGCACCGCGCTGCCCGACCAACCGATCACGCTGGACACGACCCTCGGTCGCTTCGTCGGCGACGACGGCGAGGCGACCGCCACGACCGTCCTACGGACCGACGACGACGGTCGCGTCCGCACGACGCTTCGCGCCAGCGGCGAGGCGGGCGTCGCGACGGTGACGGCACGCTGCCCCGGCCTCTGCCCCACCACGGCGGACGTCCGGATCGTCGGCGAGACCGAGGCGCTGCGCGTCGTCCCCGGGAACCGCGAGGCGTGGCTGTACTTCGTGCCCCCCGCCGACACCACCAACGTCCGCTACCGCATCGACGGCGGCCCCTGGATCGCCGCCGACCCGCCCCGCACCCGCGGTCCGGTGCACGTCACGCCCGAAACGGCGAACGTCGACCTGCGGAACGGCACCGACTACACCGTCGAGCTGCAGGGCATCGCGAGCGGGGACGACGCGCCCACGCCGTCCATCGCCGGGCCCGTCACGTTCACGCCGCGCGTCGTGGAGCGTCCCGCCGTCACCTGGAGCGCCCGAGACGGGGCGGACCCCACCGCGACGGTGGAGGACGGACGGCTCCGCGTCACCCTGACCGCGACGTTCGCGAACGAGGGCACGACGCCACGCCGCGAGGTGTGGGTCGCCCCGCCCGACGGGGACGCCTGGACGCTCGACGGCGTCGCGATTCCCGACGACGCGACGCGCGACACCTACGGACCCGTCGTGCAGCGCGAGGCGGCCGGGTGGCGGATTCGGTTCCTCGACGCCCCCCTCGCCCCCGGCGACACCCTCGACGTCTCCCTCGACCTTCTGGAAAGGACGACCCCATGATGCGCCGCGCCCGCTGGCTCGCCCTCGTCACGATCCTCGCCCCCCTCGTCCTCCTCGCCGGCTGCGGCGGGGGGACGACGGGTGGGGCCCCCGCCTCCACGCCGGGCAGCGTCACGCTGTGCACCGCCAGCGTACCCACGCCCGATGCGACCGAACGGGCGTGCAGCGACGTGTCCTTCACGTACGTCGCGCCCACGCCGTGAGGCACCGTCCGGACCCCGCGCGACCTCCGGCGTGACGTCCGGCGTGACGTCCGGCGGCGCGCGAGCGACGTGCTACGCTCCGGTGTGTCCGTCGAGGTTCTCGAGTACCGTTTCGAGGTGCGCGGCGCGCCGGCCGGAGGCCAGGTCGTCCGCACCCGCGCCCGCAAGGACGACGTCCACCTGGAGGTCGACGCGACGTTCGATGCGCCGGTGGGCGACGCCCGCGTCCGGCAGCTCAGCCGCAGCGACCCCCGCGACCACCACAGTCACGAGTTCGTCGAGACGACGAAGGATCGCAGCGGCGACCGCAAGGTCCGCATCGCCTTCGACGCCGACCAGGGTCTCGTGACGCTCGATCGCGGCGACGACCGGGCGGACGTGCCGTACCTCGAGCCGTTCCGCGACCCGCTGTCGATGCTGCACGAACTCCGTCACGCCGACCCCGCCCGCACCCTGCTGCGCATCCCGATGCTCGGCAACGCCGTGGAGGCGCACCTCCTGGAGACGACCGAGGTCGCCACCGACCTCGGGCCGATCCTCGCGCGCAGCTACCAGCTGGTGCCCGGCGGGAGCCGCGTGTGGGTGGAGGACGCCGAACCCCACCGCATCGTGAAGGTCCGCCAACGCACGCCGACGGGCGCCCTCGACGCGATCCTCGTGCGCGAGGAGAGCGATACCCGCCTCCCCGGGTGGGACGCGGAATCCGGGTCGGGCCGCAAGCGCGGTCGGCGGCGGCGCCGCCGCGGCCGGGGCGGCCGCTCGCGCAGCAAGAACCGTTCCTCGGGCGCGTGAGCGAACCGCTCGACGCCCTCCTCGCACGCGCCTACGCCCGCACCCGGTCCGGAGCCGAACGCGACCCGCGACGGATGCGGGCGCTCCTCGACCGCCTCGCGATCCCCGACCCCCCGCACGCCGTCCTGGTGGTCGGCACGAACGGCAAGGGCGGCGTCGCGGCGCGGCTCGCCGCCGGCTTGGCGGCGGCCGACCGTCGGCCCCTGCGGTTCCTCTCCCCGCACGTCGAACGCTTCGACGAACGCATCGCCGTGGACGGCACGCCCATCCCGGGCGCGGAGGTCGCGGCGTTCCTCCGGGGGACCCTCGACGCGCCCGCCGCAGCGGACGCCGCCTTCTTCGAGTTGACCCTGGCGATGGCGCTCGCGCACGGCGCGGCGCGCCGCGCCCCGTGGGCGGTGCTGGAGGCGGGCGTGGGCGGGGCGCGGGACGCGACCCGCGCCGTCCGTCACGTCCGCGCGGTCGTCGTGACGAACGTCGGCGCGGACCACCTGGCGACGCTCGGTCCGACCCTGGCGGACGTCGCGCGCGCCAAGGCGGGCGCGATCCGGCCCGGCGTCCCGGTGATCTCGGGGGTCGCGGGCGACGCCGCCGCCGTCGTCGCGGACGTCGCGCGGGCGCGCGGCGCACCGTGGACGCCCGTCCCGCCGCCGGCAGGACCGAGCGACGACGGCGTCGACCCGACCGTCGTCGCCGGCCGCGACCTCGCCCTCGCGACGCTGGACCGCCTCCCGCTGGACCGCGGGGCGCGCGCCGCCGCCCGGCGCGCCGCGGCGGAGGCGCCGGCCCTCCCGGCGCGACGCGAACGCTTCGTCCTCCCCGGCGGGCGGACGGTGCTGCTGGACGGGGCGCACAACCCGCCGGCGGCGCAGGCCTTGGCGGCGGTCGCGCCGCCCGGGGCGCACCTGCTGTTGGGGGTCGCGGCCCGCAAGGATGCGGACGCGGTCCGCGCGGCGTTCGCGGGCGCGCCGCACGTCGTCCTCACCCGCGTTGCGCCGGATCCGGCCCCGTGGCCGGACGACCCGGCGTACGTGCACGATCCCGACGCCGCCCTCGCTGCGGCGTTGGCGGCGCTCCCGCCCGGGGGGACGCTCGTTGCGACCGGGTCACTCCACGGGGCCGGCCGTTGGCGGCCGGCGTTGCGGGCGCGGGCGTCAGGCGCCTGAACCCGTACCGCGCGGTGGGGGGGCGGGCGCCGGCCCGGCCTCCTGCGCGAGGCGTTCGACCTCCCGTTCGCTGGGCGCCTGGTCGCTGCCGACGCGTTGCGTGATGCGGAGGCGGAGTTCGTGGGGGCTGGTGGCGTTCGCCGCGGCGTCGGCGAGCGTGACGGTCCCCGCGAGGTAGAGCTCGACGAGGGAGGCGTCGAACGGGTGCATGCCGACGAGGTTGTCCTGCTGCAGCGCCTCGCGGAGGACCGACGTCTTGTCGGGATCGCGGATGGCGTCGCGCACGATCGGGGTGTTGACGAGGACCTCCGTCGCGAGGGCGCGTCCGGCGCCGTCGGCGCGGGGCAACAACCGTTGGCTGAGGACCCCCAGGAGGCTTTCGGAGAGCATCGCGCGGATCGGGTCGCGTTCGAAGGGCGCGAAGAAGTCGACGATGCGGTAGATGGTGCGGACGGCGTCGAGGGTGTGCAGCGTCGACAACACCAGGTGGCCGGTCTGCGCGGCGGTGAGGGCCGCTTCGACGGTGGCCTTGTCGCGCATCTCGCCGATCATCAACACGTCGGGGTCCTGCCGCATGGCGTACTTCAGGGCGTCGGCGAAGTCGGCGGTGTCGAGGCCGACCTCGCGTTGCACGACGAGGCTGCTGCGGTTCGTGTGCAGGAACTCGATGGGGTCCTCGATGGTGATGACGTGCCTCCGGGCGCGTCGGTTGACGTGGTCCAGCATCGCGGCGAGGCTGGTGGTCTTCCCCGACCCGGTGGGGCCGGTGACGAGCACGAGGCCGCGCTTGCGTTCCGCCCAACTCTGGACGACGTCGACCGGCAGACCGAGCGCCTCGAAACCGGGGATGGCGTCCTGCACGACGCGTAACGCGAGGCCGACCGAGCCGCGTTGGCGGTAGACGTTGCAGCGAAAGCGGGCGACGTCGGGCAGCGTGAAGGCGAAATCGAGTTCGTGCCGGTGCGCGAACTGTGCGCGTTGCGCCTCGGGGAGGACCGCCATCGCGATCGCTTCGGTCGTGGCGGGCGTGAGGGTGGGGGCGTCCTCCCACGCGCGCAGGTCGCCGTCGATGCGGACGTGCGGCACCGCGCCGGCGTGGAGGTGGACGTCGGACGCGCCGCGCGCGACCGCCTCCCGCAACAGGTCGACGAGCGGCAGCCCGTCGCCGGACTCGGTCGCAGGGGCGGGATCGGACGCGGGGGCATGGGGTGCGCCGGGCGTCGGGTCGGGGGCGTCGGTCATGGCGACCTCCTCGCCCCCGAGGATACGCGCTCCGCCGCGCACGGCCGGTGCGCGTCCGGCGGGGTGGGCGGACGGCGGGTCAGAGGATCTTCGAGAGGAAGCTGCGGGTGCGTTCCTCCTGCGGGTTCTCGAAGAAGTGCTCGGGCGTCCCGACCTCGACGATCTGGCCGGCGTCCATGAAGATGACGCGGTCGCCGACCTCGCGCGCGAAGCCCATCTCGTGCGTCACGACGACCATCGTCATGCCCTCCTTCGCGAGGGTCACCATGACCTGCAGCACCTCGCCGATCACCTCGGGGTCGAGGGCGCTGGTGGGTTCGTCGAACAGCATGACCTTGGGTTCCATCGTCAGCGCCCGCGCGATGGCGACGCGTTGCTGCTGCCCCCCGGACAGCTGCCCGGGGTACTTGTGCGCCTGCTCGGGAATGCCGACCTTCTCGAGGAAGTACATGGCGCGCTCCTCCGCCTTGGACTTCTTCCACTTGCGGACGCGGATCGGCGCGAGGGTGATGTTCTCCATGACCGTGATGTGCGGGAACAGGTTGAACTGTTGGAACACCATGCCGGTCTCGCGGCGGATGAGGTCGATGTTGCGGACGTCGTCGGTCAGCGGGGTCCCGTCGACCGTGATGACGCCCTCCTGGTGTTCCTCGAGGCGGTTGACGCAGCGGATCAGGGTGGATTTGCCCGACCCCGACGGCCCGATGACGACGACGACCTCACCGCGGTTGACGGACAGGTCGATGTCCTTGAGGACGTGGAAGTCGCCGAACCACTTGTTGAGTCCGTCGATCGTGATGATGCGCTCGCCGCCCTCGGGGGCGTGCGCAGCGACGCGGGGGACGGCTTCGGTTGCACTCACGATGCACCTCCTCGGGCGGACCGCCCGGTGCGGATCTCAGCGTTCACCGACACCGAGTTCCTTCTCGAGTTGACGACTGGCGATGGACATCCGGTAGGTGAAGAACCAGTACACGACCGCCATGAACAGCGAGATCTCGAGCAGGACGCCGCCAGGATACAGCAACGACTCCGGTTGGCTGGGGATGACCCGCCGCCCGATCTCGAAGAAGTCGAACAGGCCGACGATGAACACGAGCGACGTGTCCTTGAACAGGCCGATCGCCTGCCCCACGATCGCGGGGATGACCGCGCGGAGCGCCTGCGGCAGCACGATCAGGCGGGTCGTCTGCCAACCCGAAAGGCCGAGGGCGCGGGCCGCTTCGCGCTGGCCGTTGGGGATCGACTGCAGGCCCCCGCGCACGTTCTCCGCCATGTAGGCGGACGCGAACAGCGTGACCGCCACCATCGCGCGCGTCAGGGCGGGGATCGAGTCGGGACTGACGTCGAGCAGGAGCGGCACCATGAGGCTGGCGATGAACAGCCAGGTGATCAGCGGCGCCCCGCGGATCAACTCGATGTAGCCGATGCTGAAGCCCTTGATGGCGGGCAGGCGACTCTGCCGACCGAGGGCGAGGAGGATCCCGAGGGGGAAGGCGACGGTGATCCCGACGCTGGCGAGCACCAGCGTCAGCAGGAAACCGCCCCACTCGACGGTGCGCACGACCTCCATCGGGCCGTCCCCCCCGAGGCCGTAGACGAGGACGACGGCGGCGGGGAGGCCGACCGCCCACGCCCACGTCTGGATGCGGACGAGGCCGGGCGCGAGGCGGCCGGCGGCGTAGCCACCGAGCGCCAGGAGGCTGGCGGCGACCCACGCGACGCGGACCGACTCCCAGAAGGGGATCGCGATGGCGGTGAGGGCGAGCGCGAGGCCGGTGAACCACCAGTACACCCCCCCGATGATGCGGCCCTTGCCGGCGTGGCGGGCGAGGCCGGCGCTGAGGCCGGTGAGCATCAACAGGGTGCCGGCGGCGAGGACCGGGCGCCACAGCAGGTCGGCGGGGTAGCGGTAGACCGCGAGGAGTTTGAGGTTGTTCCACAACGGTTGCCACGACGCGCCGCCGGTCACCCAGCCGAGGAGGTTCCAGGCGGCGAGGAGCACGAGGGTCCCGACGACGACGGAGGTGACGCCGTTGACGGGGCCGGAGAAGAGGTTGCGGCGCGCCCACGCGACGAGGCCGCGTTCGCCGGGGGGTGGGGGCCGGGAGGGGATCATCTGCATCTCAGCGCTCCACGATCGCCATGCGGGCGTTGACGATGTTCAGGACGAGGGCGAAGAACCAGCTGATGACGAGGTAGGAGAGGATGATCATGATGATCACCGGGACGCTGGCGCCGGTCTGGTTGGCGACGATCGTGCTGATCGCGAAGATCTCCGCGTACGCCGCGAGGGGCGCGAGCGAGGAGTTCTTGGTGAGGTTGAGGAACTGGCTGATCATGGGGGGCAGGATGATGCGGACCGCCTGCGGGAAGATCACGAGGCCGAAGGTCTGCGCGCCGGACAGCCCGAGCGCCTTCGACGCTTCGGTTTGGCCCTTGGGGACGGCGAGGATGCCGGCGCGGACGATTTCGGCGATGAACGTCGCGGTGTAGATCACGAGCGCCAACAGCAACGCCAGGTAGCTGGCGGTGAAGCGGAAGCCGCCCTCGTAGTTCGAGACCGGCACGGTCGGGGTGCTGTAGACGAGGGCGCCGGAGGGGCGGATCTCGACGGTCGCGTCGAGGGTGGGTTCGTCGTCGTCGCCGGGCGTCCCGAACAGGCCGACCGGACCCGACGCGCCGACGGAGCCGACGCCGCTGCCGCCGGTGGCGTCCTCCGCCTCGAGCGAGGCGACGGGGTCGAACCCGGGGATGCGGATGAGGCCGTCGCGGTCGGACACCAGGTCGCGGCGGAAGCCCTCGACGACCAGGGCGGTCTGGACGTTGCGGAACCCCTCGCCGTTCGCGTCGACCTCCTCGCCCGCCTGCCACGCCCCGTCGCCGTTGCGGTCCTCGTAGACGAGGGCGGAGATCGGTTTCTCGACCCAGTGCAGGTCGAAGCGTTCCGCCTGGTCCTCGTCGAGGAGGCGGGCGTCGACCGCGTCGTACTCGCCGTCCTCGAGGACGGCGTAGCGCACGACGCTGGGCTTGACGGTGCGTTGCTCGACGAGGTTCTGGCTGCGGGCGGTGAGGGCGCCCTCGGCGACGCGGACGGTGACGGGGACGAAGCCGTAGCGGGCCTCGTCGCGGTCGTGCTCGCCGTCGCCGTCGGCGTCGAGGAACGACAGTCCGCGGCCGCGGTCGGCGGTGAACTCGATCGCGAGGTCGGCCGGCCGGTCGTCGCCGGCGGAGGCGACGACGTAGCCCACGCCGGTGACGAGCACGAAGGCGGCGAGGGTGGCGGGCCAGGCGCGCCCGGGGCGTTCGCTGGCGCGAATGGCGCGGCGGCGGAGCCGGTGGACGACCGCCGCGAGGACGACGGCGGCGAGGATCCAGGGAAGCCACTGCTGGAAGGCGAACCCGGGGTAGAGGAACGGGAAGGCGAGGCCCTTGTTGGAGAAGTAGATGCCGCCGGGCAGGCGGATCGGGGCGCTGATGGTGGGGGGCAGCGTCGCGATGGCGGCGGTGTACCAGAAGATGATCTGCACCGCGAGCGGCGTGTTGCGCAGCAGCTCGACGTACGCGCCGGCGATCTGCCGCAGCAACCAGTTGCCGCTGAGCCGCGAGACGCCGACGGCGACGCCGAGGAGGGTGGCGAGAACGACGCCGATCAGCGCGATCTTGAGGGTGTTGAGGAAGCCGATGACGAGCGCCCGCCAGTAGGGGTCGTCGGCGGTGTAGGGGATCGGGCGTTCGCTGATGGGGATACCGGCGCGGGCGTCGAGCCAACCGAAGTTGGCGGGCAGGTCCGAGCGGGCCAACGCCGACGTGACGTTCGTCCACAGGATCGCGAGCGCGGCGAGGAGGACCGCGACGAAGACGACCTGCGCGACGATGCCGAGCGTCTTGACGTTGCGCCAAACGGGGATGGGGCGCTGCGGGTCAGTCGGCACGGGGGCCTCGCGGGGGGCGCGGCGCGGGAGAGGGGGGCGCCGGGGTGGACGGGGTCGTTCGCAAGATAGGGGTCACGCGGTGGGGCGCGGGGCAAGGGGGCGCGGGGCCGGCCGTGGCCGGCCCCGCGGGGGGAACGAGGATCAGCGGAAGGGCGGGGCGTACATCAGGCCGCCGTCGGTGTACAGCGCGTTCAGGCCCCGGTCGAGGTTGAACTGGCTGTCGGCACCGAGGTGGCGGTCGAAGATCTCGCCGTAGTTGCCGACCTGCTGGATCATGTTGATCATCGCGTCGCTCTCGAGGCCGAGCTGCTGCAGCGCTTCGCCGTCGACGCCGAGGAAGCGGCGGACGACCGGCGCTTCGGCGTTGGCGGCGACCTCGAGGACGTTGTCGCTGGTGATGCCGTACTCCTCGGCGAAGATCGTCCCGAAGGTCACCCACTTGACGACGTCGAACCAGGTGTCGTCGCCGTGCAGGACGGCCGGCCCGAGCGGCTCCTTGGAGATCGTCTGCGGGAGGATGACGTGCTCGTCCGGGTTCTGCAGGAGGCTGGAGCGGCTGACGAGGCCGGACTTGTCGGTCGTCACCGAGTCGCACTGGCCCGCTTCGTAGGCGCCGAACGTCTGGTCGGCGGACTCGAAGGTGAGGGGCGTGAACTCGATGTCGAGGGCGGCCATGACGTCGGCGAGGTTCAGCTCCGTCGTGGTGCCCGACTGCACGCAGATGCTGGTGCCCTCGAAGTCGGCGAGCTCGGTGATGCCCGACGCCTCGCGGACGATGAAGCCCTGGCCGTCGTAGAAGGTGGTCGGGGCGAAGTTCGCGCCGACCTCGCTGTCGCGGCTGGAGGTCCAGGTGGTGTTGCGGATCAGCACGTCGATCTCGCCGGTCTGCAGCGCGGTGAAGCGCTCGGCGGCGTTGAGGCCGCGGTACTCGACGGCGTCGGCGTCCCCGAGGACGGCGGCGGCGATGGCGCGGCAGAAGTCGACGTCGAACCCGGTGAAGTTGCCGTCGCTGTCGATCGCGCCGAAGCCGGGCAGCTGCGCGTTGGCGCCGCAGACGAGGGTGCCGCGATCCTGGATCTCGTCGAGCAGGCTGTCCTGCGCGTTCGCGAGACCAATCACGACGGAGAGGGCGACGACGAGGGTCACGAGCTTGCGCATACGGATCTCCTTTTCGCGTGGGGCGTTGCGGGCCGCGTGCCACATGGCACGCGCCTCGCGCAAGTCTACGCCCACCCCGCCCGCTTGTAAAGCCTCCCCCGCGTGCAAGTTCATGCGGACGGGGGGCACGACGAAAACGGCGCGCCCCGGATGGGGGCGCGCCGCGACGACGGGAGCGTGGGAAGCGAGGCTAGGCGGCGGCGTCCTGCGGGGCGCGCGACGCTTCGTTCTTCGCCTCGAGCTTCGCCTTGATCTTCTTGAGCGTCGTGACCTCCTCGAGGGCACGCTGGTCCAGCACGCTGCGGATGCTCTTGATCTGGGTACGGATGCCGGGGATCACGAGCTGCTCGAGGGCGTTGACGCGTCGGTTCGTCTTGTTGATCTCCTCACCGATGCGGCGCAGGCGGGTTTCGGTGGCCGCGACCCGCACGATCGCTTCGGTGAGCTTGCGGAACTCCTCGGAGGCGTCGAGGGTGCGCGCCCCAGCTTGGATGGGGCTGAACGGCACCGTCGTGTCGAAGGTGGGCGGTTGCACCTCGGGCACCTTCACGCCGAACAGGTTCTCCACCTCGACGTCGACGTCGAGGCCGGTGGGGCTGGCGAGGGCGGCGCTGCGCACCGACTCGGGGCCGTCCCACGCGTTGGCGAGGAACAGCGCGAAGTACGCCTCACGGCTCGCCTCCTGCAGCGCCCGGCGCGCCTCGAGCGACGCCTTGACGAGATCGAAGAACTCCGAAATCAGGGCGTCGCGCTTGCGCTTGAGCAGGTCCGCACCGCGACCGGCGAGCTTCAATTGGTCGCGGCGCGCGAGCAGGTTCGAACGGGTGGGGGCGACGGATTCGGCCATGGTCGGACCTCAGACCGCCTCGTCGGCGGCGCCCCAGAGCTCCTCCATCTTGGCGCCGTAGTACGCATCGATCTGCTCGTTCTTCAGGCGCGTCAGCTCGCTCTTCGGGAGCTTCGTGAGGGTCGCCCACGCGATCTGCAGCGACTCCTCGACGGTGCGGTTGCCGGTCCCCTGGTCGACGAAGTCGCGCTCGAAGTCGTCGGCGAACTTCAGGTACAGCTTGTCGGTCTCCGACAGGGCGTCCTCCCCCGTGATCGCGACGAGCCGCCGCAGGTCGAGGCCGTTGGCGTACGCCGCCTGCAGCTGGTCCGCGACGTTCTTGTGGTCGTCGCGGGTCTTGCCCTCGCCGATGCCGTTGTTCATCAGGCGCGACAGCGACGGGCCGGGGTTGATGGGGGGGTAGACGCCCTTGTTGTGCAGGTCGCGCGCCAGGTAGATCTGCCCCTCGGTGATGTACCCGGTCAGGTCGGGGATCGGGTGGGTGACGTCGTCGTCGGGCATCGACAGGATCGGCAGCTGCGTGACGGAGCCCTTCTTGCCGGTCACGACGCCGGCGCGTTCGTAGATGCCCGCGAGGTCGGTGTACATGTAGCCGGGGTAGCCACGACGTCCGGGGATCTCCTCGCGCGCACCGCCGATCTCGCGCAGCGCCTCGCAGTAGTTCGTCATGTCGGTGAGGATGACGAGGACGTGGTAGTCGTGCTCGAAGGCGAGGTACTCCGCCGCGGTGAGCGCCATGCGGGGCGTCAGGATGCGCTCGACGGCGGGGTCGTCCGCCTTGTTCAGGAACAACACCGACCGGGCGAGGGCGCCGGTCCGCTCGAACTCCTGCGTGAAGAACGTCAACTCGCGTTGCGTGACGCCCATCGCGGCGAACACGACGGCGAACTCGGTGTCCTCCCCGACGACGGTCGCCTGCCGCGCGATCTGCGCGGCGAGCTCGTTCGCCGGGAGGCCGGAACCACTGAAGATCGGCAGCTTCTGGCCGCGCACGAGGCTGATCAGCGTATCGATCGTGCTGACGCCGGTCTGGATGAACTCCTCGGGCTTCTGCCGCGCGACGGGGTTGATGGGCGCCCCGCCGATGGGGACGCGCTGGTCGGCGACGACGTCGGGCAGCCCGTCGATCGGCTCGCCGATCCCGTTGAAGCGCCGCCCGATCATGTCCTTGGACACGCCCAGGCGCGCGACGTTCTCGACGAGGCTGACGGTCGTGGAGGACAGGTCGATGCCGGAGGTCTCCTCGAAGACCTGCAGGACCGTGTAGTCCTTGCTGACCTCGATGACCTGCCCGCCGCGCATGCGGCCCTGGGCGTCCTCGATGTTGACGATCGCGTTGTAGCTCAGGTCCGGTGCGTTCTGCAGGAACAACAGCGGGCCGGAGACGTAGCTGACGTCGGTGTACGCCTTCTTGAGTAGGTTCTTGTCGCTCACGATGCTCCTTACGCCGGCACCGCGAAGCCCTGTTCGAGCTCGGCGGCGACCTCGTCGCGGTAGGCGGCGAACTCCTCTTCGGCGACGTAGCGCGCGCGGTTCACCCGCTCGATGACCGGCGCGGAGATCACGTCGTCGACCGTGGCGCCCGCCTCGAGCGCGGCGCGGGCCTGCTCGTACGTCTTCAGCATCAACTGCAGAAGCCCGTACGCCTTGCTCAGGCTGCACGACGCGTCGATGGGGTCGAACCCGTTCTGCTGCAGGAAGTCCTGCCGCAGAATACGGCCGACCTCGATCACGAGGCGTTCGGCGTCCTGCAGGGCGTCCGGCCCGACGAGCTGCACGACCTCCTGCAGGTCCGCTTCGCGCTGCAGCAGGTCGACCGCCTGGTCGACGAGCTCCGGGTAGTCCTCCGCGACGTTCTCGCGGTACCAGGCGTCGAGGCCGTCCTTGAAGAGCGAGTAGGAGCGGTTCCAGTTGATCGCGGGGAAGTGCCGGCGGCGGGCCAACGAGGCGTCGAGCGCCCAGAAGCAGCCGGTGATGCGCAGGGTCGCCTGCGTCACCGGTTCGGAGAAGTCCCCGCCGGCGGGGCTGACCGCCCCGATGATGCTGACGGCGCCCTGTTCGCCCGCGAGGGTGGTGACGCGCCCGCCGCGCTCGTAGAACGCCGAGAGCCGCGAGGCGAGGTAGGGCGGGTAGCCCTCCTCCGCCGGCATCTCCTCGAGGCGGGAGCTGATCTCGCGCAGCGCCTCCGCCCAACGGCTGGTCGAGTCCGCCATGATCGAGACGCTGTAGCCCTGGTCGCGGAAGTACTCCGCGAGGGTGATGCCGGTGTAGATCGACGCTTCGCGCGCCGCGACCGGCATGTTGGAGGTGTTGGCGATCAACACCGTGCGCTGCATGAGCGGGTTGCCGGTCTGCGGGTCCTCGAGTTCGGGGAACTCGACGAGCACGTCGGTCATCTCGTTGCCGCGCTCACCGCAGCCGACGTAGACGACGATGTCGGCGTTGCCGTACTTCGCGATCGACTGCTGCGTGACGGTCTTGCCCGAGCCGAACGGGCCCGGGATCGCCGCGGTCCCCCCCATCGTGAGGGGGAACAGCACGTCGAGGATGCGCATCCCCGTCAGGAACGGCGTGACCGGGTCGAGCTTCTCGTCGACCGGGCGCGCCTGCCGCACCGGCCAGGGGTGCGCCATCTTGAGTTCGGTGCCGTCCTCGAGGACGACGACCGGGTCGTCGACGGTGTACTCGCCCTCCGCGACGACGCTCTTCACGGTGCCGCCCATGCCGGGCGGCACGAGGATCTTGTGGGTGAAGGTGAACTCCGGGACGGTGCCGATGACCTGCCCGGGCGCGAGTTCGTCGCCCGCCGCGACGGTGGGCGTGAACGTCCAGGTCGCTTCGCGCGACAGCGAGTTCACCGTCAGGCCGCGGTCGATGTAGGTGCCCGACGCCTCCTGGATCTTGTCGAGGGGGCGTTGGATGCCGTCGAAGATGCCGTTCAGCATGCCGGGCCCGAGCTCGACGGCGAGCGGCAGGCCGGTCGAGACGACCGGTTCGCCGACCGTCAGGCCGCCGGTGTCCTCGTACACCTGCACGAAGGCGGTGTCGCCGTCGAGGCGGATGATTTCGCCGACGAGGTTCTCGGTCCCGACCCGCACGATGTCGTACATGCGGGCGCCCATCATGCCTTCGGCGATGACGGCCGGACCGGAGATCCTCGCGATGGTTCCTTGAATGGCCATGTCCCTGCCTCTCCTCTACTCGAGCTTGATGTCGAAGCCGATCGCGCTCCGCACCAGCTCCTTCATGTACGTCGTCGCGTCGGATGCCTCGTCGAACGCCGCCCCGAGGCTGGGGACCGGCAGGATGACCGGCAGGTCCCGCCCCCGCATCGTGCGCGCGGTGGCGTCGATCGGGTCGGGCACCAGCCCCTCGTCGACGACGACGAGGCCGTAGCGGTCCTCCTCGACGAGGGCGTTCAACTGCGCCGCGGCGTCGCGGGGGTCGGCGACGCGCACCTCGACGCCCGCGAGGCGGTAGCCGGTCGCGGTCTCCTCGTCGGTGAACACCACGACCTCAGGCATGCGCGAGCTCCTTCTCGACGTGGGCGCGCGGCACCCCGTAGTACGCCGCGCGGGCGAGCAGGCGCACCATCGCGCCCTCCTCCTCGCGGTCGCGGAGGTAGCGCACGACGACGCCGATCCCGAGCGGATCGCGGATGGCGGCGCGCCGCGCTTCGCGCTCCTGCACCGTGCGGATCGCCCGCTCGACGGAGGACAGGTCCTCCGCCGTGGCGGCCGGCGCGAAGGCGCCGAGCTTCACCTGCGCGAGGGCGGGAAGACCGTCGCGCGCGAGCGCGTCGAAGGCGTCGCGGCCGACGTCCCGCCCGCCCGGAAGGAACAGCGCGGCGGCGTCGACGTCGCGGCCCGACACCTTCAGGGCGGTCCGCAGGTTCGCCGCGTCGATCGCGCGGGCGACGTAGGCGTCGAAGGCGGGCACGCCGACCTCGTCCGCGGTCGCGCGGAGCGACGCGAAGAAGGCGGTGTCGAGCGCCACCTCGAAGGCGAGCAGGTCGCCGTCCTGCGCGTAGGCGCGGGCGGCCCGCACGAAGGGGGCCCCGAGCGGGTGCCCGGTGGCGGCGACCACCTGCGCGGCGCTCGGCAGGTCCGGCGCCGCGGCGACCGCCTCGAGGGTCTTCGGGCGCAGCTCGCCCGCCCCCTGCAGCGCGTCGCCGACGTCCCCGAGGTCGCGGCCGGCGTGCACCGCACGCGCGACCGTCTTGAGGTCCTCGAGGTCGTAGCGGCGCAGCAGCGCCGCGATCATGCGCCGCGCGTCGCCCCCGGCGTACGCCAACAGGCGTTCGGCGTCGGCGTGGAACGCCTCCGCCAACGCGCGGTCGACGCCCGCCAGGCCGGCCCCGGCCTCCCCGGACCGCTCGAGGGCGGCGCCGTACGGGGAGTTGGCGAGCCAAGCGCGGAAGGCGTCGAAGTCGCTCGCCTCCAGGGCGGCGCGGACGCCGTCGTCGCCGAGCAGGCGGGCGCGCTGACCGCGGACGCGGGCGTTGACGTAGCCGAAGTCGTTCGCCATTCAGGCCTCCGGGTTCGCCAGGACCCGCGCGACGTCCGACGCGAGTTCGTCGCGCAGCGCCTCGAGGCGGGCGGGCAACGTGTTCTCCACGCTGACGCTGCCGGCCACGACGCGCACGCCGGCGCGCACGTCGTCGGCGCCGCGGACCTCGGCGTCCATCCCGGCGGCCGCGACGACCTCGCGCGCGAGCTCGACGTCGCCGGGCGCGACCTCGATCGCGTTGGGGCGACCGCCGACCGCGGGCGCCGCTTCGCGCAGCAGCCCGTCGAGGAGCCCCCGGTAACGGTCCGCGTCGTTCGGGAGCGCATCGAAGCGTTCCTCGACGGCGTCGAACACCGACTGGATGGCGCGCTGTTGCGCTTGGAGCCGCTGCGAGGCGGCCTCCAACTGCGCCGAGCTGCGCGCCCGGACGAGGGTCGCGTCGCGCGCGGCCTTCGCCGCACGTTCGCGCTTCGCGACCACCGCTTCCGCCTCCGCGTCGGCGTCGGCGACGATCGCGGAGGCGCGTTCGCGCGCCTCCGCGAGGATGGCGTCGATCTCCGCGCTCGCTTCTTTGTCAAGCAGAGCAGCCAGATCCGCCATGCCGCTCAGCCGAGCTGTCCGTTGAGGAAGAACGCGATGACGAACGCGAAGATGATGATCGTTTCGGGGATGACGAGGTAGATCAGCACCTGACCGAACGCCTCGGGACGCTCGGCGAGCAGGCCGGCGCCGGCGGAGCCGATGGCGGACTGCGCGATGGCGACCGCGATGGCGGCGACGCCGATGGCGAGCGCGGCACCGAGGGCGATCATGCCGTCGCCGATGGTGGCGCCGGAACCGTCCTGCGCGAAGGCGAGGCCGACGAGGGTGGCGACGAGGATCAGGGCGGACGTACGGGCGATCTGCTTCATGCTTTTCCTCCAAGGAGCCGGAAGGGCTGGTACGCTCGGCCGCTCGATTCGTAGAAGCCGAACTTGGTGAAGAATTCCACGTACTGCAGACGCAACGGCTGCAGGGTGTGGCCGACGAGGGTGAGGATGACCGCAGCGAGGTTGATCACGACGGCCACGAGGACCCCAAGGGCCTCCCCGAGAACGGGCACCGCGACGGCCTCGTTGAGCGCGAAGCCGGCGTTGGTGCCGAGGTTGGCGACGAGCGCGGCGGAGAGACCCACCGCGAACAAACGAAGGTAGCTGAGGATGTTGCCGGCGTTGCTGATGACCTCGACCAGCATGAGCGGCAGGCCGGAGATCACCACGCCGAGCAGGAACACCGCGGCGAGCGCGCCGGCCACGAGGTAGAGCGGCGTGCCGAGGGTACTCGTGAGGTAGCCCGCGGCGAAGATCACGATCGCCGAGATGCCGGCGACCATGCCGATGCCCTCCCACGTGTGGGTGCGGTCGTGGTGCTTCGCGCCGTAGTAGGCGCGGATCGCCCAGCCGAGCAGCACCTGCAGGGTGCCGAACCCGAGGGTCAGGATCAGGAGCGGGGTGAACACCTCGACGCGGAACAACAGGATCTCGAAGATCCCCTTGTCCCCCGGGTAGAACACCGGTTGGCCCTTGGGCCACTTCTCGAGGAAGTTCCCCCAGAACTCGCCGTAGATGACGCCCCACACGATCGACCAGCCGGCGGCCCAGTTGATCACCGTGCCGACGCCCGTCAACTTGTGCGCGGGGATCACGATCCCGAGCGGCCCGAGGTCGAGCTCCCGGCCGCGCGACCCGCGGCGCCGGAACCACAGCCCGAACGACAGGAAGATCAGGCCGTAGGCGATGTCGCCGACGACGATCCCGAAGTACAGCGGGAAGAAGATCGCCAGCGTCCAGGTGGGGTCGAAGTTGCCGTAGGCGGGGGGCGAGAAGAGCGACAACAACCCCTGGAACGGCCGCATCCAGCCGGGGTTGTCGAGCTTGGTGGGGATGCCCGCGTCGTGGTGTTCGTCGGCGGGCCGATGGTCGAGGACGACGTCGTCACCGAACTGCTTGCGCAGCCCGTCGGTGACCTTCTTGACCTCGTCGCTCGGGACCCAGCCCTGCAGCGCGAAGGCGTACGACCCGGTCGCCAGGTCGCGCAGCCGTTCGAAGCGGGCGTGGTGGTTGCGGATGACCCACCACCAGGCGGCGAGGGTCGGCCCGTGCTGCGTCGCGACCTTCGCGAGTTGGGCGTCGAGCGACTCCAGTCGCTTCGGTAGCTGCTGGTCGCGCTCCTCCATCGTGTGGACCGCCTTCGCGACCCCCTCGCCGCGGTACTTCGCGGGGAGGGCGAGCGGGGCGACCCCGGCGCGCGACAACGCGGCGCGGAGCGCCTCCTCGTCGCGGCGGAGGGTGACGACGACGGCGAGGCGCGCGTCGCCGAACGCCTGGTCGGCGAGCTCGACGCGTTCCTCGAGCGCCTCGTGCAGGTCCTCGCGGACGGCGGCGACGACGTCGGCGGGCGCGAGGAAGGCGACGCCGGCGAGGCGCTCGCTCTCCTCGAGTTGGGCGAGGGTCGGCGCGACGGCGCGCAGCGGCGGCAACGCCTCCGCGATCGTTGCGAGCTCCTCGCGGGCGGCGGTGCGCTCGGCGAGGATCGCGTCGACCTTGGCGCGCAGGTCCTTGAGCGCACCGTGGATCGTCGCGAGGTCGGTCGCGACCTCGCTGCGCGGCAGCGCCGTCGCCTTCTCGACGCCGAGCACGCTGCGTAGGTACGTCGCGTCCTCGAGCGCCTCCGCCCAGCCGTCGGCGGCCTCGCGATCGGCGCCGTCGAGCTCGTTGCGGGCGAGCTCGGCGTGGGCCTCGGGATCGACCGGATCGACGTGCACCGCGCCGAGGCTCTGCAGCGACTGCAGCACCTCGCGCGCCGCGCTGCGGCGGCCGACGACCGTGAGCCGGTCCATGGGCGCGATCACGGCAGGACGCGCTCCAGGACCGCGTTCACCGCGTCGTCACGGCGGGCGTCGGCCTGCGCGGCGACCGTCGCGGCGTCCGCCTCGGCGGCCTCCACGATGGCGTGGCGCTCCGCCTCCGCGTCGCGTTCGGCGGCCTCGGCGGCCTCCCGCGCCAGGTCGTCGGCGCGCCGTTTCGCCTCCTCGAGGCGGGTCGCCGCGGTGCGGCGCGCCTCCTCGATCAGCGTCTCGGCTTCCGCCTTGGCGGCCTCGACGCGTTGGTCGAGGGTGCGTTCCTGTTCCACGAGGCGTTGCAGCAGGTTGTCTCCCTGAGCGTCCAACCGCCCCTCCTCTCGTCCCGACCCTCGCCGAACCGCGCGACGGCGGGCGCCGTGCTGAATCTCGTGCGGAACACCGCGCGGGGGGCATGGAACCCCGCTCGTGCGCTGCCGCACGAGGGTACCAACCGCCCGCGAAGGGTGTCAACGCGCCCGCCCCCGCGCGGGAACGAGGTTTCCGCCGTCGTGGACGGCGTTCACGCGCGCGGCGCCCGGGGGCGCCGCGCCGGGCGTCAGCGGCGCCGGCCCCCACCGACGCCGCGCCGCGCCCGCACGCGCCGTTCCGCCTCCCGCGCCGCCAACGCCCCCTGCAACTCCGCCAACTCCGCGTAGCAGGCCTGCAACGTCGCCTCGTCCAGGTCGGGGCTCGCCAGCAACGCACGGATCTCCTCGACGCGCGCCTCGAGGCGCCCGCGGATCGCTTCCGTCCCGCGCTCCAGCACCCGCTCGCGAAGGCGCGCCAACGACGTCTCCAGGTGCCGCTCGACCTGCGCCCGCCGGTCCACCGGTGCACCGTCCTCCTCCTCGAACGCGCGGGCGAACAGCAGGTCGCCCTCGTCGCGCTCGCGGTAGCGGGCCAGGATCGCGTCGGGGTCGTACCCCTCCTCCTCGCAGATCGCCGCGAACTCCCGCAACTTCGACGGCTCCAGTTCGCTCGGGACCTGCGCCAGCACCCCCGGCAGTCGCGCCGCGAGGCGGCCCGGCTCGCGCAACAGCAGCGCCATCACCTCCACCTCGATGCCGGCGACCCCCTCGGGCGCCGCCACCCGCCGCTCCATGCCGCGCACCTGCGTCGCGTCCAGCCGCCGCGACCCGCGGCTCTCGAGCCACGCCAGCAGGCGCTTCTCGTCCAGGTCGAGCGCCTCGACGACGAGGCGGCGCATCTCGGCGGCGACCTCGTCGTGCAGGTCGCGCGGCGTGAGCGACGGCGCGAGCGTCTCCAGCACCTCCCGGCGCCCCTCGGGCGTCGTGAGGTCGGCGCCGTCGACGACGCTGCGGAAGCGGAACTCCACCTCGCTCGTGCCGGCGTTCAATGCCGCGCGGAACGCCTCGACGTCCCCCTCGAGCACGGCGTCGGCGGGGTCCTTCCCCGACGGCACCGTGACCGCCTGCACCAGGAAGCGCCGACCGACCGACTGGTCCAACCCCGACAACACCGCCCGCTGGCCGGCGTCGTCGGCGTCGAAGGCGAGCCGGACGCGCTGCACCCCGAGCCGCGAGAACGCCTGCGCCTGCGCCTCGGTCAACGTCGCCCCGAGCGCCGCGACGGCGGTGTCGAAGCCGGTCTGGTGCAACGCCAGCACGTCCATGTAGCCCTCGACGACCAGCACCTCCCCCGCCTCGCGGATGGCGGGGCGGGCCCGGTCGAGGCCGTAGAGCAGCGAGCCCTTGTCGAACAGGTCGGTCTCGGGCGTGTTCAGGTACTTCGGCACCTCGTCGCCCAACACCCGCCCGGCGAACCCGACGGTGCGGCCCAGGCGGTCGCGGATGGGGAACATGACGCGCCCCCGGAAGCGGTCGTAGCGCCGGCCCCGCTCGTTCTCGCTCAACAGCCCCACGGCGAGCAGGTCCTCCTCGCGCAGGCCCTCGGTGAGCGCCGCGCGCAGGAGTCCGTCCCAGCCCTCCGGCGCGTAGCCGAGGCCCCACGCGTCGAGGGTCGCGTCGCTCAGCTTGCGGCCGCGCAGGTAGGCGAGCGCCGCCTCGCCGGCCGGTTCGTACAGGCGCGCGCGGAACCACGCCTCCGCCCAGGCGTTCACCGACACGAGGTCGCGCCGCCGCTTCGACGCGCCGGTCGGCGCCGTCGCTTCGACCTCGATGCCGGCGCGGCGCCCGAGGAGCTGCAGCGCGTCGCCGAACTCCACGCCCTGGGTCTGCATCACGAAGTCGAACAGGTCGCCCTTCGCGCCGCAGCCGAAGCAGTAGTAGAAGCCCTTGCCGGTATGGACGTGGAACGACGGGGTCTTCTCCGAGTGGAACGGGCACAGGCCCTTGAGGCGCTCGCGGCCCGCGGGCTTCAGCGCGACGGTTTCGCCGACGACCTCGCCCAGGTCGACGGCGGCGCGGATGCGTTCCTTGACCTCGTCGTTCGCCAACGAATCAGCCGCCTTCGGGTCCGCCGTCCGCCGCGGCGGCGGGGTACAGCGGCAGGTGCCCGAGCGCCACGACGTCGTCGCGCGGTTCGCCTTCGGTGAAGACCACCATCGTCGTGGCGACCTCCGCCCCGACGTGCTCGAGCAGGTCGATCAGGCCGTGCAGGGTCCCGCCGGTCGAGACGACGTCGTCGACGATCGCGACCCGTCGGCCGCGCAGGCGGGGCACGTCGCCGCCGTCCAGCACCAGGTCCTGCGGTTCGCCGGTGGTGATGCTCGTCACCGTCCGCGCGATCGCGTCGACCATGTACGGCTTCTCGGTCTTGCGGATCACGACGTACGGCACACCGGTCCGGCGCGACAGGGCGTGCGCCAACGGGACCGCCTTCACCTCCGGCGTCACGAACGCCTCGATGCCGGCCGGCATCGCCGCCTCGAGCGCCTCGGCGGCGGCCTCGACGAGGTCGGTGTCGCCGAGCAGGTTCAACAGCGCGACCGACACGCCGCCGACGTCGACGACGGGCAGGTCGCGGGTCGCGGACCCGATGGTGACGCGGTGGTGGGTGGGGGCGGTCTCGGAGCGGGTCGCGGTCATCGGGGTTGGTCCATGGCTGGCCTCCAGCGCCGAGCGTGGCTCGGCGGTGCGCAGGAGAGCGTACCGCGTCGCCGGCCCCGCGCGTGGCGTCCGCCGCGTCCCGCCCCGCGTGGCGGGCGCCGCCGCGCCGCGCCGGGCCCGGCGCGGGGCGGGGTCAGGGGCGGGGTCGGGGGCGGGGTCAGGCGTCGAAGACGACGGTCTTGTTCCCGTGCACCAGGATCGCGTCGGCCAGGTGCGCGTCGACCGCGCGAGCCAGGACGGTCCGCTCGACCTCCTTGCCGATGCGGACGAGGTCGCGGACCGACTCGCGGTGGCTGACGCGGGCGACGTCCTGCGCGATGATCGGGCCCTGGTCGAGGTCCTCGGTGACGTAGTGGGCGGTGGCGCCGATCAGTTTGACGCCGCGCTCGTACGCCTGCCGGTAGGGCGCCGCCCCCACGAAGGCCGGCAGGAACGAGTGGTGGATGTTGACGATGCGGTGCGGCCAGCGGGCGACGAAGGCGGGCGAGAGGATCTGCATGTAGCGCGCGAGGACCACCAGCTCGACGTCGTCCGCCGCGAGGCGCTCCTGGAGGCGGGCCTCCTGCGCCGCCTTGTCGCCCCCGTCGATGGGGAGGTGCACGAACGGCACCCCGAAGGCGGCGACGACGTCGCGGAGCGCGTCGTGGTTCGAGATCACGACGCGGACGTCGGCGTCGAGCTCGCCGTTGCGCCACCGCCACAACAGTTCGAGGAGGGCGTGGTCGGCCTTCGAGGCGAGGATCGCGGTGCGTTGCGGGTGCGGGTCGACGACGAGGCGCGCCTGCATGCCGAAGGGGCGCGCCACCTCCGCCTCGAACGCCGCGCGGAGCGCCCCCTCGTCGGGGGCGTCGGGCCCGTCGGGGAGGCGGAACGCCATGCGCATGAAGAAGGTGCCGCCCTCGGGGTCGGTGGTGTGCTGCGAGGCGCCCAGCAGGTTCGCGCCGCGCGCGGCGAGGAACCCCGACGCTGCGGCGACGATGCCGGGCCGGTCTTCGCAGGCGACGAGCAGGCGCGCGTCGCGCCGGGTGCGGGCCGTGGAGGTCACGCGGCACGGTACCGCGCCGAGGGCGCGCGGGCGTGCCCTCCGGCCGGTGGTACGCTTTCGTGCGTGGACGACGCCGCCCTCCGCCCCCGGACGCTGGACGCGTACGTCGGTCAGGCGGCGCTGAAGGAGAAGTTCCGCGTCTACCTCGAGGCGGCCAAACGCCGCGCCGACGTCCTCGATCACGTCCTGTTGCACGGCCCGCCGGGCTTGGGCAAGACGACGTTGGCGCACATCGTCGCCGAGGAGCTCGGGGTCGGCATCCGCATCACGAGCGGCCCGGCGATCGAGAAGCCCGGCGACCTCGCGGCGATCCTCACGAACGCCGTGCAGGAGCGCGACGTCGTGTTCATCGACGAGATCCACCGGCTCGGGCGGGCGGCGGAGGAACACCTGTACCCCGCCATGGAGGACTTCGCCATCGACCTGGTGTTGGGCCAGGGGCCCTCGGCGCGCACCCTGCGCTTGGACCTCCCGCCGTTCACGCTGATCGGCGCGACGACCCGCCCCGGGTTGATCACGGGGCCGTTGCGCAGCCGCTTCGGGATCCTCGAGCACCTCGAGTACTACCGCGACGAGGAGTTGGCGGAGGGCGTGACGCGCGACGCCGGCCTGTTGGGCCTGCAGTTGGCGCCCGACGCGGCGCTCGAGATCGGGCGCCGCTCGCGCGGCACGATGCGCATCGCGAAGCGGCTGTTGCGCCGCGTCCGCGACTACGCCGAGGTCGCCGGGGAGGCCACGATCGACCTGCCGCGCACGCGGGAGGCGCTCGACGAGCTCGGCATCGACGTCGCCGGCCTCGACGCCCGCGACCGCACGCTGCTGCGCCACCTCGTCGAGGGGTTCGCCGGCGGACCGGTCGGCGTCGGGACGCTGGCGACGGCGGTCGGCGAGGACCGCGCGACGCTGGAGGAGGTGTACGAGCCGTTCCTCATCCAGCGGGGGCTGCTGCACCGCACCGCCCGCGGGCGGGTCGCGACCGCGGCGGCGTACCGGCACCTGGGGCTCGCCCCACCGCCGGAGGCGGAGGGCCTGTTCGACGGCGGGTGAGCCGCCGCGCACGCCGGCGGCCGGCCCCCGGGGGGCCGGCCGCACGACGGCGCGACGGCGTGCGCGCGGGGGCGTGGGGCGGTCAGCCGCCCTTGACCGACCCCGCGAGCAGGCCCCGCACGAAGTACCGCTGCAGGGCGAAGAACACCATCAACGGCACGAGGATCGACACGAACGCGCTGCTGGTGAGGATCTCCCAGTTGTCGCCGCGCGACCCGAGCATCTCGCGCAGTTTCGACGTCAACACGATCTGGTCCTCGCCCTTGCCGAGGAACACCAGGGCGACGAGGAGGTCGTTCCAGACCCACAGGAACTGGAAGATCGCGAACGACGCGAGCGCCGGGATCGACAGCGGCAGCACGAGGCGCGTGAAGACGTCGAAGTGCGACGCGCCGTCGAGCTGGGCGGACTCGATGATGTCGCGCGGCAGGCCGCCGATGTAGTTGCGCAGCAGGTACACCGCGAGCGGCAGGCCGAACGCCGTGTGCGCCAACCAGATGCCGAGGTACGTCTTGGACGGCACCCCGAACGCCGCCCCGATGTCGTTGTACATCCGCAACAGCGGAATGAGCGACATCTGCAGCGGCACGACGAGCAGGCCGACGACGATGGCGAAGAACAGCTGCCGCCCGGGGAACTTCATCCACGCGAAGGCGTACGCCGCGAAGGCGGCGATGAGGATGGGGATGACGGTGGCGGGGATCGTGACGGTGAAGGTGTTGATGAACGCCCGGTCGATCCCCTCGCTGGCGAGCACCTCGCGGTAGTTCGCGAGGGTGAAGGTCGGCGGGATCGCTTCGACGTAGAACACCCGCTCGCGGTAGTCCTCGGGGATGGGCGTGTCGGACGTCGCGACGTACGTCCCGTCCTCGTTCAGCGTGAACGCGAGCCCCCCGAGGTCGACGGTGTCGCCGGGCGCGTGCGCACGGAGGTCGGTCTGGTCGAGGCCGAAGGCGACGATGCTGCGTCCCTCCGCCTCGAGGACGTCGCCGCGCAGGACGTACCGTCCGTCGTCGGTCGCTTCCGCGTCGCGCCCCAGGAGGCGACCCGCGGCGGTCTGTTCCGACGCGGTCAACGCCGTCCACCAGCCGCTGGTGATGAGTTGGTCCTTGTCGCGCAACGAGCTGACGAACAGCCCGAGCGTCGGGACGGTCCACACGATCACGATCGCGGCGAGGCCGAGGTGCACGAGGAGCTTGCCCCACGTCAGCGGGAGGCCGAACACGCGGCGGTTCATCGCCGCGCCTCCTCTTCGCGGAAGCGGCGGATGTTGTACGCCATGATCGGGATGACCGCGATCATGATCATGAGCGCGATGACGCTACCGCGACCGAAGTGCCCACCGCCGCGGAACATCCAGTTGTACATGGCGTTCGCGAGGACCTCCGTGCCCCACTGCCCGTTCGTCATGGCCGCGACGATGTCGAAGATCTTGAGGACGACGATCGTGATGGTGGTCCAGACGACGAGGATGGTGCTGAAGATCTGCGGGATGATGATGCGGAAGAACACCGCGACGTCGCTGGCGCCGTCGATGCGGGCCGCCTCGATCGTCTCCTCGGGCACGCCACGCAGCGCGGCGCTGAGGATCACCATCGCGAAGCCGGTCTGGATCCACACGAGGATCACCATCAACAAGAAGTTGTTCCACGGCTCGACGGTGATCCACGCCTGCGGTTCGCCGCCGAGTGCGACGACGACGGCGTTGAGGATCCCGATCTGTTCCGAGCCCGCCCCGCGGTAGTCGTAGACGAACTTCCAGATGACGCTGGCGCCGACGAACGAGATCGCCATCGGCATGAACACGAGGCTCTTGGCGACGTTGCCCCACGCGACCCGGTCGGCGAGCGTCGCGACGAGCAGACCGAACACGGTGCTGAGCGACGGCACCACCAGGAGCCACAGGACGTTGTTGCGCACCGCGGTCCGCACGCCCTCGTTCTGCACCGCCCACGTCCAGTTGGCGGCGCCGACGAAGGTGTCGCCGTTCGAGCCGAAGAAGCTCAGGCGCAACGTCTCGACGACCGGGTAGACGAGGTAGACGCCCAACACCAGGAGGGCGGGCGCGAGGAACAACCAGGGGCGGACGGCGTCGCGGGCCCTCTGCCGCGAGACGTACGTTCCGTCGGGTGCGCGCCGGTCGGCGACGAGACGATCGAGCAGCCAGTTGCTTCCGTAGAAGTACGTGACGCTCGCACCGATCGCCGCAACCACCGCCAGCAACGCCGACAGCACTTGTTCGATCACGGGCTTCCCCTCGTTTCGCGAGCCCCCGCCCGCGCGCCCGCGGAGCGAGGATGGCGTTCGGCGGAGCGACCGAAGCCGCTCCGCCGAACCGTCGTACCGTTCAGGTCACGCGCGGCGTCACTCGAGCGACTGCCACGCCTCTTCGATGTCGGCCGCCGCCGACTCGGCGCTCTCGCCGCCGACGTAGTCGACCATGCCGGTCCAGAAGGCGCCCGCACCGATCGCGCCCGGCATCAGGTCCGAGGCGTCGAAGCGGAAGGTCGTCGCGTTGCGCAGGATCTCCCCCTGACCGCGGAGGGTGTCGTTCGCGTACGCGTCGAGGTTCACGCCGGTGTGCGGCGTCAGGAAGCCGGACTGCGCCATCCAGATCTCGTGCGCGAGCGGCGTCGTGAGGAAGTCCAGCAGCTCCCGCGCGGCGGGGTTCTCGTCCGTCATGCCCCACACGGTGCCGGCCCCGAGGACGGGGTTCCCCAGGTCTTCGGCTTCGAACGGCGGGAAGTAGAAGAAGTCGACGTCGAGGCCCAGTTCGGTGCCCTCGGGGAAGAACGAGGGGATGAAGCTCGCCTGGCGGTGCATGTAGCAGCCGGGCGGGACGTCGAACAGGCCCTGCGGGCTGTCGCGGAAGTCGGTCGACGCGACGCCCTGCGCGCCGCCCTGGACGTACTCGTCGTTCTTCGCGAACGACCCGAACGTCTCGATCGCGTTCACGACCCGCGGGTCGTCGAAGGGGATCTCGTGCTCGACCCACTGGTCGTAGACGCTCGGCTCCTGGGTGCGCAGCATGATGTCCTCGACCCAGTCGGTCGCCGGCCAGCCGGTCGCGTCGCCGGAGCCGAGACCGATGCACCACGGCGTCCCGCCGTCGGCGACGATCTGGTCGCTCAGGGCGATGAGCTCCTCCATCGTCTGCGGGATCTCGTAGCCGGCGTCGGCGAAGTTGTCGGGCGAGTACCAGACGAGGCTCTTGACGTCGACCTTGTAGAAGAAGCCGAAGAAGTCCTCCTCGCCGTTCTCGTCGGCGTACGTCCCGAGTTCGACCCAGGAGTCGCCCGCCGCGTAGTTCTCGCGCGTCCACTGCTCCAGCGACGCACCGAGCGGCTCCAGGGCGCCCTGCGACGCCAGGTCGGCGGCGAGGCCGGGCTGCGGGAAGACCGCCAGGTCGGGCGGGCTGCCCGCCTGGACGTCGATGACGATCTGTTGTTCGAAGCTGTCGCTGCCGGCGTACTCGATCTCCGCGCCGGTCGCGTGCTCGAAGTAGGCGAAGACGCTGTTGACGAGCTCCTCGTCGACCGTCAGCCAGGGACCGAACACCTCGATCGTCTGGCCGGTCAGGTCGAGGGCCTCGAACCGCTCCAGGCTGGCCCAATCGAAGCGGTCGTCCTCTCCGATCGGGAAGACGAGATCCTGCGCGGCGGCGCTCGCCAGCAGGCCGACGACGCCGAGCGCGAGAACGAGGCGGCGGAAGGCGGATGTGATCATGGTCGATCCCCTTTCGTGCGATGGAGTCGCAACGGCGCCGCGAGGTCCCGGGACACCCGACACCGACGACGTATCTCCGTCACGCTTGGGGCCAAGGGTACCACACGCTTTTGCTGCGCCGGTGCATCCGCACCCGGGCGTCCGGCGGGGCGGGCGCGCGCCCTTCACGGTGCGGTTTGGGGGCGCGACCCGGCGAACGCAGGGCGTCGGATACGCTTCCCCCATGCGTTCGCGACGCGGGGACCCGCCCTCCACCAACCGGGTCGACCTCGCCCACCTGCGCCGCCTCGCGGCGTTCCTCGCGCCCCACCGCGCCGCCCTCGCCGCGGCGCTCGGCGCGACGTTCCTCGCCAGCGGCGTGCAGATCGCCTTCCCGCTGCTCGCCCGCGACCTGTTCAACACGGCGTTCGACGCCGGCGCCGCGACGGCGTCGGCGCCCGGCCCGGGACGGATCGCCGCGATCCTGCTCGCCCTGTTCGCCCTCCAGGCGGCCTTCAACTTCGCCCGCGTCTACCTGCTCGGGCGGATCGGCGAGCGGGTCGTCGCCACCCTCCGCACCCGCGTCTTCGACCACCTCATGGGGTTGGCGCCGGCGTTCTTCCTGCGCCGCAAGACCGGCGAGATCACCAGCCGCCTCACCAGCGACGTCGCGACGGTCCAAAGCCTCGTCTCCACCGCGCTGGCGCAGGCGGTGAACCAGGGCGTCACGCTGGTCGGGGGGGCGGCCGCCCTGCTGGTCGTCAACGCCCGCCTGACGCTCGTGATGCTGGCGGTGCTGCCGCCCGTCATCCTCGCCGGGGCCGCCTTCGCGCGGCGCCTCCGCCGCCTCTCCCGCGACTTCCAGGACCGCGTGGCGGACGCGAACGCCGACGCCGAGGAGGCGATCGCCAACGTCCGCGTCGTGCAGGCGTCGGTCGCCGAGGACACCGAGCGGGCGCGCTACGCCCGCGGCGTGGACGCCGCCTGGCGCCTGGCGCTGCGCCGCGTCACCGTCCGCGCCGTCTTCGTCCCCACCGTCATCCTGGCGATGTCGGCCGCCGTCACCCTCGTGTTCTGGGTCGGGGGTCGCGAGGTGCTCGCCGGCACCCTTGCGCCCGGCGACCTGGTGGCGTTCTTGCTCCTCACGCTGTTCGTGGCCGGCG
>CAJXOA010000009.1 GCA_913057685.1 uncultured Trueperaceae bacterium
GTCTTCCCATGATCCACATGCCCAATCGTCCCAACATTCACATGCGGCTTCGTACGCTCGAACGTTTCCTTCGCCATATCGATTTCTCCTGATTCCGTGAGGGCCGCCGCTACTTGCGGACGAGCTCTTCCTGAATGGTTTTGGGGACTTCCGCGTAGTGGTCCAAGAACATCGTGAAGGTCGCGCGGCCCTGCGTGAGGCTACGCAGGTCGGTGGCGTACCCGAACATCTCCGCGAGCGGCACGTGCGCGTTCACGACCTGGGCGTTCCCGCGCGGCTCCATGCCCTGGATCTGGCCCCGCCGCGAGTTGAGGTTGCCGATGACGTCGCCCATGTACTCCTCGGGGGTGACGACCTCGACGCGCATGACCGGCTCGAGGATCGCGGCGGCGCCCTGCTCCATCGCGTTGCGCACCGCCATGGAGGCGGCGATCTTGAACGCCATCTCCGAGCTGTCGACCTCGTGGTAGGAACCGTCGTAGAGGGTGACCTTCATGTCGACGATCGGGAAGCCGAGCAACGGACCGTTCTGCATCGACTCCTCGACGCCCTTCTGCACGGCGGGGATGTAGTCCTTCGGGACGACCCCCCCGACGATGGCGTTCTCGAACTCGAAGCCCTCGCCGCGACCGCGCGGTTCCGCCTTGACCTTGACGTGCCCGTACTGGCCGCGCCCACCGGTCTGCCGCACGAACTTCCCTTCGACGTCCGCCGGGCGGGTGATCGTCTCGCGGTAGGCGACCTGCGGCGCGCCGACCGTCGCGTTGACCTTGAACTCCCGCTTGAGGCGGTCGACGATGATGTCGAGGTGCAGCTCGCCCATGCCGGAGATCTTCGTCTGCGCGGTCTCCGGGTCGGTCTCGACGCGGAACGTCGGGTCCTCCTCGGCGAGCTTCGCGAGGCCGTTGCTGAGCTTGTCCTGGTCCGCCTTCGAGGCCGGCTCGATGGCGACGGTGATGACCGGCTCGGGGATCTCGATCGACTCGAGCTCGATCGGCGCGCCCGGGTCGGTCAGCGTGTCGCCGGTCGTGGTGTCCTTGAGGCCGATGACCGCCCCGAGGTCGCCGGCCGCGATGCGATCGACCTCCTCACGGCTGTTCGCGTGCATCTTGAGGAGGCGCCCGATGCGCTCCTTCTTGCCCTTCGAGACGTTCAGCACGTAGCTGCCCGACTCCAGCGCGCCGGAGTACACCCGCACGAAGCTGAGGCGCCCGACGTACGGGTCGGTCGCGATCTTGAACGCCAGCGCGGCGGTCGGCGCGGTCTCGTCGGCGGGGCGGGACTCCTCCTCGCCGCCCTCGAGCACCCCGCGGATCGGCGGGACGTCGAGCGGGCTCGGCAGGAAGTACGTCACCGCGTCGAGCAGCCGCTGCACGCCCTTGTTCTTCAGCGCCGAACCGCACATGACGGGGAACACCTCGAGCGAGATGACGCCCTTGCGGATCGCGTTCTTCAGCGTCTCGACGTCGGGCTCCTCGCCCTCGAGGTACGCCATGGCGACGTCGTCGTCGGCGTCGGCGAGCTTCTCGATCATCAGCGAGCGCTTCTCCGCCGCCAGCTCCGCGTACGCCTCGGGCACGTCGACTTCCTGGATGTCCTGCCCCAGGTCGTCGTTGTAGATGTAGGCGCGCCGTTCGATGAGGTCGATGACGCCTTCGAAGGCGTCCTCCGCCCCCATCGGCCACTGGATCGGCACGGCGTTCGCGTCGAGGCGCTCCTCCATCGAGTCGAGGACCAGCTGGAAGTCCGCCCCGGTCTTGTCCATCTTGTTCGCGAAGGCGATGCGGGGGACCTGGTAGCGGTCCGCCTGCCGCCACACCGTCTCGGACTGCGGCTCGACGCCCTGCGAGGCGTCGAACACCGCGACGGCGGCGTCGAGGACGCGCATGGAGCGCTCGACCTCGATGGTGAAGTCGACGTGCCCGGGGGTGTCGATGATGTTGATGCGGTGATCGTTCCAGGCGCACTGCGTCGCCGCGGACGTGATCGTGATGCCGCGCTCCTTCTCCTGCTCCATCCAGTCCATCTGCGAGCCGCCCTCGTGCGTCTCGCCCATCTTGTGGATGCGGCCGGCGTAGAACAGGATCCGCTCGGTCAGGGTCGTCTTGCCCGCGTCGATGTGCGCGGCGATCCCGATGTTGCGGGTGCGGCGGAGGTCGGTGGTGGTATCGGTGGCCATGATGGTCTCGAGCGCTACCAGCGGTAGTGGGCGTAGGCGCGGTTCGCCTCCGCCATGCGCTCGACGTCCTCCTTCTTCTTGACCGCGCCGCCGCGCCCCTGCGCGGCGTCCAGGAGTTCGCCCGCGACGCGCTCGACCGCGGTGCGTTCGGGGCGGGCGTCGGAGGCGGCCACCAACCAACGGAGGCTCAGGGACTGCGCCCGGCGCGGGCCGACCTCGACCGGCACCTGGTAGGTCGCCCCACCGACGCGGCGCGACTTGACCTCGGTGCGGGGCTTGACGTTGTCGAGCGCCTGCCGGAACACCTTGAGCGGCTCCTGGCCGCTGCGCTCCTGCACGAGGCGGGCGGCCCCGTAGAAGATGCGGCTGGCGAGGTTCTTCTTGCCGTCGCGCATCAGCTTGTTGACGAACGCCGTCACGGTGGTGTCGGCGTAGACCAGATCCGGTTGCAGCTCGCGGACGTCGGCGCGTCTCCTACGACCCATGCGACCCCTCCCTTACTTCTTCGGCTTCTTGGTGCCGTACTTGCTACGGCCCTGGTTGCGTTGGACGTAGCGCCCGACGTCGACGCCTTGCGCGTCGAGGGCGCCGCGGACGATGTGGTAGCGGACCCCCGGGAGGTCCTTGACGCGGCCGCCGCGGATGAGGACGACCGAGTGCTCCTGCAGGTTGTGCTTCTCGCCCGGGATGTAGGCGGTCACCTCGTACCCGGTGGAGAGCCGCACGCGCGCGATCTTGCGCAGCGCCGAGTTCGGCTTCTTCGGCGTCTGCGTCTTCACCGCGGTGCAGACGCCACGCCGCTGCGGTCCGCCCTTGAGGGCGGGGGTCTTGTTCTTCTTGCTCAGCGTTTTGCGCCCCTTGCGGAGCAACTGGTTCACGGTCGGCAGTTCGATCACTCCCTGCGGTGGTTCGGCAACCGACGGCGTTCGACGCGGCGTCGGGCGCGGTGGCTCCGGCCTCGCTGCTTCTCGTCCGGGGGCGGGCCGTCCGCCCTCCTTCGGCGTGTTCCGGTGATTCGGCGCGCGGGACCCGGCGGGCGCCCGCAGACGAATCGACCCCCAGACCCGTCGCTGCGGGCCAGGGGCGCAAACCTACGCACTGTACACGGTTCCCGGGCGCGGGTTCAACCCCCTGCGCGCCGGCGCGGGCGCCGCCTCGGATCGACCTCAGATCAACCAGCGGCGGTCGTACGGCGCGAGGCGCACCCGCCCGGACCCGAGGTCGACGAACCCCTGCGCGATCTGGTCGTACGGCCGCTCCAGCCCGTGGTCGCGCAGCAGGTCCGCCGACACCTCCTGCGGCGCCTCGCTGACGTTCAACAGCCCCACGAACGTCCCCAACGGGTGGGGCCGAGCGTAGGCGAAGACGTGCGGGTTCCCCGCATCCAGGACGTCGGTCGTGTACGAGGCGTGCAGGTGCGGCGTCCGCGCGCGCGCCCGCGCCAGCCCCACCAGCCCCGCGAAGATGCGGCCCTCGACCGACCCGGGGTCGTGCCGGCGCGCCGCGGCGGTCCAGTCCATCGCCGGGCGGTGCATCCAACGGCTGTCGCCGCGGTGCTCCGGCACCGCCTCGTAGCCGTAGTCGTTGCGCATGCCCACCTCGTCCCCCATGTACACGAGCGGGATGCCGCCGAACCCGAAGATCAACGCGTGCCCCACCAGGATCCGTTCGATCGACAGGTCCACGCCCTCCGCGTCCCCCTCCTCCAGCGCCTTCTCGAGCCCCGCGAGGCTCGCCAGCATGCCGCTGACGCGCCGGTCGCCGGTCTTCGGGTTCGCCCCGAACACCCGCCCCCGCGCGTGACTTCCGGGGAACGCGCCGGTGTAGTACTCGCTCAGGAACGCCCGGTGGGCGGCGCCGTCGAGCCCGACCGCCGCGGCGTCGTCGTCGGAGATCGCCCAGCCGATGTCGTCGTGGCAACGCAGGTAGGTCCCCCACGCGATCGAGGCGGGCGTCCGCGGGAACGCCGCCAGGGCGTGCGACATGAGGCGTGCGTCGCGACTCGCGAGCGCCGACCAGAACTGCACCATGAGGCTGTTGTGGTAGGCGATGTTGGCGACCTTGCCGTAGCGCCGTCCGGTCCCGAAGTAGTGCACCAGGTCGCGCGGCCCGACGATCGCCTCCGCCTTGTGCGCCACCGCGGGCGTCGCGATCTTGCTGCACGTCCGCAACGCCTGCAACAGGTCGTGCACCTCCGGCTGGTTCTGGCAGTCGGTCCCGAACCGCTTCCACAGGAACGCGACGGCGTCGAGGCGGAACACCTCCACGCCCAGGTTCGCGAGGTCCAGCATGATGCGGACCATCTCCAGGAACACGTTCGGGTTCGTCCAGTTGAGGTCCCACTGGTAGGCGTGGAACGTCGTCCACGCCCATGCGTCGAGGTCCTCCTGGTAGGTGAAGTTGCCGGGCGCCAGGTCGGGGAACACCTCGGGCAGCGTCCGCTCGTAGGCGTCCGGCGCGGTCCGCCCCTCGAACAGGTAGAAGTAGTCCTGGTAGTGCGCATCCCCCTCCCGCGCCCGCTGCACCCACGGGTGGTCGTCGGCGCAGTGGTTGAGGACCAGGTCGATGCAGACGCTGATCCCCCGCTCGCGCAGGCTCGTGCAGGTCGCGCGGAGGTCCTCGCGGTCGCCGAGCTCCGGGTCGACCTCGCGGTAGTCGCGGATGGCGTACCCGCCGTCGTTCTCCCCCTCGCGCGCCTGCAACGTCGACATGAGGTGCAGGTAGGTCGCGCCCATCTCCTCGAAGTACGGCCGGCGCGCCTCGACCCCCTCCAGGCTCCCCGCGAACCGATCGACGTAGAACACGTACCCCAGCATCGACTCGCGCTGGAACCAGTCGGGCGTCAGGTCCCGCTCGAGATCGAGCTCCTTCAGCGCCTCGGGGCGGGCGACGAACCCCTCGGCCAGGTCGCGGGCGAGCTGCAGCAGGAACGGCTCGAAGTCCGGGTGGTGGCCGTACACCGGCCGCAGGCCGTCGAGGAGGTTCTGGAACCAGCGCTCGAAACGCAACAGGAAGATCTGCCGGTCGCGCGGGTCGCTCCCCTCCAGGACGGGCTCGACCGCGTCCCGGACCCGTTCGAACAGGGCGCGTGCGTCGGGACCGAGGTGGAGGACGTTCTGCATCGGGAAAAGCGTACCCACGTCCCGGCCGGGACGTGACGGCCTCGCCGTACGTCGCGCCTCAGGCGGTCGCCCGCGCGACCCGGTCGCGGATCGCCGCCCACGCCTCCCCCGCCGGCGGCGTCTCGATCCACAGCACGCTGGGGCGGCCGGCGTCGAGCCGGCGGACCGCGTCGTAGAAGCGGTGGGCGTACCCGGCGGGATCCTCCGGGAGGCGCTCGGCGCGCGCCGCGAGGTGCGGCGGCAGCACCGCGGCGCGCACCAGCGCGACCGCGCCCGGGTCCGCCTCGAGGGCGGCGGCGACGGCGTCCGGCGGTAGCGACGCCGCCCGCGCCCGCGGGGCGTAGTGGCTGGGCAGCGCGCCGGGCACGCGCGGGGCGTCGGCGTCGCCCGCCGCCCCCGCCCGCCCCGGCGGCGGCCCGTCCGACGGCCCGTCCGGCGTCGCGTCCGACGTCGCGTGCGGTGCGCGGGGACCCAGCACGCCGGCGAGGTCGGCGGCGGTCACGGCGCCCGGCCGGAGGATGCGGGGGGCGTCCGCGGTCAGGTCGAGGATCGTCGATTCGACCCCCACGCGGCACGGGCCGCCGTCGAGGACGAGGACGTCGTCGTCCGCGAACTCCGCGGCGACGTGCGCCGCGCGGGTCGGGCTGACGTGCCCGAAGCGGTTGGCGCTGGGCGCGACGAGGGCGCCCCCGAAGCGGGTCAGGAGGGCGGCGGCGACCGGGTGGTCGGGCTGCCGCACCGCGACGGTCGCCTGCCCCCCCGTCACGCGCCGCGAAACGTGCGCGGCGGCGGGCAGCACCAGCGTCAGGGGACCCGGCCAGAAGGCGTCGGTCAGCGCCCGCGCGACGGCGGGCAGCGGGTCCGCCCAGTCCCCGAGGGCGTCGGCGGTGGCGAGGTGCACGATCAACGGGTGGTCGGCCGGGCGGCCCTTCGCGGCGAACACGCGCGCGACCGCCGCGTCGCTCGCTGCGGCCGCCCCGAGGCCGTAGACGGTCTCGGTCGGGAACGCCACGAGGCGGTCGGCGGCGAGGCGGGCGACCGCCTCGGCGTACGCCGCGTCGTCGGCCGGACGGACCGTACTCACGCGTCGAACCGCCCGGTCGGGTCGAGCCACACGAACCGCAGGTCGTTGACGTTCACGCCGGTCGGGCCCGGCGCGAACACCGCCCCCGCCGCCTCGCACGCCGCCAGCGTGTCGTCGGCGGCGTCCCACGCCGCCACCTGGGCGTCGGGCAGGTCGGCCAGGCCGCCCGGCTCGACGAAGGCGCCGGCGTGCCCCCCGACGCCGTCGACGCCGTCGCTGTCGGCGACGAGGGCGACGACCGGCGCCTCGGGGGGAAGCGCCCGCGCGAACGCCACCGCGAACGTCGAGCTGGGGCCGCCGCGCCCCCCGCCGCGCACGTGCACGGTGACCTCCCCCCCGGCGAGCAGGACGAGCGGGCCCTCGCCCCGCGCGAGGCGGGCGGCGACGTCGTGAGCGGCGGCGCGTCCGGCCTCGCGCGCGTCGCCGGTCACCTCCCCCACCATCTCCGTCGCGAGGCCGCGCGCGGCGAGCGCGCGCGCCGCCGCCGCGAGCGCGTGCCGGCCCGACGCGACGACCTCGGGCGGGGTCGCGTTCGGCACCGTCCCCACCGCCGCGGGCCCCGGGACCGACCCCGCCTCCATGCCGCGCAACGCCCGCACGACGTCGGGCCGGTCGACGCCGGCCCCCGCGAGCGCCGCGAGGGCGCGGGCGGGGTCGCCGTCGCGGGCGACGGTCGGGCCCGACGCGATGAGGGCGGGGTCGTCCCCGACGACGTCGGAGACGATGCGGGTGTGGACGCGTGCGGGGTGGGCGAGGCGCGCGAGGCGGCCGCCGGCGAGCCGCCCGAGGCACCGGCGGACGGCGTTGACGTCGGCGACGTCGGCGCCCGCCCGGAGGAGGGCGTCGACGACGTCCGCCAACCCCTCCGGCGCGAGGTCGGTGCCGTCGGCGGGGGCGGCGACGAGCGAACTCCCGCCGCCCGAGACGAGGACCAGCAGGGCGTCGTCGGGCCCGAGGGGCGTGGCGAGGTCGGCGACGGCGTCGGCTGCGCGCGCCGAGCCTGCGCCCGGCACGGGGTGGTCCCCCTCGACGACGGTGACGCCCGCGCGGGGCTCGGCGCCGCCCGGCGGCACGACCGCGACGGCCGCCAAGGGCACGCCGTCCGCCTCGTAGGCCCGCAGGGCGACGTCGAGCATCCCGAGGGCGCCCTTTCCGAGCGCGACCACCGCCAGGCGGCCGGGGGGTGGGGCGGGCAGGCGCCCCTCGAGGACGACGGCGGGGTCGACGGCGGCGAGGGCGGCGTCGAAGGTGGCGCGTAGGACGTCGCGTGGCGCGGGCGTGGGGCCGGGGCGGGGCATGGCGGGTAGGATACCGCCATGTTCGGGATGTTCCGCCGCCAGGATCCGCACTTCAAGGAGGAGCCCGGCGCCCTCCTCGCCCGCGTTCGGACGCAACGAAGCGGCGAGATCGTGAAGGTCCGGATCTCGAAGACGAGCGAGATGAGTACGTCCGGTCGGGGGTACTTCGTGCGCAAGGCGCTCGTGGGGCCGGAGACCTTCGACCAGGCGACCCTCGAGGTGACCACGAACCGGGCGCACAAGGTCGTGCAGGCCACGGTCGACGGCGGCGAACTGGTCCCCGTGTCGGCGTGGACCGACTGACGCCGGGGCGCGCCCTACTGCGCGCTGACGAGGTCGGGGCGCAGGCGTTCGGCGTCGCGCAGGTAGACGTGTCGGATCTCGCGCTGGGCCTTGCGGGTGTTGAGCTGCAGCATCACGCGAACGACGCGCGGCAGCCGGTTCGGGACGGGGATTTCGGTGTTGCAGATCAGCGGCACCATGTCCATCCCCAGGTCGCGGGCCGCTTCGGCGGGGAAGGTCGCGGTCAGGTCGGGCGTGGTGGTGAAGAAGATCGCGGCGATCGCCTCGAAGTCGTCGATCGCGTTCGCCTCCAGCATCGCGCGGAGCAGCTCCGCGGTCGCCTCGAGGATCGCCTCGGGCGTGTCCGCCTCCACCGTGATCGCACCGCGTACCCCGCGCAGCCAGACGTCCATGCGCGCCAAGGTAGCACGCCGAACCGGGGCGGCCGAGCGGGGGCGGCGGCGTGAGCCGCACGCCGGTCTTCCTGCTCACCGACTTCGGGACGCGCGACGCGTACGCCGGCATCCTGCGCGCCGTCGTCGTCGGGGAAGCGCCGGACGCCGCGGTGCTGGACCTGACGCACGAGATCCCCCCGCAGGACCTCGAGGCCGCCCGCATCGCCCTCGCGTCGGCGACGCCGTCGCTGCCCGACGGAGCGGTGACGTGCGCGATCGTCGATCCCGGCGACCGCCCCGCCGTCGTGGTTCGCGCGCGCCGCGCCGACGGCGCGACGTTGTACGGCGTCGGGCCGGACAACGGCCTGTTCTCCCCGTGGCTGGGCGCCAGCCGGCCGCCGTACGGCGGCGACGTCCGCGCCGACGCGGCGTGGGTCCTCGACCCCCCGCGCGGGCCGGACGGCGACCGCCGCACGACGTTCGACGGGCGCGACCTGTTCGCGCCCGCCGCCGGGCGGTTGGCGCGCGGCACGCCTCCGGAGCGGTTCGGCGTCCCGTTCGACCCCGACGAGCTCGTGCGCCTCGCCTCCCCCGCGCCGGTCGCGCGGCAGGGCGCGATTCGGGGGCGCGTCGCCTGGATCGACCGGTTCGGCGACGTCGTGACGAACGTGCCGGTGGACGAACTCCCGGCGGGACGGTTCGTCGTCGAGGTGGCGGGCCGCCGTATCACGGGGCCGCAGGCTAGCTTCGCCGACGTTCCGCCCGGCGCGAACCTCGCCTACCGGGGGTCGTTCGGGGCGCTGGAGCTGGCGATCGCGGGCGGGTCGGCGGCCGCCGACTGGGGCGTGACGATCGGTCAGCCGCTGCGCGTGCTCCCGCTCGAGGACGACGCCGCCGACACCGCGGCGGCGGAGGCGACGACGCCGCCCTCCTGACCGACGTCCGTCGCCCCCACGCCGCCCCCCTCCTCGCCACCGGTCGCGGCGACGTCCGAAACGCCGTCGAGGACGGCGTCGGGCAACGTCGCGAGGGCGCGGTCGAGGAGGTCCGGGCCGGCGCCGGGCCGGTGCGCGCCCTCGCTGAGGGTGCGGCGCCACCCGCGCGCGCCCGGCACCCCCCGCGCCAACGCGATCATCGGCTTGACGACCGTCGCGAAGCGGGTTCCGCGAACGAGTTCGTCCTCCACGACGTCGCGCATACCGTCGATCACCGTGCGCAACGTCGGCGCGGGGGCGGTCGCGCCGAACACCCGCCGGTCGACGTCCACCCAACGCATCGGCATCTGGTAGGCGGCGCGCCCCACCATGACCGACGCGACGTCCTCGAGGTGCGCGAGGGCGCCGTCGAGATCCTGAATGCCGCCGTTCGTCTCGATCACCAGGTCGGGCCGCTCCGCCGCGAGGCGCGCGACCGCGTCGTGCCGAAGGGGGGGAACCGTGCGGTTCTCCTTGGGGCTCAACCCCTGCAACCAGGCCTTGCGGGCGTGCACCGTGAAGCGGTCGGCGCCGGCGTCGGCGACGACGTCCACGAAGCGGCGTAGGTCGTCGTAGGCGTCGGCGTCGTCGATGCCGATGCGGTGCTTCACGGTCACCGGGAGGGGCACCGCGGCGCGCATCGCCTCCACGGCGCGCGCGACGACGTCGGGATGCGCCATGAGGCACGCTCCGAAGCGGCCGCGCTGGACGCGGTCGCTGGGGCACCCGACGTTGAGGTTGACCTCGTCGTAGCCGTACGCGAGCGCCCGCCGCGCGACCTCGGCCAGCGCGTCGGGGTCGTCCCCGCCGACCTGCAGCGCCAGCGGCGACGTCTCCTCCGCGCGGGCGAGGTGCCGGTCGGCGTCGCCGTGCAGCACCGCGCCGGTCGTCACCATTTCGGTGTACAGCAGCGCGTGGCGGGTGATGCGCCGCATCATCCGCCGGTAGGGTCGGTCGGTCCACGCCATCATCGGCGCGACCGAGAAGCGCGGTGTGGGCGCGCGCGGCGTCACGGGACGGTCGGCAACGCCCCTCCGGGCGGGGGAACGCGCTTGGGTTTGCGGAACTCGATGTCCTCCCACTCCCCCTCCTCGACGACGTCGAGGTCCGGGTTGCGGGCGCGGAACCAGGCGACGACCTCCTGCACCAGATCGTCGGGCGTCGATGCGGCGCTGCTCACGCCGACCGTCGCGACGTCCTCGAACCAGGCGGGATCGAGGTCCGAGGCGCGCTCGATGCGGTAGGCGCGGGGCGTGATGCGCTCCGCGAGCTCGAGCAGGCGCATGCCGTTGCTGGAGTAGGTGCTGGTCACGACGACGAACGCATCCACCCGCGGCGCGATGCTGCGGACGGCGTCCTGCCGGTTCTTCGTGGCGTAGCACAGGTCGTCGCGCGCGGGCACCACCAGGTTCGGGAAGCGTTCGCGCAACAGCGCGACGGTCCGCATCGTGTCGTCGACCGACAACGTCGTCTGCGTCAGGACGACGACCCGTTCGGGGTCGGGCACCTCGACGGTGTGCGGGTCGGCGAGGGCCGGGTCGTGCGTGCGGTTGCCGAGCACCGAGACGACGGTGGTGGCGTCCGGCGCCTCCCCGCGCGTCCCGACGACCTCCTGGTGGCGGCTCGAGTCGCCGATCAACAGGATGTGGTAGCCCTCCCGCGCGTACTTCTTCGCTTCGCTGTGCACCTTCGTCACGAGCGGGCAGGTCGCGTCGATCGTCGCGAGGCCGAGCGTCTCGGCTCGCTCACGGACGGCGGGCGACACGCCGTGCGCGCTGAAGACGACGGCGGGGTCGAGGCGTCCTCCGGACGCTTCGACCTCGGCGGCGACCGCCTCGAGTTCGCCGAGGTCCTCGACGAAGTGCACGCCGTGGTCGGTCTCGAGGCGCGAGACGACGGTGTCGTTGTGCACGATGGCGTGGTACACGGCGAGGTCGCCGCGTCCCGCCTCGCGGTTGTCGCGCGCCGCCTCCTCGACGGCGTCGATCGCCATGACGACGCCGGCGCAGAAGCCGCGCGGTTTGGCCAGGTGGACGGTGTCGACCATGCCGCCAGAGTACCCGCCCGCGGGCCGCTCCGGCGTCGGCGGGACGGCCGCCCTACCGCACGGCCCCGCGACGCCGCCCACGGGATTGCACGGCCGGCGCTGGGGTGCTAGAGTCTCCTCCGCTCGGGGGCGATTAGCTCAGCCGGTTAGAGCGCGTCGCTGATAACGACGAGGTCGGTGGTTCGAGTCCACCATCGCCCACCAGGGGGGTCCCACCCACCCCCCAGAGAGGCTCCCCCGCCTCTCGAATCGAGGGCTCCCCCAGCCCTCTTTCCGGGGGCTCCCCCGCCCCCGGAGGATCCACCCCATCCCGAGAGCGCGCCCCTTCGGGGGCGCGTTCTCGTGGTCGCGGCGGAACGCCGCTGGGTGGGGATGCGTCGTGGGCGTGTGCAGGGGGGTGTGCAGGCGTGTGTGGAGGGGTGTGTGCAGGGGTGTGCGCAGGGGGCGGGGGTCGCGTCAGCGCGACGCGCCGAACACGTCGCGCTTCGCGCCCAACTCCAACTCCAGGCGGACCGTCGTCCGGCCGCGCTGCACGGTGAGGTCGACCGGTTCCCCGATCGTCTTGCCGCGAATGACCGCCAACAGGTCGTAGAAGGTCGGGGTCGGTTCGCCGTCGACCGCGACGATCACGTCCCCCGAGCGCTCGACGTCGACGACGTCGCCCTCCGGGCCGTAGACCGGCGTCTCCTCGAACGAGCGCAACCCCGCCGCCTCCGCCGGGCCGCCCGGCTGCACCTCGAGGACGATGGGGCCCGGCCGCCGCCCGAACGGGCGTTCCGCGTCGCCGGGCACGTAGTCGAAGCCCGGCCGCCAGGAGAAACCGATCACCGGCACGTCGCGCGATTCGCCCGCCGCGATCGCCGTCACGAGCTCGCTCGACGCGCCGACCGGCACGGCGTACGACGCGAATCCGGAGGGCAGATCCAGCCCCCGCAGGAACGGCGGGACGTAGCCGTCGCCCGACGTGCCCTCCGCCGCGAAACTGATGTAGCTCACGACCCCGATCGCGTCGCCCTCCGCATCGAGCACCGGCCCGCCGGAGTCGCCCGGCGCGAGCGCCGCGGTCATCTCGATCGTGTCGTCGGCGAAGTCGGCGCGGGACGCCTCGACACCGAGCCGCACGACCCGCCCCGCGCGCGGCGCGAGCACGTCGCCGCGACTATTGCCGATCGCGACGACCTCGTCGCCACGCCGCGGGGCGGCGTCGGCGAGCGCGATCGGCGCGACGTCGGCGTCGACGTCGGCCTTCATCCAAGCGAGATCGAAGTAGGCGTCGAACCCGACGAGGTCCAGGGCGACCTCGTCGCCGTCCGCCTCGACCCCGACGTAGGCGACGTCGCAGAAGCCGACCGAATCGTTCTCGACGACGTGGTAGGCGGTCAGGACGCCGCCGTCCGGCGTGACGTAGAAGCCGCTGCCGACCCCGAGCGCGCCGGCCCGCTCGCCGTCCTCGCAGCGCGCCTCGATCCGCAGGGTCGAGGGGCGCGCGGCGTCGTACACGTCGGCCAGCACGCCGGTCGGCGGCTCGGGTTCCGGCGCGCGGGCCTGCACGTGCTCGAACGTGACCGGCGGCCCGACGCGCGGCGGGAGGAGGCGTTCCCCGAGGTGCGGTGCGGCGTTCAGCGCGAGCGCGAGACCCAACGCCGCGGCCAGGAGGAACCCGACCGGCCCGCGGCGACGGCGGGGGACCGACTCCACAGGCGGGACCGGCACCAGGTCGTACCCGGGCACATCGTCCCGCCCGCCCGCGTCGTGCGGAGCGGTCGGGTCGTCCCCGGCGGGGGGCGGGCGGCGTTCCTCGTCCATGCCCCGAGTATGCGCGACGGACCGCCGTGGAACTGTTCGCCAGCCGCCGGTTCCGCCCCGGCCGCGCGAGCTCCCGCGGTATCGTCCTGCCCATGACCCCCCCGAACGCCGCCATCGACAACCGCGATACGCCCGACTACGACGGCACCCTCCGCGCCATCGCCGACCGCCTCGCGTCGTGGGAGGGACCGATCGTCGTCGTCGCGCACGTCGATCCGGACGGCGACGCGTTGGGGAGCGCCCTGACGGTGGCGCGCGCGCTGCGCGCCCTCGGCAAGGACGTCACCCTCCCGATGGAGGTCCCGGACTACCTGGCGTTCCTCGTCGAGGACGGCGAGACCTCCGCGCCGCTCGAGGCGCTGCCGGAGGGGACGCTGCTGTGCGTCCTCGACGTCGCCGACGAGGCGCGCATCGCCGGCGCCCCGACCGACGGCGCGGCGTTCGTGGTCAACGTCGACCACCACGGCACCAACGCCCGCTTCGGGGACCTCGCCCTCGTGACGCCCAGCGCCGCCGCCACCGCGATCCTCGCCAAGGACCTGGTCGACGCGCTGCCCGTCGCCTGGACCGCCGACCTCGCCACCCCCTGCCTGACCGGCGTCCTGACCGACACCGGGACGTTCCGCAACGCCAACACCGACGCGCGCGCGTTCGCCGTCGCGCAGGACCTCGTCGCGCACGGCGTCGACTACGCCGCGCTGTCCGACCGACTGCAGTGGCGACCGCCCGCCTACCTGAAGATGCTCGCCGAAGCGCTCGCGACGTTGCGCCTCCCGTTCGGGGGACGCTGCGCGATGGCGGAGGTGTCGCTCGCGGCGAAGGCGCGGATCGGGGGCGCGAAGGACGAGAACGACGACGTCATCGACGCCATCCGCTACGTCGAGGGGAGCTACGTCGCGGTGCTGCTCAAGCAGAAGGAGGACGCCGTCAAGATCAGCGTCCGGAGCCGCCCGCCGGTCTCCGCGCAAGCGATCTGCGTCGCGATGGGCGGCGGGGGGCACGTGCCCGCCGCCGGCGCGAAGCTCGAGGGGTCGGACCTCGACGCCGCCCGGGCGCGCGTCGAAGCGGAGGTCGGCCGGGAGCTGGCGCGGCACGGCCTGACGCCCGACGCCTGAGGGGGTCGGCCGCCCCACCCCCGGACCGGACCGTGGGGGGCGCCCGGCGCGGCCGCCCTCGCGCTATCCTCCAGGCGTGCTGCAGGCCCTCGAGCTTCGCGACTTCGTTCTGGTCGACGCCGCCCGCCTCGACCTCCACCCCGGCCTGAACGTCCTCAGCGGCGAGACCGGGGCGGGGAAGTCGTTGCTCGTCGACGCGCTCGGGCTGCTGACCGGCGTCCGCGCCGAGGCCGGCCTCATCCGCCGCGGCGCGGAACGCGCGCTCGTGCAGGCGGAGTTCGCCGGCACGACCGCGCCGACGTCCGCGTCGCGGGCGTTGGTGGACGGCGGCCGCAACCACGCCCGCCTCGACGGCGAGCTCGTGACCGTCGCGGAGCTCGCCGACGGCGTCGGGGCGCGCGTCGCGGTGTTCGCGCAGCACGCCCAACAGGCCCTCCTCGCCCCCCGCGCGCAACGCGACGCCCTCGACCGCCTCCTGGAGGAGGACGGGCGGGCCGCCCGCGAACGCTGGCGGGAGGCGTGGCGCGAACGCGCCGACCTGCAGGCCGACCTCGACGCGCTCCACGCCGCCGCCCGCGAACGCCTGCAACGCCGCGACCTGCTCGACCTGCAACTCCGCGAGATCGACGAGGCGAACCCCGTCGCGGGGGAGGAGGACACCCTCGCGACCGAAGCGCGTCGCCTTCGGCACGTCGACGGGATCCGCGATGCGCTCGAGGGGGCGCGCGGCGCCCTCGACGCCGACGACGGCGCCCTCCCGGCGCTCGCCGCCGCCCGGCGGGCGCTGGACGACGCCGCGCGCCTCGACGCCGACCTGGAGCCGCTCGCCCGCGACTTGCGCGACGCGCAGGCGGCGGCGTCCGCCATCCTCTCGGAACTGGAGGTCGCCGGCGACCGGTTGGACGCCGACCCCGCCCGCCTCGACGCGGTCGAGCGCCGCATCGCGACGCTGCAACGGCTGTTCGCGAAGTACGGCGACGGCAGCGCCGCGGTCCTCGCGCACCGCGAGGAGGTCGCCCGCGAACGCGCGACGTTGGAGGCGGACGACGCGCGCGGCGACGAGCTGGCGGCGCGCATCGCGACGCTCGACGCGGAGCTCGAGGCGCTCGGTGCGCGCCTCACCGCCGCGCGTCGGGCGGCGGCCGACCGCTTCGAGCGCGACGTCGCGCCGCTCCTGGAGCGCCTCGCGTTGCCCGGCGCGACGCTGCGCATCGCGGTGGAGCCCACCACGCCCGGCCCGCACGGGGCGGACGCCGTCCGCTTCGAGTTCGCCGCCAACCCGGGCGAAGCGGTCGCGCCGCTGGCGCAGGCGGCGTCCGGCGGGGAGCTCTCGCGCGTCATGCTGGCCGCCTGGACGTTGAGCGGGTCCGACCGCACGACCCTCGTGTTCGACGAGGTCGATGCCGGGGTCGGTGGGGAGGCCGCCTGGGCGGTCGGGGAGCTCCTGGCCAGCCTCGCCGACCGGCATCAGGTCCTGATCGTCACGCACCTCGCGCAGGTCGCCGCCCACGCCGACCACCACGTCGTCGTCGGCAAACGCGAGCGGGACGCCCGCACCGTCACCTCCCTCACGCCGCTCGAGGGGGACGAGGCGCGCGAACGGGAGCTCGCGCGGATGCTGGCCGGTCACGACGGCGACGCCGCCCGCGCCACCGCCCGCGACCTCCGCGCCCGCGCGCGGGCGGCCCGCACCGGCAGCGCCGCCTGAGGACGCCCCCGACCCCCGCGCGTCGCCGCCCTCAGGCGTGCGCGGCGGCGCCCTCCTCGGCGAGGGCGTCGAGCAACGTCTGGACGTCGGTCTCGTCGGAGTAGTGCAGGAGGCTCGCGCGGACGACGCCGTCGGGCCGGGCGAGGTGCTCGCGGGCGAGGGTTTCGGCGTAGGCGTGCCCCGCGGTGACGGCGATCGAGCGGCGCCCGAGGCGCGCCGCGACGTCCGCCGCGGACGCCCACGGCACCGTGAAGGCGACCGTCGCCGTCCGGCCGTCGCAGCCGGGCCGACCGACGCGCGTCGCACCGAGCGCGTCGAGGCCGTCCAGGAGGCGTCCGCACAACGCCGTCTCGCGCCGCTCGATCGCCGCGAACGCCGCCGCCCAGCGGTCGCGGTCGGGGGCGTCCTCCGGCGCGCCGGCCAGCGTCCCGATCCACGCCAGGTGGTCGAGGGCCGCCCCGAACGCCACGATCGCCTCGTGGTTCTGCGTCCCCGGTTCCCACCGGAGGGGGCCGGCGGGGAGGAACGACAGGCCCCAGTCGGGCAGCGCCGCACGCCAATCCTCGGCGATCCACAGCGCCCCGAGGTGCGGCGCGACGACCTTGTAGGGGCTGAACGCGACCGCGTCGGCGCGCCAGGCGGCGGCGTCGGGCAGGCGGTGCGGGGCGTAGTGCACCGCGTCCACCACCAGCCGGGCGTCCCGCCCCTCCAGCCACGCGCCGACCTCCGCGACCGGCGCGTACGTCCCGATGAGGTTGCTGGCGGCGGTCATGGCGACCAGGCGCACCTCGTCGCTCCAGAGCGCCGCGAGGTCGTCCAGGTGCAGGTCCCCCTGCGCGTCGGGCGCCCACGTGCGGACCTCCACCCCGCGGCGCGCCAGGCGCCGCCACGGATCGACGTTCGCGTGGTGGTCGAGGCCGGTCACGATCACCGCGTCGCCCGGCGCGAGGGTGTCGCCGACCGCTTCGGCGAGCAGGAACAGCAACGTCGTCGCGTTCGCGCCGAACGCGACGCCGCCCGCGTCGCCGGGCCGCCCGAGGAACGCCGCGGTGCGCGCCCGCACCGCCTCCTTCGCCTCGGTCACGCGGATCGAGGCGGGGTAGGCGCCGCCCTTGTTCACCTGCATCGTCCGCATCGCCTCGTTCATGGCGTCGAGGACGCGCTCGGGGAGTTGCGCGCCGGAGGCGTTGTCGAGGAAGGTGACGTCGCCCCGCACGACGGCGGGGAACGCCGCGCGGACGGCGTCGAAGGGGACGGGCTCGGCAGGATGCATGCGGCGAGGGTACCGCGCGCGCTGGTAGCCTCCCCCCCAGGAGGTGCGCGATGTACGACGCCGAAGGCGAGCACGACGGCACCGCCTGCCCCGCGTGCGGGCGGACGGGCACGATCCGGTGGCGGTTCGTCGAGGGCTTCGACGAACTCGAGTGCCCCGACTGCGGCTACCGCAGCGACGACGCCGACCTCACCGACCTCACGCGCGCCGCGCTGGACGTCCTGGAGCGCGAGGACGGCGAGACCACCCCGCCGCCGCGCGGCGACGCGTTGCGCGCCTGAGGTGGGAGCGCTACCCTGGAGGGCACGACGCCCGTGAGAGGAGCGGACATGGACCCTGCCCCCGAGCCCGCCCCCACCCTCGATCCCGACGTGTCGGTCGACATGGTGCTCGGCAGCGACGAGATCCTGCGCGGCCTGAAGCACTACCGACGGATCGCCAAGCAGGACCTCCTGCGCGCCGACGCGACCGAGGATCCCGACGCCTCCCGGCGGCACGCCGAAGCGCGCCGCGAGGTGTACGCCGACCTCGCGACGTTGGCGTCGACGCACCCGCCCGAGACCGTCGCGAAGGCGGCGCTCGCCCGGTACGCCGACCTGCCGTTCGTGACCGGCAGCGCCGCGCACGAGCACGTCGACGTCAAGGGTGCCGAGAACGCCCTCGAGAACTTCTTCCTGATGATCGGGCTGGCGCCGAAGGTCCGCCGCGAGGTGCGCAGCCGCCGGCCGTCGAAGGCCGACGTCGATTCCGACGCCTGACGCGGCGGCCGCGGGCGGGGCGCGTGGTAGAACGTCGCGCATGACGTTGGACGACGTCGCCCGCGCGGCGACCGCGAAGCCGGCCCCCCTGCACGACCTGTCCGATCACGTCGTCTTCGGGGAGGGCCCCGAGGACGCCGACCTGATGATCGTCGGCGAAGCGCCCGGCGAGGACGAGGACCTCAGCGGCCGTCCGTTCGTCGGGCGCGCCGGACAGCTGCTCGACAAGATCCTCGCGAGCGTCGACCTGGCGCGCGAGGAGGTGTACGTCACGAACCTCGTCAAGCGCCGCCCGCCCGACAACCGCAACCCGACGCGCGAGGAGATCGCGGCGTCCGCCCCCGTCCTCGTCGACCAGATCAAGGTGATCCGGCCGCGCCTCATCGCGCCCCTCGGGAACGTCCCGACCCGCTGGTTCTTGCAGACGCAGGAGGGCATCACGACGCTGCACGGGACGTGGCACGACTGGAACGGCGTGCGGGTGATGCCGCTGTACCACCCGGCGTACCTGCTGCGGAACCCGAGCCGCGAGAAGGGCGGCGCGAAGTGGCGCATGTGGGAGGCGATGCAGACCCTCGTCGCGGCGCTGCGCACGCTGCCCGACGCCCGCGAACCGGTCGCGATCGACACCGCCAAGCAACCGGAGTTGTTCTGACGTGGCCGACCCCCGCTTCATCGGGCTCGTCCACAGCCTCCTCAGTTCCGCGCAGGCGGCGACGGGGGAACCGCACAGCCCCATGCACCGCCACCTGGATCGCGACGGCATCCACGCCCGCCGGACCGCGACGCGCAGCCTGGGCCTCCTCGAGCTGCTCGCGGAGAAGACCGCCGGGAACCTCAATGAGACCGAACGCGCGGCGTTGCACGACGCGATCACGCGCGTCCGCGCCGCCCTCGAGGCGGCCGACCCCGGCGAGACGCAGGATGGCGACGTCGAACTGCCGACGATCCTGCCCGGGATCCGCGACGAGTGAAGCGCGCGGCCGCCACGCCGGACGGTCCGTCGTGAGGGCGGTCGTGCAGCGCGCCCGCGATGCGTCGGTCGTCGTCGCCGGGCGGACGGTCGGGCGGATCGAGCGCGGCCTGGTGGTGCTGGTCGGCGTCGCGCGGGACGACGACGCGGACGACGTCACCAAGCTCGGCGCGAAGCTGGCGGGCCTGCGGATCTTCGACGACGCGGACGGCCGCATGAACCGCGACGTCGCCGCGGTCGGCGGCGAGGTCCTGCTCGTCAGCCAGTTCACCCTGCAGGCGGACACCCGCAGCGGGACCCGCCCCGGCTTCTCCCCCGCCGCCCCACCCGACGTCGCCGAACCCCGCTACGAGGCGCTCGCGGACGACCTGCGCGCGCGCGGGCTGACGGTCGCGACCGGCACCTTCGGCGCGGCGATGGAGGTGCGGCTGGTGAACGACGGGCCGGTGACGATCTTCCTCGATACGCGCGAGCGGATGGGGGCCCCGACGTGGACGTGACCTTCGCGCTGGTGAACGTCGCGACCCTCCCCTGGTGGGGGTCGATGCTGTTGTTCCCGCGGACGCCGGCGACGGTGCGGATGGTGACGTCGCCGTGGCCGTTCGTCGCCCTCGCCGGGGTGTACGCCCTCCTGCTGCTCACGGCGGTCGTGGGGGGCGACGCACCCGCGTCGCTGGAGGCGTCCGCCCTCGCGCGGGCGGCCGCCAGCCCGGCGGGGTTCCTGACGTTGTGGACGCACGTCGTCGCGCTGGACCTGTTCGTGGGGACGTGGATCTTCCGCGACGCGCGGTACTACGGGCGCCTGCCCCGCGTCGAGCTGCTGCTCACCTGGTTCGCGGGGCCCGTCGGTCTGGGGCTGTACCTGTGGCGCCGCCGCGCCTGGCGCGGGCCGGGCGGCGCGCGCGTCGTGAACTGAGCGCCGTCAGCCCTCCGCGAGCGCCGTTCCGGTCGGGAGCGACGTCGCGCCCTCGAACGCGTTGACCTCCTCGATGAAGCGGCGGAACAGGTAGTTCGCGTCGTGCGGCCCGGGGCTGGCCTCGGGGTGGTACTGCACGCTGAACACCGGGTAGCGGACGTGCGCCATCCCCTCCAGCGTGCCGTCGTTGAGGTTCACGTGCGTCGCGCGGAACTGGTTGCCGGGGATCGTGTCGACGTCGACGGCGTAGTTGTGGTTCTGGCTGGTGATCTCCACCTCGCCCGTCACGACGTTCTTCACCGGCGTGTTCGCGCCGTGGTGGCCGTGCCGCAGCTTGTAGGTCGTCCCACCGACCGCGAGGCCGAGGAGTTGGTGGCCCATGCAGATGCCGTAGGTCGGCACCAACCCCAACATCTGCCAGACGGTGTCGTGCGCGTAGCGCGGGCCGTCGGGGTCGCCGGGGCCGTTGCTGAGCACGAGCCCGTACGGGTCGAGCGCCATGATTTGGGCCGGCGTCGTCTGCGCCGGCACGACGATGACCTCCGCGCCCGCCTGCTCCAGCTTGTAGACGATCGAGTGCTTGATGCCGAAATCGATGACGACGACGCGCGGCGTCTCGCGGAACGTCGGTCGGGCGTACGGCAGCGGGGTGGTGACCTCCGGCGTCATGTCGCGCCCGTCGATGTCGGCGTGCGCCTGCGCGCGGGCGACGAGCTCGGCGGCCTCCGCGTCGTCGACGGCGCCGTGGTGGATGACGCCCTTGACGACCCCTCCGGTCCGCAGGCGCCGCGTCAGGGCGCGGGTGTCGATCCCCTCGATCCCGACGATGGCGTGCTGCTCCATGAAGCTCTGCAGGTCCTGGTGCGCACGGTGGTTGCTGGCGGTGCGGGAGAACTCGCGCACGACGAAGCCGCGGGCGAACGGGCGGTTGGACTCCATGTCGTACACCGACACGCCGTAGTTGCCGATGTGCGGGTAGGTCATCGTGACGATCTGCCCGTGGTAGCTGGGGTCGGTCAGGATCTCCTGGTACCCGGTCATGGAGGTGTTGAAGACGATCTCACCGACCGTGTCGCCGGGCACGCCGAAGGCGTACCCGCGGTACAGCGTGCCGTCCTCGAGGGCGAGGACCGCGGGGGGTTTGTTCAGCAGCGCCATGGCACCTCCTGGAGCGTGATGGTAGCACCTGCGCGGCGGTGCGCCGTGCCCTGCGGGACGGCGCGCGCACGTCGATTCGCTATGGTGCCCGCCGGAGGTGCTCCGTGTCCGACGCATCGGACGGTTTGGTGCTGCACCACGTCAGCGTGCACGGCCTCATCCGAGGCCACGATCTCGAACTCGGGCGCGACGCCGACACCGGCGGGCAGACGACGTACGTCGTCGAGCTCGCGCGGGCGCTCGGCCGCCACGAACGCGTGGCGAAGGTCGTGCTCTTCACCCGCCTCGTCGACGACGAGCGCGTGTCCGACGACTACGCCGAACCGATCGAGGTGCTGGGGCCGGGCGCGACCCTGGTCCGCATCCGCGCCGGCGGCGGCCGCTACCGCCGCAAGGAGACGCTCTGGCCGCACCTGGACGCGTTCGTGAACGGCATGATGCGCTACTACCGCGAGACCGGCGAGACGCCCGACCTGCTGCACGGGCACTACGCCGACGCCGGAGCCGTCGCGAAGGAGGTCGCGGCGCGGCTCGGCGTGCCGTTGATCTTCACCGGGCACAGCCTCGGCCGCAACAAGCGGCGGGTGCTGCGCAACGCCGGCGTCGACGACGAGGCGATCGAGTCGCGCTACCACGTCGCCCACCGGGTCGCCGTCGAGGAGGACCTGCTGCGCAGCGCCGACCGGGTGGTGGCCAGCACCCGGCACGAGGTCGAGCACGGCTACGAACTCTACGAGGCGCACACGTCGGCGGACTACCTGGTGCTGCCGCCCGGCACCGACGTCGACCGCTTCTACCCCTGGTACTACGACGTCGACGAATCGATCGACCCCGGTCCGGAGGTCGTCGAGGCGCGCGTCCGGATGCGCCGCGAACTCGACCGCTTCCTCACCGACCCCGAGAAACCGCTGATCCTGGCGATCAGCCGCCCCGACAAACGCAAGAACATCGACGGGCTCATCGACGCCTACGGCACGAACAAGGAGCTGCAGAGCCTCGCGAACCTGGCGGTCTTCGCCGGCGTCCGCAAGGACATCGAGGCGATGAGCGACAACGAACGCGAGGTCCTCACCGACCTGCTCCTGCGCATGGACCGCTACGACCTGTACGGCAAGCTGGCGCTGCCCAAGCGCCACGACCCCGACACCGACATTCCGGTCCTCTACCGCCTCGCCGCCGAACGCGGCGGGGTGTTCATCAACCCCGCCCTCGTCGAGAACTTCGGGATCACCCTCATCGAGGCGTCCGCGTCGGGCCTCCCGGTCGTCTCCACCGACCACGGTGGGCCGAAGGAGATCCTGGCGCACTGCGGTTCGGGGAAGCTGGTCGACGCCCGCGATACCGAAGCGATCCAGGCCGCCCTCACGTCGATCCTCGTCGACGAGGAGGCGTGGGGGCGCTACAGCCGCGCCGGCGTCGAGGGGGTCCGCGAGCACTACAGTTGGCGGGCGCACGTCTCGACGTACCTCGACGCCGTCGCCCCCCTCGCCGAAGCGCCGCCACCGAAACCGTGGCGGGGGACGGTCGGCCGCGACCTGTTGGCCGCCGACGCCCTCCTCGTGAGCGACATCGACGGCACCCTGATCGGGGGGGAGGACGACGACGCCGCGCTCGCCGAGCTGAGCGAAGCGCTCGCGGCGAACCGGATCGCGTTCGCCGTCGCGTCGGGCCGCCGGCTGGCGCTCGTCGAGGAGGCGATCGCCGGCGGCCTGCCCGACCCGCTGGCGATCGTGACCGACGTCGGGACCGACGTGGTCTACGGACCCGAGCGCCGGCCCGACGGCGGCTACCGCCGCCGCATCGAACGGGAGTGGGACGCGGACGCGGTCCGCGCGACGCTGCTCGAGGCCGGCCTCACGCCGCAGGAGGACGCCGCGCAGACGCCGCGCAAGGTCAGCTTCTTCCTCGAGGACGCGGGCCGCGTCGGCGAGCTCCGCGCGGCGCTCGAGGCGCGCGGCCTGAAGGCCCGCCTGATCGCCTCGCACGGCGCCTACCTCGACGCCCTCCCCGCCCGGGCGGGCAAGGACGCCGCCGTGCGGTGGTTGGCGGAGACGTGGGGGTTCGATCCAAAACGGATCGTGGTCGCGGGCGACAGCGGCAACGACGAAGCGATGTTGACGGCGAAGACGCCGGCGATCGTCGTCGGCAACCACCACGGCGAACTCGCGCACCTGCGCGGGCGGCGCGGCGTGCGCTTCGCGCGCGCCGGGTACGCCGCCGGCGTCCTGGAGGGCCTCCGGGCGCTCGGCTTCGTCCGCTGACCCCCGCGCGGGCGGGGCTAGGCGGGGTCCGGCGGGGTCCGGCGGGGTCAGGCGGGGAACGTCGCGTCGGTCGCCACCGTGTGGGGGGGGACCGACGCGCCGGGCGCGACCGTGCAGCCGCGCAGGTGGGCGGCCGCCCCGACGTGCGCGCCCTCCCCCACCCGCGTGCCGCGCTGCAGCACGACGCCGGGCTCGAGCACCACGTCGGGCGCCAGCTCGACGTCGTCGTGCAGGTGGACGGTGGCGGGCGCGAGGAAGGTGACGCCGGCCGCCATCCAGGCGGCGGCGAGGCGCGCTTGGGCGATGCCTTCGAGCCGCGCGAGGTCGCGGCGGTCGTTGGCGGCCGCCGCGTCGTCGGGATCGGTCAGGGGGGCGGCCCGCACCGGCGCGCCGTCCGCGACGCTGGCGGCCGCCAGGTCGGTCAGGTAGACCTCCCCCTGCGCGTTGTCCGCCCCGAGCGCCGCGAGGCGCGGCCAGACGTCGGGCCCCAGCAGGTACGTCCCGGCGTTCGTTTCGCGCACCGCGCGGGTCGCGGCGTCCGCGTCGGCCTCCTCGACGATGCGGGCGACGCCTCCGTCCCCGTCCCGCACGATCCGCCCCAACCCCGTGGGGTCGTCCACCGTCGCGGTCGCGACCGTCACACCCGCCCCCGGCGTCGCGCCGGTGGCGTGCACCGCGGCGAGCTCCGCGAGGGTCGCGGGGCGCACGAGCGCCCCATCGCCGTTCAGCACGAACGTCGAGGCGCCCGCCCGGACGGCGTCCGCCACGGCGTCGGTCGCGGCGGCGAGGGCGTCCCCCGTCCCGCGGGGGGCGGCCTGCCGCACGAAGCGGACGTCCTCGCCGGCGAGGGCGTCGCGCACCGCCGGCTCGCCCGCGCCGACGACGACGATCACGTCGCGGACGCCCGCACCGCGGGCGGCGCGCACGACGTGACCGACCATGGGGCGGCCCGCCACCTCGTGCACGACCTTCGGCCGCGTCGAACGCATGCGGGTCCCCTGGCCGGCGGCCAGGACCACCGCGACGGCGGGGACGTCGCTCACCGTTTCGCGCGCTTCGTCAGGCGTTCCCGCCGGGGGCCGGCGTCGGGATCCATGCGCAGCAGCGCGTACGCCGCGACGAGGATCAGGGGGATCGACACGAGCTGCGTGAGGGTCAACAGGCCCACGCCGGCCTGCGCGTTCTCGTAGATCGGGAGGAACAACGGATTGTCGCGGAACGGCTCCTCGATGACGCTGCGGAGCAGCGAGTAGCCGAGGACGAACCAGGCGAAGACGAAGCCGGGCGTGCGGCTGCGGCGGAACGCCCACGCCAACAACGGGATCAACGCGACCCCGACCAGCGCGCCGTAGACCGGCGTGAGGTGCACGACGCACGCCTCCCCCGCCGGAACGCCGCTGCAGATGGGGGGCGCGTACGCCCACAGGTCGTCGCCGAAGATCACGCGCCCGACCGCCCCGAACGTCTCGGTCCCACGCTCGGGCCAGGCGACCCCGATCGGCCAGTCGGTCAGGCGACCGCCGGTGTCGGTGCCGTTCATGACGTTGCCGATGCGCCCCCCGATGATGCCGAAGGCGCCGACGGGCGTCAGGACGTCCAGCACCGCCCAGGGCCGAAGGCCGCGGCGGGGCGCCAGCACGAACAGCGCGAGGGCGATCCCGAGGATGCCCCCGTGGATGCTGATGCCGCCCTGCCAGATGGCGAACGCCGACAGCGGGTCGCCGCCGGGACCGAAGAACGGTCCGGGGCTGGTGACGACGAACACGAGGCGGGCCCCGACGAGGCCCGCGACGACCAGCCACGGCGCCAAATCCAGGAGCGCGTCGGTGTCCATGTCGCGCCGGCGCGCCTCGCGAAGGCTCCACGTCGAGCCGACGAGGACGCCCACGACGATGAGGAGGCCGTACCAACGGAGCGCCAAGGGCCCCAGTTCCACCATGATCGGATCCATCGAAACCTCGCTTCCTTGCGCGCGCCCAAGCCTAGCCCACATCGGGCGGGGACTCACGCCAGGGCCGGCACCATCACCACCGCCATCGCGACGAGCACGAGCGCCTTCGCGACGACGCCGCCCACCGTGCCGGCGAACGCGCCGATCCCGGCGCGCACGGCGTCCGCCCCCGAACGCCCGGCGAGCACCTCCGCCGCGACCGCCCCGACGAGCGCCCCGACGAGGAAGCCGAGGGGCGGCGCGGCGAACAGGCCGACGAGCGACCCGACGACGCCACCCCAGAAGCCGGCGCGGCCCGCCCCCCCGAGCTTCGCGCCGATCGCGCCCGCCAGCAGGTCGACGACCTGCGCGACGACCGCGAGGACCGCGACCCACACGAGCGGGGCGGCGCCGACGACCTCGAACCCGCGGATCCAGGCGGCGGCGAGCGCGCCGACGGCGACGAGCGGCACGCCGGGCAGGACCGGCAGGAGGACGCCGGCGATCCCCACCAGCCACGACGCCCCGAACACGACGTACGCCAGGACCAACGCCGTGCTCACGCGTGCCAGGCGCTCGGGTCGCCGCGCCCCTCGCCGCGCAGGACGTCCAGCGCGTGCGGGAGGACGTCGAGGATCGCCTCCAGCGACTCCCGCGCCCCCTTCGCGCTGCCCGGGAGGTTCACGATCATCGTGCCGCCCCGCACGCCGACCACCGCCCGCGACAACGCCGCCTTGGGGGTGGCCTGCATGCCGACGGCGCGCATGCGTTCGGCGAGGCCGGGCACCTCGCGGTCCAGCACGTCGCGCGTCGCCTCCGGCGTCCGGTCGCGCGCCCCGAGGCCGGTCCCCCCGATCGTGAGGACCAGGTCGGCGTCGCCGCCGTCGCACCACAGGCGCAGGCGAGCGCGGAGGCGGGGCCGTTCGTCGGGCAGCAGTTCGTAGCCGACCTCCTCGAACGGCGCGCCGGCGTGCGCGCCGAGGGCGGCGCGGACGGCGTCGGCGGCGGTGTCCTCGCGCTCGCCGGCGGCGCCCTTGTCGGACAGCGTGACCAGCACCGTGCGGTACATCGCGTGCAGGGTACCCCGGCGCCGCGGCCGGGCGGCGCGCCGCTGCGGTAGGGTGCGGCCGTTCGCGCGGCCCGCCCCCACGGGCGGTCCGCGGTGGCGCCCGCGCGCGGCGTGGGACACCCCCCTCCAGGAGGAACCAGCGTGAAGATTCACGAGTACCAAGCGAAACGCCTGATGGCCGAGCGGGGCCTCGCGGTGCCGGAGGGCCGCGTGGCGACCACGCCGGAGGAGGCGGTCGCGGCGGTCGGTCCGCTCGTCGAGGCGGGCGGCTCCAGCGTCGTCGTCGTCAAGTCGCAGATCCACGCCGGTGGGCGCGGCAAGGGCCGCTTCGTCGAGCACCCCGACCTCGCCGGCGTGAACGTCGTCACCGACGGCGTCGAGGGCGGCGTCCCGTCGGCGGAGGCGAAGGTCCGCGCGCTCGCGGAGACGATGCTCGGCTCGACGCTGGTGACGGTGCAGACCGGCGAGACCGGCACGCCGGTTCGACGCCTGTACGTCGAGCAGGGCGTCGCCATCGCCCGCGAGCTGTACCTCTCCGTCCTCCTCGACCGGGCGACCGGCCGGAACCTGATGATGGCGTCGACGGAGGGCGGCACGGAGATCGAGGAGGTCGCCGACGCGACCCCGGAGAAGATCCTGCGCGAAACGATCGATCCCGCCGTCGGCCTCGCCGATTTCCAAGCCCGCCGGCTGGCGCTCGGGTTGGGCCTCGCCGGCGACGCGGCGAAGAACGGGATGCAGTTCATGAAGGCGCTCGCGGCGTTCGCCGCGGAGATGGACACCGACCTGGTGGAGATCAACCCGCTCGTCGTCACCGAGGACGACCGGGTGTTGGCGCTCGACGGGAAGATGGGCTTCGACGACAACGCGTTGTTCCGCCACCCGGGCGTCGCGGAGCTCCGCGACGAGGCGGAGGAGGACCCCGCGGAGCGCGAGGCGGGCGCGTACGGCCTGAGCTTCATCAAGCTCGACGGCAGCATCGGCTGCCTCGTGAACGGTGCCGGCCTGGCGATGGCGACGATGGACACCATCAAGCAGGTGGGCGGGGAACCGGCGAACTTCCTGGACGTCGGCGGCGGCGCGACGACGGAGAACGTCACCGCGGCGTTCAAGATCATCACGCGCGACCCGAACGTCAAGGGGATCTTCGTCAACATCTTCGGGGGCATCATGAAGTGCGACGTGATCGCCGAAGGCGTCGTCGAGGCGGTCCGCCAGGTCGGCCTCGACGTGCCGCTCGTCGTGCGGTTGGAGGGAACGAACGTGGAGCTCGGAAAACGGATCATCGACGCGTCGGACCTCGACGTCGTCAGCGCGGACGACATGAAGGACGGCGCGCAGAAGATCGTGGAGGCGACCCGATGAGCGTGCTCGTCGGACGCGACACGAAACTCCTGGTGCAGGGCATGGGCGGCGCCGGCCGCTTCCATACCGACACCGCGATCGCCTACGGCACGAACGTCGTGGCGGGCGTGCACCCCGGCAAGGGCGGCACGAGCCTGCGCTTCGAGGGGACGACCGACGCCAGCGGCGTGCCCGGCCGCGACGCGACGTACGCCGTCGACGTCCCGATGTTCGAAACCGTCCGCGACGCCGTCGCCGCGACCGGCGCGAACGCCAGCGTCGTGTACGTCCCGCCCGCCGGCGCGGCGGACGCGATCCTCGAGGCGGCGGACGCCGGCCTGGAGCTGGTCGTCGCCATCACCGAAGGCATCCCGGTGCAGGACATGGTGGTCGTCAAGCGGGCGCTGCAGGGCACCGGCACCCGGTTGATCGGGCCGAACTGTCCCGGCGTCATCACGCCGCACGCCTGCAAGATCGGCATCATGCCCGGCTACATCCACGCGGGCGGACGCATCGGCGTCGTCAGCCGCTCGGGAACCCTGACGTACGAGGCGGTGAAGCAGTTGAGCGACGTCGGCCTCGGCCAGACGACCGCCGTCGGCATCGGCGGCGATCCGGTGAACGGCACGAACTTCGTCGACGTCCTGACGATGTTCCGCGACGACCCCGCCACCGAGGGCGTCATCATGATCGGGGAGATCGGCGGGACGGCGGAGGAGGACGCCGCCGCCTGGATCGCCGAGCACCTCGACAAGCCGGTCGCGGGCTTCATCGCCGGGACGACCGCCCCGCCCGGGAAGCGCATGGGGCACGCCGGCGCGATCGTGTCGGGCGGCAAGGGCACCGCGGACGCGAAGATCGCGGCGCTCGAGGGCGCCGGCGTCGTCCTCGCCCCCACCCCGACCGACATGGGGGCGGCGATGATGGACGCCATGAAGCGCGCCGGACGGGCGTAGTGGAGGCGCTCGTCCGCCGCATCGCGGACGAGGGGACCGTCACCGCCGACGGCCTGCTGCGCGTCGACGGCTTCGTCAACCACCGCCTCGATCCCGCCTTCGTTCTGGAGGCGGGATCGACGCTCTCCGCGCGGCTCGAGGCGGCCGGCGCGGCGCCCCCCGACCTGATCCTGACCGCCGAAGCGTCCGGCGTCGCGCCGGCCTTCGGGGTGGCCGCCGCCCGCGACGTGCCGCTGCTGGTCGCCCGCAAGCGGATCCCGGGGACGTGGACGCCGCCGATCCTCCGGCGCGACGTCGCGAGCCGGACGCACGGCGGCGTCGCGACCCTCGCGCTGCGCGCCGAGCACCTCCCGGCCGGCGCGCGGGTGTGGCTGATCGACGACGTCCTGGCGCGCGGCGCGACGCCCGCCGGCCTCGCGCAGCTCGCGGCGGACGCCGGCGCGCACGTCGGTGGGGTGGGCGTGTGGATCGAGAAGGCGGCGGAGGGCGGTCGCGCCGCGCTGGCGGACGTCGGCGCACCGGTCGCCGCCCTCGCGGTCGTCGAGGCGCTCCATCGCCCCGGGACGCCGGAGGGTGGGCCCGCGGGGCGGGCGGTCGTGCGCGGCGGTTGACGTGCCCCGCGGTCGCTACGCCCCCTCCCCCACCGGCGGGCAACACCTCGGCAACGCCCGCACCGCCCTCGTCGCCTGGGCCCGCGCCCGCGACGCGGGGTTCGTCGTGCGGGTCGAGGACCTCGACGCCGCCCGGACGGTGCCCGCCGCGGTCGAGGGGAACCTCGACGAACTGCGCTGGTTGGGGCTGACCTGGGACGAGGGGCCGGACGTCGGCGGGCCGCACGCGCCCTACCGCCAGTCGGAGCGGACCGCGGCGTACGCCGCGGCGCTCGCGACGCTGGAGGCGGCCGGCGCGACGTTCGCCTGCTACCTGTCGCGCAAGGACCTCCGCACCCTGGCGTCCGCCCCGCACGCCGGCGAGCCGGGCGGCGAAGGGGGGCGCGGCGCCTACGGCCCGCGCGAGCGGGCGGAGAACGCCCGCGTCGCGGCGGCGAAGGCGGCGGCCGGGAAGCGCCCCGCGATCCGCGTCGCGGTGCCCGCCACCGAGGTCGAGGTCGCGGACGCGCGCCTCGGGACGCTCCGCATCCCCCTGCACGAGGCGGTCGGGGACGCCGTCCTGCGGCGCGCGGACGGGGTGTGGGCGTACCACCTGGCGGTCGCCGTCGACGACGGCGCGATGGGCGTCGCGGAGGTCGTGCGCGGCCGCGACCTGCTGCCCTCCGCGGCGCTGCAGGTGCACCTGCAGCGGGCGCTGGGGACGACGCCCCCGTCGTTCCTGCACGTCCCGCTGTTGCTCGACGGCGACGGGGCGCGCCTCGCGAAGCGGCGCGGGGCGGGCACCCTGCACGCCCTGCGCGCGCGGGGGGTCCCGCCGGAGCGGGTGGTCGGCCTGTTGGCGTGGACGTTGGGGGTCACGGCGCGCCCCACGCCGCTCGCCGCCGACGAGGTCGCCGCCGCCTTCACGGTCGAGGCGACGCCTCCGCACCCGGTCGTCCTGACGCGCGAGGCGCTCGCCTGGCTGGAGGGCGGCCCCACGCCGGACGGCCCTCCGGTCGCCGGCCCGCTGGACGCCGGCGGGGGTGGGGCGTAGACTCGGGCCATGCGTGCACGACCTCGGGTCCGCACCCCCCGCGCGTTCAAACGCCGCCACCAACGCTGGTGGCGTCGCGGGTCGTCGGTCCCCCCCGCGCGGCCGTAGGTCGGTCCGCGCCCTCCCGACGATCCCGCTCGCCCCGACGTTCGAGCCCTTCGCGAGAGGTGACGCCATGACGCACGCCCCCACGTTCGATTTTCCCTACCCCGACGCCCGCGGCCGCTTCGGCGCGTACGGCGGACGGTACGTCCCCGAGACCCTCATCCCCGCCCTCGACGAACTCGCGGCCGCGCACGACGACGCGATTCGCGACCCCGCCTTCGCCGCCCACCTCGCCGAGGTCCTGCGCGACGCGGTGGGCCGCCCCAGCCTCCTGAGCGAAGCGACGCGCACCAGCGAACGGTTGGGGCTCCGCGTGTGGTTGAAGCGCGAGGACCTGAACCACACCGGCGCGCACAAGATCAACAACACCGTCGGGCAGGTCCTCCTCGCGCGGCGCATGGGCAAGACCCGCATCATCGCGGAGACCGGCGCGGGGCAGCACGGCGTCGCCACCGCGACCGCCGCAGCGATGTTCGGCCTGCCGTGCGTCGTGTACATGGGCGAGGAGGACGTCCGCCGGCAGGCGCTGAACGTCGTCCGCATGCGGCTGCTCGGGGCGGAGGTCGTGCCGGTCACGAGCGGCACCCGCACCCTGAAGGACGCGACGAACGAAGCGATCCGCGACTGGGTGACGAACGTGCGCGACACCTTCTACGTCATCGGTTCCGTCGTCGGGCCGCACCCCTACCCGCGCATCGTGCGGGACTTCCAGGCGGTCGTCGGCGAGGAGACGATGGCGCAACTGACGGAGCGCACCGGCCGCGACGTGCCCGACGCCGTCGTCGCCTGCGTCGGGGGCGGCAGCAACGCGATCGGGATCTTCGCGCCGTTCGCGTACCTCCCCGCCGAACGCCGACCGCGCCTGATCGGGGTCGAGGCGGCCGGGCACGGCGTCGGGACCGGCGCGCACGCCGCGAGCATCACGGCCGGCAAGCGCGGGGTGCTGCACGGCGCGATGATGTACCTGATGTCCGACGACGACGGCCAGATTTCGCCGGCGCACTCGGTGTCCGCCGGCCTCGACTACCCCGGCGTCGGGCCGGAACACTCGTACTACGCCGACGCCGGCCTCGCGGAGTACGTCGGGGTGGACGACGGCGCGGCCCTCGCCGCCTTCCAGCGCTTCGCGCGGGAGGAGGGGATCCTCCCGGCGCTCGAGACCAGCCACGCGCTGGCGTACCTCGACGAGCTCGCGACGCAGCTCCCGGCCGGCGCGGACGTCGTCGTGAACCTCTCGGGCCGCGGCGACAAGGACGTCAACGAAGCGATGCGGGTCCTGAACCTCGGGGCGGACGTACAGCCCGGCGGGGAGGCGCCGTCGTGAGCGGCCGCATCGAGGCGGCGTTCGCCGCGGCGAAGGCGGAGGACCGCGCGGCGTTCGTGCCGTACCTGACGGCCGGCTACCCCGACCGCGCCGGGTTCCTGGAGGCGGTGCGGACGCTGACGCCGTACGCCGACCTGATCGAGGTCGGCCTGCCCTACAGCGACCCGCTGGGGGACGGACCGACCATCCAACGCTCCAGCGAAGCGGCGCTGGCGGGCGGCGTGCGGACCGCCGACGTGCTCGACATGATCCGCGACCTGCGCGCGGAGACGGACGTGCCGCTCCTCGTCATGACGTACTACAACCCGATCTTCTGCTACGCCGGCGGCGGCGAGGCCGGCTTCGTGCGCGACGTCGCGGCGGCCGGAGCGGACGGCCTGATCCTGCCCGACCTCCCGCCGGAGGAGGCGGGGTCGTTGATCGAGGCGGCGCGCGCCGCGGACCTGGCGACGACGTTCCTGTTGGCGCCGACCTCCACCGACGCGCGCATCGCGGCGGTGACCGACGCCTGCCGCGGCTTCGTGTACGCCGTGTCGGTCACCGGCGTGACCGGCGCGCGCGAGGCGCTCCCCGCGGACGTGCCGGCGCTGGTGCGGCGCATCCAGGCGGCGTCGGACCTGCCGGTCGCCGTCGGGTTCGGGGTGAGCGGGGCGGCGACCGCCCGGCCGGTCGCGGCCGCCGCCGACGGCGTGGTGGTCGGCAGCGCCCTCGTGCGGACGCTCGGGGAGGGCGGCGACCTCGCGGCGCTCGCCGCGGAGATCGCCGGCGCCTGCCGGCGGACGCCGGTCGCCGGCTGACCCGTTACTCGCTGCGCGCCGAGGCGAGCACCGCGTCGCTGCCGACCCGCGCAGCGAGCGCCGGCGCGACCCACACCTCGCGCCCGGTCGCCTCGGCGTCGGGGCGTTCGGGAAGCTCGACGGCGCGCACGAGGACCTCGCCGCCGTCACCGGTCCGCAGGACCCACAACGAGCCCGGGCGGGCGCCCGGCACGACGACGTCGTAGCCGGACAGGCGGGCGTCGACGCGGATCGGCGCCGGGCCCGAGGGCGGTCCGGCGGGCGTGAGGCGGACGCGGGCGGTGCCGCTGCCGATCATGCCGATCGCCTCCGCCGCGGCGCGGGAGAGGTCGATGACGCGGCCCTGCACGAACGGACCGCGGTCGTTGATGCGGACGACGACGCTGCGCTCCGTCGCGAGGTTCGTGACGCGGACGCGCACCCCGAACGGGAGGGTCCGGTGGGCGGCGGTCAACAACGTCGGGTCGAACGTCTCGCCGTTGGCGGTGGGTCGCCCCACGAAGTTCGGGCCGTACCACGAGGCGACGCCGGTCTGCGTCCAGGCGGGTGGGACGCTCGGCGGGGTGGGTGGCCGCAGCGCCGCGGCGGGGGCCGCCCCGCCGTCCATCCCGCCGTCCGTGGGGGCGTCCGCGGGGGCGTCCAGGGGGGCGTCCGCGGGGTCGTCCGGGGCGGCGCGGACGGCGACGGCGCCCGCCCCCTCGAACAACTGCGGGCCGTCGCCCGGCGTGCGGGTCGGGGCGGTGACGGCGGCGCCCGCCGCCGACCGCGCCGGCGGGTCCGGCGCGACGGCGGGCGCGCACGCGCCGAGGAGGGTGGCGGCGGCGAGGGCGAGCGCAACGAGCCGTCCGGCGTTCACGCCGGCATCCTACCCGCCGGGACGGCGTGCGCGGCGCGGCGCTCGGCTACCCTGAACGGGTGATCGACAGCCACTGCCACCTCGACCGCCTGGACGACCTCGACGCCGCACTGGACGCCGACCTGGACGCCTTCGTGAGCGTCGGGACCGACGCGGCGCGCAGCGCGGCGACCGTCGCCCTCGCCGAACGCGACCCGCGCGTGTACGCCGTCGTCGGGCTGCACCCGAACGAGGCGTCGCGCATCGACGACCCGAGCGAGCGCGCGGGGCTCGAGGCGCTCCTCGACCACCCCCGCGTCGTCGCGATCGGCGAGACCGGCTTCGACGACCACTGGGACGACGAGACCCTGGAGGCGCAACGCCGCGCCTTCGACGTGCACGCCGCATGGGCGCGCGCCACCGGTAAGCCGCTGGTGCTGCACGTCCGCGACCGGCAGGGGGGGAGCGACGCGTCGCACGCCGCCGCCGAGGCGGTGCGGGCGACGCCGGGGGTGCCCGGGGTCCTGCACTGTTTCGGGGGGAGCGACGAGCTGCTGGAGGTCGGGCTGGCCGCCGACTGGTTCGTGTCGTTCGCGGGGAACCTGACGTACAAGAGCGCAGCCCGCCTCCGCGAGGTCGCCGCCCGCGTGCCCGACGCGCGCCTGCTCGTCGAGACCGACGCGCCGTTCCTGGCGCCGGTCCCGCACCGGGGGGAGCGCAACCGCCCCGCGTGGGTGCGGCACACCGCGCAGGTCCTCGCCGAGGTGCGCGGCACGTCGCTGGCGGCGTTGGAGCCGCGCCTCGACGCGAACGCGCGGGCGTTCTACCGGTTGCCGGACCCGCCGGTGCGTTCGACGTCGGGTTCGTGACGGTCGTAGCGCAGGACCTCCGCGAGGCGGGCGCGGGAGGGGGCGCGGTGGGGGTCGCGGGGGATGAAGGCGGTGACGACGTCGACGAAGCGGGGCTTGGCGAACTCCAGGACGACGTGCAGGGGGACCTTCACGTCGCGGCTGGCGGGGATCCACCCCAACACCAGCAACCGTTCGTCCTCGAGGTAACGCACGAGTTCGCGGCCGTGCAGGATCGTCGCGACGACGTCGCGTTCGGTGAACCCTTCGCTGGCGGCGTGGCGGACCGCGTGCCGCCCGAGGCGGTAGCGGCCCTCCTTGACGTGCGGTTGCAGGTCGGTGAGGACGCGGCGGCGGGGGGCGCGCCGGGGGGTCGGCTCGCGCGCCGGGCCGGACGACGGCGCGGGCGTCGCGTCGGGGGTCGTCTCGGATCCAGGCGTCCGCCGGCCCATGTCCGCCTCCTCGCGCGCTCAACCTGCGGCGCAGCGTCAGGGTAGCACGCGACCCTCCGCCGGTCGGCTACCCTCACGGCATGGATTCCGCCCCTCTCGTGACCTTCCTCGAGCGCCGCGACGCCGGCGCTCACGCCGCCCTCGCGACGCTGCGCGACGCCTTCGCGCGGCGCGGGACGCCCGCCCGCCTCCTGCGCGGCCGGCAGGAGCCCGACACCTGGTTGTTGGTCGTCGACGGCGACCCGTTCGCCGGCGACGCGCCGTTCCCGACCCACGGCGTCGACGCCGCCGCCGCCGACCACCTCGCGGAGCACCGCGACGGCGGGCGCGACGTGCGCGCCTGGACGTTCGTCGAGGTGCGCGAGGGGGCGGCGTGAGCGGCGACTGGATCGACGCGCCCATCACCATCCAAACGAAGGACGCCGACCTGTACGTCGAGCAGGTCGGTCCGCAGGAGGCGCCGGTGCTGTACTACCTGCACGGCGGGCCGGGCTACAGCGCCTTCAGCTTCCGGGACCTGATGGGCGACGAACTCGAGGGGTTCCGCGTCGTCTACGCCGACCAGCGGGGGGGCGGACGCAGCTACGCCGGGGGGCCGTTCACCGTCGACGACCTCGCCGGCGACGTCGCCACCACCCTCGATGCGCTTCGGCTGCCCGCCGCCACCCTCCTCGCGCACGGGTTCGGTGCGATTCCGGCGTTGCGCGCTGCGCGCCTCCACCCCGAACGCGTCGCGCGGGTGGTGCTGATCAACCCGTGGTTCTCCATGCCCCTCCTCGCCCGCACCCTGCAACGCCGCGCCGCGGTGCTCGCCGGCGCGCCGGACGAGGCGCTGCCGGACGAAGCGACGTTGGCGGCGCAGGGGGAGTTGCCGCCCGACGCCCTCGATCCCGACGCCCTGTCGGAACGGGCGTACGACCTGATCGCACCCAAACAGCTGTTCGACGACCTGGAGTTCCCCCTCCCGACGACCCGCATGCGCCTCGAGCACGTCGACGCCGTCGCGCAGTTCGGGCCGCAGCGGGCCGACGCGCCCGAGGACGTTTGGCACGCCGACGCCCTCGCGGACCTCGCGGACCTCACGGTGGCGCCCGTCGCGCTGTTCGGGCGGCAGGACGGCACCAGCGTCCCCGACCAGGCGGAGGCGGGGTTGGGGCGCCGCCCGGACGCGACCACCGGCCTGGTCGACGCCGGCCACTACCCGTGGATCGACGATCCCGACGCGTTCGTTCCGCTCCTGCACGAGGCGCTCGGGGGGGCGCCTGCTATCGTGCCGTCGGAATGACCACGCCCGCCCACGCGCCCCCTCCGCCCGCACGTCGCGCGCCCGACCTGCGCCTCGCGACCCTCGTCGAACTCGACGCCGGCCGGCTGGCCGACCTCGGGGTCGACGGGGTGCTGCTGGACGTCGACGAGACCCTCGTGCCGGCGGGCGTGCACGAACCCAGCGCGGCGGTCGCGGGGTGGGTGGCGCAGGTCCGCGCGCGTGGCCTGCGCGTCGCGGGCGTCTCGAACGGCGCTCCCAAGCGCGTCGCGAACGTCGCGCGCGCGGTCGGGATCCCCGCCGTGTCGCTCGCCGGGAAGCCGTGGCCGGGGACCTTCCGGCGGGCCGCTGCCCGCCTCGACCTGCCGCCGCACCGCGTCGCGATGGTCGGCGACCAGTGGTTCACCGACGTGCTCGGCGCCTACCTGGCGGGCCTCCGCACCGTGCAGGTGACGCCGCTCTCCGACGGCGGCCTGCCGCACACGCGGCTGTTGCGTCGCGTCGAGCGGCGCCTCGAGCGGCGGCGCACCCACGCGCTCGGCGCGACCGACGAGGGGAGGTCGGCGGATGGCGTCGCTCAGCGTCGCGGATAAACGCCTCGGGGCGGTCCTCCTCGAGCGGGGCGACGTCAGCGACGCCGCCCTGCAGGAAGCGATCCAACGCAGCGACGCGAGCGGCGAGCGGCTCGCCGACGCGCTCGTGCACCTCGGGATCGTCAGCGAGGACCGCATCGCGCACGCCGTGGAGCACGCCATGGGCGTGCCCCGCGTCGCGCTGCCGCGCATCGACGTCGAAGCGGACGCCATTCGGTCGTTGCCCGGCGAGGTCGCGCAGTCGCTCGGCGCGGTGCCGTTCGCGCGGCGCGACCACCACCTCCGCGTCGCCTTCCGCGACCCCCTCGACATGCTCGCCGTCGAGGCGGTCGAGGACGCCTCGGGCTGCGTCGTCGAACGCTTCCAGGCGCTCGACCGGGAGATCGATTGGGCGTTGGCGACGCACTACCCCGACCTCGGCCTGGAGCCGCCCGACGACGTCGAACGCGACCTCGGCGGGCGCCTCGGGGCGCGGGCGGTGGAGCACGGCTTCACGACGCAGGCGCACCTCGACGCCGCCATTGACGCGCAGAAGCGGACCGGCGCCCGCTTGGGTCGGCAGCTGCTGGACGACGGCGCGATCGACGAGGTCCAGCTCGCGCAGTTGCTGGCCGAACAGGCGAACCTGCCCTTCACCACCGACCTGCAGGACGCCTCCGAGGACGAACGCCTCACCCGGACGCTGTTGCGCCTCGACGCGGTGCAGTTCGACGCCGTCCCGGTCTCCGAAGAGGGCGGCGTCGTGCGCATCGCGCTGGCCGACCCGCACCACCGCGACGACGTCGCGGCGATCGTGCCGGGCGAGGCGACGTTCGTCGTCGCCCCCGCCAGCGCGGTCCGCACCCGCATCGACGCGTTGTACGCCGACGACGCCGGGCGGCTGGGCGACACGCTGCTGCTGGCGAAGAAGTTGCGCCGCGACCAGTTGCGGCGGGCGTTGGAGACGCAAGCGGAGCTGGACGGCGTCAAGCCGCTCGGCGAGATCCTCGTCGACCTCGGCTTCGTCGCGCGCGCCGACGTCGACGCCGCCCTCGACCGGCAGCGAGCCGGCGGCGGCGACCTCGAGGACACGCTCGTCGAGTCCGGCCGCATGGAGCCCGACGCGCTCGCGAAGAGCTTGGCGATGCAGCTCGGCTACGCGTACGTCGGCGAGGACGTACAGATCGACCCGTACGCCGTGAGCCTCGTGCCCGAAGCGACGGCGCGCCGCTACCAAGCGATGCCGCTGCGGCTCGAGGACGACGTCCTCGTCGTCGCCATGAAGGACCCCCGGCACGTCTTCGCGCTCGACGACCTGCGCCTCATCACCGGCAAGGAGATCCGGCCTGCGGTCGCGACGGAGGACGTCCTCGCGCGGTTGTTGAACCGCTTCTACCGCAGCGAAGCGGACATGGACGAGTTGGCGTCGGCGTTGCTGGAGGAGGTCGGCCAGCGCGAGGAGGAGAGCGAAGCGCCGGACAGCGCCATCGACGAGAACGCCCTCGTGAAGGTCGTCAACAACCTGATTCGCGAGGCGATCCTGAACGACTTCTCCGACATCCACGTCGAGCCGCGGCCCGACGCGGTGAAGGTCCGCGTCCGCAAGGACGGCACCCTGCGGGAGTACATGACGATGCCGAAGGCGACGGCGGGCGCCCTGATCGCGCGCATCAAGATCATGGGGGGCCTCAACATCGCCGAACGCCGCCTCCCGCAGGACGGCCGCGTGCGCTTCCAGGACCGCACGACGGAGGTCGACCTGCGCCTCTCGACGCTGCCGACGGTGTACGGCGAGAAGGCGGTCATGCGGCTGTTGAAGAAGGCGACGTCGATCCCCGAGATCGAAAAGCTCGGCTTCGCCGACGACGTCTTCGCCCGCTTCGAGGACGTCATCCGCAAGCCGTACGGGATGTTCCTGATCACCGGCCCGACCGGGTCGGGCAAGTCGTTCACGAGCTTCAGCATCCTCAAGCGCATCGCGACGCCGGACGTGAACGTCTCCACCGTCGAGGATCCCGTCGAGTACGAGATCCCCGGCATCAACCAGACGCAGGTCAACACGAAGGCGGGGCTCGACTTCGCGCGGGCGTTGCGGTCGTTCCTGCGGCAGGATCCCGACATCATCATGGTCGGCGAGATCCGCGATCACGAGACCGCCAAGATCTCCATGGAGGCGGCCCTCACCGGCCACCTGTTGATCGCGACGTTGCACACGAACGACGCCGCGGGCGCCATCACCCGCCTGCAGGAGATGGGGATCGAACCGTTCAACGTCTCCGCGTCGCTGATCGGCGTCCTCGCGCAACGCCTCGTCCGCAAGGTCTGCACGAAGTGCGCCGTGGCCTACACGCCCGACCCGGACGTCCTGCGGCGCTTGGGACTGGACGACGCCGCGATTCAGGGGCACACCCTGCGGCGGGGGGTCGGCTGCGAGGCGTGCGACGGGACCGGCTACGACGGGCGGACCGCGATCCACGAACTGTTGGTCGTCGACGACGACGTCGAGGCGGCGATCGTGCGGGAGGCGTCGGCGCAGGAGCTGCACGACCTCGCGATCGAACACGGCATGCATTCGCTCCGCGAGGATGGGGTCGCCAAGGCCCTCCGGGGCATCACCACGCTCGAGGAGGTGCTGGCCCGCACCGCCGAGTGAGCGGCGCGCCGGTCGGCCCGGAAAGGCGTTCATGAGCGACGTTTCGAACCCGCACGCGTCGGTCGACATGGTCGACCTGTTGCGGCAAGCGATGGACGAGGGGGCGTCGGACCTGCTGATCACGGTCGGTCTGTCGCCGATGCTGAAGATCGACGGGGCGTGGAACGAGACCGAGCACGACGTCCTGTCGCCGGTCGATACCCGCCGCCTGATGTACGGCATCATGACGGAGAAGCAACAACAGCGGTTCGAGGAGACGAAGGACCTCGACTTCTCCTTCAGCCTCTCGGGCGAGGGCCGCTACCGCGTGAACGTCTTCCAGCAACGCGGGTCGGTCGGGGGGGTGCTGCGCACCATCCACGACGAGGTGTTCTCCTTCGAGGCGTTGGGGTTGCCGCCCGAGGTCGCCGACGTCGCGCGTCTCCCCCGCGGCCTGGTGCTCGTCACCGGCCCCACCGGCTCGGGGAAGTCGACGACGCTGGCGACGATGATCGACCTGATCAACGAGGCGTCCGCGAAGCACGTCGTGACGGTCGAGGACCCGATCGAGTTCTTCCACACCCACAAGCGGTCGGTCGTCAACCAACGCGAGGTCGGCGAGGACACCGAGGACTTCCACGCCGCCCTACGCAGCGTCCTGCGGCAGGCGCCCGACGTCATCCTGGTCGGCGAGATGCGCGACCACGAGACGGTCGGGGCGGCGGTCACGGCGGCGGAGACGGGGCACCTGGTGCTCGGCACCCTGCACACGAACACCGCCGCGGAGGCGGTCGACCGCATCGTCGACGTCTTCCCCGAAGCGCAGCAGGACCAGGTCCGCATCCAGTTGGCGAACAACCTGCAAGCGATCCTGACGCAGCAGCTGCTACCCCGGCCCGCGGGCGGACGGGCGCTCGCGTACGAACTGTTGATCGCCACGCCCGCGGTCCGCAACCTCATCCGCGAGGCGAAGGGCCACCAGATCGCGTCCGCCATCCAGACCGGGGGGGAGTTGGGCATGATCACGATGGACGCCTGCCTCGCCGACCTGCACCTGCGCGGCGAGGTGGATTTCGAGACGGCGCGCGCGCGGTCGGTCGATGCCGCGGAGTTCGAGCGGCTCGTCGAGACCGGCGGGACGGCGGTCGGCACCGACGGTCCGCCCCGCGCCCCCGCACCGCGCGGACCGCAGCTGGGACGCAGCGGACGTTGACGCCCCCACCGAACGCGGGGAACGCCGTCGCACACGCGCGTTGACAGGCCGAAGCGGCTTCGGTATCGTCGCCGGCATGCGACCGAGACGCCGCCTGGTGTGGGCGCAGTTCGTGCAGCACGTCGGCCTACGTCGCCGTCGGAACGACGGCGCGTGACGCGCTGCGTGGGGTCGTCCCGCCGAACCCCGCGCGCTCCGTGGCGACCGTCGTCCCGCCCCCGGTTCCCGACCGGGGGCGTCGTCACACCCGCCGGGCCGCGCGTCCCCCGGACCGCCGGCCGTCCCCTCCGCCCCACCGTCCGCTCCTGGAGGCTCCCGCATGAACGACCCGACGCCCCGTGACCACGACCCCAGCGACGCGCCGCACGGCGTCGCACCGCACGACGACGGCCCGAAGACCCTGTACAAGAAGGTCTGGGACGCGCACACCGTCCGCGATCTCGGGGGCGGCCGCACGCAACTGCTGATCGGCACGCACCTCATCCACGAGGTCACCAGCCCGCAGGCGTTCGGGATGCTGCGCGACGCCGGGCTCGACGTCCGCATGCCGGAACGCACCTTCGCGACCGTCGACCACATCGTGCCGACCCACAGCCTCGTCGAGCCGTTCGAGGACCCGATCGCCGACGAGATGATCCGCGAGCTGCGCAAGAACACCGAAGCGCACGGCATCGAACTGTTCGACGTCACCACCGGCCGGCAGGGCATCGTGCACATGGTCGGCCCCGAGCAGGGCATCACGCAGCCGGGCACCACCATCGCCTGCGGCGACAGCCACACCAGCACGCACGGCGCCTTCGGCGCGATCGCCTTCGGGATCGGCACCAGCCAGGTCCGCGACGTCCTCGCGACGCAAACGATGGTGATGAACGAACTGAAGGTCCGCCGCATCGAGGTGAACGGCACCCTGCGGCCCGGCGTGTACGCCAAGGACGTCATCCTCCACATCATCAAGACGCTCGGCGCGAAGGGCGGCATCGGCTACGCGTACGAGTACGCCGGCGACGTCTTCGACGCGATGACGATGGAGGAACGCATGACGGTGTGCAACATGTCGATCGAGGGCGGCGCGCGCTGCGGCTACGTCAACCCCGACGCGACGACGTTCGCCTACCTCGAGGGGCGCCCCTACGCCCCGAAGGGCGCGGACTGGGACGCCGCCGTCCAGCGCTGGCAGGCGCTCGCGAGCGACGAGGGGGCGCCGTACGACGACGTCGTCGTCATCGACGCCGCGGACATCGCACCGACCGTCACGTGGGGCATCAACCCCGGCCAGGGGGTGTCGATCGCCGATCCCGTGCCCGACCCGGACGCCGTGGAGGACGAGGCGGAGGCCACCTCGATCCGCGAGGCGCTCGCGCACATGCAGCTCGAGCCGGGCGCCCCCATCCGCGGACAGAAGATCGACGTCGCCTTCTTCGGGAGCTGCACGAACGCCCGCCTCGGCGATTTCCTCGAGGCCGCCCGGGTGCTGGAGGGCCGCACGGTCGCGCCCGGCGTCGAGGCGATCGCGGTGCCCGGCTCGCAACTCGTGAAGGCGGAGTGCGAACGGCGCGGGATCGACCGGATCTTCATCGATGCCGGCTTCGAGTGGCGGGGGGCGGGCTGCAGCATGTGCCTGGCGATGAACCCCGACAAGCTCGAGGGCGACCAGTTGTGCGCCAGCAGCTCCAACCGAAACTTCAAGGGGCGCCAGGGGAGCCCCACCGGACGCACGGTCCTGATGAGTCCGGTGATGGTGATGGCGGCCGCCGTCACCGGGGAGATCGCCGACGCCCGCGAGGTCTTCGGGACGGCCGCGGAGGTGCCGGCGTGAGCGCCCTCCCACCGATCGCCGAGGTGCGCGGCCGCGCCGTGGTCGTGCCCGGCGACGACATCGATACCGACCGCATCATCCCCGCGCGCTTCCTGAAGTGCGTGACGTTCGACGACCTCGGGCCGGCGTTGTTCTACGACGAACGCTTCGAGGCGGACGGGACGTCGAAGGGCCACCCCCTCGACGCGCCCGAGGCGCAGGGCGCGACCGTGCTGATCAGCGGCGTGAACTTCGGCAGCGGCTCCAGCCGTGAGCACGCGCCGCAATCGATCCACAAGGCCGGCTTCCGCGCGGTGGTGGCGGGCAGCTTCGCGGAGATCTTCTTCGGCAACGCCACCACCCTCGGGATGCCGTGCGTGACGCTCGATCCCGACGACCTCGCGGTCCTGCAGCGGGTCGTGCGCGACGCGCCGGACACCGAGGTCACCGTCGACGTCGCGAACCGCGAGGTGCGGGCGGGCGAACGGGTGTTCCCCGCCGCGATCCCCGACGGGGCGCACGGCGCGCTCCTCGAGGGACGCTGGGATCCGCTCGGGGACCTGCTCGACGCCGCGGACGACGTCGACCGCCTCGCCCGCGACCTCGGGTACCTCCCCGACGGGAGCGGCGCGTGAGCCGCACCGCGCACGTCGCGCTGTTGCCCGGCGACTACGTGGGGCCGGAGGTCACGGACGTCGCGCGCACCGTCCTCGAGGCGCTCGCGCCGCAGGCGGACCTCACCCTGACGTTCACCGAGCTCCCGTTCGGGGGCGCCGCGATCGACGCGCACGGCGAGCCGTTCCCCGCCCCCACCCGCGCGGCGCTGGCGGACGCCGACGCCGTCCTGCTCGGCGCGGTCGGGGGGCCGCAGGACCACCCGTGGAACGCGCTGCCGCGCGAGCAACGGGTCGAGTCCGGCCTGCTCGCGCTCCGCGCGCACCTGGGGGTGTTCGCGAACCTCCGTCCCGTCGTCGTCCATCCCGGCCTCGAGCGCTTGAGCCCCCTCAAGCCCGAGGTCGCGGAGGGCACCGACGTGCTGATCGTGCGGGAACTCACGGGCGGCATCTACTTCGGGACCCCCAGCCACGCCGACGCGACGCGCGGCGTCTCGACGATGGTGTACGAACGCAGCGAGGTCGAGCGCATCGCGCGCGTCGCCTTCGACGCCGCCCGCGGGCGGGGTGGGACGGTCACGAGCGTCGACAAGGCCAACGTCCTCGACGTCTCGCAGTTCTGGCGCGACGTCGTGATCGGCGTCCGGGAGGCGGAGTTCCCCGACGTGACCCTGGAGCACACGTACGTCGATGCGGCGGCGATGAAGCTGGCGTCGGAACCGACCGCGTTCGACGTGATCGTGACCGGGAACCTGTTCGGCGACGTCCTCAGCGACCTCGCGGCGGTCCTGCCCGGTTCGTTGGGGCTGCTGCCGTCCGCCAGCCTCGGGGGCGACGTCGGGCTGTTCGAACCGGTGCACGGCAGCGCCCCCGACATCGCCGGACGCGACCTCGTCAACCCGGTCGGGATGCTGGGCAGCGCCGCGATGATGCTGCGGCACGCCCTGCAGGCGCCCGACGCCGCCGACGCCCTCGACGCCGCCGTCCAGCGCGCCCTGGCGGACGACCCGACCGTCGACCTCGGGGGGACGCGCGGCACCGCGGCGTTCCGCGACGCGGTCGTCGACGCCCTGGCCGTGCCCACCCCCGCGCGGACGCCCCGCTGACCTCGCGCCGTCCGGCGCGCCGACAGGAGACCGACATGAGCGACCCCACCCACCCCGCCAACCGCAACAGCCGCAACGTCACGCAGGGCACGTCGCGCGCCCCCAACCGCGCGATGCTGCGCGCCGTCGGGTTCGGCGACGACGATTTCGACAAGCCGATCGTTGGCGTCGCCAACGCCCACAGCACCATCACGCCCTGCAACGCCGGCCTCGGCGCGCTCGCCGACACCAGCGACGCGGCGATCCGGACGGCGGGCGGCATGCCGCAGACGTTCGGGACGATCACGATCAGCGACGGCATCAGCATGGGGACCGAAGGCATGAAGGCCAGCCTGGTGTCGCGCGAGGTGATCGCGGACAGCATCGAGACCGTCTGCCGCGGCCAATCGATGGACGGCATCCTCGCGGTCGGGGGGTGCGACAAGAACATGCCGGGCGCGCTGATCGCCATGGCGCGCCTCGACCTGCCGGCGATCTTCGTCTACGGCGGCACGATCGAGCCGGGGCACCTCGACGGGGAGGACCTCACGATCGTCAGCGTCTTCGAGGCCGTCGGGCAGCACGCCGCCGGACGCATTCCCCTGGAGACGCTGCAGGCGGTCGAGGCGCACGCCTGCCCCGGGAACGGCAGTTGCGGGGGGATGTACACCGCGAACAGCATGTCCAGCGTCTTCGAGGCGATGGGGTTGGCGCTGCCGTACTCCTCGACGATGGCGGCGGAGCACCCGGAGAAGGCGCGCAGCGCGGCGGAGAGCGGCGAGGTGCTGGTCGACGCCGTCCGCGCCGGCCGCAACGCCCGCCGGATGATGACGCGCGAGGCGTTCGAGAACGCGATCCGGGTGTTGATGGCGGTCGGGGGCAGCACCAACGCCGTGCTGCACCTCCTGGCGGCCGCCCGCGCGGCGGAGGTCGAGCTCGACATCGACGATTTCGAGCGCCTGCGGCGCACGACCCCGCACTTCGCGGACCTCAAGCCGTCGGGCCGCTACGTCACCGTCGACCTGCACCGGGTCGGGGGGATCCCGCTGGTGATGAAGATGCTGCTCGAGGCGGGCCTGCTGCACGGGGACCTGCCGACGGTCACCGGCCGCACCATCGCGGAGACCCTCGAGGACGTCCCCGCCACCCCGCCCGAGGGACAGGACGTCGTGCGGCCGATCGACCAACCCAAGTACCCGCACGGGCACCTGGCGATCCTGAAGGGCAACCTCGCGGAGGAGGGCGCGGTCGCGAAGACCAGCGGCCTGACGACGACCCGCATCACCGGTCCGGCGCGGGTCTTCGAGTCGGAGGAGGACGCGATGGCGGCGATCCTGGACGACGCGATCCGGACGGGCGACGTCGTCGTCATCCGCAACGAGGGGCCGCGCGGGGGGCCCGGCATGCGCGAGATGCTGTCGCCGACCAGCGCCATCATCGGGCGGGGCTTGGGCGACGGCGTCGGGCTGGTGACCGACGGGCGTTTCTCGGGCGGGACGTACGGCCTCGTGGTCGGGCACGTCGCGCCGGAGGCGGCGGTCGGGGGGACGATCGGGCTGCTCGAGGAGGGGGACGTCGTCACGATCGACGCGGAGACGAACACCCTGTCGGTCGACCTCGACGACGCGACCCTCGCGGCGCGCCGGGCGGCGTGGACGCCGCCCGAACCGCGTTACACGCGCGGCGTCATGGCGAAGTTCGCGCGGCAGGTGGGGAGCGCCGCGAAGGGGGCGACGACCGACGAACCGGTGTGACGTCGCTCCGTCGGGTGGGACCGCGCCGCGGTCCCGCCCGGCGGTCGGCGGGCCGCGGGTAGGATGACGGCATGAGCGACTCCTCCCCCACCCGCGTCCTGATCTGGAACGAGTACCTGCACGAGATCGAGAACGACGGCGTCGCGGCGCTGTACCCGAACGGCATCCACGGTGCGCTCGCCGACGCGTTCGGGGAGCGCGGCGGGTTCGCCGTGGAGACCGCGACGTTGCGCGAGCCCGACCACGGCCTGAGCGAAGCGCGCTTGGCGGACACCGACGTGCTGTTGTGGTGGGGCCACAAGGCCCACGCGGAGGTGTCGGACGAGGCGGCGCGGATGGTGCACGAGGCGGTCCTGTCCGGCATGGGGTTGGTCGTGCTCCATTCGGGCCACATGTCGAAGGTGTTCCAACGGACGTTGGGGACGCACGGGACGCTCCGTTGGCGGGAGGCGGACGAGAAGGAACGCCTGTGGAACCTGCGTCCCGACCACCCGATCCTCGAGGGCATCCCGGAGTACGTGGAGTTGGCGCAGGAGGAGATGTACGGCGAGCGGTTCGACGTGCCCGAACCCGACGAACTGCTGATGCTGAGTTGGTTCCAGGGTGGCGAGGTGTTCCGCAGCGTCGCGACGTGGCGGCGGGGCCTCGGGCGGGTCGTGTACGTCCGTCCCGGCCACGAGACCTACCCGACGTACCACGACCCGCACATCCGCCGCATCGTCGTGCAGGCCGGCGCCTGGGCGGCGGCGCGGGTGCGGCAGGACGCGCGCCGCTGCACGAACCCCGCGTCGCTGGAACCCGTCCCGAACCCCGGGAAGGAACACATCCTCTAGCCCCCGTCGCCCGAGCGCCCGTCGCCCAAGCCCCGATCGCCCGAGCCCCCGTCGCCCCCCGCCCGCCGCACGGGCGGGGGGCGACCGCGCTAGGGTCCCGCGATCTGCGGCGTCAGGTCGCCCGCCGACGCGGGAACGCGGACGGGGCGGACCCACGCGTCGGGGTGGTCGCCGGCGAGCGCCGCGGCGGCCCGGCGGGCGTGCCCCTCGTCGTCCGCCAGCGCGAAGCAGGTCGCGCCCGACCCGGACAGGATCGGGGCGTGCACGCCTACTTCGCGGAGGGCGGCGAGGGCGGCGCGGACCGGGGCGTGGAGCCGCCCGACGCCCGGCTGGAGGTCGTTGCGCCAGCGCGGGGCGTCGCCCGCCGCCCACGCCGCCTGGACGGCGTCCCAGGGGATCGGGGGACCGAACCCCCCGAGCGCCCGGTAGGCCTCCCCCGCCGACACCGCGACCGGCGGGCGGAGCACCACCCCCCAGCGGGCGGGAAGGTCGACGGGACGGAGCCGTTCGCCGCGCCCCCGGCCGCGGGCGGCGGGGTGGCCGGCGGCGAAGAACGGCACGTCGCTGCCCAGCCCCTTCGCGAGGTCGTGGAGGGCGGCCGCGGGAAGCGCGTCGGGGCCCGCGAGGGCCTGGAGGGCGCGGAGGACCGCGCCCGCGTCGCTGCTGCCACCCCCGAGGCCGGCGGCGACGGGGAGGCGCTTCTCGAGCACGATCTCGATGCCGGGCCCGTCGGGGTCGGCGGCCGCCCGCCAGGCAACCGCCGCCGTCGCGGCGAGGTTGTCGCCGTCCAGGGGCGGGAGGTCGCCGTCGGCGGCCTCCCCGCGGGCGTCGTGGATGCGGCCGTGGACCCGTGGGCCGGCGCGGCGGACGTGGACGACGTCGCCGACGTCCAGCGTCGCGAACAGCGTGTCGATCTCGTGGAAGCCGTCGCCCCGCAACGCCGAAACGCGCAGGCCGAGGTTGACCTTGCCGGGCGCGAACGCGGTGGCGGTGGGGGCGTCGCTCACGCCGGGGGGGCGTCGGCGGTGGCGGTGCGCGCCAGCGCGTCGACGAAGGCGAGGTCGTCGGCGTGAGTGATCTTGTGCGACCAGGGGCTGCCGCGCACGAGGGTGACGGGGTGCGGAAGCGCCCGCACGAGGGCGGCGTCGTCGGTCGCGTCCGTCCCCCGGTCCGCTGCGGCGTCGTGCGCGCGGCGCAGCAGGTCGGCGTCGAACGCCTGCGGCGTCTGGATCGCCCGCAACGCGTCACGCGGCACCGTCGCGTCGCGCCCGACGTCGTGGAGGGTGTCGGCGACCGGGAGGGCGGCGGTCGCGGCGCCGTCGGCGTGGGCGGCGTCCAGCGCCCGCCGGAGCACGTCGCGGGGCGTGAGCGGCCGGGCGGCGTCGTGCACGACGACGTACGGGGCGTCGGTCGCGGCGAGGAGCGCCGCGACGGTCCCCTGCCGCGTCGCGGCGCCCGCGACGACGTGGGCGGTGGGGACGTGGGCGCGGGCCGCGGCGAGCGCGTCGCCGGGGACGGCGACGACGACCTCGTCGCAGACGGCGGACAGTGCGCGGACGGCGTGCGCGATCAGCGGGACGCCGGCGACCTCCACGAACGCCTTGGGGCCGCGCCCGAGGCGGAGGCCCGCGCCGGCGGCGGGCACGAGCCCGGCGCAACGCCTCACCCGTCCTCCTTCCAGCGGGGGCTGCGCGCGTGCGGCACGCCGAGGTGGTCGAGGACGCGGGCGGTGACCGACCCGACCGCGTCGGCGAGGGTCTCGGGCCGGTGGTAGAAGCCGGGGGAGGCGGGCACGAGGGTCGTGCCGGCGTCGTGCGCCTTGAGCATGTTCTCGAGCATGGGGCGGGAGTACGGCGCTTCGCGGACGACGGCGACGAGCGGGCGGCGCTCCTTGAGGGCGACGTGCGCGGTGCGGGCGACGAGGTTGTCGGTGAAGCCGGTCGCGACCTTCGCGAGCGTCCCGGCGCTGCACGGCACGATCGCCATCGAGCGGAAGCGGAAGCTGCCCGACGCGATCGCCGCCCCCAGGTCGCGATCGTCGTGCACGACGTCGGCGCTGGCGTGCAGGTCGTGCACCGTCGCGTCGGTTTCGCTGGGCAGCACCTGCTTCGCGCCCTGGGTGACGACGAGGTGGACCTCGACGTCGGCGGGCCGGAGTTGCTCGAGGAGGTCGAAGGCGTACGTCACGCCGGACCCGCCGGAAACGGCGATCACGACGCGGTCGGGGGTCGGGGGCGTCATGCGGGGATGCTACCCCGGCGTCGTGGACGGGTACGCTCACGGGCGTGAAGGATGCCGAAGCGTGGAACGAGGGGCGCGCCCTCTTCGAGGCGGGGCGCTACTGGGATGCGCACGAGGCGTGGGAGCCGGCGTGGCTCGCCGCGTCGGGGGTGCAACGCCACTTCCTGGCCGGCGCGATCCTGTTGGCGGCGGCGCTGCACAAGGCGCGCGAGGGGGGCAGCCCGCGCGGGGGGCGCCGCAACTACGCCAAGGCGTTGCGGCACCTGGCGGTCGTGCCCGACCGCTACGGCGGCGTGGCCGTGCGCACCCTCGAGGCGCGGGTCCACGCGGCGCTGCGCGATCCGTCGCAGCAGCCGACGATCCCGCCGACCGACGAGGACGAGGGGGCCGGCGCGTGAGCCGGGATGCGCTGCCGCACGACCAGCGGCGGGCGCGCCGTCCCGCCGGGACCGACGCGCGGCTGGCGCGGTCGCGCGACGACCGACGCATCGCCGGCATCGCCGGCGGCGTCGCCGCGTTCACGGGCGCGCGGCCCGACCGGGTGCGGTGGATCTTCGCAGGCATCGTGCCGCTCTCGCTCGGGATCGCGGTGATCGGGTACCTGCTGTTGTGGGTCCTCCTCCCGCTCGCGCCGGAGGGCGACCCGGGGGACGCCTAGAGGTCCCCCTCGTCGAGCAAGGGGACGGCGCCCCGCAGGTCGTCGGCGTCCAGCAACGGCGGCGGTTCGGGGGCGGCGATCGCGACGAGCGCCGCGACGACGTCGGCCTCCTCGATGCGTCCGCCGGGCCCACGCCCGGCGACGGTGCGGAGGTCGACGTCGTGGGCGTCGGCCAACGCCCGCGCGAGGACGGTCGCGTCCGGCGGCGCGGGGGCGTCGCCGCTCACGGCGCCCACGCCTGGAAGAAGATGTCGTTGACGTACGTCTGCAGGAGCGCGTCGTCGCCGCGGATGCGGACGTCGGCGAACACCGCCTCGCCGGCGGGGACGACCCCCTCGAGGGCGGTGCGTTCGCCGGCGCCGTCGCGGACGACGAGGCGGAGGGCGTAGTCGTTGCGGGTGAGGCTGGCGACCCCCAACCGTCCGGGGTCGAACGCGAAGGGAACGACGCGGCCGCCCGTCCCGTCGGGCACGCCGCCGCGGACGGCGGCGCCGTCGAGGGCGAGGTCGTCGAGGAAGTCGCGTTCGGCTTCGCCGTCGTCGGTGGCCTCCGCCTCGACGGGCGGCGGGGCGGTCGGGGCGGCCGGCGCGTCGGCGGCTGCCGCCGGGTCGGGGGCGTCCCAGGCGACCGGGGCGGCGCCCGGGTCGGCGTCGAGGATGGCGGCGATCCGGTCGGCGGCGTCGTCGTCCGGGGCGGCGCCGGTCGCGTTCACGACGAGGGTGACGGGGGCGCCGGGCACGGTGAAGCCGGAGGGGCGGACGCCGAGCACGCCGCGGGGGGCGTCGGGCCGGTCGACGCGGAGGACGGGGCCGGGCACGAGCCCGGCGCGCCGCAGCGTGCGGCGGGCGGCGGCGAGGTCGAGGCCGGCGACGGTGGGGACGCGGGCGACGTCGCGCCCCTCGACGGCGTACCCGAGGGTGACGACCGCCCCGGGGGCGTGCACCCGTCCGGCGGCGGGCCGCTGCTGCGTGACGGTGCCGGGCGCGACCCCGCCGACCGCGACGCCGAGCGCCTCGACGCGGCGGAAGCCGCGCGCGGCGAGGCGGTCGCGGGCGGCGTCGAGCGGCAGGCCGGTGACGGCGGGCACCTCGAGGGGGAACGGCTCCGCACCGCGCGCGACCTCGAGGGCGACGACCGCGTCGGGGCCGACGGGGGCGCCGGACGGCGGCGTCTGCGCGAGGATCCGTCCGGCGTCGGCGTCGGCGTACCGGAACGAGGTGTCGGGGCCCGGGAGGCCGAGGGCGTCGAGCGCCTCGAGCGCCTGCGGGAGGGTCGTGCCGACGAGCGACGGCATCGCCTGCGTCCCCGCCTGGGCGGCGACCCCGACGGCGACCGACCGGCCGGTCCGCACGACCGCGCCCGCGGGGGGCGACTGCTCGACGATGACGCCGGCGTCGGCGTCGTCGGTGGCGACGTCGTAGCGGGCTGCGGCGAGGTCGCGCTCCGCCAGGAGGGGCGCGCCGGTGGCGTAGGGCAGGCCGACGAGTTCGGGGATGGCGACCTCCTCGGCGGAGAAGGCGCGCGCCACGAGCGCGGCGGTGAGGGCGAGGAGGAGCGCGGCGACGGTCCAGGCGAGCACCGCGACGCCGGGGCCGAGAGGCGCGCCCGCCGGCCGCGCGGGGTGCGCGCCGGTGGGCGCGGTCGCGGCCGCGCCGGCCGACCGGCGGTTTTGCCGTGCTGGAGGGCGCTCGCTCACGCGATGGAGGGTACCACGGGGGGGCGGGTGGCGGGCGGTCGGGTACCCTTCGCGCATGGCGACGCCCCCCGATCCCGAGCGGCCGCGTCCGGCGTCCACCGCGCCACCCCCCGACGACGCGGCGTTGCTGGGCGCCGACCACCCCGACGCCCCCGCCCCCGACCGCGACGTGGTCGGCGCGGCGGGGCGCGCCGAGGTCGACGCCCTGCGCGCGGCGTCGGCGCCGTTGGCGCCGCGCGTGTGGGTTCCGGCGTCGGTCGAAGCGGCGTTCTACCGCCTGAACCAACTACCTCCCCGCCTCGACGCGCTGTTCGCCGGGGTGGCCGGGCCCGATCCGGACGAGGACGACGTCGAGGACCTCGCGCCGGAGGCGCGCGCCCTGATCGCCGAGCACGCGTTGATGGACCTGTTCGTCGAGGCGTTCTACGAGGCGCTGGCGCCGCTCCCCGCGCGGGTGCGGGTCCGCCGCCTCGGGGCGGCGGGGCGGGTCGCGCCGCGCGGCCGTCCGGCCCTGCTGGCGTTGCGCGCGGCGTGGGCGGACGACTTCGGCGACGAAGCGATCCTGCGGCGCCTGCGGGCGGGGGGCGCCCTCACCCCGCCGCCCCGCCCGACGGTCGTGCACGCCGACGACGTCCTGCGCGGGGACGGCTTCGTGGACGGCGACGGGGCGTGGACGCGGCCCGCGCCGGCGGGGGGTGGGGCGGGCGACGCGTCCGACCCTGCATAGCCTTGCGGCACCGTGCATGACGGCCGGGAGGGCGTTTGACGGGCGGTCGCGGGAGTGGTACACCAAGGACCGTCCCCGCGGGCCGTTCTCGTCGCTGTCCCCTCCCGCGGGCCGCGTGTCGCACCTGCGCACGCAACGCCCAGGAGCCGCACCCCATCGCGGTTCTCCATTCACGTAAGGAGACCAGGTATGCACCGAGCCCTCTTGATCGCTCTGTCCGTCATCGCCGTGACGTTCGGCGGGGCCACCTTCGCGCAGACCCCGATCGACGACGGCGTGTTCACCGTCGCGATGTCCGGCGGCTACCCGCCGTTCTCGATGCCGGCCGAGGACGGCACCATCATCGGCTTCGACGCCGACACCGCCCACGAGCTCGGGGACCTCCTCGGCGTCGAGGTGGAGATCGTGCAGGCGGAGTTCAGCGGCATCATCGGCGGCGTCCAGGCCGGCCGCTTCGACGCGTCGATCGCGTCGCACGCCCGCACCCCCGAGCGCGAGCAGGCGGTCACCTACCTCGACTTCCCGTACTACTACGGCGGCGGGCAGTTCTTCGTGCCGGCCGACAGCCCCTACGACAGCTTCGAGGCGCTGATCGAGGACGGCGGCACGATCGCCGTCGACCGCGGCGGCACGAACCAGCAGTGGCTGGAGGACAACGGCTACGGCGACAACACCGCGACGTACGCCGACGTGCCGACCTCGCTGCAGGCGATCCAGGCCGGCAACGCCGAAGCGATCTTCACGAACCCGATCGTCGGCAGCCAGGCGTTCCAGACCGCCGGCATGCAGATGGAGCCGCTGGGCGGGCTCGTCTTCCAGGAGAACGCCTGGATCACGATCGCCGACGGCCAGCCGGCCTTCAAGCGCCTGCTGGAGTTGGCGCTGCAGGAGCTGCAGCAGAACGGTACGATGCAGGTGCTCAGCGAGCGCTGGATCGGCCTCGACATCGTCACGCCCCCGAACTGAGGGCGTTCCCTAGAGTCGTCGCGCGGTCGGCCCCTCGTGGGTCGACCGCGCTCTCGTGAGGAGCCGGCATGATCGCGTACTTCCAGGATCTGTTCACGACCGTGTTCACCCCGACGACGCTGGGGCGTCTCTGGGAGGGCACGCAAGTCACCGCTGCGGTCACGTTGTTGGCCGGCGTCTTCGGGCTGCTCCTGGGGTTGGTCTCCGCCCTGGGCCGCATGTCGCGGTTCTGGCCGGTGAAGATCCTGGCGATCGCCTACGTCGAGTTCTTCCGCGGGACGCCGCTGCTGGTCCAGCTGTTCATCCTCTGGTTCGGCCTACCGACCCTGCCGTTCTTCTCCTGGGAGAGCGCCTTCCAGGCGGGCACGGTCGGGATGAGCCTGTACGGAGGGGCGTACTTCTCCGAGATCATCCGCGGCGCGTTCGCGTCGGTGCCGCCCGGACAGAAGGAGGCGGCGATGGTGTTGGGCCTGAGCCGCATCCAGAACTTCCGCTTCGTGCAGCTCCCGCAGGCGACCCGGCTGGCGATCCCGGCGCTCGGCAACCAGTTCATCTCGTTGATCAAGGACTCCACCCTGGTGACGGTCATCAGCGTCCACGACCTGCTGTTCCAGGCGGACAACGTCGTCTCGCGGACCTTCCGTCCCTTCCCGGTCTACATCGGCATCGCGATGGTGTACCTCGCGCTCAGCAACCTCGCGTCGCTCGGGGTGAACCGCCTCGAGGCGTACTACAACCGGCCCTACCGCGGCTCCGTCTGAGGCGGCGCCCCGCGCCGCGTCACTTGCGGGCGCGCCCGGCGTGGAACGGCGTCATGCGCGAGGGCGTCGTCCCCTCGAACGTCACGAAGGCGTCGGGGTTGACCGACCGCACGATCCGTAGGGCCCGCCGGACCTTCCGGCGCGGCAGGACCGAGAAGGCGACGCGCACCTGGCCGTTGCGGCCCTCGGCGTTCATCTCCGTCACGACGAAGCCGGCGTCGCGCAGCGCGCGGGCGCTGGAGATCGTGTCGACGGGCGCGACGATGCGCATCAGCATGTCGCCCACCGCCACCCACCGCTCCACCTGCACCCCGACCACCGTGCCGGCGGCGTACCCCGCGGCGTAGGCGACGAACTGCAGCGGCGAATCGAGGTTCGCGAACACCTGGGCGGCGGCCGCCAACCACACGAGGCTCTCGGCGAACCCGAGCGCCCCCGCCAACCAGGGGCGACCGCGCACCAGGAAGCCGATGCGGAGCGTGCCGAGGGCGACGTCGGCGATGCGCAGCGCGAAGATCGAGGCGGCGGCGAGGGCGAGCTCCACGTGCGGCCCTCAGCTCCGCGCGGCGACGGCGGCGGCGCCCACCACGCCGGCGTCGGTCCCGAGGCGGGCGGGGCGGAGCGGCGGGGTGGGCCAGCCGTGCAGGTAGGCGCGCATGGCGGCCTCGACGCGCTCCAGGTAGCCGCCCTCCGCCGCGCCGAGCCCCCCACCGACGACGAACGCGTCGGGGTCGAACACCTTCACCAGGTTCGCGAAGCCGATGCCGGTGAAGCGCGCGGCGTTCGCGACGATGCGTTCCGCCTTCGCGTTCCCCTCCGCGGCGAGCGCGAACACCTCCGCGGTGTCGACCGGACGCCCCAACGCGAACGTCCCATCGCGGGCGATGGCGCGACCGCTGGCGATCGCTTCGAGGCTGCCGTCGTGCCCCTCGCCGCCCACCGGCCCGCCGGGCAGGACGGTGACGTGCCCGATCTCGCCCGCGACGCCGTGCGCGCCGTGCAGCACCCGGTCGCCGACGAACAGGCCGCCCCCGATCCCGGTCGAGAGGGTGACGTAGACGCTGACGTCGCAGTCGCCGGCGGCGCCGTAGAGGTGTTCGGCGTACCCGGCGGCGTTCGCGTCGTTCTCCAGGACGACGGGAAGCCCCAGGCGGTCGGTGAGGGCTCCGACGATGGGCGCGTCCTCCATGCCGGGGATGTTGGGGGCGAACAGCACCCGGCCGCCGGCCAGGTCGAGGGGGCCGGGCGAGCCGACGCCGACCCGTTCGGCGCGGCCGGCGGCCGCCATCAGGCGGGTCGCGGCGTCCGCCATCGCGTCGAACACCGCCCCCTGCCCCCCGGCGGGGGTCGGGGTGCGTTCCTGCGCCAGGATGCGTCCGTCCTCGACGAGGGCGACCGCGATCTTGGTGCCGCCGAGATCGATGCCGAGCGTGATCATGCGGCGTCCTCCCCGCCCGCCAGCAGGGCCCGGGTCGCGTCGGCGATGCGGCCCTCCTCGTCGGCGGGCAGCACCCACACCTCGACGTCCGCGTCGCGCCGGCCGATGCGCGGCCCGTGCAGGGCGTTGGCTTCGACGTCGAGGGCGATCCCGAGGAACGCCAGGTCGTCGGCGACGCGCGCCCGCATGCGGGCGTCGTTCTCCCCCACCCCGCCGGTGAACGCGAGCGCGTCGATGCCGCCCATCGCCGCGGCGTACGCGCCGACGGTCTTGCGGATCCGGTAGGCGTACACCTCGAGCGCCGCGGCGGCGTCGTCGTCGCCGCCGTCCGCGGCGCGCCAAACGTCGCGCAGGTCGTTGGAGACGCCGGAGAGCCCCAGGAGGCCGGCCTCGCGGTTGAGGGTCGCATCGAGGGTGGCCACGTCCATGCCGGAGCGCAGCAGATGCAGCAGCACGCCGGGATCGACGTCGCCGGACCGCGTCCCCATCACCAGGCCCTCGAGGGGCGTGAACCCCATGCTGGTGTCGACGCTGCGGCCGTCCTGCACCGCGGCGGCGCTGGCGCCGTTGCCGAGGTGCAGCGTGACGATGCGCAGCCGCTCGCGGGGCCGCCCGAGGCGGCGCGCCACCTCGCGCGAGACCGCGTCGTGGCTGGTGCCGTGAAAGCCGTAGCGGCGGATGCCGCGCTCCCGGTAGAACGCCATCGGGAGGGCGTACAGGTAGGCGCGGCGCGGCAGGTCGGCGTGGAAGGCGGTGTCGAAGACCGCCACGTGCTCGGCGGCGGGCAGCAGGGCGCGCGCCGCCCGGATGCCGGCCAGGTTGGCGGGGACGTGCAGCGGCGCGAGGGGGGTGAGGTCGTCGAGGTCGGCGACGGCGGCGTCGTCGAGGCGGAGCGGTGCGGTGTAGCGTTCGCCGCCGTGCACGACGCGGTGGCCGACGCGCGTGACGGCGGCGGGGTCGAGGGCGTCGCCCGCGAGGTCCAACGCCGCACGGAACGCCGCCTCGACGTCGGGGAGGGGGCCTTCTCGTTCGGGACCGTCGCGCACGGCGACGCGGGCGTCGTCGCGTCCGATGCGCTCGGCCAGGATCATTGGGCCGCCCGGCACCCGTGCGAGCTTGAGGCTCGAGCTGCCGGCGTTGACGACGAGGACCGGGGCGTCGCTCGGTCGGGGGGCTTCGCTCACCGTTTCCACCTCCGCCGTGCGGCGGGTCGGGGCCGGCCCGGCGGGCCGGCCCGCGCCCGGCTCGGCGAGGCAGTGTACCAACGCGCCCGGCACCGGCCCGGCGCCACCGCCCGCGCCGGTGTGGGCGCCGCCGTCCGGACCGCCGTCCGCGCCGCCGTCCGCCCCGCCCCCACCTTGAGCCGATCAGGCTCAGGTTATGTGGTACGGATTACCGCGGGGCGCGGAGGGCCGGGGGTACCCTGCGTGCAGCGGAGGTGAGGCATGTTCAAACTGTTCACCGTGGAAACCGCCAACGACCTGCTCGACGCCGTCGAGGCGCGCCTCACGGCGCTCGAAACCGCCGTGCACGACCTGCGCGAGGCGCACGCCCGCGCCCGCGAAGGCCGCCAAGACCCGGCCGAAGCGCTCGCCCTCCGCGCCGAGATCGGCTTCCTGGCTGGCGCGGCGCGCGACGCACGGCGTGAGCTCGAACGGCTCGGCGTGCAGGTCCCCGACCTCGAGGCCGGCGTCGTGGAGTTCCCCGCCCGCGTCGGTGGGGAGATCGTGCACCTCGTCTGGGAACGCGGCGAGGACACCGTCACCCGCTACCACCGCCTGACCGGCGACGAGGCGACCTACCCCCTCGACCCCGACGACGCCACCCCGCGGCGCGGCGAGCCCGACCCGCCGCAGGGCACCCCCGAACCGCGCGCCTGACGCCCCTCAGGGGGCGTCCGGCGGCCACACGAGCGCCGGCCGGAAGCGCAGCGCGTCCGCCGCCGCGAACACCACCCGCACGCCCGGCACGACGGGCGTCGGGGGCGGCGTCGGGCCGTGCACGTGCGCGTAGACCAGCGCGTCCGGCGCGAACGCCTCGATGCGCTCGAGCAACGCCGAGCCCTCGAGCGACGGGGTCGTCGGCGGGAAGTGCAGCATCACGATGCGCACGTCCCCCGGCTCCGCCAGGTCCCGCGCCGCCGCCAACGACAACTCCAGCCGGCCCACCTCGCGATCGAAGATCTTGCGGTCCTCCTCGGCGAACCCGGGGCTGCCGGGACACGTCCAGCCGCGGGTCCCCGCGACGACGACCCCGTCGATCCGCACCGCGTCGTTCTGCACCGCCCACATGCCCGCCGGCAACGCCGCGCGCAGCTTGCCGATCGCCGGCCACCAGTAGTCGTGGTTCCCCCGCAACAGCACCTTCCGGCCGGGGAGCGCCGCGAGGTCGTCCAGGTCGTCCCGCGCCGCCTCGAAGCGCAGCGCCCACGACACGTCGCCCGGCACCAACACCAGGTCGTCGTCGCGGACCACCGCCCGCCACCCGTCGAAGAACGCGTCCGGGTGGCCGCCCCAATGCGGCCCGAACACGTCCATCGGTTTCGGGTCGCGGCGCGACAGGTGGGGATCGCCGATGGCCAAAACGCGCATGCGGGCGGCAGTCTACCCCGTCCCCCACGCCACGCCCGACCGCGTCACCCCCGCCGTCGACAACGCGCGCAGGGCGTCCGCCGCCCGCACGCCCGTCCGCGGGTCGCGCCACGCCGGCGCGACGTCCAGCAGCGGCACCAGCACGAACGCGCGACGCAACGCCTCCGGGTGCGGCAGCGTCAACGTCGGTCCGTCGACCACCGCGTCGCCGTACGCGATCAGGTCGAGGTCCAACGTCCGCGCGGCGTGCCGGACGCCGCGCTCCCGCCCGAACCGCCGCTCGATCGCCCACAGGGCCTCCAGCGCCGCCTCCGGCGTCGCCGCCGCGCGCCCCACCCGGAGGCGCACGACGGCGTTGAGGTACGGCGGCTGTCCGGGCGGCCCCCCGACCGGCGCGGTGCGGTAGATCCGCGATCGCGCCTCGATCCGCCCGAGCGCCGCCAACGCCTGCGCCGCCTGCGGCAGGGTCGCCGCCGGATCACCCAGGTTCGCGCCGAGCGCGACGAGGGCGACGTCGTCCCCTCCCCCACCGCCCGGCCCGCGGGCGTCCTCAGCGGCGACGATGGACCTCCGCGGTGACGTCCCCCACCACGCCGGGGAGGGGCGCGTCGGGCTTGTGGACGCGGACGCGGACGTCGTCCACCCGCGGGTGCTCGTCCAGCACCCGCCGCGCGATGCGTTCGGCGAGGACCTCGATCAGCGCGTAGCGCTCCCCCTCCGTCTCCCGACGCACCGTCGCCTGCAGGGCGGCGTAATCGACGGTCGCGTCGAGCGCGTCGCGCTGGGGGAACGCCAACCCCACCTCGAGGTCGACGTCGAAGCGCGCCCCCGTCTCCGCCTCCTCGGGGAACACGCCGTGCCGCCCGTGGAAGCGAAGGCCGTGCAACGTGACGCGGCCGCCCCCCACCGCCGCCCGCCGGGCGGCGTCCAGGGCGTCGGCGACCGCCAGCGCCTGGTGCGCCCCGGGCACGTCGTGGACGCGGACCAACGCCGCACCCGCGCGGGCGGCGTCGACGTGCACGACGTGACTCCCCGGGTCGCGGCGGGCGGGCTCGGGCTCGCCGGCGAGGCGACCGATCGTCCCCTTGCGCGACGCCCCGACCAGGACCGGCACGCCGAGCGCCACGAAGCGCGGCAGCGCCGCGACCAACGCCAGGTTGTCCGCATCGCGCTTCCCGAACCCCCAGCCCGGATCGAGCACGACGCCGGGCACCCCGTCGTCGAGCGCCGCGTCGCGCGTCGCGCGCAGGAAGCCCTCGACCTCCGCGACGACGTCGTCGTACGCCGGAGCGTCCTGCATCGTGCGCGGCTCCCCCTGCATGTGCATCGCGACCGCCGGCACGCCCGCCGCGGCGCAGGCGGCGCGCATCGCCGGGTCGCTTAGGCCCCCGACGTCGTTGACGAGGTGCGCGCCGGCCTCGAGGGCGACGCGGGCGACCTCCGCATGGCGGGTGTCGATGCTCACCAGCCCCTCCCCCGTCGCCGCGAGCGCCTCCACGACCGGCGCGACGCGGCGGATCTCCTCGTCCAGGCCGACCGGCTCCGCCCCGGGGCGGGTCGACTCGCCCCCGACGTCGACGATCCAGGCGCCGTCCCGCCAGGCGCGCCGGCCCGCCTCGACCGCCGCGTCGGGGCCGTCGTAGCGCCCCCCGTCGCTGAAGCTGTCCGGCGTGACGTTGACGACCGCCATGATGCGGGTCCCGCGCCACGCGAGGCGCCAGCCGTCCCCGGCGCGCTCCGCGCCGGGCAGCGCGCGTCGCGCCGCGAGGACGTGCAGAGGCCCGTCGTCGCGGGCGCCGAAGGGCGAAACGTCGGTCACGGGGAGGAGGGTAGCACCGGCCCGCGCCAGTCGGCGGGGCGCGGGCCCACCCCCAGGCGCCAGGCGACCGCCGCCGCGACGCGGGGGGCCGCCGCCCCGTCGCCGTACGGGTTCGGGCGTTCGCGCATCGCCGCGAGCTCCGGGGCATCGGGCGCGAGCAGGGTGCGGAGGTCCGCTTCGACCGCCGCGGGGTCGGTCCCCACCAACCGCAGGACGCCCGCCTCGACCCCCTCGGGGCGTTCGGTGACCGCGCGCAGGACCGCGACCGGCACCCCCAACGCCGCCCCCTCCTCCTGCAGGCCGCCGGAATCGGTGACGATCAATCGGCTCGCTGCGAGCGTCGCGACCATCGCCTCGTAGTCCAGCGGGTCGCCGGCGATCACGTTCGGGACGTCCCGGACCGCCGGCAGGACCGCCTCGCGCACGGCGGGGTTGCGGTGGACCGGCCAGACGAACGCCAGGTCGGGGTGCGCGCGCGCCACCCGCGCGATCGCCGCGGCGAACGCCGGAAGGTGCTCCAGGTTCTCGCGGCGGTGCAGCGTGACCGTCACCCGGCCACGGGTCCCGCCGGGCAGCGGCGGGGTCGGCGCGCGACCGGCGACGGCGCGGACGGCGTCGACGCCGGTGTTGCCGGTCACGAGGACGGTGGCGTCGTCGCGCCCCTCGCGGCGCAGGTTGGCGCGCGCCCCCTCGGTCGGCGCGAGCGCGAGGTCGCAGATCGCGTCCACCAGGCGGCGGTTCCCCTCCTCGGGGAACGGCTGCGTCAAATCGAAACTCCGGAGCCCCGCCTCGACGTGCCCCACCGGCACGCCGCCGTAGAACCCGGCGAGCGCCGCCGCGAACGTCGTCGTGGTGTCGCCGTGCACCAGCAGGTAGGCGGGCGCGAGCGCCCGGAGGCGTTCGGCGAACGCCGGCACGATCCGCCCGACCAGGTCGGCGGAGCCCTGCCGGTCGGTCATGACGTCGAGGTCCTCGTCCGGCGTGAGGCCGAACGGCGCGAGGACGTCGCGCACCTGCTCGCGCTGTTGGCCGGTCGCGAGCACGTACGGCGCGGTCGCGGGGTGCGCCGCGAGGGCGGCGACGACCGGCGCCATCTTCGCGGCCTCCGGGCGGGTCCCGAAGGCGACGACGACGCGCTGCGGTCCGCTCACCGGCGGGGCCGGTCCTCGGGCGGCGCGACCGCCACCGCCCCCGCGGACGCCGCCCGCTCCGCCGCCCGTTCGGCCGCGCGCACCTCCGCCCAGCGCAGCGCGCTCGCGCCGCCGGTCGCGAGGACCGCCAGCGCGACCGTCGCCGCCGTCGCGGCGGGGGGCGTGGAGGCCAGCAGCATCCCGGCGATCCCCAGCAGCAACGTCGCGGCCCACAGGGTCAGCACGACCCCCCGTTCGCTGCGCCCGCGGGCGCGCAGGAGGTCGTGCAGGTGGTCGTTGTTCGCGTGCGCCGGGTTGGCGCCGCGCCGCAGGCGGCGCAACGTCACCTGGGTGATGTTCACGACCGGCACGCCGAGGATCAGGACCGGCGTCGCGATCGTCACGGCGGCGGTGACCTTGAGCGCCCCGAGGACGCTGGCGGCGGCCAGGACGTACCCGAGCAGGTACGCGCCGGCATCCCCCATGAAGATCGTGGCGGGGCCGGCGTTGTGGCGCAGGAAGCCGGTGGCCGCCCCCGCGAGGGCGGCGAGGAGCAGGACCGCGGCGGCGCGCCCGTCGACCTGCACCGCGACGGCGAGCAGGCTGAGGCTGCCGATCGCCGCGACCCCGGACGACAGGCCGTCGACGCCGTCGATGAAGTTGAAGGCGTTCGTGAAGCCCACCACCCAGAGGATCGTCAGGATCGCCGCGGCGGTCTCGCCGAAGAACACGAACGTCCCGTCGCCCGCCCACGCCGCGAACGGGCCGACGGCGAAGTAGTTCGTCACGAAGGCGATCGAGACGTCGTTGGCGACGAGGATGCCGGCGGCGACGGTCTGCACCGCGAGGCGCATGGCGACCGGCAGGTCCCACAGGTCGTCGAGCAGCCCCACGAGCGTCATCAACACGCCCCCGAGCAGGATCGCGAACAACGGACCGCGGTCGTCCAGCCACGCCGCCGGCGCCAGGGCCGCGCCGACGGCGACGGCGACGAGGAACGCCGCGAGGAGCGCCAGGCCACCGACGTTCGGCACCGCCCCGCGGTGCCGCCGCCGCCCCCGACCGTGCCGGCCGCCCCCCTCCTGCACCGCCCCCACCCGCACCGCGAAGGCGCGGATCGGGGGGACGGCGAGCAACGCCGTCACCAGCGCGGCGAGGAACACCGCGGCCGCCAAGGGCACCAGCGGGACGAGGGCCGACGCGTTCACGCTCCGATGCTACCGCCCGGCGGCCTAGAGCGTCCCGTAGATCCGGTCGCCGGCGTCCCCGAGCCCCGGCACGATGTAGCCGTGCTCGTTCAGGCGTTCGTCGAGCGCCGCGAGGACGATGGGGACGTCGGGGTGAGCCGCCTCCACCGTCGCGACGCCCTCGGGGGCGGCGAGGATGCTGAGGAGGCGGACGTTGTGCGCGCCGGCGTCGGCCAGGTGGTCGAGCGCCGCGACGGCGCTCCCGCCGGTCGCGAGCATCGGGTCGAGCAGGAAGGTGTCGCGTTCGGCGATGTCGCTGGGCAACTTCCCGTAGTACGACACCGGCGCGAGCGTCTCCGGGTCGCGGTAGAGGCCGATGTGCCCCACCCGCGCGCTGGGCACGAGGTCGAGGATCCCCTCGACCATGATCAGGCCGGCGCGGAGGATCGCGACGAGCGCCAGCTTCTTGCCGGCCAACCGTCGGACCTTCGCGGTCGCGACCGGGGTGCGGACCTCGGCGTCCTCGAGCGGCAGGTCGCGCATCGCTTCGAACGCCATCAGCATCGACAGCTCCGCGGAGAGCGAACGGAAGTCGCGGACCGGCGTCGTGGCGTCGCGCAACAGCGACAGCTTGTGCTGGATCAGGGGGTGATCGATGATCTGGGTCGGCACGTGGGGCCTCCACTCCTCCGACGCCGGCGCGTCGGCACGAAGGAACGGCCGCCCCGGGGGACGGCCGTGTCGCGAACTGGCGGAGAGGGTGGGATTCGAACCCACGGTACCGCGCAAGCGATACAGCGGTTTTCGAGACCGCCCCGTTCAACCACTCCGGCACCTCTCCTCGCTGCGTTCGCGCCCCGGGGGGCGCGGCGGGGAAGGCTACCACGCCGGCGCGCGCCGCGCCAAGGGCGGCGCGGTCGTCCGGACGGTTGACGGGGCGGGGGTTCGGGCGTAGCCTACGCGGCGCGCTGGCCCGTCGTCTAATGGCAGGACATCCGGTTCTGGTCCGGACGGTCGGGGTTCGAATCCCTGCGGGCCAACCACGCCGCTGCGCCGCCCCCGTCCCTCGGGGGCGGCGCGCGCCTTGACCCCCCCGCCGGCCGCGGATACGCTTGGTGCGCCCCGAGGGGGCGCGCTGGCCCGTCGTCTAATGGCAGGACATCCGGTTTTGGTCCGGACGGTCGGGGTTCGAATCCCTGCGGGCCAACCACGCCGCCCCCCTCGCGGTCCTTTCCCTCCCGACCGTTCCACCCCCAGGACGCCCGGCTTCGGGCCTCCGCGCTTTCGTGCTTCCGGCCCCCGGCCCGCTCAGGCGGGCGGGTAGACGTCGAAGCGGGTCGTCCGCCCCCGCACCGCTCCGGTCGCGCCGGGCGCGATCGGTGGCGCCTTCGCCGGCCGCTTCACGACGACGCGCCGCGCGACGCGCCGCGCCGCCGCGACCAACGCCGCGCCCTCGGTTGGGTCGGGCGGCGGCCCCGTCCAGGCCCGCAGGAACGCCGCCCCCGCCCGCTTCGCCGCGCCCCGCTCGCCGGCCCGCGGGTACATCGGGTCCAGGTACACGACGGCGTCGCCCAGCTCGCCCGCGCGGGCGGCCAACCACGCCGCGGCGTCGCCCGGCACGACCCGGACGCGGTCGGCGAGCTCCGACGTCGCGGGGTCGGCGGCGGCGTGCGCGCGGGCGGCGGCCAACCACCACGCAAGGAGCGGGTCGCGCTCCAGCATCGTCACGGGCACCCCCGCCCGGGCCAGCTGCAGCGCGTCGGTCCCCCAGCCGGCGGTCGCGTCGATCGCGCGCTCCGGCGGCGCGCCGCGCCCGCGGACCGCCCGCACCAAC
>CAJXOA010000010.1 GCA_913057685.1 uncultured Trueperaceae bacterium
GATAGCGTCGCGGCGTTGGTGCCGCGTGCGGAGATCGAGGGGGAGATGGGGGATTCGCACGTGGGGTTGCAGGCGCGCTTGATGAGTCAGGCGTTGCGGAAGCTGACGAGTGTGCTGGCGAAGTCGAGTACGACGGCGGTGTTCATCAATCAGATTCGGGAGAAGATCGGGGTGATGTACGGCAATCCGGAGACGACGCCGGGGGGGCGGGCGTTGAAGTTCTACGCGAGCGTGCGGATGGAGGTGCGTCGGAAGGGGGACGTGAAGGTGGGGGCGGACAAGGTGGGGAATCGGGTGCGGGTGAAGGTGACGAAGAACAAGGTGGCGCCTCCGTTTCGGGAGGCGGAGATCGAGATCATGTTCGGGCGGGGCATCGATCGGGTGGGGGACTTGTTGACGATCGCGAGTGACGTGGGGGTGGTGGAGAAGTCGGGGTCGTGGTTCGCGTATGGGGAGACGCGGTTGGGGCAGGGCAAGGAGAAGGCGGGGGAGTACCTGCATGAGCATCCGGAGGTGATGCAGGAGATTCGGGAGCGGGTGACGAAGCACCTGAAGGGTGAAGGGGGCGACGCGGCGGACGACGGCGCGCCGGACACCGCGTCCGACGCCACGACCGCACCTGCGCCCGACGCCGCCTCCACCCCCGACGGGAGCCCGGCGTGAACGCCCTCGTGTGGCTCCTCGTCGGCGCGGTCGTCGGCCTCGTCGTCGGGGGTGCGGTCGCCTCCGCCCTGCGGCGCGGCCGCGACGAGGAGGCGCTCGCCGCCGCCCGCGCCGACGCCGACCGCATCCGCAGCGAGGCGGAGGCCGACGCCACCGCCATCCGCGAACGCGCCGAAGCCGACGCCGAAGGCCTCCTGGAACGCGAACGCGAACGCGTCCAAGGCGACCTGGAGCGGGAACGCGAGCGTCTGCGCGCCGACCTGACCCGCGAACGCGAGGACGCCGAACGCGACCTCGCCCGCGCCCGCGAGGAGGCCCAAAGCGCCCGCGAGGAGGTCGCGCGGGGGCGCGAGGACCTCAAGCGCGAACGCGAGAAGCTCGACGGCGTCGAGGAACGCCTCACGCGCCGCGGCGAACAGCAGGACGCCCGCGCCCTCCGCCTCGACGAACAGGAGGAACGCCTCGACGTGCGCGAGGCGGAACTCCGCGAGCGCGACGACGCCCTCGCCAACCGCGAGGCGGACGTCGACCGGCAGCTGCACGAGATCGCCGGCCTCAGCCGCGACCAGGCGGAGGCGCGCGTCCTCGAGCGCATCGACGGGGAGCTCGAGCGGGAGAAGGCGGTCCGCGTCCGCGCGGCGGTCGAGAGCGCCGACGCCGACGCGAAACGCAAGACGCAACAGATCCTCGCCCAAGCGATCCAACGCAGCGCCAGCGAGGTGTCCGCCGCCGTCGCCGTCACCGTCGTGCCGATCCCGAGCGACGCCATGAAGGGCCGCATCATCGGGCGGGAGGGCCGCAACATCCGCGCCTTCGAGGCGCTCACCGGCGTCGACCTGATCATCGACGACACGCCCGAGGGAGTGCTGCTCAGCAGCTTCAACCCGCTCCGCCGGGAGGTCGCCAAGCTCGCGCTGCAGGAGCTCGTCGAGGACGGCCGCATCCACCCCGCCCGCATCGAGGAGGTCGTGCAGAAGGCCCAGGCCGACATGCAGACCTACATCCGCGAACGCGGCGAGGAGGCGGCGCTCGAAGCGAACGTCGTCGGCATCAAGCCGGGCCTCCTGCAGCTGCTCGGGCGGATGCACTTCCGCACCAGCTACGGGCAGAACATCCTGCAGCACAGCGTGCAGGTCGCGCACATGGCCGGCATCATCGCCGCGGAGCTCGGCCTCGACGAAGCCACCGCCCGCCGCGCCGGCCTGCTGCACGACATCGGCAAATCGATCGACCGCGAGATCGAGGGCACCCACACCGAGATCGGGGCGGGCCTCGGGCGCCGCTTCGGGGAGGCGGACGAGGTGGTGGACGCCATCGCCAACCACCACGACCTCGACCGCAGCACGACCCTGTTCCCCGTCCTCGTCAACGCCGCCGACGCCGTCAGCGCCGCCCGGCCCGGCGCCCGCCGCGAATCGCTCGAGGTGTACCTCAAGCGCCTCGAGGGCCTCGAGAACATCGCCAGCAGCTTCCCCGGCGTCGAGAAGAGCTACGCCATCCAGGCCGGCCGCGAGGTCCGCATCGTCGTCGAACCGACCGAGGTGAACGACGACCGCGCGGCGTTGCTGGCGCGCGACATCGCCGGCCGCATCGAACAGGACATGGAGTACCCGGGCCAGGTGCAGGTCACGGTGGTGCGCGAAACGCGCGCCGTGCAGTACGCCCGCTGACCCACCGCCGGGCCCCCCGGCCTCCCCCGCACGACCGCGCGCCGCCCCTCGGGGCGGCGCGCTTGGTATCCTCCACCGACTCCGGACGCCCGGTCGACCCCACCCGCGCCCCCGCGCGGTGCGGCGGTCGTCGTCGGCGCCGACCCGAGCGAGGTGCACCGTGTACGAGGCGAGCCCCGAAGCCCCCGGTCTCCGTTCCGTCGTTCCGCCGGCGCCGCCGACGCGACCGCGTCCCCACGCCCCCCGTCCGCCGCACGGCGCGCCGCGCCCGGTCGCGAGTCGCGCGGGGCACGGAGGGTCGGCGTGAGGGTCGGCGACGACGTCAAACTGTTCAGCGGGACCGCGACGCCGGAGCTCGCCCGCTCGGTCGCCGACCACCTCGGCATGGAGCTGTCGCACGGCTCGGTCTCGACGTTCCCCGACGGCGAAACCCGCATCGGGATCGACGAGAGCGTGCGCGGGGCGGACTGCTACATCATCCAGTCGACCAGCGCCCCGGTGAACCACAACCTCATGGAGGTCCTCGTGCTCGCCGACGCCCTGATCCGCGCCTCGGCGTGGCGCGTGAACTTCGTGATCCCCTACTTCGGCTACGCCCGGCAGGACAAGAAGGTCTCCGCCCGCGAACCGATCACCGCGAAGCTCGTCGCCAACCTCATGGCGACCGCCGGCGCGCACCGCGTCATCACCGTCGACCTGCACGCCGGCCAGATCCAGGGGTTCTTCGACGTGCCCGTCGACCACCTCACCGCCCTCGACATCCTCGGCGACCACCTGGCGGAGGGCGACATCTCCGACAGCGTCGTCGTCTCCCCCGACGTCGGCCGCGCCACCGAAGCGCGGCGGCTCGCGAACTACCTCGACCTGCCGCTGGCGATGCTCTACAAGCGCCGCACCAGCCCGACCGAGACCGAGGTGACGCACGTCATCGGGGACGTCGCCGGCCTCCGCCCGATCATGGTCGACGACATGATCTCCACCGCCGGCACCATGCGGCGCGGCATCGATGCGCTCCTGCGCCTCGGGGCGCGCCCCGGCGCGACGGTCGCCGCCACCCACCCGGTGTTCACGCCCCCCGCCCTCGAGCGCCTCGATCACGAGGCGATCGACCGGGTGATCGTGACCGACACCGTCCCGTTCGAGGACGGCGACGCCCACCCGTTCGTGCACGTCCTCTCCGTCGCGCCGCTCCTGGCGAAGGCGATCCGCAACGTCCACGACAACGCCTCGGTCAGTTCGTTGTTCAGCGGCTGAGGGCGCCCCACCGCGTCCCCCCACTGCGCCGGGCCCCCACCCCGCCGCTCCGGGCCCCCACCCCACCCCGCCGCGCCGCCGGCCGGTTGCAGGGGACGGCGCGCACGCCGTATACTGCGTCTTCGTGTCGCGCCGCCCACGAGGCCGCGCGCATCCGGACCGAACGCCCGACCGGAACCACCGCCCTGGAGGCTGCATGAAACTCGAAGCGACGCAACGCACGCCGGGCCGCAACGGCCCCCTCCGCCGTGAGGGGCGCCTGCCGGGCGTCGTGTACAACAACGAACTCAACGTCTCGGTGGCGATGAGCCGCAAGGCGTTCGACAAGGTGTTCCGCGAACAGGGCACCTCCAGCCTCATCGACCTCGACGTCGAGGGCACCACCCACCAGGTGCTGGTGCGCGAAGTGCAGATGGACAAGCGCAAGCGCATCCCGATGCACGTCGACTTCTTCGCCATCACCGCCGGCCAGAAGCTCGAGGTCGCCATCCCCGTCAGCTTCGAGGGCACCGCGGCCGGCCAGAAGGACGGCGGCGAACTGTTCATCTCGCGCCGCGAGGTCACGATCTACGTCCTGCCCCGCGAGATCCCCGACGCGATCGAGCTCGACATCAGCGACATGCAGATCGGCGACTCGATCCACATCGGCGACGTGCGCTCGCGCCTCCCCGAGACCGCGGAGATCGTCGACGACGAGGAGCTCACCCTCATCACGATCGTCCCGCCGCGCGTCGAGGCGGAGGCCGAGGAGGGCGAAGACGAGGTCACGCAGCCCGAGGTCATCGGCGAGAGCGCCGACGACGACGAGGGCGACGAGGACGCGAGCGAGGACTGACGACCCCCACCCCGCCCCCGCGGAAGGACCCGTCATGCGCCTGATCGTGGGGCTCGGCAACCCCGGCCCCCGCTACCGAGGAACCCGGCACAACGCCGGGTTCCTCGTCGTCGACGCCTACGCCGAGCGGCACGGCGCGCGCTTCCGCGCCGGCCGGCTCGGGGAGGAGGCCCGCGACGGCGGGCGGCGCCTCCTGAAACCCACGACCTTCATGAACCGCTCCGGGGCGGCGGTGCAGGCGCTCGCCACCAAGCACGGGATCGCCCCCCACGACATCCTCGTCGTGCACGACGACCTCGACCTGCCCCTCGGGCGGCTGCGCCTCAAGCGGGGCGGCGGCGCCGGCGGGCAGAAGGGCGTCCAGGACGTCGTCGACCGCGTCGGTCCGGACGTCGTGCGCCTCAAGGTCGGCATCGGGCGGCCCCCCGACCCGCGCTGGACGACGGAACACTGGGTGCTGTCGCGCTTCCGCGACGACGAAGCGTCGCTACTGCGCGACGTCGTCGACGCCGGCGCGGACGCCGTCGAGCGGGTCGTGCGCGACGGCGTGGACGCCGCCGCGAACGCCGTGAACGGCGTCGACCTGCGCCCCGCCCCGCCCGCCGACCCCCCGAACGCCGGTCCGGAGGGGGAGCGGTGAGCGACGCCGTCCTCGTCTTCACCGTGCTCGCCGCGACCGTCGCGGCGTTCGCCAGCGACCGGGTGCGCCTCGACGTCGTCGCGATGCTGGCGATGCTGGCGCTCGTCCTGACCGGCGTCCTCGACGCCGGGCAGGCGCTCGCCGGCTTCGCGGAGCCGCTGACGTTGATGATCGCGGGGCTGTTCGTCGTCGGCGCCGGGCTGTTCGAGACCGGCGTCGCCGACCGCCTCGGGGACCTCCTCGCCCGCCTCGCGGGCGGCGGCACCACCCGCCTGCTGGTCGCGACGATGCTCAGCAGCGCCCTGTTGTCGGCGTTCCTCTCCTCCACCGGCACCGTCGCGGTGCTCCTCCCCGTCGTCGTCGGGCTGGCGCGCAGCGCGGACGTCGCGCCGTCGCGGCTGCTGATGCCGCTCGCCTTCGGGAGTCTCCTGGGGGGCATGACGACGCTGATCGGGACGCCGCCGAACCTGGTCGTCGCCGACCAACTCCGCGCGCAGGGCGACGCGCCGTTCGGCTTCTTCGCCTTCACGCCGGTCGGCCTGGTGATGCTCGCGGTCGGCGTGGCGTACATGGCGCTCGTCGGTCGCCACCTGCTGCCCAGCCACCCCGACGTCGAGCAGGTGGGGTCCGGCGTCGCGGCGACCACCCTCGAGGGGCTCGCCCGCCGCTACGGGCTCACCGACCGCCTCCACCGCGTCGAGGTGCCCGCCGGCACCGAACTGGTGGGGGCGACGATGGCGAGCGGGGCGCTGCGCGCCCGCTTCGGGGTGACGGTCCTCGCCGTCGCCACCGCGGACGAGGACGGCGTCCCCAACGTCCGGCGGGCGGAACCGTCGACGCTGATCCGCGCGGGTGACGTGCTGTACGTCGACGCGACCGACGCGCAACTCGCCACCCTCGCGAGCGAGGCGCGCGTCCGCATCCCCGACGCCGCGCCGGAGGGCACCCTCCCGGAGCCGCTCATGCTGATCGAGGCGCTCCTGCCGCCCGAATCGAGCTACGCCGGCGCGACGCTGGCCGACGCGCGGTTGCACGACCGGACGCGCGCCACCGTCGTCGCCATCAAGCGCGGCACGCGGCTGCTGCACGGCGACCTCGCGGAAACCGTGTTGCGGCCGGGCGACGCCCTCCTCCTCGCCGGCGGGCCGGCGGCGCAACGCCGGATCGCGTCGGCGCGGCGCGACCTGATCGTCGTCGGGGAACCGCGCGGGTGGGCGCGCTTCGCGCGCGACACCCGCCGCGCGCCCGCCGCCCTCGCGGTCCTCGCCGCGATGCTGGTGGCGATGACGACCGGCGTCGTCCCGAACGCGATCGCGGTGTTGGCCGCGGCGATGGGGATGGTGCTCGTGGGCGCCGTCTCGATGGACGACGCCTACCGCGCGATCAGCTGGGAGTCGGTCGTCCTGATCGCCGCGATCCTGCCGATGGCGACCGCCCTCGAGGTGAGCGGGGGCCTGGACCTGGTCGTGGGCGGCCTGATCGGGGGGCTCGGGGACGCCGGACCGCTGGTGGTGATGGCGGCGTTGTTCCTGCTGACGTCGGCGTTCAGCCAAGTGATCAGCAACACCGCGACGACGGTCCTGATCGCGCCGGTCGCGTACGCCGCGGCGCAGGGGCTGGGGGTGAACCCGGCCGCGACGTTGATGACGGTCGCGGTGGCGGCGTCGACGGCGTTCGCGACGCCGGTCGCCTCCCCCGTCAACGCCCTGGTGCTCACCCCGGGCCGCTACCGCTTCACCGACTTCGTGCGGGTCGGCCTCCCGATCGTGCTGTTGATGCTGGTCGCGACGCTGCTGGTGGTCCCGGTCTTCTTCCCCCTCCGCTGAGCGGTCCCCCCACCATCCCCATCAGGGGCACGTCCCCCAGTTCGGGTGGTACGCGTCGCTCAGCAAGCCGAGCGACGAGAAGCCCCACGGTTCCTCGTCGAACTGCGACACGCACCAGCCGGAGATGTCGTGGTCGAAGCTCGCCTGGTTGAACATCGTGCTCATGTCGGTGACGTTCCCGGTCTCCCAGTCGCCGATCGGCTGGTTGAAAAAGGAGTAGCGAAACATCGAGTTCATGTTCCGCACGCTGCGGGTATCCCACCCGCCGATGTCCGCCTGGAACTCGTAGGTCGACATGAACATGGCCCGCATGTTCCTGACCGACGAGACGTTCCACCCGCCGAGGTCCCCGTCGAAGCGCTTCGCCCCTTGGAACATGTGTTTCATGTTCGTGACCGACGAGGTATCCCAGTGACGGAGGGTGCGCCGGAAGTTCTCGGCGTAGCGGAACATCCCCTCCATCGTGCGGACGTCGCTCACGTCCCAGTGGTTGACGTTCGCGTTGAAGTTCGTCAGGCCGTTCGACGCGTACTGCGCGCCGAAGAGGTACGCCATGTTCGTCACGCCCGACGTGCAGGTCGTCGCGGCATTCCCGGAGGTGATCTGGCGCTTGCTTCGCTTGACGTACGTCACGCCACCCAAGATGCCGCGGTCGCCGACCTGTGCGGCGTCGCAGACGATCGTCACCCCGTTCCCGGCGCGGCGGAACTCCGGCACCGTGACGGCGACCGTGTCGCGCACGTCGGGGAACACGTCGCTCCGGACCGTCACCGTCGCCGTGCCCGGCGCGACGCCGCTCACGACGCCGTTCGCGTCGACGGTGGCGACGGCCGGGTCGCTGGACGTCCAGGTGAGTCCCGCGGCGGCGGTGTGCTCGAAGACGTAGTCCACCGCCTCGTCTCCGTTCAGCGGCGGTCGCACCGCGGTCGGGGTGACGTCGAGGCGCGTGACCTGCGGGCAGGACCCCCACAAGGGTTGCCTCGACGCGCCCCACGCCTCGTTGGCGAAGTGGGCGAAGGCGGTGGGCTCCGTGGCGATGCCGCTCACGCACCAGCGGCTCAGGTCCCGGTCGAACGACGTCGCGACCTCGAACATGCGGTCCATGTTCGTCACGTTGCTCACGTCCCAGTCCGAGAGGTCCTGGTCGAAGGCGCGGGCGTAGGCGAACATGTTCGCCGTCGACGCGACGCGGCCGACGTCCCACGTCGTGACGTCGCCGTCGAACGCGTCGGCGCTGAAGAACATGCCGGCCATCGACTCGACGGCGCCGGTGTCCCACGAGGCGAGGTCCTGGTCGAACGCGTCGGCGCCCCAGAACATCGCCGCCATCCCGCCGACGGCGCCGACCTTCCAGCCGTCGAGCGGTTGGTCGAACGCTTTCGCGTCTCGGAACATCGCGGTCATGTCCCGCACGTTCGAGACGTCCCACGCCCCGATCGCGCCGTCGAACGCCGTCGCGTCGTGGAACATGTCGCGCATGGTCGTCACCGCCGAGGTATCCCAGGCGTCCAGGTCCGCGTCGAACGACGCTGCGGACCGGAACGCATAGGACATGTCGGTCACGGCCGACGTGTCCCACGCCCCCACGTCCCCGGAGAAGGCGTCGGCGTTGAAGAACGCCGAACGCAGGCTCGTCACGTCGCGCGTATCCCAATGCCCGATGTCGCCGTCGAACCACCCGGCCTGCGCGAACAGCCCATCGAGGCTCGTCACGCCGGTCGTGCAGCTGGCCTCGAGGCCGGCCGTGTCCTGCGCGTCGACCAGCACGTCGAGGGCGGCGCGGTCGCGCCTCACGTACGTCACGCCGTCCACCTCGCCCGTCTCCCCGACCGTGGCGGAGGGACAGCGGACCGTGACGCCGTTCTCGGCGAGGTAGAAGGCGCCTGCCAGGGTGAGCTCCGCCGTCGCGTCGAGCGGCGTGCCGTCGAGCGACGCGCGGAGCGTGAGCGTGCCCTGCTCGACGCCGGCGGTGAAGGGCGCCGTGTAGGTCCCGTCCCCCACGTCGGTGACCCCACCGAGCGTCCCGAGGGTCGGAGACGCGAACGTGACCGTCCCCCCCGACGCGCCCACGGGGTTGCCGTTCGCGTCGCGCAGGGTCACCGTCACGGTCGCCGTTGCGGTGCCGTCGGCGGGGAGGACGGCCGGTTCGACGCGCACGGTGCTGGCCGCGGCGCTCGCGGCGCCGGGCCGGAGATCGACCCGCGCGGCGGCGTCGAAGGCGACGTCGAACAGGCGGGGACGGAGGTCCACCGGGCTCGCGGTCGTGCCGGCCGTGTACGTCGCGACGTACGTACCGTCGCCCGCCTCGCGGACCGGTCCCACGGAGCCGTGGGCGGGGGCGTCGAACGTCACGGCGTCCGCCCCGACGCCGTCCCGCACCGGTTCGCCCTCCGCGTCGCGGAGGGTGACGGTCAACGTCGCCGTCGAGCTCCCGTCCGCGGGGAGGGTCGCGGGGTCGGCGACGACGGTGCTGGTGGTGGGGGTCGCGGCGCCCTGCGTGAGGACGATGCGGGCGGGGGTCGCGAACGGCTCGCCGTCCAAGCGTGCGACGAGCGGGACCTCGCCCGGCGTCCGTCCCGCCACGTACGTCGCCGCGTACGTCCCGTCGCCCCGGTCGGTGACCGGGCCGAGGCTCCCGACGTCGGGGGCGTCGAGCGTGACGCTCGCCCCACCCTCGCGCAGACGTGCGCCGTTCGCGTCGCGAAGCACGACGACGACCGTCGCTTCACGTTCGCCGTCGGCGAGGAGGCTGGTCGGGGAGGCGGTGACGGTACTCGTCGACGCCGAGGGGTCGCCCACCCCCGCCGGCTCGACCGTGAAGGTCGGGGCCCCCTCGAGCGCGAGCGGGTCGCCGTCGACGACCACCGCCAGGGCGCAGGCGCCGGCGCGCACGGTGGCGGGCACGTCGCCCCGCAGCCGGGGGTAGGTGACGTCCGGATCGGCGGCCGCGACCGGGACGGGATCGCCGCCGTCGAGGAGGAACGCGGCCGCGTCGAGGGGAGCGTCGCAGACCGCGACGCTCGCGTCGCCCGGCAGCGCGCCGGTCACCTCGAGGGTCGTCCCGGGAGCGCCGCTCGTGGGGGTGACGTCGTCGACGTACGCCGTTACGGCGTCGGGGGGGTCCTGCGGTGCGACGGCACCCGACCCACCCCCTCCCGAGCAGGCGACGAGGCCGCTCCCGAGGGCGACGAGCAGGACGAGGCGGCGGAGGGGATGGATGGGGGACGTAGGGCCGCGATACAACATGGACGTTACCCTACCGCAACACACACGCGACGTGCACGAAGAAAGGGGGACCCAAGGGGTCCCCCGATTCGGGCTGGGACGGCGCGTCGCGTCAGCCGAAGCGACCGCTGATGTACCGCTCGGTCATCTCGTGCTGCGGGTTCGTGAAGATCCGTTCGGTGGGGCCCTCCTCGATGAGGACCCCGAGGTGCATGAACGCCGTCCGGTCGGACACGCGGCCCGCCTGCTGCATGTTGTGCGTGACGATGATGACGGTGAAGTCCTGCTTGATCTCGTGGATGAGTTCCTCGATGCGGTCGGTCGCGATCGGGTCGAGGGCGCTGGTCGGTTCGTCCATCAGGATGACGTCCGGTTCCGTCGCCATCGCACGCGCGATGCACAGGCGCTGCTGCTGTCCCCCGGACAGCCCGAGGCCGGACTGCTGCAGCTTGTCCTGGACCTCCTCCCACAACGCCGCGCGCTTGAGGCTGGTCTCGACGTGCGCGTCCATGTCCCCCTTGAAGCCGTGCAGGCGCGGCCCGAACGCGACGTTCTCGTAGACCGACTTCGGGAACGGGTTCGGCTTCTGGAACACCATGCCGATGCGGCGGCGCACCTCGACCGGGTCGACGACCGGGTCGTACAGGTCGGCGCCCTCGTAGTGGATCTTGCCCTGCACCGTGACGCCCGGCACCAGGTCGTTCATGCGGTTGACGCTGCGCAGCAACGTCGACTTCCCGCATCCCGACGCGCCGATCAACGCCGTCACCTGGTTCTTCGGGACGGTCAACGAGACGTCCCGCAACGCCTGGAAGTCGCCGTACCAGAGCGACAGGTCTTCGATGGCGACGACGGCGTCGTTCGCGTCGACCGGGTCGCTGCGGACGGTCACGTGATCTTCGGGGACGGTCTGACTCATCACCAACTCCGTTCGAAGCGGCGGCGGAGGTAGAACGCCGCGCCGTAGAGGACCAACAGGACCGCGAGGAGGACGAGGATGCCGGCGGAGGCGACGTGGGCGAACTCGACGTCGTTCTCCGCCACCCAACTGTAGATCTGGATCGGCACGACCGTGTAGGTCGACAGCGGCCCCTCGGGCGCCCGGGGGATGAACGCCGCCGCCCCGACCAACAGCAGCGGGGCGGTCTCCCCGATCGCGCGGGCGACGGCGAGGATCATGCCGGTCGTGATGCCGGTGATCGCGTTCGGCAGCACCACCTGCGACACCGTCTGCCACTTCGTCGCCCCCAAGCCGTACGACGCCTGCCGCAGCGAGGGCGGGACCGCTTTGATCGCTTCGCGCGCAGCGATGATGACGACCGGGAGGATCAACAACGACAGCGTCAGGGCGGCGGACAGGACGGTCGGCCCGAACTCGAAGACGCGCACGAAGGCGTACAGCCCGAGGATCCCGTACACGACCGACGGGACCCCCGCAAGGTTTCGGATGTTCAACTCGATGAAGCGCGTCACCGCGTTGTCGGGCGCGTACTCCTCGAGGTAGATCGCCGCCCCCACGCCGATCGGCAGCGAGAACACGATGACCAACCCGATGACCCACAACGTCCCGATCAGGGCGTTGCCGAGGCCCGCCATGACCGGCGTCCGGCTGGCGTTCTTCGTCAGGAACGCCGCGTCCAGCCACGGGTTGAGGCGCACCTCCTGCCCCTCGCCGGCCTCCGCGCGGATCGCGTCGAGTTGGCGGAGGCCCTCGAAGAAGCCGTAGTCGGCGACGGTGTCGTCGCGGCTGCTGGTGACGACGTAGCGCAGCGGCGCGCCGTCGAGCTGCCACAACAACTCCACGCGGTTGCGGAGGCGGAACTTGCGGCGCTCCTCGGGGTCGTCCAGCACCACCGCGGGGTCCTCGCCGCGTGCGACGAGCTCCTTCTCGACGACGTTCTCCCACGTCGAGAAGAACGCGAAGCCCTCGGTGAACGACCAGCTTTCCGTCGTGTACGCCGGCTCGACGATCTGCCACGACACGGTGTCGGTGATGACGTCGGCGAACAACGTCGCGACGAGCGCCAGGGCGAGGACGACCGGCACGAACGTGATCGCGACGAAGGTGCGGCCGCGCGCCCGCTTGGCCTCCTGGCGGCGGCGGTCGGCGTCGTTGCGGTGCGCGAGGCTCATTCGTAGCGCTCCGCGAAGCGACGCACGATCTGGCCCGACGCGAGGTTCAGCGCGAGGGTGATGACGAACAGCGTCGCGCCGACGGCGTACAGCGCGCGCGACCCGATGCTCCCCATCGGTTGGTCGCCGGTGGCCGCCTGCACGATGAAGCTCGTCATCGTCGCGATCGTCTCGCGCAGGTCGAACGTGAAGGTCGGTTTCTGGCCGGCGGCGAGCGCGACGATCATCGTCTCCCCGATCGCGCGGGACATCGCCAGGATGAACGACGCGACGATCCCCGACAGCGCCGCGGGCACGACGACCTTGAGGACCACCTCGTAGCGGCTGGCGCCCAGGGCGTAGGCGCCCTCGCGAATCGCGCGGGGCACCGCCTGCATCGAATCGATCGAGATGCTCGAGACGGTCGGGAGGATCATGAAGCCCATCACCAGGCCGGCGCTGGTGGGGTTGAAGAGGTTCAGGCCGGGGATGACCTCGCGCAGGAGCGAGGTGACGAAGAACAACGCGAAGTACCCGAGGACGACGGTCGGGATGCCGGCCAACACCTCGAGGATCGGCATGATGGTGCGGCGCACGCGGGCGGTGGCGAACTCGCTGAGGTAGATCGCCGACCCCAGCCCCAACGGCAACCCCACGAGGAGCGCGACGAAGGTGACGTTCAGCGTCCCCACCACGAGCGGAGCGATGCCGAACGCCTGTTGGTTCTCGGGGAACAACGGCGTCCAGCGGGTGCCCGTGAAGAACTCGCGGAAGGTGACGGCGGGATCGGCGAAGAAGGCGATCGTCTCGCTGGAGAGCGCGTAGATCACGGCGAACGTCGTGACGACCGAGACGCTGGCGGCGAGGAACAACACGACGCGGATCGCCTGATCCCCGAGGTTCCGGCGGACGCTACGTTGGATGCCGATCGCTTCGGCGGCGCGTTTCGACGCTTGGCTCATGCACGCTCCCGGGGACAGAGTATCCGAGGCCGAACGAAATCGTCCCCGGTCGATGACCGGGGACGAAGATACCGAAGCCGCATCAGGGCTTCGTCAGTTCCGCGTGCGTTCAGCGGGTGCCTTCCTGCTCGAAGATCTCCAGGACGGTGCCGCTGTACTCGTTGAAGGGCGAGCCGGTCACGCGGTTCTCGAAGCGCTCGAGGGCGACCTCGTACGCCTCGTCGCTCAGCACGGCGTAGCCGGTGGCGGCGATCAGCGGGCGCGCTTCGTCGCTCAGCCAGTAGCGGATGAACTGCTCGACGGTCTCGTTCTCGTCCGCCGCGTCGACGGCGACGTACGTGAACAGCGGACGGGCGAGCGGCGTGTAGCTGCCGTCCTCGATCGTCGCGGTGCTGGGCTCGACGCAGCCGTTGCCGTCGTCGATCGAGACGGCGTTGAGCTTGTCCGCCTCCTCGGCGTAGTAGGCGTAGCCGAAGAAGCTGATGGCGTACGGGTTGCCCTCGACGCCCTGCACGAGGACGTTGTCGTTCTCGCTCGGGAAGAAGTCGGTGCGGATCTCGTCCTCACCGTCGTTCAGGATCGCTTCGTTGAAGTAGTCGAACGTGCCGCTGTCGACGCCGGGCGCGTAGAACTCGATCGGCTCGTCGGGCCAGCCGTCGCGGACGTCCGCCCACGTCGTCACGCCGCCGTCGGCGCGCCACATGGTGTTCAGCTCGTCGACGGTCATGCAGGTCGCCCAGTCGTTCTCGATGTTCGTCACGACCGTCAGCGCGTCGAACGCGACCGGGATCTCGACGAACTCGCGGCCGGCGCCGTTGATGGTCTCGATCTCGCTCGGCTTGATGATGCGGCTGGCGTTGCTGATCTCGGTCTCGAGGGCCCCGAACTTCTCGAAGCCGCCGCCCGACCCGGAGAACGCCACGCTGACGTTCGTGTCGGGGTACTCGATGGCGAACTCCTCGGCGACGGAGAGGGCGATCGGGTAGACGGTCGACGAGCCGTCGACGCGCACGTCCTGCGCGATGGCGGCGCCGGCGAGGGCGAAGAGGAGGGCGAGGGGGGTGAGGATGGCGAACGGGTTCTTCATGGGATTACCTCCACGCGAGAGCGTAATGACGGAGTGTCAGGACTCGGTCATCCGACGTTCGCGGTGGGGCGGACGGACCGCCGCCCCACCGCGCGGGGGGTCAGTGGGCGTGCCCGACCTCGTAGATGCGGGTCGTGCCGCTGATCTCGAAGGCGACGATCAGCAGGTCGCGCCCGTTCGGGGAGGCGTCGGCCGGCACGAAGACGAGGCCTTCGGGCCCGAGGTCGCCCCCGTCGGGGCCGTCGGCGGCGGCGTCGATCGGGCGGTCGTTGTGGTAGCCCGCGAACGTCGGGGCGGTGGGGTCGGAGAGGTCGAACGTCATGACGCCCCCGACCCGCTCGAGGCCGACGAAGGCGTAGGGCGTGCCGTCGACGTGACCGACGACGACGCCCTCGGGCTCGGGACCCTTGGCGTCGCTCCGCCCGTCGAAGCTCTCGGCGGCAGACTCGTCGTTGTCGACGTTGTGCAGCTCGGGGTGGAGCTCCGCGACGGTCGTCTCGATCGTGTCGCCACTGTCCCACACGAGCTGGCCAGCCTCGTTCCAGACGCTGATGCTACGCGCGCCGTAGGCGTCGATGCGCTCGTGCGCACCGTCGCCGTCGAGGTCGCCGGTCGCGGTCGACAGCTCGAGGCGGCCGAGGGCGTCCTCCGCCTGCAACGCCGCGACGTCGCCGAACACGCCGGCGTCGAGCTCGACGTCCTCGACGCGGGCCTCCTCGCTGAAGGTGTCGTAGTCGCGGGCGTCGCCCTCGTTGGCGGTCACGACGTAGCCGCGGCCGTCGACGGTGAAGGGAGCGATCGCGTCGGGTTGGTACATGCCGTGGATCGGCCAGCTCGCGAAGCTCGCGACGCCGTCGTCGTCGTTGACGTCCAGCGTGAGGCGGCTCCAGTCCTTCAGGCCGAGGGCGACGACGTCGGTCACCTCGCCGGCGACGAGGTCGACGACCGCGAGGGCGTTGTTCTCCTGCAGCGCGACGTAGGCGGTGAGGGTGCCCTCGGGGATGGCGACGTACTCCGGTTCGAGGTCCTGCGACGTCGTGGCGCCGGGCCCGTAGATCCGCACGCCCTCGGCGCGGAGGACGTCCTCGCGGCCGTCGAACGCCCGGAAGTCGACCTGCCGGACGGCGGCGGCGGCGGGGTCGCGGTCGTCGGGGAGATCGATGATCGTGATGCTGCCCTCGGGATCGACGGCGTAGTCGTCGCTCGGTTCGCCCTCGTTGGCGACGACGACGTGCATGCCGTCGGGCGTGAACGTCAGCATGTCGGGGAGGACGCCGGCCTCGTGCTGCGCGAGGACGGTGCCGTCGGCGTCGGTGAACAGCACGACGCCGTTCGCGTCCACCGCGTCCGCTTCGATCGCGACGGCGACCAGGCCGTCGTGCACCGCGACGCTGTTCGCGCCGTCGCCGAACGCCGTCATGTCGCGCTGCTCGATCAGCGTCGGGGCGGTCGGGTCGGACAGGTCGAGGACGTCGAGGGTGGTCGCCTCGGAGTTCACGACGAACAGGCGTTCGGACGCCGGGTCGTACGCGGCGATCTCCGCGGCGCCCTCGTCGAAGCCCCCGTGATCGAAGCCGCCGATCGGGGTGAGGGTGATCGTGCCGTGGCCGGCGTGACCGGCGGCGTGGACGGCGCCGGCGAGCGCCAGCGCGGCGAGGAGGGCGAAGAGGGTCGGGACGGGTCGGATCATGGTGAACCTCCGACCGGAACGGTGGCCCGCCCGCGTCAGGACACCGTCACGTCTTCGTCAGGACCCGTCGGAGCCGGCGTCAGTCGAGGTTCGCGAGGCTGGCTTCGACCCCGTCGATCAACGCCTCCGCCTCCTCGAGGCGGCGGCGTTCCTCCGCGACGACGGCGTCCGGCGCGTTCGCGACGAACTTCTCGTTCGCCAGCTTCTTCGCGCTCTTCGCCGCGTCGGCGCGCAGGTCCGTGAGGCGCTTCTCCTGCCGCGCGCGCCACGCGCCGACGTCGACGAGGCCCTCGAGCGGGAGGCGCAACGTCACGGTCTGCAGCACCTGCCGCAACGCCGCCCCCTCGGGGTCGCCCTCGCGAAGGTCGGCGCGGGCGAGGGCGGCGACGACGTCGCGTTGTTCCGCGAGCAGGTCCGCGTCCTCGCCGCTCGGGTGGACCGGCACCACCTGCTGTGGGGGGAGGTCCGCCTCCGCGCGGAGGGCGCGGATCGCACCGACCGCCGCCTGCAGGCGCGCGAAGGCGGCCTCCGCATCGGCGTCGGGGCGGCCGTCGACGTCCGCCTCCGGCCAGGCGGCGACCGCCACCTGCGCCTCGTGCCCCATCGCCTCCCACAGTTCGCTGGTGACGAACGGCAGGAGCGGGTGCAGCAGCCGCAGGACCGCCTCGAGGGTCGTGCGCAGCACGTGCCGGGTGCGGGCGTCGCCCGCCTGCAACGCCGGCTTCGCGGCCTCGAGGTACCAGTCGCAGAACTCGCTCCAGACGAACTCGTACGCCGCGCGGTTCGCGCCGCCCAAATCGAACGCCTCGAGCCGGTCGGTGACCGTGTCGGTGGCGCGCGCGAGGCGCGCCAGGATCCAGCGGTCCGCGAGGCGTTCGGGGGGGCCGGCGTCCTCGGGGCCGTCGAGGTTCATCAACGCGAAGCGGGCGGCGTTCCACAACTTGTTCGTGAAGGTCCGGCCCATGTCGACGCGGCGCGCGTCCCAGCGGATGTCCTGCCCGCCGGTGGAGGCGTGCGTCATCGCGAAGCGGAGCGCGTCCGCGCCGGACGCCTCGATCACCTCGAGCGGGTCGACGCCGTTGCCCTTCGATTTCGACATCTTCTGGCCGTGCTCGTCGAGCACGAGCCCGTGCAGCATGACGTGCTCGAACGGCGCGCGGTCGGTGAACTCGTACGCCGCCATCTGCATGCGCGCCACCCAGAAGAACAGGATGTCGTAGCCGGTGACGAGCACGTCGGTCGGGTAGTGCCGGGCGTAGAACGGGTCGTCGACGTCCGGCCAACCCATCGTGGAGAACGGCCAGAGGTTGCTGGAGAACCAGGTGTCGAACACGTCGGGGTCCTGCGTGAGGACCTTCCCGGCGTGCTCCGGCCTGTCGGGCGGGTCGGTGAACGGGTCGTCGGGCGAGGGGACGATCACCTCGCCGTCCTCGTCGTACCAGGCGGGCACGCGGTGGCCCCACCACAACTGCCGACTGATGTTCCACGGCCGGAGGTTCTCCAACCAATCGCGGTTCACCTTGGCGTAGCGTTCCGGCACGATGCGCATCTCGCCCGCGTCGAGGGCGGCGAGGACGCGCTGCGCGGCGGGCCCGACGTCGTAGAACCACTGCAGCGACAACACCGGCTCGACCGGCACCTTCGTGCGTTGCGACAGCCCGATCGGCACCGTGTACGGCGTGCGCTCCACGAGCGCCCCGTCCGCCTCGAGCGCCGTGACGACCGCGGCGCGCGCCTCGAAGCGCTCCAGCCCCTGGAAGGCGTCCGGCACCAGCTCGCCGGTCATGCGGGCGTCGAGGCCGATGACGGAGGGGCGCGCGAGGCCGTGCCGTTCGCCGACCTCGAAGTCGGTCGGATCGTGCGCCGGCGTGATCTTCAGTGCGCCGGTCCCGAAGTCGGGCTCGACCGCCTCGTCGGTGAGGACGGGGATCCAGCGGTCGGTGAGGGGAATGCGGGCGCGCCCCCCGACGTGCGCCGCGAAGCGGTCGTCGTCCGGATGCACGGCGATCGCCTGGTCGGCGAAGATCGTTTCGGGACGGACCGTCGCGATGCGGATCGCGCCGCCCCCCTCCAGCTCGTACGCGAGGGTGTAGAGCTCGCCCGGTCGTTCCTCGCGGTCGACCTCGAGGTCGGACAGCGTCGTGCGGCTCTCGGGGTCCCAGTGGACGATCCGCTCGCCGCGGTAGATGCGGCCCTGGTGGTAGAGGTCGACGAACTGCTTGCGGACGGCGCGCGAGAGGCCCTCGTCCATCGTGAAGCGGCTGCGGGTCCAGTCGGCGCTCACGCCGAGCCGCTTCAGCTGCCCCTCGATCACCCCGCCGTACGTTTCCTTCCACGCCCACACGCGTTTCAGGAACGCCTCGCGCCCGAGCTCCTGACGGCTGGTGCCCTCCTCGGCGAGGGTCTTCTCCACCACGACCTGCGTGCTGATGCCGGCGTGGTCCATGCCCGGCTGGAACAACGCTTCGTAGCCCTGCATGCGCCGCCAGCGCACGAGGGTGTCGATGAGGGTGTTGTCGAACGCGTGCCCCAGGTGCAGGTTGCCGGTGACGTTCGGGGGCGGAATGACGATCGTGTAGGGCGGGCGGTCGCTATCCGGATCCGCGCGGAACGGCGCATCCGCCCACCGCCGAACCCAGCGGGGCTCCGCCTCGAGCGGGTCGTAGCTCTTGGGCAACTCGGTCGGCGTCGGTCGGTCGTCGTCGCTCACGGGGCCCTCCTCGGCCGTGAAGCGTACCAACCCCCGGGGGCCTACACCATCGGCAGGGTGTTCAGCGCCTGGATCGACACCTGGCCCGCCAGCGACCGGGCGGCCTTGCGGAACGCCAACGCCTGCTCGCTGTCGGGGTGCGACACGACGGCGGGCGTGCCCTCGTCACCCGACTCGCGCAGGATCCGCGAGATCGGCACCTGCCCCAGGACCGGGACGTGCTCCTCGTCCGCCCACGCCTGCGCGGCGCCCTCGCCGAAGATGTAGTCGCGCGTCCCGTCGGGGAGGGCGTACCACGACATGTTCTCCACCACGCCCAGGACCGGCACGTGCGTCTTCTTCATCATCGTATGGGCGCGGCGCACGTCGACGAGCGACATCTCCTGCGGGGTCGTGACCAGCACGGCGCCCGACACCGTCGCGAGCTGCGTGAGGGACAGCTGCACGTCGCCGGTCCCCGGCGGCAGGTCGACGATCATGTAGTCCAGGTCCCCCCAGACGGTCTGCTGCAGCATCTGTTGCAGGGTGCCGTGCAGGATCGGGCCGCGCCACGTGAGCGCCTGCCCGTCCTCGACGAGGTTCGCGACGCTGATGATCTTGATGCCGTGCGCGCGGAGCGGCAGGATGTTCTTCTCGTCGTCCGCCATCAGGCGTTTGCCTTCGACGTGGAACATCTTCGCCTGCGACGGGCCGTAGATGTCGGCGTCCAGCAGCCCGACCGACGCCCCCTCCAGCGCCAGGCTCGCCGCGAGGTTCGCGGCGACCGTGGATTTGCCGACCCCGCCCTTGCCGGAACCGACGGCGATGACGTGCTTGACGCCGGGCATGGCCGGCGTCCCGCCGTCGCGCACCTGCGAGCCGAACTCGAGGTGGATGCGTTCGACGCCGGGGATCGCGCCGACCGCCTCCTTGACGTCGTTCTCGATCTGCGCCTTCATCGGGCAGGCGGGCGTCGTGAGGTCGACCTTGACGTGCACGTCGCCGCCCTCCAGCGCGACGCTCCCGACCATCCCGAGGGAGACGAGGTCTTGATGCAGTTCCGGATCCTGGACCGTACCGAGCGCGCGCAGCACGGCGTCTTCGTTGAGGCTCATGCGGCGCAACGTAGCAAGCCTCACGGTTCGCGGGGCGACCCCGGCCGACACGCCCGCCCGGCCTGCGGCCCGGAGGCCGGCGGGAGGGGTATCCTCCCCGCCGTGGGACGCACCCTGGTCGTCGTCGATTACGGATCGCAGTACACCCGCCTCATCGCCCGCCGCCTCCGCGAGCTGGACGTGTTCAGCGTCATCGTGCCGCCCACCGTCACGGTGGCGGACGTCCGCGCGCACGACCCCGCCGGCCTCGTCCTGTCGGGCGGCCCCCAGAGCGTCACCGACGCGCACGCGCCGGGCCTTCCCGACGGCCTGCTCGACCTGGGGCTACCGACCCTCGCGATCTGCTACGGCATGCAGCTCGTCGCCCGCGACCTCGGCGGGGAGGTGCGCCCGAGCTCGGTCCGCGAGTACGGCAAGGCCGACCTGACCCGCTACGACGGCGCGCTGTTCGAGGGCGTCCAGGGGCCGTTCACCGCCTGGATGAGTCACGGCGACAGCGTCGTCCGGCCGCCCGACGGCTTCACCGTCACCGCCGCGACGCAGGACACCGAGGTCGCGGCGATGGAGGACCCCGAGCGCGGCCTGTACGCCCTGCAGTTCCACCCCGAGGTGCGCCACACCCCCAAGGGCCTGGCGCTCCTCGAGCGGTTCGTGGAGCGGACCGGCGTCGCGCGCGACTGGACGCCGCGCGCGATCGTCGACGGCGCCGTCGACGACGTCCGCCGCCAGGTGGGGGACGGCCGCGTCCTGCTCGGGATCTCCGGCGGCGTCGACAGCAGCACGCTCGGCGTGCTGCTGCACGAGGCGCTCGGCGACCGACTCGAGGCGGTGTTCGTCGATACCGGCCTGCTGCGCCTGGGGGAGGTCGACGAGGTCGCCCACGCCCTGCGCGGGCTCGGGGTGCCGCTCACGGTCGTCGACGCCCGCGCACGCTTCCTGGAGGCGCTGGCGGGCGTCACCGACCCCGAAGCGAAACGCAAGGCGATCGGCGCGACGTTCATCGACGTCTTCGAGGCGGAGGCGAACCGCCTCGAGGCGGAGCGCGGCCCCATCGACTTCCTCGCACAGGGCACGCTCTACCCCGACGTCATCGAGTCCGCCGGCGGCGAGGGGGCGGCCACCATCAAGTCGCACCACAACGTCGGGGGGCTCCCCGAACGCCTCCACTTCCGCCTGATCGAGCCGTTCCGCACGTTGTTCAAGGACGAAGTGCGGGAGGTCGCCACCACCCTCGGCCTCCCGAAGGCGATCCGCGACCGCCACCCCTTCCCCGGGCCCGGCCTCGCGATCCGCATCCTGGGGGAGGTCACCGACGCCCGCCTCGACGTGCTCCGACGCGTCGACGACGTCTTCGTCCGCACGCTCCGCGAGACCGGGCAGTACGACGAGATCTGGCAGGCGCTGGCGGTCCTCACGCCCCTGCAATCGGTCGGGGTGATGGGGGACGACCGCACCTACCTGCACACCGTCGCGCTGCGCGCCGTCACCAGCGTCGACGGCATGACCGCCGACTGGGCGCGCATCCCCCACGAGGTCCTCGCGGAGATCTCCAGCCGCATCGTCGGGCAGGTGCCCGAGGTGAACCGGGTCGTGTACGACGTCACCAGCAAACCGCCGGGCACGATCGAGTGGGAGTGACCCCCCTGCGAGGGGGCGGAACGCCCCCGCGTAGGGGCGGCACCCCGCCCTCCGCGGCACGCAGTGGGGCGCGACGCGGCCCGGCCGCGCGGTAGCATCGCGGCATGGCCCGCAGTTGGTTGATGAAGAGCGAACCGTACGTCTACAGCTACGACGACCTCGAGGCGGAGGGCCGCACCCTCTGGGACGGCATCCGCAACTACCAGGCGCGGAACTTCATGCGCGACGAGATGCGCGTCGGCGACCGCGTCCTGTACTACCACTCGAACGTCCAACCGCCCGGCGTCGCCGGCCTCGCCGAGGTCGCCAGCGAGCCGTACCCCGACCCGACGCAGTTCGACGAGACCAGCCCCTACTACGACCCCAAGAGCACCCGCGAGGCCCCCCGCTGGATGCTGGTGGACGTCGTGCCGGTCCGCAAACTGCCGCGCCTCGTGACGCTCGCGGAGATCCGCGAGGAACCGAAGCTCGCCGACCTGCCGCTCGTGCGGCGCGGCAACCGCCTGAGCATCATGCCGGTCGCCGAAGCGGAGGTCGACGTCATCCTGGCGATGGCGGAGCGCCCCGCCCCCGACGGCGACTGACCCCACCGGGCAGCGGCCCGCCCGTCCGCCCGCCCGCCCGTTCGACTGCTCAGCCGTCCGTGACGCACCGTGCGGCCGAACCGGCCCCCCATCTGGTAGGTTCGCGCGTATGAACGACCGTCGCACGCGGATCCTGGCGTTGGTCGCCGAGGCGTACATCGAGCGCGCCACGCCGGTCCCCTCCTCCTGGATCGCCGACCGGCTCGGCGTCTCCGGCGCGACCGTCCGCAGCGAGTTCGCCGCCCTCGAGGAGGCCGGCCTGCTGGCGCAACCGCACACGTCCGCCGGGCGCCTCCCCACCGCCGAAGGCTTCCGTCGCTACGCCGGTGCGCTCCTGCCCCCACGCCCGCTGGCGCCACGCCTCCGCGAGCGCCTCGCCGCCCACCTCGCGGCGCTGCACGGCCGCGCGCTGCTGCAGGGGGTCGCATCGACCGCCTCCGACCTCGCGGGGTACGCCGTCGTCCTGGAGCTCCCCGCCGACGCGGACGTCCGCGCCCTCGAGGTGCACCTGAGCCCGCTCTCCAGCTGCCGCCTGCTGGCGGTCGCCGTCCTCGAGAACGGCCTGACGCGCGACGCGCTCGTACCGATCGATCCCGCGCCGACCCCCGACGTGCTCGACGAAACCGAACGCCTGGTGCGCGACCTGGCGCTGCCGCTCCCCGCCATGCCCGACGCCCTGCGCGCCCGCGCGCGGAGCGTCGGGGACGGCATCCGCCGGACCCTGGACGCGTTGGCGGACGCCTGGCCGACCCTGCACGAAACCGAGATCGTCTCGACCGGCCTCTCGCGCCTGTTCGACGAACCGGAGTCCGCCGACCCCGACTTCCTGCGGCGCGCCACCCGCCGGCTCGAGGGCGGCGGGCGCGACCCGGCCGACGTCGAGGCGACCGGCCCCCTCGCGCTCGGGTACGACGAGGACGTCGCGCTCGTGCAGGCCGACGTGCCGCTGCACCACGGGCCCGGACGCCTCACCCTCGTCGGGCCGGCGCGCATGCGCTACGCCGAAGCGTTCAGCGCGGCGCAGGGCGTCCGGCGCGCCCTGCACGCCGCCGGGGAGGCGGCGTGAGCGCCGCGGCGACCGACGTCGCGGTCGAGGTGCGCTTCTTCGCGCAACTCAAGGCGGCGACCGGCGTCGACGCGACGCAGGTCACCCTCCCGGCCGGCGCGACCGTCCGCGACCTCGCCGACCGCCTCGAAGCGACGTACGACGCCCTCCGCCTCACCGGCAGCATGTGCGCCGTGGACGAGGCGTACGCCGCCCCCGACACGCCGCTCCAGGGGGGCGAGACCGTCGCCTTCCTCCCGCCCGTCTCCGGCGGCTGACCCCCGCACCGCCGGACCGCGCCGCCGGGAGGCGCGTCCGTCACGGCGGCGGTCGGCCCCGCGTGACACGGTGAACGGCGGACCCGCCGCGCCCGCGGCGCGAGGAGGAACGATGCCGACACCCCACCGCCCGTCCCGCCGCGCTGCGGCCGCCCGCCCCGCCGTCCTCACGTCCCCCGTGCTCGCCCTCGCGCTGCTCGCGGTCGCCTTCGCCCCGCTCGCCCTCGCGCAGGGGACGCCCGACGCGCCCGACCCGGCGGTCCTGCGCTACGACCGCACCGGCGAAGCGCTGCAGGACGCCCTCGCCGCGGTGCCCGGCGACCCGGACGGCGCCACCGCCGCCCTCGAGCGGGCCCGGACGGCGCTCGGCACCCTCGCGCTCGACCCGACCGCCCCCCTCCTCCCCTCCGCCGACACCGTCACCGACGCCGCCATCTCCGCCGCGGAGGCGGGCGACGCGAACGACCTCGCGGTGCACGTCGCCGCCCTGCGCGGCGCCGCCGGCCGGCTGCTGTACGAATCCGCGCTCGCCGCCCGCGTCCGCGGCGACGACGCCGCCGCCGACGCCCGCCTCCGGGCGGTCCTCCGCGACGTCGGTCTCGACGCCGACGCCGTCCTCCCCGGCGACGGGGACGCGTCGGTGCGGACGGTGCGGCGCGCGGTGGAGGCCGCCCTCGCCGAGGACCTCGCCGCCCGCCTGACGGCGTGGCCCCCCGCCGGCGACGCGGGCGACGCCTACCGCGTCCTGGCGGAAACGTACGGCGCGTCGCTCCTGCTGCACGACGCCCCCGACCTGCAGATCGACGCCACCGCGGCGTTCCTCGAGGCCGCCGAAGCGTGGGTCGGCGGCGACGCCGCCCGCGCGCGGGCCCGCACGGGCGACCTGGCGCGGGCGTTCGCCGCCCTCGCGGAGGCCGCCCCCGCGACCGGCGCGGACGCCGGCGCGCCCCCCGACACCACCGCGGCGACCCCGGCGAACGACGCTCTCGCCGCGACCCTCGCGCGCTACGGCCTGCCCGCCGACGCGCGCGCCCGCCTCGCCGAGCACCTCCGCGCGCGCGGCGCGACGTCGGTCGAGGCCCTCACCGACGGCGTGGGCGCCGCCCTCGCCCGCGCCCACGGCGCGTGGCTGGCGGGCGACCTGGAGGGCGGCCGGACCGCCCTACGGACCGCGTCGGCGCGCTACGCCCGCGACCTCGCCCCGGTCGTCGCGGCGGCCCGCCCACGGCTGGACGACGACCTCGCCGCCGCCTTCGACCGCGCCGCGACCGCCGCCGCCCCCCGCCCCGCCGACGCCGCCGCCCTCGCGCACGCCGTCGCGACCCTCCCCGGCCGCCTCGCCGGCGCGCCCACCGGACCGCTCGCCGACGTCCGCCGCACCGCCCAGGTCGCCCTGGCCGGCAGTGCCCGCCCCGCCGTCGAGGTCGGCCTCGGGGCGCTCGCCGTCCTCGCGCTCCTCGCGCCCCTCGCCGCGCGCGGGGCGCGCGGGCGGGCGGCGACGACGCTGGGCCTCGCGCTCTGGTTGGCGCCGGTCGTGCTGCGCGGCGTCGAGGCCGGCCTGGCGGCGTGGGCGCCGACCCTCGCGCGCGACGCCGGACCGTGGCTCGCGGCGCTCCAGCCGCACCGCACCGACGCCGGGCTGGTGGCGTACGCCGTCCTGGCGCTCCTCGGGACCCTCCTGCTGGCGCGCGGGATCGCGGCGAACGGCCGCCGCGGGGGGACCCTCGTGCGGGAGGGCCGGGGCGCGTGAGCGAAACGCGGGTCCTGACCGACGTGGCCGCTACCCGCGCGTACGCCGGGGAACTCGCGGGCCGCCTCCCGAGCGGCGCGCTTCTGCTGCTCGACGGGCCCCTCGGGGCGGGCAAGACGACGCTCGTCGCCGCCCTCGTCGAGGCGCTCGGGGGGCCCGACCGCGCCGCCAGCCCCACCTACACGCTGGTGCACGAGTACCCGACGCCGGACGGCGACGTCGTGCACGTCGACGCCTACCGCCTCGCGGACGCCGCCGCGTGGGACGAGCTCGGGCTCGACGCGTACCTCGACCGCGCCCGCCTCGTCGCGGTCGAGTGGGGCGCCGCCCTCGCCGACGCCCACCCCGACGCCTGGCGCCTCACCCTGGCCCGCCCCGACGGCGTCGACGGCGCGCGCCACGCGACGTTGGTCGCGCCCCCGAGCGCCAGCGGGTAGCATCGCGGCGTGCCGCTGCAGTTGGGCCTCGACACGTCGGGGCCGCACCTCGCCCTCGCCGTCGCCGACGACGCCGGCCACCCCATCGCCCGCCGCACCGACGACGTCGGGCGCGGCCACGCCGAACGGATCGTGCCGACCCTCGAGGCGCTCCTCGCCGACGCCGGCGCGGAACGCCGCGACCTGGCCGCCGTCACCGTCGGGGTCGGCCCCGGGTCGTACACCGGCCTGCGGGTCGGGGTCGCCACCGCCCGCGGGCTGGCGCTCGGGCTCGGCGTCCCGCTCGGCGGCGCCAGCTCCCTCGCGCCGGTCGCGTGGGCGGCGCTCGCGCCGGGCGAGACCGGCGTCGTGGTGCGCGACGCGCGCCGCGGCAACGTCTACGCCGCGCTGTTCGAGCGCACGCCGGACGGCCTGATCGAGCACCTCCCGGCCCGGAAACGACCGCGCGACGCCGTCGCCGCGGAGCACGGCGACGCGCGCTGGGTGGAGGACGTCCCCCCCGACGCGACCTGGCTCGCGACCCGCCCGCCGGGCGGCGCCCCGCCGGAACCGATCTACCTCTAGCGGACGCGCGGGCGGGCCGCGCCCGCGTGCGGTAGACTCCCGGGACTCTCGGTCGCGTGCGCAGCGGCGCCCGCGCCGAGCCCCTCACCCCCCGCGCCGCGCGACCGTGCGGCAGGTTTGGAGCGCAGATGTTCAGACCGTGGCAAGAGATCGGCGTCGACCTCGGGACCGCGACCGTCCTGATCTACGTCAAGGGGCAGGGCATCCTGCTGCGCGAACCGTCGGTGATCGCCATGGTGCGCGACACGGGCGAGGTGAAGGCGGTCGGCGACGACGCGTACGCGATGCTGGGCCGCACCCCCGGCAACATCACCGCGGAACGCCCCATGCGCGACGGCGTCATCGCCGACTACGACCTCACCGAGAAGATGCTGCAGGCGTTCGTCCGCAAGGTCGTCACCGGCCCCGGGCGGTTCTTCCGGCCGCACGTCATGGTGTGCGTCCCCTCCGGCGTCACCGAGGTCGAACGGCGCGCGGTGCTGCAAGCCACCCGCGAGGTGGGCGCCCGCAAGGCGTTCCTGATCGAGGAGCCGCTCGCCGCAGCGATCGGGGCGGGCGTCGAGATCGCGGAACCGAGCGGCTCGATGATCGTCGACATCGGCGGGGGCACGACCGACGTCGCCATCATCAGCCTCGGCGGGATCGTCGTCAGCGAATCGCTGCGCGTCGCGGGCAACGAGTTCGACGAGGCGATCACGAAGTACGTGCGGCACAACGAGAACCTGCTGATCGGCGACCGGACGGCGGAGGAGATCAAGACGAAGCTCGGCTCCGCCATGCTGGTGGAGGGCGAACCGGACGAGACCCTCGAGGTCCGCGGTCGCGACCTGGTGAACGGCCTCCCGAAGACCGTCACGGTGCGCTCGAGCGACACCGTCGCGGCGCTCGAGGAACCGATCCAGAAGATCGCCGACGGCGTCCGCCAGGTGCTCGAGGCCGCCCCGCCCGAACTCGTGAGCGACGTCATCGATCGCGGCATCATCATGACGGGCGGCGGCGCGCTGTTGCGCAACTTCGACGAGCTGCTGCGCCGCACGACCGGCATCCCCGTCGTCGTCGCGGAGAACGCGACCGACGCCGTGGCGCTCGGGACCGGCCGGGCGCTCGACATGACGCACGTCCTCGAGGACGCGCTGATCTCCGACAACTTCCTCCGGCGCTGAGGGCGCCGTGCGGCCGCCCCGCCCCCGTCCGGTTCGGCGTCCCCGCACCGCCGCGTGGCGGGCGGCGCTCGCCGTCGCGGTCGTCGTCGCCGTCGCCGGCCTCGCCCCCACCCCCGCGCGGGCGGCGGACGACCTGCCGCTGGCCGACGTCACGCCCGGCCTCGAGGGGTACGCCCTCACCGAAGGGCCCGGCGGCGTGCGCCGCATGGACGTCCGCGTCGTCGCCGTCCAGGCGCCCGACGGGCCCGGCTTCCCCCTGATCCTCGTGCGGGTCGGCGGCGCGTTCGTCGACGCCGTCGGCGGGGTCGCGGCCGGTATGAGCGGCAGCCCCGTGTACCTGAACGTGGACGGCGACGCCCGCCTCGCCGGCGCGATCGGGTACGCCTTCCCCGACACCGACCACCGCCTCGCCCTCGTGACCCCCATCGGCACGATGCGGGCCCTCGAGGACGGCGACGGCGCACCGCCGGCGCGCCCCCCCGGCGCCGACCCGCTCGCGACGCCCGTCCTCGTGCACGGCGCCTCCCCCCGCGCCGTCCTGCACCTCCGCCCCGCGTTCGCGCGCGCCGGCCTGGACGTCGTCGCCGGTACGCCCGCCGGCGCGCCCGGCCTCGCCTCCGACCTCGCACCCGACCTCGCACCCGACCCCGTCCCGGGCGGCGCGCCCGCGCGCCTGCAGGGCGACGGCGCCGGCGCGTCCCCCAGCGACGCGGCGCCCGCGCCGCTCGCGCCGGGCGACGCGGCCGGCATCGCCCTCGCCTACGGCGACGTGACGATCGCCGCCCTCGGGACCGTCACCGACGTGCGCGGCGACGACGTGTGGCTGCTCGGGCACCCGCTGCTGCGCAGCGGCCCGACCGACCTGACGGTCGTCCCCGCCGACGTCACCGCGATCGTGCCCAGCCGGACGCTGCCGTACAAGCTCGCGAACCTCCACGACCGGCCCGCCGCCCGCGCCGTGCGCGACGGAGCGGCCGGCGTCCTCGCGCGCCGCGCGGGCGAGCCCACCGGTATCCCCGTATCGGTCCGGGTCGACGCCCCCTCCGGCGCGACGACCCTCCGCACGCACGTCCCCGCCCACCCCGACCTCGCCCCGAGCGTCGTGGCGTCGGTCGTGCAGATGGCGGTCGACGGCGTCCGCGACCGCGTCGCGGGCGGCAGCGCCGACCTCGCCTGGGAGATCGCCTTCGCGGACGACCCGTCGATCCGCTTCGTCGAGCAGCGCCGCGACGACGACGACCTCGCGACCGCCGTCGCGCGCCTCGCCGCCGCCCCGGTCGACCTGCTCGCCGACAACCCGTTCCGCGAGGCGAACCTCGCGCGCCTCTCGCTGGTCGTCACCACCCACCCGGAACCACGCGACGTCGAGGTCGTCGAGGTGGCGCTCGAGCGCCCCACCGCCCCGCCCGGCGGGAGCGTCCCGGCGTTCGTGCGGCTGCAACCGTGGCGCGCCGACGCGGACGTCCGCACGATCTCCGTGCCGCTCCCCGACGACGTCGAGCCGGGCCCGCTCGAGCTGACGGTCCGCGGGGCGTCGGTGCCCGACCCCCGCCGCGACGACCGGCCCGACGCCCCCCGCGACCCGCTCCGGCAAGCGATCAGCGACCTCCCCCCGATCCTCTCGTGGGGGGAGCTCCTCACCGCCCTCGAGAACCGCCCGCAGGCGCGGGAGGTGGTCGTGGAGATCCCCGGTACCGACCGGCCCCGCCGGCTCGCCCGCTTCGCGACCGACGGCGTCGCGACCGGCGTCCGGCACGTCACCGTCCAGGTGACCTCCCCGAGCGACGCCCCCGCCCCCGACGACGCCCCGTCGAACGAAGGAGACGCCCCGTGAGCGACCCCGTCCCCACCGACGTCCTCGCGGACGCGATCGGCGCGACCCTCGAGGGGGAGGTCCGGACCGCCACCGGCCTCGCCCCGATCCCGGCGCCGCGCGCCGACCGCATCGTCGTCTGCCCCGACGACGACGCCCTCGCCACCACCCTCGCGGCGGACGGGGCGGAGGCGCTCGCCGCCGTCGTCGTCGACGCCTCCGCCGACGTCCCCCCCGGGGCGCCGCCGGTCCTCCGCCACCCCGCACCCCGCCTCGCCCTCGCGCGCCTCACCCGCCGCTTCGACCCGACGCCGGTCCCCGCGCCCGGCATCGATCCGACCGCCCGGGTCGCGCCCGACGCGGACGTCGCCGCCGACGCGACGGTCGGTCCCGGCGCGATCCTCGGGGCGGGCGCCCGGGTGGGCGCCGGCGCGCGGATCGGGGCGCACGCCGTCGTGGCCGACGGCTGCACCGTCGGTCCCGCGTCGGTGCTGCACCCCCACGCGGTGCTCTACCCCGGCACGCACGTGGGGGCGCGCACCACCGTGCACGCCGGCGCGGTGCTGGGCGCCGACGGCTTCGGGTACGCCGCCGGCCCCGGCGGACCGGAGAAGATCCACCACCTGGGCGGCGTGGAGGTCGGCGACGACGTCGAGATCGGGGCGGGCACCTGCATCGACCGCGGGACGCTGGAGGCGACCCGCATCGGGGACGGAACGAAGATCGACAACCTCTGCCAGATCGGGCACAACGTCCGGATCGGGCGGGTCTGCCTGATCGCCGGCACCTGCGCGATCGGCGGCAGCAGCGAACTCGGGGACGGCGTCGTGCTCGGCGGCGGTGCGGCACTCCGCGATCACGTGCGGGTCGGCGACGGCGCGCAGGTCGCCGCCCGCGCCGGCGTCTCGAAGGACGTCCCGGCGGGCGAGGCGTGGGGCGGCACGCCGGCCGTGCCGATGCGGGCGTGGGCGCGGGAGCGCTACCTCGTCGGGCGCCTCGAAGCGATCTGGGCGTTCGTGCGGGCCGCCCGCCGCGCGGACGGCGACGCGTGAGCGACGCCGCGACGCTGTCCGGCGTCGGGGTGCACGGCGGCCGCCCCGCCACCGTCCACCTCCACCGGCGGCCGGGCCCCGTCGCGTTCCTCGTGACGGGCACCGCGGTCCCCGCCACCCTCGACGCGGTCGCGGACGCCCGCGGGCGGACGGTCCTCGCGGCCGACGGCGTCCACGTCGCGACCGTCGAGCACCTGCTCGCCGCCCTGCACGTCGCGGGCATCTGGTCGGACCTGCTCGTCGAGGTGGACGGCGACGAACTCCCCATCCTCGACGGGTCCGCCGGCCCCTGGCGGGACGCGCTCGCGGACCTGGCGGCCCCCGCGCCGTTCCCGAAGCCCCCCGCCCCCCTCGCGCCCCCGGCGGAGGGCGTCGCGGTCGCCACCGGCGACGCGCACGCACGCCTCACGCCCGGCCCGACGTCGCTGGACGTCACCATCCACTACGACCACCCCGCCGTCGGGACGCAGGCGTGGGCGGGGGGCGTGGACGCGTGGGGGGCGCTGCTCGACGCCCGCACGTTCGGGTTCGCCGCCGACGCCGACGCGCTCCGCGCCGCCGGCCTGGCCGCGGGCGCGTCGCCGGCGAATGCTATCGTCTTCGGCGACGATGCCCCGCCGGTCCTCCGCCGTCCCGACGAACCCGTCCGCCACAAGGCGCTGGACGCGCTCGGGGACCTGTACCTGCTCGGCCGGCCGTTCGCCGGCCGCCTTCGCGTGACGCGCGGCGGGCACGCCCTCCACCACGCCCTGGCGCGCGCCCTCGCGCGCGCCACCACCGAGGCGCCGGCGTGACGCCCCCCGACGCGCCGGTCCGCGTCGCAGTGATCGGCGTCGGGGTGATGGGGCGCCACCACGCCCGCAACTACCTGGCGCTGCCCGGCGCCGACCTGGTCGCGGTCGTCGATCCCGACCCCGACGCGCGGGCGCGCGCCGAACGGGAGTTCGGGGTGCCCACCCACCCCGACGTGCGCACGCTGCTCGCAACGACCGCCGTCGACGCCGCCAGCGTCGTCGCGCCCACCCGCCACCACTACGCCCTCACCGACGCGTTGATGGCGGCCGGCGTGCACGTCCTCGTCGAGAAGCCGGTCACCGCCACCGTCGAGGAGGCCGAAGCGCTCGTGCGCCGCTCCCGCGAACTCGGGGTGGTCCTCCAGGTCGGGCACATCACCCGCTTCTTCCGGGCGGTGCAGCTGCTGCAGGAACGCGTCGAGGCGCCGTACCTCGTCGAGGCGCGCCGCCTCGCGCAGCAGGCCCGCATCACCGACGTCGGGGTGGTCCTGGACCTGATGATCCACGACATCGACATCGTCCTCGGGCTGGTCGGAGCGGACCTGCGCGACGTGACGGTCTCGGGCTTCACGCTGAACGACGACCAGGTCGGCGAGGACGTCGCGGCGGCGCAACTGACGTTCGCGAACGGCGCCGTCGCGCGCCTCCTCGCCTCGCGCGTCGCCCCCGACGCGGAACGCACCCTCGTCGTCGCGGAGCGCGACCGGACGTTCCGCGTCGACTTCCTGCGCGAGCCCCACACCGAGATCGCCGTCTACCGTTCGCGTCCCGACGCGACCGGCGACACGCACGTCCGCAGCGACCTGCAGGTCGTCGCGGAGGACAACCCCCTGCGCGAGGAGCTCGCGCACTTCCTCGCCCGCCTCGGCGGCGACGTCGCCCCCATCGGGACGCTGGAGGACGACCTCCGCAGCCTGCGGGTCGCGACGGACCTGGTGCGTCGCCTCGACGCGCGCGACGCGGCACCGACGGCGTCCGCGGCGGCCGTCGCGGACCCTGGGGTACGCTGAGCGCGTGAACGACGACCCGCGCGCGGTGCTGCCGCACCGCTACCCGTTCCTGCTCGTCGACCGCCTGGTCTCCCAGGAGGGCGACGCCTTCGTCGCGAGGAAGAACGTGACGATCAACGAACCGTTCTTCGTCGGGCACTTCCCCACCGAACCGGTCATGCCCGGCGTGCTGATCCTCGAGGCGCTCGCGCAGGCGGCCGCCCTCGGGCTCGCCGCCCGCGAGGGGTTCGAGGGCGGCGAGGTCGGCTACTTCGCCGGCATCGACGAGGCCCGCTTCCGCCGCAAGGTCGTGCCCGGCGACGTGCTGGAGTTGACCGGCACCATCACCGCCTTCCGGCGGGGCGTCGCCCGCGTCGACGCGCGCGCGCTCGTCGACGGCGAGACCGCCGCGGACGCCAAGCTCTCCTTCGTCTACCGCCCCTGACGCCGTGGCGGACGTCCACCCGAGCGCCGTGGTGGACCCCGCCGCCCGCCTCGCGGCGGGCGTCACGGTCGGCCCGTTCTGCGTCGTCGAGGGGGACGTCGAGGTCGACGCCGACGCGCGCCTGCTGCCCGGCACCGTGCTGTTCGGCGGCACGCGCGTCGGGCCGCGCGCCGTGCTCGGCCCGTACGCGACGCTCGGCGGCGCCCCGATGGACGACGGCTGGGAGGGCGGCGCGAGCGAGGTGCACGTCGGTGCCGACGCGCAGCTGCGGGACTTCGTCAGCGTCCACCGCGCCAGCACGCCCGGTGGGGCGACGCGGATCGGCGACGGCAGCCTCGTCATGAGTTACGCGCACGTCTCGCACGACGTGCAGGTCGGGCGCGGCGTGACCCTGACCACCACCGTCCAGCTCGGCGGGTACGCCGAAATCCACGACCACGCGGTGCTCGGCGCGGGCGCGATGGTGCACCAGTTCACCCGCGTCGGGGCGTACGCGATGGTCGGCGCGGACAGCGCCGTCAACCGCGACGTCCTGCCGTACACGTTGGCGCGCGGCAGCATGGCGGAACACTTCCGCCTGAACGGCGTGGGGCTCCACCGGCACGGGATCGACGGCGACCGCTACCGGACGCTGGAGCAGGCGGTCCGAGCGATCCGGCGGGGCGACGAGGCGGCGTTCGACGCGCTCGCCGACGCGCATGCGGACGTCGCGGCGATGCGGGTGTTCCGCGCCGCCAGCCGGCGCGGCCTCGCGCGCTTCCGGGGCCGCCGGTGAGCGACCCCGCTCCGGGGACCGACCGGGAGGTCGTGCTCGTCAGCAACGGCCCCGGCGAACTGCTCACGTGGGCGAAACCGGTGTTCGACGCCCTCCGGACGCACGACCCCGACCTGCCGGTCCGCATCGCGTTGATCCCCTGCCAGTTCGCGTCGGGCCGGGAGGCGGAGATCGCGGGGACGTTCGGGGCGGACGCCGTCACGACCCCCGCGCAGTTCCTCCGCACCGTCCCGGCGGGCCGCGCGCCCGCGGGGCTCGGTGCGGCGCGCGGCGTGGTGCTGCAGGTGGGGGGCGGCGTGCAGCACGCCGCGGCGCTCGCCGCCCGCCTCGGGCACCCGCTGCACCGCTACGCCTTCACCGCCCACCGGCACCGCCGCGTCGCGCGCCTGTACGTCCCCGACGCCCGCACCGCCCGCCGGGCGGTCCGGCGCGGCACCCCGAGCGCGCGCGTCGAGGTCGCCGGCAACCTGGTCGCCGACGTCCTGCAGGACACCCCGCCCACGCCGGACGCCGGCACCCCGCACCTGCTGGTGATGCCGGGCAGCCGCGACGCGTTCGCGCGGGTGTTGATCCCGGCGTTCCTCGCGGTCGTCGACGCGCTCGCGCCGCACCATCCGGACGCGCGCTTCGTGTGGCCGGTCAGCCGCATGCTGTCCGACGCCGCGATCCGCGACGGGATCGCCGGCACCGACGCCGCGGTGTTGGGCGGCGTCGGCGGACGCCGCGACGGCGACGTCGTCGTCACCCCGTCGGGGGGGCGGGTGGAGATGGTGCCCGACACGGGCCGCCACCCGCACCTGCGGGCGGCCGACCTGGCGCTCACGATCCCCGGCACGAACACCCTGGAGTTGGGGGTGGCGGGCATCCCGGCGTTGGTGGTGCTGCCGATGAACGCCCCCGAACGCATTCCGCTCGAGGGGGCGGGACACTGGTTGGGGCTGCTGCCGTGGGTCGGACCGCCGCTCAAGCGGGCGGCGGTCCGGACGTTCGTCGAGCGCCTCGACCAGCCGGTGTCGCTCCCCAACCGCATCGCGGACGACGCGCCGTTCGAGGAGGTCAAGGGCGTCGTCGAGCCCACCGACCTCGCGCGCCGCCTCGACGCGATGCTGGCCGACCCCGCCGACCTCGCCGACCGCCGCGCGCGGTTGGCGGCGAGCATGCCGCGGCCCGGCGCCGCCGCGACCGTCGTGCAGGGCGTCCTCGCGGCGTTGGGGGGCGCGCCGTGAACGCCGCACGGACGCTCCGCCCGTACGGGCCTGCGGGGTGGGCGGGGGCGACGGCGGCGGCGGTCGCGGGCGTCCTGCGCGTCGCGGTCGTCCCGGCGTTCGTCCCGCCGCTCCTCGACCGCGTGATCGTCGCCGGCGACCTCGCCGCCCTCCCCCGCGTCCTCGCGGTCACCGGCCTCGTCGCGGTCGCCGCCGCGCTGGCGCTGGCGCTGCAGGACGCCCTGCTGGCGCGCGCCGGCGCGCGCCTGGCGGCCGACCGGCGGGAGGCGGTCTACCGGCGCCTACTCGCCCGCACGCCGGGGCGGCTCCCCGGCACGTCGGGAGGGCTCGCCGGACGCCTCCCCGCCGACCTTCGCGAGATCGAGCTCTTCCACCAGGGCGGCCTCGGCACCCTGGTGGCGGAGTCCACCGCCATCGTCGTCATCGTCGGGCTGCTCGCCTGGCGCGACCCGGTCGCGACCCTCGCCCTCGTGGCGCTGGGCGTCCCCATCGGCCTACTGATGCAGCGGCTGGGGCGGCACCTGCGGCGCCAAGCGACCCGCGCGCAGGCCGGCACCGAAGCGGTCGCCGGGGACGTGCAGGAGGGCCTCCGCCACCACGCGGTCGCTCGCGCGTTCGGTGCGGAGGCGTTCCTGATGCGGCGCTTCGCGCGCGCCAACGCCGCGACCCGCGCGGCGGGCGCCCGGCGGGGGGCGTGGGCGGCGCTGCAGGTCCCCGCCAGCCAGGTGGCGGTGTTCCTGGCGTTGGCGGTCCTCGTGTCGCTCCTCGCCGGCCGGGCGGCGGCGGGCGCCCTGAGCGTCGGGGAGGTCGCGGAGTACCTGACCCTCGTTGCGCTGCTCGCGAACCCCGCGCAGTTGCTGCCACGCGGTTACGCGCTGGCGGTGCAGGCCCGCGCCGCGGACGCCCGCCTCGCGGACCTCGAGGCGGACGAAGGTCCCCAGGTCGCCGCCGCCGGCGGCCCGGGGACCGACGTACCGAGGACCGACGAACCGAGGACCGACGAAGCGGCGACCGACGCGACGGCGGAGGCCGCGCCGAATGCGGCGGCAGGGTCGGTGGGGGGCGGCGACGGCCTCGTGCTCGACGACGTCTGGTTGCGGCACGCCGGCGGGCCGTGGCTCCTACGGGGCGCCACGGTGCGCCTGCCCCCGACCGGACTGGTGGCGCTCACCGGCGAGAGCGGCGCGGGGAAATCCAGCCTGGTCGCCGCCCTGCTCGGGTTCCTGCCCCCCGAACGCGGCGCGATCCGCTGGGCGGGCGCGCCGCTGCAGCCACGCACGACGGTCGCGTGGGTGCCGCAATCGATGGACCTGCTGCGCGGCAGCCTCCGCGACAACCTGACGCTCGGGGCGGCGTACGACGACGCGGCGCTGCACGCCGCCCTCGCCGCGGTCGGGCTGGAGGCGGTCGTCGCGGCGCGGGCGGGCGGCCTCGACGCGGAGCTCGCGGAGGACGGCGCGGGGCTGTCCGGTGGGCAACGCCAACGCCTGGCGGTGGCGCGCGCCCTGCTGCGCGAGCCGGCGGTCCTGGTGCTCGACGAGCCCAGCGCGGCGTTGGATACGGCGTCGGAGGCGGCGCTCGTCGCGACGCTGCGGCGCGAGGCGCACCGCCGCCTGGTGGTCGTCGTCGCGCACCGCGACGCCGTGCGCGCCGCCGCGGACGTCGTCCTCGCAATGGTGGACGCCCACCTGCGCGTGCGGGCGGCCCACGTGCCGGGGGACGCGTGAGCGGGGGCGCGGGCGGACCCCACGGCGCGGTGCCCGACCTGTACGACGACGTCGCGCTGTACGACCTCCTGCACGCCGGCTACCGCGACGACCTGGCGTTCTACCGCACCGTCGCGCTCGACCACCCGGGCGTCGGCGTCGAGATCGGCGCGGGCGCCGCGCGCGTCACGCCCGACCTGGCGCGCCTCGCCGAACGCGTCGTCGCCGTCGAGCCGTCCGCCGCCATGCGGGCGGCGGGCGCCGCGCGCCTCGCGGCGCACGGGCTGGACGACGCCGTCACGTGGCGCCCGACCCCCCTCGAGGAGGGCCCGAGCGTCGAGCCGGGCGGGTACGCGTGGGTCGTCGCCCCCTTCCACGTCCTGAACGAAGTCCCACCCCTCGAGGGGCAGGACCGCCTGCTGCGCGCGGCCCGCGCGGCGTTGGCGGACGACGGGGTGTTCGCCTTCGATGCGTTCGCGCCCCCGAACGACGTCTCGAACGACGTCCCGACGTTGGAGATCGACCACGCGGACGCGGAGGGGCGCCACGTGACCGCCTGGCGGGTGCGGCGCTACGACCCGGTCCGCCAGACGCTCGTCAGCCGCTGGGTGGTGGACGTCACCGGTGCGGACGGGACGGTGGTGCGGCGGCACGCGCGGCTGGTGCAGTGGGCCTGGCACCGCTTCGAACTGGAGCGGGCGTTGCGGGCGGCGGGCTTCGGTCGCGTCCGCCTGTTCGGCGACCTCGACCGGCGTCCGGTCGGCGACGACCTCGTGCGGTTCGTCGGGCTCGCCCGACCCTGACGCCCGGCGCGCGCCGCTCAGGCGCCCTCGAGGACCTCCGCCGCCGCCGCGCTCGCCGCGCCGTACGGCACGTCGAGGCCGACCTCGCGAAGGACCGCCTCGAGGGTGCCGGCGAGCCCGAGCGCGTCGTACGCGTCGGCGAACCCGAGGAGGGAGGGGCGGATCAGGAACGGTTTCGCGTCGTCCTGCCCGCCGGCGATCCGCACGCCGCGACGCGCGAAGGCCGCCACGACGTCCGGTGCGGACGTCCCCTCCGGCACCCGGAGCGCCGCGACGGCGGGGCTGGGGCGCTCCGCGAACGCCGTCAGGCCGGCCGCCTCGCCGGCCGCGAGCAACGCCGCACCGAGGCGGGCGCGGCGCGCCCAGAGCGCCTCGACGCCCTCGGCGAGGAGGGCGGGGCGGGCGGCCGCGAGGCCGGCGACGAGGCCGACGGCGGGCGTCGTGCGGGTCCGCCCGGCCTTCTGCGCGTCGAGCTCCCCGTGCACGTCCAGCGCCACGCTGCGCGCCGGCTCCGGCGGCGCGGCGCGCACCCGGTCGGAGAGCCACACGAACCCCAGGCCGGGCGGCAGCAGGACGCCCTTCTGCGAACCGGCGACGACCGCGTCGAGGCCCCACGCTTCGGGCCGCAGTTCGCTGACGCCGAAGCTCGTGACGGCGTCGACGACGATGCGGGCGTGCGGCGCGACGGCGCGGACGGCGGCCGCCTGCGCCGCAACGTCGTGCAGCACCCCGGTACTGGTCTCGCTGTGCACGAGCGTCACCGCCCCCACCGGCTCGCCGGACGCGCCCGCCTCCGCCACGGCGTCGGCGATCGCGTCGGGCGCGAGCGCCGCCCCCCAGGGGGCGGTGACGTCGACGACCGGATGGCCGTGCGTCCGCGCGAGCGTCGCCCAGCGCGCCCCGAACTTGCCGGCGTGCGCCGCGACGACGCGCGCGCCGCGCGGGACGGTCGCGAGGAACGCCGCCTCGAAGGCGGTCGTGCCGTTCCCGCTCAGGATCGCGACGTCCCCGCCGGGGACGGCGGCGAGGTCGGCGAGCACCGAGCGGGCCTCCACCAGTTGCGTCGCGAAGGCGTCGCTGCGATGGTGGAGCGGCGGGCGCGCCATCGCCTGCAGGACCGCGGGGGGCACCTCGACCGGCCCGGGCGCGGCGAGGCGGGTCTTGACCGGCTTCACAGCCGCACCAACCGCAGGCTGCGGATGACGTCGGTCTGGGCGCGGAGCGCGTCGAGGGTCGGGGCCTCCGGCGCGTCGTCGAGGGTGAGGGCGAACATCGCGAGGCCGTCCTCGCCCACCCGACTGAGTTGCATCCCGACGATGTTGACGCCGGCGTCCCCGAGGAGCGTGCCGACCCGCCCGACCGCGCCGGGCCGGTCGACGTTCGTGCAGATCAGCATCGCCGGCGCCGGCTTGATCTCGATCGCGAAGTCGTCGACGCGGGTGATGCGCGGGACCCCCCCGAGGACCGTGCCGGCGACCGACGCCTCCCCCTCCGGCCCGCGGGCGCCGACGGTGACGAGGCGGGTGTAGCCGTTCGCGCCCGTCGCGATGGTCGTCGCGACGCGGACGTCGCGGTCGCGGGCGATGGCGCCGGCGTTGACGTAGTTCGGCGGGTCGCTCAGGAACGGCTCCAGGAACCCCTTCGTCACCGCCGTGCCGATGGGGGCGGGGTCGCGCGGGAACTCGCCGGCCAACTCGATCGTCAGTTCGTGCACGCGGCCGGCCAGCAGCTGCCCGACCGTCGCGCCGAGCACCTCCCCCAGCTCGAGGTACGGCCCCAACTCCTGCAGCACGTCGCTCGCCAGGGCGGGCGCGTTGACGACGCCGCGCCCGAACTCGCCGCGGAGCGCCTGCACGGTGCGCTCGACGATCTCCGCGCCGATGCGGGCCTGCGCCTCGCGGGTGTTCGCGCCGAGGTGCGCGGTGTGCACGACGTCGTCGCGCTGCACGAGCGGGTGGTCGGCGGGGGGCGGTTCGCTGCGGAAGACGTCGAGGCCGGCGGCGAACAGGTGCCCCGCCTCGAGCGCGTCGGCGAGGGCGGCCTCCTGCACGATCCCGCCGCGCGCGGCGTTGACGACGATCGCGCCGGACGGGAGGGTCGCGAGCTCGTCGGGCCCGATCATGCCGTCGGTCTCGTCGGTGAGGGGGGTGTGGACGCTCAGCGCGTCGCTGCGCGCCAGCAGGTCCGGCAGCGCCTCGATCAGCTCCACCCCGAGGCGTTCGGCGCGCTGCGGCGCGATGTACGGGTCGTACGCCGCGACCTCCATCCCGAGGGCGGCGGCGCGCGTCGCGACGAGCGAACCGATGCGGCCGAGACCGACGATCCCCAGCCGCGCCCCCTTGATCTCGCGCCCGAGGAACGCCCGGTCCCACGTGCCCGCGCGGATGGCGCGGTCGCTGCGCCCCACGCCGCGCGCGGCGGCCAACAACAGCGCCACGGCGAGCTCCGCGGCGGAGACGTTGTTCGCCTCGGGGGCGTTGAGGACGACGACGCCGCGGCGGCTGGCGGCGTCGAGGTCGATGTTGTCGACCCCCACTCCGCCCCGCCCGACGACCTTCAGGCGGGGGGCGGCGTCGAGGAGCGCCGCGTCGACCTGCGTCCGCGACCGCGTCACGAGCGCGTCGTAGTCCTGGATCACCTCCAGCAGGTCCTCGCGGGCGATGCCCGCGCGATTCACGACCTCGACGTCGTCGAAGGTGGCGTCGCCCAGTTGGATGGCGTCGGTGACCAGGAGCTTCGGCATGCGGGCGAGGATAGCAGGGTCGCCCCGCCGCCGCCCGCCGGGCGCGGCGTCAGATGACCTGCCGCAAGCCGACCGCCTCGACGCGCCGCGCCAACTCCTCGCGCAGGCGTTCCGCCCAGGGGGCGCGCAGGTCCGGGTCGGCCTCCAGCATCGCGCGGGCCAGGTCGCGGGCGCGCTCGATCAGGTCGCCGTCGCGCGCGAGGTCGCCGAGCTCCAGGTCGGGTAGGCCCGACTGGCGGGTCCCCCGCAGTTCGCCGGGCCCGCGCAACGCCAGGTCCTTCTCGCTGATCACGAAGCCGTCGGCGTGCTTCGCGACGACCTCGAGGCGCTCGCGCGTCGCGCGCGACGCGTCGCCCGCCACGAGGATGCAGTGGCTCTCCGCCGCCCCACGCCCCACCCGCCCGCGCAGTTGGTGGAGTTGCGCGAGGCCGAAGCGTTCGGCGTTCTCGATCACCATCACGCTGGCGTTGGGGACGTCGACGCCGACCTCCACGACGGTCGTCGCGACGAGCACGTCCGCCTCGTGCGCGCGGAAGCGGTGCATGACGGCGTCCTTCTCCGGGCCGCTCATGCGGCCGTGCAGCAGGTCGATGCGGATCCGTTCCGGCAGGATCTGCCGCAGGTCGTCCGCCATCTCCGTGGCGGAGACGACCTCCTGCATCGTTTCCGCTTCGCTGCGTTCGATGAGGGGCGCGACGACGAACGCCTGCCGGCCGGCGTCGATCTGCTCGACGACGCGGCGGTAGACGTCCCGCCGTTTCTTCGCGCCCACCAGGTCGGTGCGGACCGGCGTCCGGCCGGGCGGCAGTTCGTCGATGACGCTGAGGTCGAGGTCGCCGTACAGCGTCAACGCCAGCGAGCGGGGGATCGGCGTCGCGGACATCACCAGGACGTCGGGCAGGTCGCGCAGCAGGGCGCGCCGCTGCTCCACTCCGAAGCGGTGCTCCTCGTCGATCACCGCCAGCCCCAGGTCGCGGAACGTCACGCCCTCCTGGATGAGGGCGTGCGTCCCGACCGCGAGGTCGACCTGGCCCGACGCGATGCGGGCGCGGACCTCGCGGCGGTCCGCCGCGCCGTGCGCGCCGGTCAGCAGGTCGCACGTCACGCCGAGCGGCTGCAGGTAGCCGCGGAGGTTGTCGAAGTGCTGCCGCGCGAGGATCTCGGTGGGGGCCATGACCGCCACCTGCCGCCCGGCGCGGATCGCGGCCCAGGCGGCGGCGGCCGCGACGGCGGTCTTGCCGCTGCCGACGTCGCCCTGCAGCAGCCGCGCCATCTGCCGCGGGCGGGCCATGTCGGCGAGGATCTCCTCGCGCACCCGCCGTTGCGCGGCGGTGAGGGCGAAGGGCAGGGCGGCGTCGAACGTCCGCACGTCGCTCGCGGCGACCTCCGTCGCCCGGCCGTCCTCCGCCGTGAGGCGGGTACGGAGCACCCGCAGCTCGAGGAACAGGAACTCGTCGAAGCGCAACCGCCGCAGGGCGGCGGCGAGGTCGGCCTCGTCGGCGGGAAAGTGCACCGCCCGCAACGCCGCGTCGAGGGGCACGAGGTCCTCGCGTTCGAGGATCCGCCGGGGCAGGTGGTCGGGGACGGTCGGGAGAGCCTCGAGGAGGGTGTGGACCGCGCGGCGGACGTAGTCCTGGGAGACGCCGCGGGGGGTGCGGTAGAGCCCGACGATGCGGCCGCTGCTGAGGCCCGCCTCACCCTCGAGGACCTCGTGGTGTTCGGCGTGCAGCTCGCGGGTGCGGCCCCGCACCTTGAGGCGTCCGGTGACGATGACGCGGCGGCCGGGGAACAGCTGCCCCTCGAGCCACGGTTGGTTGAACCACACGACCGTCAGCTTCGTGCCGGCGTCGTCCTCGAGGAAGCCGCGGAGGACGTGCAGGCCGCGGCGCGAGCGGGTGCCTTTGCGGCCCAGGAGGGTGCCGAGGACGGTGGCCTGCTCGCGCCCCTCGAGCGCACCGAAGTCCGGGAGGGCGCGGCGGTCCTCGTAGCGTCCGGGCCAGGTCTGCAGCAGGTCGCGGTGGCGTTCGATGCCCATCTCCGCGAGGCGGCGGGGCGCCTGCGCGGCGAACCCGAGGTCGACCTCCCCCAGCGGCGCGTCGAGCAGCTCGCGGACCGGCGGCAGCGCCGCGAGGCGTTCGGCGCGTTCGCGCTTCATCCGTTCGGCGTCGCGCGCCGCACGCTCCGCGTCGCGCGCGGCGCGGCGCGCGTCGTCCGCGGCGTCGGCGGCGTCGAGGAGGGCGAGGGCCTCGTCGATGCGTTCGGCGCGGGCGTCCGGGGCGAGGTCGCGGTAGCCGGCGAGGAGGGCGCGGACGTCGGCGAAGGGCGCGCCGACGGTCGCGAGGAGGTTCTCGAGCCCCCCGACGACGGCGTCGTCGTGGCAGCCACCGCGCCGCTCGCGCTCGAGCGGGCCGCGGAGGCGCCTGCGGAGGTCGGGCACGTCGGGCACGGGGCACGATACCGCCCTCACGCGGCCGCCACCGACGGCGTGCGCATTGCGCACCCGTCAGGGGCGGTCGGGCGTAGGATATGGCTCAACGCGATCGTGGTTCGCCGAACCGCACCGCCCCGAGGGCGGGCGCCCGGGCCGGGCCGGCCCCGTCGCCCGACGTGGGACGGTCGGGGGAACGAGAACCCGGTGCGTCCCGGGCGCGGAATGCCCCGGGGAAAGGAGACGCATGTTGCGACACATCCTGGCCCTGTCGGTGGTGCTCGGGTTCGGCCTGGGGGCCGCCCAGGGCGAACTCGAGATCTTCTCCTGGTGGGCGGGCGACGAGGGTCCGGCCCTCGAAGCCCTCATCGAGCTGTACGAGGCGGACCACCCCGACACCGAGGTGATCAACGCGACGGTGACCGGCGGCTCCGGCGTGAACGCCCGCGCGGTGCTGAAGACCCGCATGCTGGGCGGCGACCCGCCCGACAGCTTCCAGGTGCACGCGGGCGAGGAGCTCATCGGCACGTGGGTCGCGGCGGACCGGATGGAGGACCTCACGCCGATCTTCGAGCGCGAGGGCTTCATGGAGGCGTTCCCCGACGACCTGATCGAGTTGATCTCGACCGACGAGGGCATCTGGAGCGTGCCGGTGAACATCCACCGCTCGAACGTCCTCTGGTTCGATCCCGACCGCCTCGACGAGTGGGGCGTCTCGGTGCCGAACGGCTGGGGCGAGTTCATCGACGAGACCTGCCCCGCGCTGCAGGACCAGGGCGTCACGCCGCTCGTCGTGGGGGAGAACTGGACCGTGCAGCACCTGTGGGAGAGCGTCGCCCTCGCCGAACTCGGCAACGACGACTACAGCGCCCTGTTCGAGGGTGACCTGCCCTGGACCGACCTGCGCGTCGTCGCCGCCTGGGAGACGTTCGGGGACGTCATGGCGTGCACGAACGACGATGCGGCCGGCCTGAGCTGGCAGCAGGCGACCGACCGGATCGTGGCGGGCGACGCGGCGTTCAACGTCATGGGCGACTGGGCCGCCGGGTACAAGGTCACGACCCTCGGGCTCGAACCGGGCACCGACTTCGGGTGGGCCGCCAGCCCCGGCACCGACGGGACCTTCATGCTGCTGTCCGACTCGTTCGGCCTGCCGGTCGGCGCGCCGAACCGCGCCGAAGCGATCCAGTGGCTGGAGCTGGTCGGCTCGAAGGAGGGGCAGGACGCCTTCAACCCGCTGAAGGGCTCGATCAGCCCGCGGGTCGACAGCGACCTGTCGCTGTACAACGCCTACCTGCGTTCCGCCGCCGAAGACTTCGCGAGCGACGCGAAGGTCGGGAGCCTGGTGCACGGCACCGCCGCCAAGGAGGCGTTCATGAGCGAGTTCGCGACCGTGATGGAGATCTTCCTCTCCACCGGCTCCGCGGACGCCGCCGCGAACGCCGCGCAGGCGGTCGCCACCCAGGTCGGCTTGGGCGAGTAAGCCGTCCGCGACGGGGGGAGGCCGCCCGGCGGCCTCCCCACCCGCACCTCCCCACCCGTACCTCCCCACCCCGGCCGTACCGCACGCCGTATCTTGATTCCGCGTTCTCTCGAACGCACGTATCGAACGACGCGATTCCGAACGAGCCCACCGCACGCCCCACGACGCCCCGGCCCGCGTCCGCCCGGCACCACGCCCCGTCCCCCGCGGAGGTCCCATGCGTACCAACGACCGCCTCGTCGCCTTCCTCATGCTGCTGCCGTCGCTGGTGCTGCTCGCGATCTTCGTCTACGGCTTCATCGGGCGGACGGCGTGGGTGTCGCTGACGAACTGGGGGGCGGACGCGACGCAGGCGTTGGCGTTGAACCCCGAGTTGGCGTTCGTCGGCCTGGAGAACTACCGCAAGCTGTTCACCGGCCTGATCGACGTCCGCTTCCGCCAGGACCTCGTCAACACCTTCTTCTTCACCCTGTTCTTCCTGCTCGGGACCCTCGGGCTGGGCCTCGGGCTCGCGATCCTGTTGGATCAGAAGGTCCGCTTCGAGGCGGTCTTCCGCACGATCTTCCTGTTCCCCTTCGCCCTCGCCTTCATCGTCACGGGCACCGTCTGGCGGTGGATGCTGCAACCCTCGGGCGGCGTCAACGTGCTGCCGGAATTGGTGGGCCTCCCCGCCCTCGAGATTCGCTGGCTCACGACCCGCGAGCAGATTTGGCAGTTCGACTGGAACACCGTCCCGGCGTTCCTGGCGGCCGGCGCCGCCCTCGCCTTCGCGTACGCCGCGTGGCGGGCGTGGGGCACGGGCCGGCGCGTCCGCGCCGGCGTGCACGGAATCCTCACGCTGGGCCTCGCGGGGTGGGCGGCGACCGGCACGCCCGGCGTGACGCTGCTGCCCTACCCCGAACCGCACGGCTTCAACGTCGCCTTCGTCGGGATCGTGATCGCGGCGGTGTGGCAGCTGTCGGGCTACACGATGGCGCTGTACCTGGCCGGCCTGCGCGGCGTCCCGGAGGAGCTGCGCGAGGCGGCGCGGGTCGACGGCGCGTCGGAGTTCGGGGTGTACCGCCACGTCGTCCTGCCGCTGTTGGGCCCGATCACGTTGTCGGCGATGATCATCCTGGGGCACATCAGCCTCAAGATCTTCGACCTGATCTGGGCGATGGCGGGGGCGGACAACGCCACGACCGACGTGCCGGCGTTGCTGATGTACCTGCGCAGCTTCCGCGCGAACCGTTTCGCGGAGGGCGCCGCGATCGCGATCGTGCTGCTGTTGATGGTGGCGTTGGTGATCGTGCCCTACCTGCGCAGTAGCCTCAAGGGCGAGGTGCGCCGGTGAGTGCGCAGGCGCAGGACGTCGGTCTGGACCTCGGTCGCCGCCGCTCCGGCGGCCGCCGGGGGCGCTTCCGGTGGATGATCTACGCGGGGTTGCTGCTGGCGACGGCGTTCTACCTGCTTCCCGTCTACCTGGTGGTGGTGACCGCGTTGAAGGAGCCGGCCGCCATCACGTTGGCGGACACGTGGCGGCTGCCGGAGACGTGGAACTGGGGGAGTTTCGCGACCGCCTGGGAGGCGTTCGCGCCGACGCTGCGCAACAGCCTGGTGTTGGCGGTGAGCGCGACGGCGGGGTCGGCGCTGTTGGGCTCGATGAACGGCTACATCCTGTCGAAGTGGCGGTTCCCCGGCGCGAACGTCGTGTTCCCGCTGATGCTGTTCGGGATGTTCATCCCCTACCAGGCGATCCTGATCCCGTTGTTCCAGTTCCTTCGCGACGTCGGCCTGTACGGCGACCTGGCGGGGTTGATCCTGACGCACGTCGTGTACGGCCTGCCGATCACGACGTTGATCTTCCGCAACTTCTACGCCGAGATCCCCGACGAGATGCTCGACTCGGCGAAGATCGACGGGGCGGGCTTCTTCGGGATCTACGCCCGGATCCTGTTCCCGCTCAGCGTTTCGGGGTTCGTGGTGGTCGTCATCTGGCAGTTCACGCAGATCTGGAACGAGTTCCTGTTCGCCGTCACCCTCACGCGGCAGGAGACGCAACCGATCACGGTGGCGCTCGCGAACCTGGCGGGGGGCGAGGCGGTGAACTGGAACCTGCCGATGGCGGGCAGCATCCTGGCGGCGTTGCCGACGTTGTTGATCTACATCGTGTTGGGTCGCTACTTCATCCGCGGGTTGTTGGCGGGGTCGGTCAAGGGCTGAGGGCGCCGGTCGCGGATCCGCGTCGGGGCCCGCGCCGGGGGTCCCTAGCGGTACGTCGCGCCGTTCCAGACGAGGCTCGGGTCGATCGGCCCGACCGCGTCGAGGGGGACGCGTGCGGCGCCGCGCATCAGGTCGAACGGCGCGCGGACGCGTTCCCCGCCGACGTCCAGCACCACCTCCGCCGTCCGCGTCGCGGGGGTGGTGGGGGCGGGCGCCCCGTGGAGCGCGTCCATGCGGAGGCGGCCGGCGCCGTAGGTTTCCTTCGTCATGATCGCGGGATCGAAGAAGGTCGCCGCCTGCAGGCGCCGCAGGACGGCGTCCGCGCCGAGCTCCGGTTCGCGCCCCAGGAGGGTCGCGGCGGCGCCCGCGACGTGCGGCACCGCCATGCTGGTGCCGCTCATCAGGCCGTACCCGCCGACGACGGGAGCGAGGACGCCGGCGCCGGGCGCCATGAGGTCGAGGTGGCCGGGCCCGCCGGCGTCGCTCTTGCGGGCGTTCGAGAACGAGGCGCGGAGCCCGATGCGGGTCGTCGCTCCGACCGCGACGACGCCGTCGGCGGAGGCGGGGAACGGCAGGAGGTCGCGGCCGTCGTTGCCGGCGGCGGCGATGATGATCGCGCCGGTCGCGCGGACGGCGTCGATCGTCGCCTGCAGCGCGTCGGTCGTCGTGCCGCCGGAGAGGCTGAGGTTGACGATGCGGGCGGGGTGGGGGTTCGACGGCAGCCCGTCGACGGGGAGGTCCACCGCCCACCGCAGCGCGGTGACGAGGTCGCTGAGGCGGGTGCGGCAGGCGGCGTCGGCGTGGAAGATCTTGATCGGCACGATCCGGGCGTTCGGGGCGACGCCGGCGATGCCGACGTCGTTCCCGGCGTTCGCGGCGAGGATGCCGGCGACGTGGGTGGCGTGCCCGGTGGCGGGGACCGGCTCGTCGTCGACGCCGGGGTCGTCGTCGATCCCGCTGCAGCCGCCCTCCTCGACGGCACTGCAGACGTCGAGGCCGGGGAGGAACACGCCCGCGAGGTCGGGGTGGTCGAGGTCGACGGCGCCGTCGATGACGGCGACCGGGACGGGGGCCAGCGGCGCGCCGACCGCGAGGAGGTCGTGCGCGACCGCGGCTCCCGACGCGCGGAGGCCCCACTGTTCGTCGGCGCGCGGGTCGGTCGGCCCGACCGCCGGCGTGACGATCGCGTCGGGGGTGGCGTCCACCACCCCGGGGGCGGCGGCGAGGCGGGCGGCGGTCGTGCGGAGGGCCCCCTCGCGGGCGGGGGCGGCGACGACGTGGAGGGTGTCGGTGATCGTGCGGACGCGGGTGAGGTTCGCCCCCTGCGCCGTCACGTCGGTCGCGGGGGTCGGGGGGGCGGCGTAGCGCACCAGGTAGCGCGCCGCCTCCGCGTCGGCGGGGCGGGACGGACAGGTGGCGGGGCGCGGGGCGCCCTCCGTAGCGGACGTCGCGGGGAACGGCGTGGCGAACGTCGCGGCGTCGGGGGCGGCGTTGGCGTTGCGGACGACGGCGATGCGACCGTCGTCGGTGTCGCGCACGTGGACCGCCACGCGCATGGCGGGCCGTCCGTCGGGCGCGGCGAACCAGCCGGGGTGCTCCGCGGCGGTGCGGACGTCGACGTCGACGTCGTGGTCGGCCTCGGGCGCCGCGCGCGGCGTGACGGTGACGCGCGCCGCACCTGCCGCGACGCCGGTGAGGGTGCCGTCCGGGGCGACGGCGACGACGTCGGGGGCGTCGCTCGTCCAGGTGAGGGAGGCGGCGGTGGCGCCGCCGCCGACGACCTCGACGTCGAGGGTGGTGTGCTCCCCGACGAGCAGGTCGACGTGGTCGGGGGCGTCGATGCGGACCGCCGGCCCGCGCGCGTCGCACCCGAGAAGGGCACCGAGCGCCAGTGCAGGCCATACCAACTGCGCGACATACCTGCGTGTTCGGTCCACGTTCGCCATATTGGTACCGTACCAGGCGTCGTACCGATCCGCGGGGTGGCGCTCGCGGGACGCCCAACCGACCCGCCCCACCCGGTGCGCGTGCGACACTCGCGGAATGGAGTCGATCCCCGCCGCCCACGATCCGCGCCGCCGCGCGTGGATCCTGGCGGCGGCCTCGCTCGGCGCGTTCGTCGCGACGTTCACCGGGACCGCCGTCAACGTCGCCCTCCCCAGCCTCGCCAAAGCGTTCGACGTGCCGTTCGCGGCGGTGCAGTGGGTGGTGCTCGCCTACCTCCTCACGACCGCCGCGTTGATGCCGATCGTCGGCCGGATCGCCGACATGGTCGGCAAGCGCGTCGTCCTGCTCGCGGGGTTCGCGACGTACGCGGCGGCGACGTTCGCCGCCGGTCTCGCGCCCGACCTGGCGTGGTTGATCGCCTTTCGCCTGGTCAACGGCGTGGGCTCGGCGATCCTGACGAGCATCGGGCTGGCGATCGTGACCGACGTCTTCCCCGCGGCGCAGCGGGGGCGCGCGATCGGCATCAACGGCGCGGTGTTGTCGGTCGGCGTGGTGATCGGGCCGACGTTGGGCGGGTTCCTCGTCGATCTCGGCTGGCGCTTCGTGTTCCTGGCCGGCGCGCCGGTGGCGCTCGCCGGGCTGCTGCTCGCGGCGTTCGCGGTGCCGTCCTACCCGGCGGGGGAGCGGCAGCGCTTCGATCTGCCCGGTGCACTGCTGTTGAGCGCGCTGCTGGCCAGCGGTTCGTTGGCCCTGACGCTCGCGCCGGAACGCGGCGCGTTCGACCCGTGGATCCTCGCCGCGACGCTGCTCGTGATCGTGGGGACGCCGGCCTTCCTCGCGTGGGAGCGGCGGACGGCGCAGCCGGTGTTGGACCTGGCGTTGTTCCGCAACGCGGAGCTGTCGATGGGGCTCGTCATCGCGCTCGGGGTGTTCGTCTCGATCGCGGGCACGATCTTCGTCATGCCGTTCTACCTCGAGGACGTTCTCGGGCTGGCGCCGCGCAACGTGGGTCTCTTGATGTCGGTGACGCCGATCCTGTTGGTGATCGTTGCGCCGCTCGCGGGGAGTCTCGCCGACCGCTTCGGGGCGCGCCGCGTGACCGTGGCGGGCCTCGCCTTCGCGTTCGTCGGGTTCTCGCTCGTCTCGACCCTCGAGGCGGACACGACCGCGCTCGGGTTCGTGCTGCGCTTCACCTTCGTCGGCCTGGGCATGGCGACGTTCCAGACGCCGAACAACACCGCGATCATGGGCTCCGCTCCCGACGGCCGGTCGGGCGTCACGGGCGCCCTGTTGGGGCTCACGCGCGCCTTCGGGCAGTCGGGCGGCATCGCCGTGCTCGGGACCTTCTGGGCGGCGCGGGTCGTCGCTCGCGCCGGCGGGGAGGCGGGCGACGTCGGCCAGGCGGTCCTGACCCAAGCCCGGGTGGGCGCGGTGCACGACGTGATGCACGTCGTGCAGGTCCTGGTCGCCGCCTCGCTGGCGATCGCGGTGTGGGACCTCTGGCGCCGCTCCGCGCGGCGCGCGGGCGCGGTGGACGTCCGGCCCGCCGCGCACGACTGACACGACTGAAAGGGCCGCCCCCGGCTTTCCACACCCGACCTCCACGCCCTGCCTCCACGCCCCCTGGAGGCCCCAGGCCCCCCACCGCCGCTCCGTCGCGCGCCCCGGACCTCCGGGGTGCGCGTTCGTTCCTGGGGCTTGCGCCCCCTTTGGCTTTCGGTTATGTTCTCGCGGTCGCGCCCAAGCGCGTCCATTTTTTCGATTCGAAAGCGAGGCTCCGATGTTCCGATTCCCGTTCCTCCTCCTTCTCGTCGTCCTCACCACCGCCGCCTTCGCCCAACCCGACCTCGAGGGCCGCACCCTCCGCGTCGGGAGCGACACCACCTACCCACCCCTCGAGTTCGTCGACGCCTCCGGGGCCATCGTCGGCTACGACGTCGACCTCGTGAACGCCGCCTGCGAGATCCTGAACTGCACCGCGGAGTTCGTCACCACCGCCTGGGACGGCATCTTCCCCGCCCTCGCCGCCGGCGAGTTCGACCTCGTCGCCTCCGGCGTCACCATCACCGCCGAACGCGACGAAACGATGGACTTCAGCGCCCCCTACGTCGAGGTCGGCCAATCGATCACCACCCGCGTCGAGGACGACGACCTGACGCTCGAGGACTTCCAGGCCGACGGCAGCCCCCTCACGCTCGGCGCCCAACTCGGCACCACCAACGCCGACCTCGGTCGCGAGCTGGTCGGCGACGACCGCCTCCGCCTCTACGACACCTTCAACGGCGCCGTCCTCGCGCTGCGCAACGGCGACGTCGACGGCGTCATCATCGACGACCTCAGCGCCGGCGAGTTCGTCCAGCGCTACGCCGGCGAACTCGTCCTCACCGTCGGCGGCCTCACCAGCGAACCGCTCGGCCTCGCCTTCCCCGAGGGCGACCCCCTCGCCGACGCCTTCAGCGAGGCGATCGAACGCCTCGAGGCGGACGGCACCCTCGACGCGCTCTACGCCACCTGGTTCGGCGGGACGCGCTGAGGTCGCCCCCCGCGTCCGGACGGGGTGGGGTCGGCGGAGGCCGGCTCCACCCCGTGCGGAGGTCCCGATGAACCGACCGCCACCCCACACGCCCCCGCGCCGCCGCCCGTTCGGCCGGGTGAAACCCAGCTACCTGGTGCTGCTGGCGGCGACGCCGCTCATCGTGACCGCCTACCTCCGCACCCCCGACTACCGCGACGCCCTCCTCTTCCTCCTCCCCGGCCTGCGCTACACCCTGGCGGTCACCGTCCTCGCCTACGCCCTCGCCATCGCCCTCGGGCTCGTGCTCGCCGGCCTACTGCTGCTGCGCACCGGCCGGCGGACGGTGCCGACCTTCACGGCCACCGCCGCCCTCCTCGCCGCCGCGGGGGCCGCCCTGCTGGCGGGACCGACCGACACGCAGGTCCTGGCCGGCGCCCCGGACGGCCGCGTCGCGATCGTGCGCGGAACCCCCGACCGCATCGTCGACGCGGTCCGCGACGGAACCTACGCCGCGGACGCCGCCCCCCGCCGGTTCCTCTCCGCCCGCGACGTGGACGCCGCCCGCGCGTACCTCGCCGACGGCCGGGTCGCCGCCGTCCTGCTGCCCGCGGACGCCCTCCCCCCCGGGCTTCCCGAACGCTGGCGAGCGACGTACCTGCCCGACGCCTACCGCACCCCCGCCACCCTCCTGCTCGCCACCGCCGGCCTCGTCGCCCTCCTCGCCTTCGCCGCCTCGCAAACGCGGGAGCACCCCCTGGCGATCTTCGCGTCGCTGTACGTCGACCTCGTGCGCGGCATCCCGATGCTCGTCGTCATCCTCTTCGTCGGGTTCGTCCTCCCCGGCGCGCTGCGCGACCTGACCGGCGGTCGGCTGCAGATCCGCGACGACCTGCTGCGCGGCGTGCTCGCCGTCGCGATCGGCTACGCCGCCTACCTCGCGGAGATCTTCCGCGCCGGCCTCGAGGCGGTCCCCCGCGGGCAGGTCGAAGCCGCCCGCACGCTGGGCTTGAGCGGCCGCCAGACCGCCCGCTTCGTCGTCCTCCCCCAAGCGGTCCGCATCGTCCTCCCCCCGCTCGGCAACGAGTTCGTCGCCATGCTGAAGGACACCGCCCTCCTGAGCGTCATCGGGGTGGGCGACGTCACCCAGAAGGCGCGCGAGTACGGCGCGGCGACGCTGAACCTGTTCCCGCCGTATAACTCCGCCGCCGCCCTCTACGTCGCGCTGACCCTCACCGCGTCCAGCCTTCTGCGCGGCCTCGAGCGGCGCACCTCCGCCGCGGACCGCTGACCCGCGCCGCGCGGTACGCTCCGCGCGTGCCGACGCCCGACCCGCTCGACGCCGCCGCGCCGGTCGCGACCATCGACCTGGACGCGATCGCGGCGAACGCCGCACGGCTCCGCACCCGCCTGCACGGCGGTGCGGACCTCCTCGCGGCGGTCAAGGCCGACGCCTACGGGCACGGTCTCCTGCCGGTCGCCCGGACCCTCGCCGCGACCGGCGTGCGCTGGTTCGGGGTCGCTACCCCGCACGAGGTCCGCACCCTCCGCGACGGCGGCGTCGCCGGCCGCATCCTCGTCTTCGGGCCCCTCCCGGCGCCGGCGCTTCCCCCCCTCCTGCCGCGGGGCGTCGACCTGAGCGTCGCGACGACCGACGACGTCGCCGCCGTCGCCGACGCCGCCGCCCCCCTGCGCGCGGCGGGCGAGCTGCGCGAGGACGTCCCCCTGCACGTCGCGATCGATACCGGCATGGGGCGCATCGGGCCCCCTCCGGACGGCGTCGCCGCCGTCGCGCGCGCCGCGGCGGATCTCGAGGGCGTCCGCCTCGAGGGGGTGTGGACGCACTTCGCGCGCGCCGACGAGGCCGACCCGGCCCCGACCGACGCGCAGCACGCCGCCTACCTCGCGGCGCTCGACGCGCTCGCCGCCGACGGCCTCACCCCCACCCTGGCGCACGCCGCGAACAGCGCCGCGACGCTCGCGCACCCCGCGACGCACCACGACCTGGTGCGGCCCGGCATCGCGCTCTATGGGCACGCCCCCGCCCCCGACCTCGCCGACGCCGCCGCCGACCTCACGCCCGCCCTGACGCTCGACGCGCCCGTCACGTTCGTCAAGGACGTCCCGGCCGGCACCGCCGTCAGTTACGGGCACGCCTGGACGGCGCCCCGCGCGACGCGCATCGCGACGGTCCGGCTCGGCTACGCCGACGGCTACCCGCGCGCCGCCTCGAACCTCGGCGACGCGCACCTCCCCGGCGGCGGCGCCGCCCGCGTCGTGGGGCGCGTGTGCATGGACCAACTGATGCTGGACGTCGGCGACGCCGACCTCGAACCCGGCGACCGCGTCACCCTGCTCGCCGGGGCGGGCCCGGCGGGCGCCGCGACGCTCGCCGCGCGCCTCGGCACGATCCCCTACGAACTGCTCGCGCGCGTCGGGCCGCGCGTCGTGCGCCGTTACCGGGGTGGGGGGTCGCCGTCGTCGGGGGACGCCCCCGGCTGAACGGCGGGCGAGGGCAGGGACGGCGAGGCCGGCACGTCGGCCTCGGCGGACGCCCCGCCCCCCGCCTCCACGTCGCCGGGGAACGGCGTGCGGTGCAGCGTCACCCGCACGCGGCTGACGCGCCGTTCGTCCCCCTCGATCACCTCGAAGTCCGCCCCGTCGTGCGCCAACCGGTCGCCGACCTGCGGGATCGAGCCGTACCGGGCGATCAGGAACCCCGCGAGGGTGTCGTACTCCCCCTCGTCCTCGAACACCAACTGCAGCGTCTCGCCGACCTCCTCGAGGTTCGTGGTGCCCTGCACCAGGTAGACGCCGTCCCCCTGATCGACGACGTCGGCCGCCTCCACCTCGTCGCTCTCGTCGTAGATCTCGCCGGTGATCTCCTCGATGACGTCCTCGAGCGTCACGAGGCCCGCCGTCCCCCCGAACTCGTCGACGACGACGGCGAGGTGCACCTTGCGCTGCCGCATGTCGCGCAGCAGGGCGAGGACCGACAACGTTTCGGGCACGTACTGCGGCGGCCCCATGAGGTCCGCGACCGTCCGGCTCGCCAGCGCATCGGGTTGCCCCAAGTACGGCAACAGGTCGCGCGCCAGGACGATCCCGCGCATCTCGTCGATCGTCTCCTCGTAGACCGGGACGCGGCTGTAGCCGTGCTCGGTGACGAGCGCCAACAGCTCCTCGAGCGGCGCGTCGGCGGGGACCGCGACGACGTCGACGCGGGGCGTCATCACCTCCCGCACGACCGTCTCCTCGAGGTCGATGATCCCCTTGATCATGCGCTCCTCCTGCGCCTCGATGACGCCGGACTCCTCCGCGCTGCGGAGCATGAGGCGCAGTTCGTTCTCGGTGATCAACGGCGACGACGCCGGCTCCAGGCGGACGCTGCGCAACAGCAGGGTCGTGAGCCACGTGAAGAAGCGCCCGACCGGGTAGAGCACGACCGACAGGACGTACACCGGACGGATCACGACGCGACTGAAGCCCACGGCGTTGTGCACCGCCAACGACTTCGGGGTGATCTCCCCGAAGATCAGCACCAACACCGTCATGATCCCGGTCGCGTAGCCCACCGCCAACGACTCCGCGAAGCCCACCTGGCGCGAGATCTGGATCGACATCTGCGTCACCAACGCCGTCGCGCCGATGTTCACCAGGTTGTTGCCGATCAACAGCGTCGTGATGAAGCGCGTCGGCTGCCGCTCGAGCAACGCGAAGACGCCGGTCGGGTCGAGGCCGTCCTCGCGCAACTGCCGGATCTTCCACGCGCCGAGCGCCGTCAACGCCGTCTCGGAGCCCGACATGGCGCCCGACAGCAGCAGCAACGCCACCAACAACGCCACCTGCCACGCCTGCACGCCGACCTCCGGCGGGGCGGGCACCTGCGCCCAGGCGAGGAGGGGGACGCCGACCGCCAGGACGACCAACGACGCGACGAGGCCCGCGCGCGACGCGCGCGGCCGACCGACGTCCGGCGGAGCGGAGGGGGGAGGGGGGGAGCTGCGCGGCGACCTGCGCGGTCGCCGCGATCGACTGGGAGGCGAGTCTTCGTCCATGCCTGGAGGGATGCTAGCACGCGCCGCGCGCGGCGGCGTACGCGGGGACCGCTGCGGTATCCTGCCGGCTCGGAGGACGGCCGTGGCCACCATCGCGATCGAAGGCCCCATCGGGGTCGGCAAGACCAGCCTGACGCACCTTCTCGCCGAACGCCTCGACGCGCGCGTCGTCCTCGAGGTCGTCGAGGAGAACCCGTTCCTCGCCCGCTTCTACGAGGACCCCGGGCGCTGGGCGTTCAACGTCCAGACGTTCTTTTTGCTCTCGCGCTTCCGGCAGTCGCAGGAACAGGCGCAGGGCGACCTGTTCGCCACCCACACGGTCGCCGACTACCTGTTCGACAAGGACCGCATCTTCGCGTCGCTGAACCTGAGCGGCGACGAGTGGGCGCTGTACGAGGACCTCTACGCCTCCCTCCGCCCCCGCCTCACGCCCCCCGACGTCGTCGTGCACCTGCGCGCCGACCCGGAGGTGTTGCTCCAGCGCATCGCGAAACGGGGGCGGCCGTTCGAGACCGCCATCGACCCCGACTACCTGCGGCGGCTCGCGGCGGCGTACGACGCCTTCTTCGAGCGCTACCCCCACCCGGTCGTCACCATCCCCGCCGCCGAGGTCGACTTCGTCGGGTCGCCCACCGACCGCGACGCGGTCCTCGCGCAGGTCCTCGCGCCGTTGAAGGCGGCCTGATGTACGTCGCGATCGCCGGCAACGTCGGGGTCGGCAAATCCAGCCTCACGACCCGCCTCGCGGACCGCTACGGGCTCGCCCCGATCTTCGAGGCGGTCGACGAGAACCCGTACCTCGGCGACTTCTACGCCGACATGCCGCGCTGGGCGTACCACTCGCAGACCTTCTTCCTCGCCGAACGCCTCCGCCAGCACCTGCGGCAGGTCAACCCCGGCGAACGCATCGTGCAGGACCGCACCATCTACGAGGACGCCGACGTGTTCGCGCGAGCGCTGTACACGCGCGGCGTCATGAGCGAACGCGACTGGGCGTCGTACCGCCGCCTCTACGACGCGATCGCCGCGACGTTGCGGCCGCCCGACCTGCTCGTGTACCTGCGCGCGTCGCTGCCGACCCTGCAGGCGCGCATCGCCCGGCGGGGGCGGGGCTACGAAAGCGACATCGACGCCGACTACCTGGCGACCCTGAACGACCTGTACGACACCTTCGCCGCCACCTTCGACGCCGCCCGCGTCGTGACGATCGACGCCGACGCCCTCGACTTCGTCGGGCGCGAAGCGGACTTCGCCGCCCTCTGCGCCGACCTCGAACGGCACGGCCTCACGCCGCCGGTGATGCGGGGGTAGGGGTGCGGCTCCGCGACCTGGTTCGCCTCGCCGGCCTGCACGACGACCCGGCGTCCCTCCCCGACGCGGTCGTGACCGCGGTGACGCAGGACGCCGCCCGCGTGACGCCCGGCGCGATCTTCGTCGCGCGGCAGGGCGCCCGCTTCGACGGGCACGCCTTCGTGCGCGACGCCGTCGCGAGCGGCGCGACGCTCGTCGTCGGCGAACGTCACGACCCGCCCCGCGACGCCCTGGCGGGCGTGCCCTACCTGCGGGTGGACGATGCACGGGGCGCCGTCGCCCGCCTCGCCGCCACCCTGCACGGCCACCCCTCCCGCCGCACCCGCGTGATCGGCGTGACCGGCACCGACGGCAAGACGACGACGTCGGCGTTGACGTGGTGGGTGCTGCAGGATCCCGGCCGGGCCGACCCCCCCACCGCACTCCTCTCCACCGCCCTGGTGCGCCTCGGGCACGACGCCCCCGGCCCGCCCGGCGGCTTCACCACCCCCGAAGCGAACGAGGTGCAGGCGTTCCTCGCCGCCGCCGCCGACGCCGGGGCCGGCCACGTCGTGCTGGAGTCCAGCTCGCACGGGCTGGCGCTGCGGCGCCTCGACGAGGTCGCCTACGCGCTGGCGATCTGGACGAACCTCACGCCGGAGCACCTCGACTTCCACGGGACCTTCGAGGCGTACCGCGACGCCAAGGGCGCCCTGCTGCGCCGCGCGCACCACGCGATCCTGTGCCGCGACGACCCGACGTACGACGTCTACGCCGGCCTCCCCACCCCCTCCACCAGCTACGGCGCCGACCCGCGCGCCGACTGGCGCCTCCTCGCCGCCGACCCCGCCCCCGGCGGGCAGGCGCTGCGCTTCGCAGCGCCCGACGGGGTCGAGCACGCCGCGACCCTCCCGCTGCCCGGCCACCACAACGCCCTGAACGCCGTCGCCGCCGTCGCCGCCGCCGCCCACGAGGGGGTCCCCCCCGACGTCGCCGCCGCCCGCCTCGCGTCGTTCCCCGGCATCCCCGGCCGCATGCAGGTCCTGCAGGCCACCCCGTTCGCCGTCGTCGTCGATTTCGCGCACACGCCCCCCGCCCTCGCCGCGACGCTCGACACCGCCCGCGCCATGGCCGGCCACGGCGGGCGCGTGCGGGTCGTGATCGGGGCGGCCGGCGACCGCGACCCCGGCAAGCGCGCGCCCCTCGGGGAGGTCGCCACCCACCACGCCGACGTCGCCTACTTCACCGAGGAGGACGCGCGCAGCGACGACGTGCACGCGATCCTCGCCGACCTGGCCGGCGGCGCTCGCGCCGCGGGCGGGTCGGAGGGCGCGACGTTCGTCCTGCACCCCGACCGACGCACCGCGATCCGCACCGCCGTCGCCGACGCCGCCCCGGGGGACGTCGTCGTCCTGGCCGGGAAGGGCCCCGAAGCGACCCTCGAGCGCGCCGACGGCGCCGTCCCCTGGGACGAGGTCGGCGAGGCCCGCGCGGCGCTCGCGGCGCGCGAGGACCCCACCGCGTGACGGTGCGGGACGGCGCACGCCCGACGCGTTGGCTACAGTGACCGCATGAACCTCCCCGCCTTCATCGCCGCGAAACGCGACGGGGCGACGCACGACGACGCCGACCTGCGCGCCTTCGTGCGCGGTGTCGCCGACGGCTCCGTCCCCGACGAACAGGCCGCCGCCTGGCTGATGGCGGTCGTGTTCCGCGGTCTGAACGATCACGAGACCGCCGTCCTCACCGACGCCATGGCGGACAGCGGCGCCCGCCTGGCGTTGGGCGACCTGCCGCACACCGTCGACAAGCACTCGACCGGCGGCGTGGGGGACAAGACCACCCTCGTCCTCGCGCCGCTCCTCGCGACGCTCGGCGCGACGGTCGCGAAGGCGTCCGGGCGCGGCCTCGGGCACACCGGGGGGACGATCGACAAGCTCGAATCGATCCCCGGCTACCGCGCCGCGCTGGACGAAGCGGCGTTCCTCGCGCAAGCGCGGGAGGTCGGCGTCGTCGTCGCGGGGCAGTCGGCGTCCATGGCGCCCGCCGACGGGGTCCTCTACGCCCTGCGCGACGCGACGGCGACGGTCGCCTCCCCGCCGTTGATCGCCGCGAGCGTCATGAGCAAGAAGTTGGCGGGCGGCGCGGCGTCGATCGTCCTCGACGTGAAGGTGGGGCGCGGCGCGTTCATGAAGGACCTCGACGCCGGCCGCGACCTGGCGCGCCGCATGCGGGCGATCGGGGCGCACGCCGGCCGCCGGGTCGCCGTCGTCCTCTCCGGCATGGAGCAACCGCTCGGGCGGACGGTCGGCAACGCCCTCGAGGTGCGCGAAGCGATCGCGACGCTCGAGGGGGGCGGGCCGCCGGACCTGCGCGAGCTCGTGCTCGCCCTCGCCCGCGAGGTGCTGGCGGCGTCGGGGTTGCCCGCCGACCCCGCCACCGTCGCCGCGCCCCTCGACGACGGCCGCGCCAAGGCGACGTTCGAACGGTGGATCGCCGCGCAGGGCGGCGACCTGGCGCACGACGACGCGTTGGCGCTCGCGCCGGACGTCGTGACGATCGACGCCGACCGGGACGGCGTCCTCGCCGACCTCGACGCGCTCGCGGTCGGCCGGGCGGTGCGGGCGCTCGGCGGCGGCCGCGCGGCGAAGGGCGACGCGGTCGACCTGGGGGTCGGCGTGACGCTCGCGGCGAAGGTCGGCGATCCGGTGGCGGCCGGCGCCCCCCTCCTCACGATCCACCATCGCGGGGGGCGCGGCCTGGACGCCGCCCGCGCGGCGCTCGCGGACGCCGTCCGCATCGACGACGCGGCCTCCCCCCCACCGTTGATCCACGAGGTCCTCCCCGCGGACGGTGCATCGTGAGCGGTGCGACGTGAGCGGCGCGACGCACGCCAGCTTCGCGCCCGAACGGCGCGAACGCTTCGCGCGGCACCTGGTCCTGCCCGAGATCGGTCCCGAGGGCCAAGCCGCCCTCGCCGACGCCCGCGTTCTCGTCGTCGGGGTGGGGGGCCTCGGGGCACCGGTCACCGCGTACCTGGCGGGCGCCGGACTGGGGGGCCTGACGCTGGTCGACGGCGGCGAGGTGCGCCGCGCCGACCTGCACCGGCAGATCCTCTACCGCGAGGCGGACGTCGGCTGGCCGAAGGTGGAGGTGGCGGCCGCCCGCGCCCGCGAGGTGGACGCCGCCCTGCACGTCGAGCCCCACGCCACGCTCTTCACGCCCGACACGGGACGGGACCTCGTGCGGGGGCACGACGTGGTGATCGACGCGACCGACAACCCCGCCACCCGCTACCTCGTCTCCGACGCGTGCGTCCTGGAGGACGTGCCGTTGGTGTTCGGCTCCGTCTCGCGGCTCGAGGGGCAGGTCGCCCGACTCGTGCGCGACCGCACGGCGGAGGACGGCGCGGACGGGAACGGTGGGCGGCGGGCGCCCTGCTACCGCTGCCTGCACCCGACGGCCCCACCCCCCGACTCGGTGCCCTCCTGCGCGGAGGCCGGCGTCGCCGGCCCCGCCGCGGGCGTCATCGGGTCGTGGATGGCGCTCGAAGCGCTCCGCCTCGCCGCCGGGACGATGCCCGCCGCCCCCGAAGGCCTTGTGCACCTGGACCTCGGGACGTGGACGACGCAGCGCGTACGGATCGGACCGCGCCCCGACTGCGCGATCTGCGGGACCGACCCCACGATCGACACGCTGGTGCTGGACGAAGCCGCCTGCCTCTCCGGCGACGGTTTCCCTGGCTTCTCAGGCTGACCGCCTTCGCGGTCCCCACCGCGCCCACACCCCACCCCGTTCCCCCCACCGCCCCGCGCGTGGTACGCCGCGCACGGCATCCACGACGTCGTCCGCCGCCCCGAGAGTGGGGGCGGCGGACGACGGATCGTGCGTGACTGGTGGAGTGGAGGGCTGGAGGGCTGGGGGCGGGGTGGGGTCAGTACCGTCGTTCGATGCTCAACCGCACACCGAGATCGTGGACGTTGCGTCGTTCGTACGTCACGCCCGCATCGAGGGTCGTACCCACCGCAATGGGCGTCGCGAGGGTCGTACGAACCCCGTACCCGCACGCCAACGCCTCGCCCTCGTCGAGAGGCACGCTGCACGTGAGGGTCGGCGTGAGGGACACATCGAGGGTGCGGTCACGCAACCACGTGGCGTTCAACAGGTCGAGCGCATCGAGTTCGAGGGTGGGATCGAACGCGGCACGCACCACCGTCTGTGCGTCGGTCGTGACGCGCCCGGTTTCCGTCATGTCGAACGCATGCATCGCCAACGACGCAGTTCCGCTCGTAGCGTGCGCCATGGCGACCGCCAGGCGTGGCGTGAACGTCACCGCTCCCCACGTTGCCGATCCGGTCGTACCGATCCCTACGTGCACGTGGGGGGTGGTGGGGGTGGTGGTGATCGTGACGTCGTCGTTCTCGACGTCGAGCCCGACGCGTACGAACCCGATCCCGCCGTACGCATCCACCGTCAGGTTGGGGGTGAGGGGCGTAACGGCGTACGCAGCGAGCGCGACGCTCGTGACGTTCCGCCTGCCGGCAAGCGAACCGCGTTCGACGTCGCCCGTCGTGCGATCCACCGTCACGACCCCACCCGCCAGCACGTCCTGCGGCAGGAGCGTAGAGGGGGTCAAAAGGCGGTCGGCATGCAGGCGCGCACTCCACGTTCCACTCGACGGCGTGCCGCCTCCCCACGTTGCGGTGTAGGTCGTGTCGATCCCGAGCCGTACGCCGTTCAGGCGTGCGGTGGCGTCGAGGAACACGTCGGCCGTTCCTTCACGCCCATCGTGCGTCACGCTCGCGTCGTACGCGACGTCCTCCACCCCATCGCTCATGGTGTCCGCAGAGGTCGTGTCCGCAGAGGTCGTGTCTGCAGAGCTCGAGTCTGCAGAGGTCGTGCTGGTGGTGGTGGGGGTGAGGCCGTCGCGTGCATGACGGACGGTCGCATCGAGCGCTTCGAGGGTGCGTTCCAACCCCAGGCGCGTCCCTTCCTCGAGAAGCGCTTGCACGTCCGGTGCGACGTCCTCCAGGAAACTGCTGGGGCCCAACACCTCCACGCTCGTCGGAGCACTCTGGCTGCGGGCGTACACGTCGTTCCCGACGTACACCGCACGCACCTCGTACGCACCCGGCGGCAGAGACCCCTCCCACGAGAAGCTGCCGTCCTCCAACGCATCACGCTGCACGGTCCGCCCGAAATACACCAGCACGTCCCCCGAGGGGACCCCTCGCGCCGCCTGCGTAGCGAGCGGCGTCGCATCGATCACGTCCGGCATTGCGGTCAACGAGAAGGTCGTGACGTCCCCCACGGTGTTCGGTTCACTCGTGAACGACAACTCCACACGACTTTCGAACCGCATGGGGTCGGGATCGACGTCGTTCGCACGCCCATCCCCATCGACGTCCGGATCACCGTTATCCCCAATGCCATCCCCATCCGTATCCCGCCACTCACGCGGGTCACGCGGGAATACATCCGCGGTATCCCCCACACCGTCGCCGTCCCCATCCCGACTCTCGCTTGCGTCGCGTGGGAACGCGTCGTACTCGTTGGGGACACCGTCCCCGTCCATGTCCCCGTCCATCGCGTCGGGAATGCCGTCCCCATCGAGGTCCCCCGAACGACTCGGGTCGCTCGGGAACCCATCCTCGTTATCCCCCACACCATCCCCATCACTGTCCACCCACTCGCGTGCGTCACGTGGGAACGCATCGGTCACGTTAGGCACACCGTCCCCATCGACGTCCTCATCCCGCACGTCGGGAATCCCATCCCCGTCCGTATCCCGACTCGCACGCGCATCGTTCGGGAAGACGTCCCGCTCGTCGGGTACGCCGTCCCCATCCGTATCGAGCGTCACGCTCGGGTCGTTCGGTGCGACGTCCTCGTCGTTGGGAACGCCGTCCCCATCGACGTCCGGATCGCGGTTGTCCCCCATGCCGTCCCCGTCCGTATCCCGCGTTTCACTCGGGTCGTTCGGGAAAACATCCCGGTTGTCCCCCACACCATCCCCATCCGTGTCCACCCACTCGCGTGGGTTGGTGGGGAACGCATCCCGCGCATCCGGCACACCGTCCCCATCCGCATCATCGTCGACGTGATTGGGGACGCCGTCCCCATCGACGTCCGGATCGTACGAATCCGGGATTCCATCCCCATCCGTATCCCGCGAGACGTCCCCCCGACCCGGGTACGCATCCCCCGTCCCATCCGCATCGGAATCCCGGTCGTTCGGAATCCCATCCCCATCCATGTCGTCATCCTCACCGTTGGGAATGCCGTCCCCGTCCATGTCCTCATCCCTCGAGTTCGGAATCCCGTCCCCATCATCGTCCGCCACCGCGGTCGGATCGTTCGGGAACGCATCCCGCTCATCGGGCACACCATCCCCATCACTATCCTTACTCCCCCCCGGATCGTCCGGGTACGCATCCACGTCGTTCGGTACACCATCGCCGTCCCGGTCCCCATCCTCGGGATCGGGAATGCCGTCCCCATCCAAATCCGCCCAGTACTCCGGGTCCTCGGGGAACGCATCACGCACGTCGGGCACACCGTCCCCATCCGAATCCCGGTTTGCGTCCGCCTCCAACGGAAAATCGTCCTCTTCGTTGGGAATGCCGTCCCCATCCATGTCCGGATCCCGGGAATCCGGAATCCCATCCCCATCGGTGTCCTTCGACCCGGTCGGGTCGTTCGGGAAATCATCCGCGTCGTCCCCCACACCATCCCCATCACTATCCTTCGACTCACCCGGGTCGCGTGGGAAGGCATCCTCGTCGTTCGGCACCCCATCGTTATCCAGGTCCGGATCGTTCACGTCCGGAATGCCATCCCCATCCCCGTCCGGATCGTTCACGTCGGGAATGCCGTCCCCATCCAAATCCCTCTCGAAATCCGGATCACGAGGAAAATCATCCTCCTCGTTCGGCACACCATCCCCGTCCATATCCGGATCCACGTCGTTCGGAACGCCATCCCCATCGACGTCATCATCCGAATTGTTCCCCACCCCATCCCCATCACTGTCCTTACTCTCCCCAGGATCACGGGGGAACGCATCCTCGTTATCCCCCACACCATCCCCATCACCATCCTTACTCTCCTTCGGGTCCCGCGGGAACGCATCCTCCTCGTTCGGGACACCATCCCCATCGACGTCCCCATCTTCACTATCGGGAATGCCGTCCCCATCCAAGTCGGTTTCCACCCGCACCGGCAACACGTTACTCGCAGCATTCGGTGTCCCCACCGGCGTCACCACACTCTCTGCAGGAACACTCACGCGCACCACGCCCGGCACGAACGCCTCCACCAACACCCGATACGCATCACTCGGAC
>CAJXOA010000011.1 GCA_913057685.1 uncultured Trueperaceae bacterium
CGCGGGGCCGCTGCGGCGCGCCGCGGTGCGGCACGACGCGGTCGCGTGGGCGCGGGACCTGGTGGACGCGCCCGCCAACCGGATGACGCCGGACGACCTGGCGCGCGCCGCGGCGGCGATGGGGCGCGAGGTCGGGTGGGACGTCACGGTGTACGACGAGGCGTGGATCGAGGCGAACGGCTTCGGGGCGTTGGCGGCGGTGGGCCGGGGGTCGGCCCACCCGCCGCGCCTGGTGGTGCTCCGCACCCCCGAGGACGCCGTGCCGGCGGACGCGCCGACGTTGGCGTGGGTCGGCAAGGGCGTCACCTTCGATTCCGGCGGCCTGTCGCTCAAGGGGCGCGACGCGATGCCGCCGATGAAGGGCGACATGGCGGGCGCCGCGGCGGTGCTCGGGGCGACGCGGGCGGTCGCGCGGGAACGGACGCCGGTGCGGGTCGTGAGCGTCGTCGCGTGCGTCGAGAACATGCCGGACGGGGCCGCCTACCGGCCCTCCGACGTCGTGCGGGCGTCGGACGGGACCGCGATCGAGATCGTTTCGACCGACGCGGAGGGCCGCCTGGCGCTCGCCGATGCGTTGCGGCACGCCGCGGGCTTCGCGCCCGACGCGACGGTCGACGTCGCGACCCTGACGGGGGGCGCCGTCGCGGCGCTCGGGCGGGGGACCGCCGCGGCGGCGTTCGCCGACGATGCGGGCTGGATGGGGCAGGTGCGCGACGCCGGGCACGCGACCGGCGAGCGGGTGTGGCCGATGCCGCGCTTCGAGGCGTACCGGACGGCGCTCGCGAGCCGCGTGGCGGACCTGAAGAACGGCGGCGTGAAGGAGGGGTCGGCCGGCGTCGCCGCGGTGTTCCTCGAGCGCTTCGCGCCGCGCCCGTGGGTGCACCTCGACGTCGCCGGCATGGGCGCCGTCGAGGCGCGGCAGGGGATCTGGAATCCCGGCGCGACGGGCTACGGCGTGCAGCTGTTGGCGGAGGTCGCGGCCGACGTCGCGGCGCGGGGGGTGCGCGCCGACGGGGTGCCGCTCGCGGGGGAGGACGGCGAGGAGGTCCGCCCGCAGGACGCCTGAGGGCGTCCTGCGTCGCTCAGCCGAGCGGGCGGAGGTCCTCGACGATCTGCCAGCCGACGCCCTCGGGGGTCCGTTCGAGCGCCGCCTGGAGGGTTTCTGCGAGCCACGGCGCGTACCGGCCGGCCTCCTCCTCGCTGGCGGCGAAGGTCAGGACCGTCACCTGGTGGACGCGTTGGGTGGCGGCGAGGGTGCCGTCGTCGAAGAAGGTGAACGGCGGCGCCGGCAGTTCGTCCCAGAGGACGTGGATGTCGGGATCGAGGCGTTCGGGCAGGTACGCGCCGAGGTCGACGTCGGCCTCCTTCGGGAACCACAGGTAGCCCTGCAGGATGCGGATGGGCCGCGGTTCGTCGGGGTCGTCCGCCGGCTCGTTCGCGATGGGCAGCGCCAGGTCGGGGTCGCGCCCGGGGTCGGCGGGGGTCACGCCCCGGCCGCCTCCCGGAGCGACGCGGGGATCGGCACGTCGGGCACCTGCGTCCGCCAGCCGTCCAGGAACGTCGCGAGGTCGGGCAGGTGGACGGGGTGCAGCCCGTACGCGCGGGCGGCGTCGACGTTGCGGGCGGCGTCGTCGACGAACACCGTCGCGTCCGCCGGCACGCCGAGCGCCCGCTCGAGCGCTTCGTAGGCGCGGGGGTCGGGCTTGCGGACGTGGATCTCGTTGCTGAACACCCAGTGCTCGACCCGCGCCATGCGCGGGTCGTCGCGCACGAGGTCGCACAACTCGGGCACGTTGTTCGAGAGGACGCCGACCGTGTAGTGGTCGGGGATCGCGTCGAGCAGGTCGATCATCGCCGGACGCTCGGGGATCGCACCGAGGAAGGTCGCGCGGAACGCGTTTGGTTCCAGCCCCAAGGCGACCGCCGCCTCGAGGCGGCGGTGGAGCTCGGCGAGGTCGAAGCGGCCCTCCTCGAACGGCGCCATCGCCTCGAGGTAGGGCCCCTCGAGGGTCGCCGCGTCGACGCCGGAGGCGTCGGCGAGGGCGCGCACGGCGGCGGCGTCGAAGGTCCCGTCGGTGAAGACGCCGCCCCAATCGAAGGCGATCGCGCGGATCACGCCGGGTCGCCCGCGGGCGTGGCGTCGGTCGGCGCGACGCGGGGCGGCCCCTGCGGGCCGGACTCCTCGGCGTACCAGCGGAAGAAGATGACGGCGAAGGGGATGCCGAACGCCAGCAGGCCGCCGGTCTTCATGATCGCGCCGGCGAGGACCTGTTCGCTGTGCGGGTGCATGCCGAGGGTCCAGAAGGCGTTGGCGTACGTCGGGTAGAGGACCTGGTCGGCGAAGGTGATCGCGCCGAACGTGGGGATCTGCACCACCGGCAGCAGGAACAGGTAGGCGAGGCGCAGCACGTGCGGGAGGCGCGGCAGCTCCTCGAGGCGGCTCATCAGGGGCCACCACATCATGAGCGACGTGACCAGGAAGGCGACGTGTTCGGCGTGGTGCAACGTCGAGTTCCGCAGGGCGCCCTCGTAGATGGCGGGGACGTGCCAGGCGGAGAAGAAGAAGCTGAACGCGACGAAGCCGACGACCGGGTGCAGCAGGACCTTCGACACGCGGGCGCGGCCGCCGCCCAGCAGCAGCGGGCGGAGCATCCAGGTGGGGGTCGTGGCGATCAACGCGGGCGCGGCGACGTAGGCGATGCCGAGGTGCTGCACCATGTGCGCGGTCAGCGAGTAGCGTTCGGCGAGGTCGTGCAGCGGCGACCCCTCGAACAGGTAGAGCAGCGCGAGGGTGCCGTAGAAGCCGGCCGCCGCCCGGCGGGGGAACGGCTCGCCGGGCGCGAGGCGCGCGCGGAGCGGGCCGGCGGCAAGGCCGTACACGACGGCCAGCGTCAGCAGGCTGCCGAGCAGCACGGGATCGGTTTGCCATCCGAGGTACAGCTCGGGCATCGCGCCTCCTCGTCGGACGTCAGGGAAGGTCGAGGGCGTTCCGCAGCTCGTAGACGTCGGCGGCGGTCAGGCCACCGTCGCGCTGGGCGGCGACCTCCTCGGGCGTGAAGGGCGTGAAGTCGTCGGCGAGGAGCGCCTCGTTGCCCCACGCGGTCGCGGCGTGGTTCAGCGTGTTGGCGAGGACGTCGTCCCCGAGGTACCCCCAGGCGGGCATCACGCCGGCGTACGTCATGCCCTGCACCTCGATCTCGCCCTGCAGGCCGTACAGCAGCGAGGAGATCACGTAGGTGCGCCCCGCGTCGCTGGCGACGAGGGTCGGGAAATGCTCGGCGAGGGGCGGGAAGGCGCCGGGGAGGCCCGCGCCGTTCGCCTGGTGGCAGGAGGCGCAGTTCGCGGTGTACGCCGCTTCGGCGGCGGCGGGGTCGAACGACGCGACCTCGGTCGCCTGCGCCGCCTCGTCGGGGGCGGGTTCCGCGTCGGTGGGGGCCGGTGCGGCCTCCGCGGGGGCGGGCGCTTCGTCGCCGGCGGGGGCGGCTTCGGCGCGGGCGGCCCCGAAGGCCGGGGTGGAGAGGGCGACCGTCCAGCCGTCGCTCGCGGCGGCGGGCGGCGTGACGCGCAGCGTCTGATCCTTGGGCGGGCCTTCGCGCAGGACGTCGCTCAGCGGGCGGCTGTAGCCGTCGCTCTCGATCGCCGCGCGGGTCTCCTCGGAGATGCCGCCCCCGTAGCCGCCTCCGTAGCCGTCGCCCTCGGCCTCCCCGTGCGCCGGTTGCGAGACGGTGAGGGCCGCCTGCCGGATTTCGGGAAGGCTGGCGGGCAGCGTCATCAGGAAGGTGAAGGCGACGAACGTTCCGAAGCCGATCACCATGCCGCTCGTGAAGAAGCCGGTGTAGGTGGCGTCGTCGTCCTTGAGGTGCATGAAGTAGGCGATGACCATCACGAACTTCGCGAGGCTGAGCGCGATCAGCCAGAAGAGGATGGCGCCCGGTCCGAGCCACGCGATCTCGTACTCGATGATCGCGAACTCGACGTAGGTGATGACGGCGAGGATCAGCGCGACGATGACGTAGCCGCGGATCCCGTGCGATTCGTGGGTGTCGTGCTCGCTGCTCATGGGAACCTCAGCCGCCCGCCCCGGGAACGAAGTCCACGAGGTAGACGAGGGTGAAGATGACGATCCAGACGACGTCGACGAAGTGCCAGTACAACCCGGCGACCTCGAGGTTCGTCGCGTCCTTCGACGTCCACGGGCGGACGTAGCTGGCGACGACGATCGACAGCAGCCACAACACCCCGATCGCGACGTGCACGCCGTGCGTGCCGGTCAGGACGTAGAACGTGGTGCCGAACAGGTTGCCCTGCAGCGTGAGGCCGAGGTCGACGAAGTGGTTGAACTCGTACACCTGGAAGCCGAGGAAGATCGCGCCGAAGAAGGCGACCCCGAACGTCCACAGGCGGAACTTGCCGATGTCGTTGCGCTTGAGCGCGTCGAGGGCGATGACCATCAGGAACGAGCTCATCAGCAGCACGAAGGTGCTGACGGTCGTGAGGGGGATGTCGAGGACGTCCTGCGGGTAGGGGCCGGTGAGGCTGCGGCCCTTGTAGATCAGGTAGGTGCCGATCAGGGTGCCGAAGAACATGATGTCGGACGCCAGGAAGATCCACATCATGAGCTTCATGTCGGGCAGCTTGCTGCTGCGCCAACCGTGCGCCGGGACGCTCGGGGCGGCGGTGGCGGGGGCGTCGGCGGCCATCAGTCGCCCGCGCCCTCCGCCGCGTCGTCACCGGGGTGCACGTGGTGCCCACCGACGCCCTCGAACGCCCAGCCGTACGTCGCGCCGGTCAGGACGACCAGCATGAGGATCGACAGCGGCCAGTTCTCGAACAACAGCCCGTAGCCGGCGATGAAGATCGCGAGGGCGAGGAGGAACGGGTACCACGACTGGCCGGGCATGTGGATGCCGTGCGAATCGAAGTCCACGCCCTCCCACTGCGAGCCGTCGTCGCCGTGCGACAGCTCGGGGTACTTCTGCGCCCAGAAGGCGTCGCGGTCGGTGACGATCGGTTGCTCGTCGAAGTTGTGGTGCTGCGGCGGGCTGGTGGCGGCCCACTCGAGGGTGCGCGCGTCCCACGGGTCGTTCCCGGCCGGTTGGCCCTTGCGGAAGGCGTAGATGACGCTGAACAGCAGCATGAACAGCGCCGTGCCCATCACGAACGTCCCGGCGGTGGAGACGAGGTTCCAGATCTCCAGGCCGATGCCCGCCTCGTACGTCTGCGTGCGGCGCGGCATGCCCATGAGGCCGGCGAAGTGCTGCGGCATGAAGATCATGTTGAAGCCGACGAACATCGCCCAGAAGGTGTACTGCCCGAAGCGTTCGGGGAGCAGCTTGCCGGTGAGTTTCGGGAACCAGTAGTAGACGCCGGCGAAGAAGGCGAACAGCGCGCCGCCGCCCATGACGTAGTGGAAGTGCGCGACGACGAAGTAGCTGTCGGTCGCCTGCGCCGTGAACGGCGGCATGGCGAGCATGATGCCGGTGATCCCGCCGATCACGAACATGAACAGGAACGCCATCGCGTACAGCATCGAGGTCGTGAAGCGCACCGAGCCGCCCCACATGGTGCCGAGCCAGTTGAAGATCTTCACGCCGGTCGGCACGCCGATCACGAAGCTGGTGAGGGCGAAGGCGGTGTTCGCGACGGGCCCGAGGCCGGTCGTGAACATGTGGTGGCTCCAGACGGCGAAGCCCATGAAGCCGATGAAGATGCCCGACAGGATCATGACGGGGTAGCCGAAGATCGGCTTGCGGGAGAAGGTCGGGATGACCTCGCTGATGACCCCGAACGCCGGGAGGATGACGATGTACACCTCCGGGTGCCCGAAGATCCAGAACAGGTGCTGCCACAGGATCGGCAGACCGCCGGCCTCGGGGACGTAGAACAACGTCCCGAAGGTGCGGTCGAAGACGATCTGCGTGAGCGCGATCGTGAGGGGCGGGAAGGCGAAGACGATCAGGAACGACGTCACCAGGATCATCCACACGAACACCGGCATGCGCATCATCGTCATGCCGGGCGCGCGCATGCTGAAGATCGTCACGATCAGGTTCATCGCCGTCACCAGGCTGCCGATCCCGCCGATCAGCAGGCCGATCATGTAGAAGTCGGTGCCGTTGCCGGGGTTGTTCGACAGGCTCGTCAGCGGCGCGTAGGCGAACCAGCCGACGTCCGGCGCGCCGCCGAGGAAGAAGCTGCTGTAGACGAAGATTCCGCCCGCGGCGTACACCCAGTACCCGAAGGCGTTCAGGCGGGGGAAGGCGAGATCGCGCGCCCCGATCATGAGGGGCACGAAGTAGTTCGCGAAGCCGGTCCCGAGCGGCATGATCGCGAGGAAGATCATCGTCACGCCGTGCATCGTGAACAGCTGGTTGTAGACGTCGGGGCTGACGAGCTCCATGCCCGGCGCCGCCAACTGCAGGCGGATGATGAACGCCTCGATGCTGGCGAGGCCCATGAAGGTGAACGACGTCAGGATGTACAGGATCCCGAGTCGCTTGTGGTCGACGGTCGTCAACCAACTACCGATCCCCTTCGTCCACGCCGGCCGGGCCAGCAGGCCGCCGCCGGCGTCCGGCGCGGCGGGGGCGGGAACGTCGCGTCTACCGATCGCCATGGTCGCCTCCAACGAATGCGCGTGCTTCGGTCTCGTCCGGTGTGCCGAGGCTGAGCAGGTACGCCGCCACCGCGGCGATCTCCTCGTCCGCGTCGGGGTCGTCCTCCGACCACAACGCCGGCATGTAGTTGCCCGGCTTCAGCGCATCGGGGTCGCGCAGCCAGGCCTCGAGGTTCTCTTGGGTGTTGGGCAGGATCGCCGCGCCGAGCGTGGTGCGCGTCCCGAAGTTCGTCAGGTCGGGGAACTCCGGCGTGCCGACCGGGGTCGAGCGGTAGCCGTCGACCGTGTGGCAGGTGGTGCAGCCCTTCTGCGCGAACAGCTGGTGGCCGCGCTGCACCTGCGGGTCGGCCTGCACCCGCTGGGCGCCGTCGATGTCGAACGTGTCCGCCCACGCCTCGAAGGCGGCGGGCTCCTCGGAGATCACGCGGAACTTCATGTACGCGTGCGCGCCGAGGCACAACTCCGCGCACTGCCCGTAGTACTCGCCCGCCTCGGGGGCGGTGAACACCAGCTGGTTGTCCTGGTTCGGGATCATGTCGCGCTTGCCCGCCAGGCGCGGCACCCAGAAGCTGTGCAGGACGTCGGCGGAGTCGAGCTGCAGGACGACCCGCCGGTCGGTCGGGACGCGCAGTTCGTTGGCGGTGGTGATGCCGTACTCGGGGTACTCGAACTTCCACCACCACTGGTAGCCGGTCACCTTCACGACGAGGTCGTCCTCGGTGGGCGTCACCCGCGCTTCGGTCGCGAAGATCGTGCGGACGGTCGGGACCGCGACCATCACGACGATGATGACCGGCACGATCGTCAACGCGATCTCGAGCTTCGGGTTGCCGTGGCTCTGTTCGGGGACGTCGGTGCGCTGCCCGCGGCGGTAGCGCAGGATGACGTACGCGAGCACGCCGAACGTCCCGATCATCACCAGGGCGCTGAGCCAGAGCGACCAGTTGAACAGGTCCAGCTGCGCCTGCGCGATCGGGCCGGCGGGGTCGAGGGCGGACTGCGGTCCGGCGAAGTCGCATCCGGACAGCAGCAGCGCCGCGAGGATCGGCGGGACCGCCGATCGAAACCACCTCGTCATGGGCACGTTCGAATCCTCCTGGGGGGCGGGACGGGAGACGTGCGCGCGTGCGCGCGCGGGGGCTCTAAGCGACGCGCGTAATTTATCACAAGGGACGGACGTCCCGATGTGGCCGGGGGCTACGAACGAAGGCGCCCGCCCGCCGGTCGACGGCGGGCGGGCGCGGTGGCTGGACGGCGAGGCGGGGCCGGGGTCAGATCCCCAGGTCGGGCTGGTCGTCGGCGAACGCGTAGTAGCCGTGCGTGCCGGGCCCCACGTGCACCCCGACGACCGCGCCGAGCTCGTCGGTGCCGGCGTCCTCGAACTCGATGCCGGCGTCGCGCACCGCCTGGCGCACCCGGTCGGCGGCCGCCTCGTCCTGGATGTGCAGGAACGAGATGCGCAGCACCCCCTCGGGGTGCGCCTCGCGGTAGCTCGCGAGGCGGCCCACCATCTCCTTCATCGCCTTCTTCGCGCCGCGCGCCTTCCCGGCCGGCTCGACCGTGCCGCCGTCGAGCGTCAGGATCGGCTTGATGTTCAGCAGGCTCCCGACCATCGCGCTGGCGCGGCCGATGCGGCCGCCCTTCTGCAGGAACTCGAGGGTGCCGACGGTGAACATGAGTTGCATCCGGTCGCGCATGTGCTCGAGCGCCTCGCGGATGGCGCCCGCGTCGGCGCCGGCGTCGCGCATCGCAGCGGCGCGGCGCACCATCATCCCCGATCCGAGGCTGGCGTTCTCGCTGTCGACGACCGTGACGGGGACCGGCGCGTCCTTCGCCGCCAACGTCGCCGACTGGTAGGTGCCCGACAGGTTCGAGGCGATCGTGACGACCACGATCGCGTCGGCGCCGGCGTCCGCCGCTTCGCGGTAGGCGACCCCGAAGTCCTCCGGCGTCGGTTGGCTGGTCGTGGGCGGGTCGGCGCCCTCCTGGATCCCCTTCACCAGGTCGGCGGGGGTGATCTCGATCCAGTCCTGGAACGTCTCGCCGCGGAAGTGCACGTACAGCGGGACGCGGCGAACCTGCAGCCGCTCGAGCTCGGCGGCGGACAGGTCGCAGGTGGAGTCGGTGACGACGGCAATACCCATGCAGAACACCTCCGGAAACGATGATGGCGACGGCCCGAGGCCGCGCCCGACGGCGTGGTATGCCGGGGAGTATACGGGGCGGCGCGGCGCCGCGCTACGCAGGCCGCCGCAGGAAGGGGAGAGCGACGTGAGCGACGCCACCTGGTGGCTGCTGCAACCGAGCAGCCTGCTGCTCGTGATCCTCGCCCTGTCGGCGTTCGCCGCCCTCGTCGGCGCCCGCCGCACGGCGGCGCGCAGCGTCGCGTTCGTCGTGCTCGTCTGGGCGGCCGCCACCGCGCTGCCCCTCGCCGCCTGGCTCGCCGCGCCGCTCGAGGCCCGCCACCCCCTCCCCAGCACCCTCCCCGCCGAGGTCGACGGGATCGTCGTGCTCGGCGGCGCCGTCGATGGGCGCGCCAGCGCCGCGCGCGGCCAGTTGACGCTCGGCGCGACGGGGGAACGGATGATCGCCGGCGCCGCCCTCGCGCGCCGCTACCCGGACGCGACGGTGGTGCTGCCCGCCGTCACCGCCGAAGCGATCGCCGCCGACTTCCGCGACGCCCCGAACGCCGCGTCGTTCTTCTTCGGGCCCGCCTTCGCCGACCGTCGGCCGCTGCTACTGCCCGGCGCCGCCAGCACCTACGACGAGGCGACGACGTTCCTGGAGCGCGTCGCGCCGCGCACCGGCTCCACCTGGCTGCTCGTCACGTCCGCCTGGCACATGCCGCGCGCCTGGGCGACGTTCGCGACCGCCGGCATCGAGACCGTCCCCTACCCGGTCGACGCGCTCGCCGCCGCGCCGCGCTACGGCGTCGAGACGCTGCCCGGCGCCGCCGCCCGCCTCGCGGAGCTCGACACGATCGTGCGCGAGTGGGGCGCCGTGCTCGTCTACCGCCGAACCGGCCGCATCGCCCCCGAGGCGTGGGCGGCGGGCGCCCGCGGCACGCCGGCGGCGGCGCCGACCGGCCCCACCGACGTCGTCCCGGTCGACCCGGGCGAGGGCGACCTCAGCCGGACGCCGGCCCGCTCGCGGCGGTGAGGCGTTCGGCGATCTGCACGGCGTTCAACGCCGCGCCCTTGCGGATCTGATCGCCGGCCAGGAACAACGCCAGTCCGCCCGGCCGACTGACGTCCTCGCGCAGCCGGCCGACCAGGACCGCGTCGCGACCCGACGCGGCGCGCGGCGTCGGGAAGCGGTTCGCGGCGGGGTCGTCGACCAGCTCCACGCCGGGCGCGGCGGCGAGCACCTCGCGCGCCGCGTCCGGCGCGACCGCCTGCGCGAACTCGGCGTGGATCGCTTCGGCGTGCGCGCGGTAGACCGGCACGCGGATCGCGGTGGCGCTCATGCGCAGGTCCGGCGCGTCCAGGATCTTGCGGGACTCCAGCAGCAGCTTGCGTTCCTCGAGGTTGTAGCCGTCCTCGCCGACCTCGCTGTCGTGACTGAAGAGGTTGAAGGCGATCGTGTCCGCGAACGTCTCCGGCGTCTCCGCCTCCCCCGCGAGCGCCGCCCGGGTGAGGCGCGTCAACTCGTCGATGCCGGTCGCGCCCGCGCCCGAGACCGCCTGGTACGTCGCGACCGTCGCGCGCTGCAGGCCGAACGCCCGGTGCAGCGGCGCCAACGCCATCAACGCCAGGATCGTCGAGCAGTTCGGGTTCGCCACGATCCCCCGGTGCCGCTCCGCCGCCGCACCGTTCACCTCCGGGACGACCAGCGGCGTCTCGGGATCGAGCCGCCAGGCGCTCGTGTTGTCGATCACCACCGCACCGTGCGACGCCCACCGTTTCGCTTCGCGTGTCGAGAGGCCCCCGCCGGCCGAACTGAACACGACGTCCGCCCCCAGGTCGCCGTCCTCGGGCAGCGCCTCGACGACGAGGTCGCCGCCGGCGTACGGCACCCGCCGCCCCGCGGACCGCGGGGACGCGAAGGCGCGGACCTCGGTGGCGGGGAAGGCCCGCTCGTGCAGCAGCTGCAGGAGTTCCTGTCCGACGGCGCCGGTGGCGCCCACGACGGCGATGCGCACGTCGCCTCCCTTCCGTCGGGCGTCGCCCGAACGTGCGCGCGAGGCTAGCACGCCGGGCGTCGCGCGAACGGCGGTAGCATGCCGTCATGGACGCCCCCCCGCAGCGCCCCGCCGGCCCGTCGCGGGTCGTGGTGAAGGTCGGCACCAGCTCGATTACCGACGCGTCGGGCCGCCTCGACGACGCCCGCATGCGGGCGGTCGCCGACGGCCTGACCGCCCTCGAGGCGGCGACGGGCACGACGCCGGTCCTGGTGTCGTCCGGCGCCGGCGCGGCCGGCCGCGAACGCCTCGGGCTGGTCGGCCCCCTCACGCTACCGGCGAAACAGGCGGCCGCCGCGGTCGGGCAGACCCTCCTGATGGCCCGCTGGGACGCGGCGTTCCCCGCCCGCCCCGTCGCGCAGTTGTTGTTGTCCGCCGACGACGTCCGCGACCGCGCCCGCTACGTCAACGCCAAGCACGCGCTGCAGGCCAGCCTCCAGGCGGGCGCGATCCCGATCGTCAACGAGAACGATTCGGTCGCGACGAGCGAACTCAAGCTGGGCGACAACGACACCCTGTCCGCCTGGGTCGCCTACCTCGCCGGCGCCGACACCCTCCTCGTGCTCACCGACGTCGACGGCCTCTACGACCGCGACCCCCGCCAGCACCCCGGCGCCCGCGTCGTCGAGGTCGTCGACGACCTCGACGCGGCGGCGGCGCGGGTCGGCCCGAGCGCCGGCCGGCACGGGACCGGCGGGATGGCGACGAAGCTCCGCGCGGCGCGCATCGCGCGGGACGCCGGCATCGCCACGCGCATCCTCGGGGGCGGCGGGGCGGCGCTCGCGGCGGTCGCCGGCGGGGCGACGCCCGGCACCCTCGTGCCGCCCGCCGCGGATGCGCCGGGCGCGCGCAAGGCGTGGATCGCGCAACAGCCCCCCCGCGGGCGGGTCCTCGTCGACGCCGGCGCGGTCGACGCGCTGCGCGACGGTCGCAGCCTCCTCCCGCGCGGCGTGACGGGGGCGGAGGGGACGTTCGCGTTCGGGGACGCCGTCGACGTCGTCGAGCCCGGCGGCGCGACCGTCGCGCGGGGGCTGGTGAACTACGACGCCGCCGCGGTCGCCGCCGTCGCGGGCCGGCACACCCGCGACGTCACCGAGGTGCTCGGCGCGCACGACTTCGACGAGGTCGTGCACCGCGACAACCTCGTCGTGCTCGCCGCCCGGTGAGCGCGCGCGCCGCCCGACCCCGAGGGGACGCGGTACGCTTCCCGGCGATGCGTCCGGCCCCCCGTTCCCCCCACCGCCCCACGCCCCGCCGCACCGCCCCCGGGACGACGGCGCGCCCCGCGGGGGCGCCGTGACGCGCGGCCCGGTCGACGGGACGCGCGCCTACCTGCCCGACGCCGCCACCGCCCGGCGCGGCTTCCGGCGGGCGCTGCACGCCCTCTACGAGGGGTGGGGCTACCGCCCGGTGGAGGTGCCCGCCCTCGAGCGCTACGACCCCGACCACCCCCGCGCCGACCAGTCGTTCAAGTTGAGCGATACCGGCGGCGACGTCCTGGCGTTGCGCAGCGACGTCACGCCCGCCGTCGCCCGCCTCGTGCGCGGCGCCTGGCCGCGCCTCGCCGACCCCGCCGCCGCCCCGCGTCCGGTCCGGCTGCAGGTCGACGCCACCGTCTGGCAGGCGTCCCGCCCGGAGATCGAGCGGATCCGCGAGTTCACGCAGGTCGGCGTGGAACTCCTCGGCGTCCGCCACCCCCGCGCCGACGCGGAACTCATCCACCTCGCGCGCGAGTCGGTCCGCACCGTCGGGCTGGAGCCGCGCGTCGAGATCGGCAGTCCCGGCTTCGTCAAGGCCTCGATGGACGCCGCCGGCGTCCCCGCCGTCGCCCGCGACGCGGTCGCCGACGCCCTCGACCGCAAGGACCCGCGCGGCGTCGACGCCGCCCTGCGCGCCGCCGGCGCGACCGGCCCGGCGGCGGACGCGCTCCGCGCGATCCCCGACCTGTACGGCGGCGTCGAGCTCGTCGAGACCGCCCGCGAGGTGGCGGTCGGCGACGCGGCGCACGCCGCCCTCGACCACCTCGCCGGCGTCCTCGCGGAGTTCGAGGACGACCGCGAACTGCTGCTGGACCTCGGCATGGCGCGGCGGCTCTCGTACTACACCGGCGTCACCTTCCGCGCCTACACCGTCGATTACGGCCAACCCCTCCTCGGTGGGGGGCGTTACGACGGCGCCTGGCTGCCGTACGCCGCGGGCTTCTCGTTGGGCCTCGAACGGCTCCGCGCGGCGTTGGACGCCCGCGACGCGGCGCACCCCGGCGCCGACGTCGTCGCCCTCGACGACGCCGGTGCGCGCGCCCTGCGCCGCGCCGGCCTGCGCGTCGCCCGCGCGATCGCAGCGGACGTCGCCGGCGCCCGCGCCGAGGCGCGCCGCCAGGAGGCCCCCTGGGTGCTGGTCGAGGGCCGGATCGAACCCACCGACCCCGATGCGGAGCCCTCCCCCGAGGCGCACGCCGAACGCGCCCGCCTGGAGGCGGCGTTGGAGGCCGGCGATGGCTGACGCCGGACGCCCCCTCGTCGTCGCGCTGCCCAAGGGGCGGGTGCTGGAGCAGGCGCTCGGGGCGTTGCGCGCCGCCGGCCTCGACCTGCGCGTCGAGGGGGGCGAGCGGGTGCTGCGGCACGAGGGGCCGGGCGGCACGGTCCTGCTGATGCGCAACGCCGACGTCCCGACGTTCGTCGGGCTGGGCGTGGCGGACGCCGGCGTCGTCGGCAAGGACGTCCTGAACGAGGCGGACGCGTCGGTCTACGAACCCGTCGACCTCGGCTTCGCCGCCTGCCGTATGTCGCTCGTGCGGCCCGCCGGCGCGCACGGGCCCATCCGGCGGGTGGCGAGCAAGTACCCGCGCGTCACCGCGCGCTACCTCGCCGAGGTCGGCAGCGACGCGGAGATCGTCGCGCTGAAGGGCAACGTCGAACTCGCGGCCCTCACCGGCCTCGCCGACGCGGTCGTCGACGTCGTGCAGACCGGCGCGACGCTGGAGGCGAACGACCTTTCGGAGGTCGACGTGCTGTTCACCTCCACCGCCCGCTTCGTCGTCAACCGCGCGGCGTTGAAGGTGCGCGCGGCGGAGATGAAACCGTTGATCGCCCGGTTACGCTCCGGCGCATGACCGACGCCACCCTCGCCCGCATGCGCGACGAACTCCACCGCGCCGACCTCGACGCCTGGCTGCTGTACGACTTCCGCGGGACGAACCCGGTCGCGGGCCGCCTGCTGGACCTCGACGCCGGCCTCCTCAGCCGCCGCATCTTCGCGCTGGTCCCGCGCGAGGGCCCGCCGCGCCTCCTGGTCAGCCGCCTCGAGGTCGGCTCGCTCCGCGCGCCCGGGTTCGACGTGCGGGCGTACGGCGGCCGCGCGGAGCTCGAGCGGGAGCTCCGCGCGCTCCTGCCCGAGGGCGGGCGGGTCGCGATGGAGTTCAGCCCGCGCGCCGACCTACCCTACGTCTCGCACGTCGACGCCGGCACCGTGCAGCTGCTCGAGGCCCTCCTCGCCGAGACCGGCGGGTCGCTGCACGGCTCCGCGAACCTCTTGCAGGCGTTCGCCGCCTGGACGCCGGCGCAGGTCGCGGCGCACCGCGAGGCGGCCGACGCCGTCATGGAGGTCCTCGAGGGGGCGTGGGCGCGGATCGACGCGCGCCTCGCGGCGGGGGAGACCGTCCGCGAAACCGAGGTGCAGGCCCACGTGGCGGACGCCTTCGACGCGCGCGGCTTCACCTACGCCCACCGCGCCATCGTGGCCTTCGGGCCGCACGGCGGCGACCCGCACTACGTCCCCCGCGCCGGGGAGGACCGCGCCCTCGCGCCGGGCGACCCGGTGTTGATCGACCTGTTCGCGCGCCGGCCCGAGGTCGGCGCGCCGTACGCCGACGTCACCTGGATGGGGGTGTACGGCGCCCCCGACCCCGCCTTCGCGGCCGCCTGGGAGGCGGTGCGCGACGCCCGCGAGGTGGGCGTCGCGACGCTCGAGGCGGCGTTCGCCGCCGGCCGAGCGATCCAGGGGTGGGAGGTCGACCGCGCCGTCCGGACGCACCTCGCCGACGCCGGCTACGCCGAGGCGTTCGTGCACCGCACGGGCCACTCGCTCGGCTCGGAGCACACGCACGGCGACGCGGTGCACTTCGACGACTTCGAGACGTTCGACACCCGCGAGGTGCGGCCCGACCTGGGCCTCACGATCGAGCCCGGCGTCTACCTGCCGGCGTTCGGGGTGCGCAGCGAACTGGACGTCCTGATCACCGACGCGGGCGTCGAGGTGACGACCGGTCGGCAGGCGGACCTGCGCGTCGTCGGGGGGTGACGCCGCAGCGGGCCGCGCGGGTCGGCGCAGGCCGCCGCGCCGCCCCTTGCGCGGGCCATTCCCGCGCCCCCTTCCCGAACGTTACGCGGACGTGTAAGGTTATGCGCAACCCTTGAAGGAGGTGTTGCCGGTGACCGCACTCCGCGTCATTCCCTGGCTGTTCACGATCGCGCTTCTGCTGGGAAGCGCCGTTGGACAGGAAACCTTCCGCATCGCGATCGGCGTCGATCCCGATACGCTCGACCCGCAACAGAGCACCACGACGACCGTGGACAACATCATGGACTACGTCGTGGAGGGCCTCGTCACGATCGACGCGAACGGCCGGACGCAACCGGCGCTCGCGACCTCCTGGACGACGAGCGACGACGGGCTGACGCTCGACGTCGAGCTGCGCCAGGGCGTGACGTTCCACGACGGCACCCCGTTCACCTCCGCCGAGGTCGTCTGGACCTTCGAGCGCCTGCTCGACCCCGACGTGCGCAACCCGCGCCGCGGCCCGATCGCCGCGATCGAGTCGGTCGAAGCGACCGGCGAGCACGCCGTCCGCTTCAACCTCTCCGAGCCCGCGCCGTACCTCGTCGGGGCGCTGTCGATGACGACGAACGTCATCCTCCCGCCGTCCATCGTGGACGTCGAGGGCAACAGCTACGAGAACATCACCCACCTCGTCGGCACCGGCCCCTACCGCTTCGTCGAACGCGCCTTGGGCGAAAACGTCGTCGTCGAACGCTTCGACGGCTACTGGGGCGAGATGCCGTACTACGAGCAGGTCGTCTTCCAGGTGGTCCCCGAGGCCACCACCCGCCAGAGCCTCGTGCTCGCCGGGCAGGTCGACCTGGCGATCCTCCCGCCGACCTCCGACATCCCCGCGCTCGAGGCGAACCCCCGCACCGAAGTGGTGCTCGGGCCCAGCAACCGCACGATCTTCATCGCCATCAACAACGACGACCCGGCGCTCGACGACCCGCGCGTCCGGCAGGCGCTCAACTACGCCGTCGACAAGGAGGCCATCATCCAGGGCATCCTCTTCGGCGCGGCGGAGCCGATGGACGCCCCCATGGCGGACAGCCTGTTCGGGTACGAAGAGGTCGGCATGTACCCCTACGACCCCGAGCGGGCCCGCGAACTCCTCGCCGAGGCCGGCATCGAGGAGGGCGAGCTCGAGCTCGACTTCATGGCCCCCACCGGCCGGTACGTGCAGGACTTCCCCGCCGCCCAAGCGATCGCGAACTTCCTGCGCGAGGTCGGCATCGACACGCAGGTCCGCACCATGGATTGGCCGACGTACGTCGGCACGATGCTCGAGCCGCCGGAATCGAACACGACGCAACTCCACCTGCTCGGGTGGGCGCCGTCGTACATGGATTCCGCGCAGCAGATGGAGCAGTTCCAGAGTGGGCAGCACCCGCCGAACGGCCTGGCGACCTCGTTCTACGAGAACCCCGAGGTCGACGCGCTGATCGACGAGGCCGCCCGCGAACTCGATCCGGACCGGCGTGCGTCGCTGTACGGCGAGGCCGGCCGACAGATTTGGGAGGACGCCCCCTGGATCTTCCTGTGGGTGCAGAGCTTCCCGATGGTTCACTCCGCCGAGGTCACCAACATCGGTGGCTTCCCGAACGAGAAGTTCGACGCGATCTACGCGCGTCCCGCCGATTGAGGCACCGCGTCCGGGAGGGGCCTTCGGGCCCCTCCCCCTCGCCTATTTGACATGTCGGGATTCCTGAGCTATCTCCTCCAACGCATCCTCGGTCTGTTCGTCACGGTCCTCGCCGTGGCGGTCACGATCTTCCTCATGGTCCGGCTCCTGCCCGGCGACCCGGCGCGCGTCATCGCCGGCGTCCTCGCCACCGAACAGGACGTCGCCCGGATCCGCGTCCAGTTGGGCCTCGACCAACCGATGATCGTGCAGGCCGGCATCTTCCTGCGCGACCTGTTCCAAGGCGACCTCGGCGTCAGCGCCCGCACGAGCGCCCCGGTGCTCGCCGAGATCGGCGCTCGCCTCCCCGCCACCCTCACCCTCGCGGCGGCCGGCATGCTGATGGCGATCGCCATCGGCGTCCCGCTCGGGGCGTGGGCGGCCGCCCGCGCCGGCAGTCTCGGCGACGTCGTCGTCTCCACCCTCGTCCTGTTCGGCATCAGCATGCCGGTCTACTGGCTGGGCCTGATGCTGATCATCCTCTTCGCGATCAACCTCCGCTGGTTGCCCGCCGCCGGCGCCGACGGCTTCGCGTCGTTGATCCTCCCCGCCGTGACGTTGGCGGCGTTCAGTGTCGCCTTCATCGCCCGCATCACACGAAGTTCGATGCTCGAGGTGCTCCGCCAGGACTACGTCCGCACCGCCCACGCCAAGGGCGTCGACCGACGCACCGTCGAGTGGCGGCACGCGCTGCGCAACGCCCTCCCGCCGGTCGTGACCGTCATCGGCCTGCAGTTCGGGCAGTTGTTGGGCGGCGCGATCCTCACCGAAACCGTGTTCGGGTGGCCCGGCCTCGGGCGGCTGCTGGTCGACTCGATCTTCGCGCGGGACTACCCGATGGTGCAGGGCCTCGTCATCGTGTTCGCCGCGATGTTCGCGTTCGTGAACCTGCTGGTCGACCTGACGTACGAACGCATCGACCCGAGGGTCCGGTATGGCTGAGGTCGCCAAGCGCCTCCGCCGCAACCCGTCCGCCGTCGCCGGCGGGACGCTGGTCGGCCTCCTCGTCCTCGCCGGCCTGTTCGCGCCGCTCCTGACGCCCTACGACCCGACGAAGCAGGAGTTGCTCAACGTCCTGCAGGGCCCCTCGTGGGCGCACCCGTTGGGCACCGACAACCTCGGGCGCGACATCCTCGCGCGGCTGTTGTACGGCGCCCGGTTGACGCTGTTCATGGGGGTCTTCGCCGTCGGGGTCGGCCTCGTCGTCGGCGTCCCCCTCGGGGTGCTGTCCGGCTACTACCGCGGCTGGGTCGACATGGCGATCCAACGCGTGATGGACCTGATGCTCTCCTTCACGACGTTCCTGCTCGCGCTCGCCCTCGTCTCGCTGCTCGGGGTCGGCCTGATCAACGTCATCGTCGCCGTCGGGATCAGCACGATCCCCCGCTTCGCACGACTCGTGCGCAGCAGCGTCCTGACGATCCGCGAGGTCGCCTACGTCGAGGCGAGCTCCGCGCTCGGGGCGCGCGACGGCCGCATCCTCTGGCGGCACGTCCTCCCCAACGCCCTCGCCCCCGTCATCATCCAAGCGACCCTGTCGATGGGCGCGACGATCCTCACCGCCGCCGGCCTCGGCTTCCTCGGGCTCGGCGTGCAGCCCCCCACCCCCGAGTGGGGCGCGATGCTCGGCGAGGGCCGCAACTACATCTTCACCAGCCCCAACGTCACGACGTTCCCCGGCCTCGCGATCTTCGCCGCGGTGCTGGGCTTCAACCTGCTCGGGGACGGCCTGCGCGACGCCCTCGACCCGCAACTCCGCGGCGCCCGCTGACGCCCCGACCTCCGGAGGTCCCCATGTCCGAACCCCGCACCGCCCTGTTCCACGGCACCTTCCTCGGCCTCGAGGGCGCCCCCACCGACGCCCGCGAGGGCTGGCTGCGCGTCGAGGACGGCCGCATCGCCGCCTTCCACGACGCCGCCCCCGCCGACGCCGACGCCGCGACGCCCCTGGCGGGCGTCACGATGCCGGGCCTGATCGACGCGCACGTCCACCTCGCCATGGACGGCGGCGCGGACCCCGCCGGCCGCCTGCGCGGCGAAACGCAGAACGCGACCGTGCTCGGCGCGATCGAGCGCATGGGCTGGCAGCTGGACGCCGGCGTCACCACCGTCCGCGACCTCGGTGGGCCGTACGGCCTGGCGCAGGACCTCGCCGCCGCCGTCGACGCCGGCCGCCTGGAGGGCCCCCGCGTGGTCGGCTGCGGCCGCAACGTCGTGATGACCGGCGGGCACGGGCACTTCCTCGGCGTCGAGGCGGACGGCCCCGACGGCGTCCGCCGCGCGGTGCGCGGCGAACTCAAGGCCGGCGCCGCGGTCGTCAAGCTGATGGCGACCGGCGGCGTCCTCACGCAGGGCGTGCGCGCCGGCGCGGAGCAGTTCACCGAAGCGGAGTTGCGGGCCGGCATCGAGGAGGCGCACAAGGCCGACCGCCGCACCGCCACCCACGCGCAGGGGCTGGCCGGCATCAAGAACGCGCTGCGCGCCGGGATCGACACGATCGAGCACGGCGCCTTCGACCACTGGGACGACGAAGCGTTCACGCTGCTGACCGACGGCGCCCAGCCCCGCTGGGTGGTGCCGACCCTCGCCGCGCCCGACGGCATCCTCAAGGGGGAGGGGCGCGTCCCCGCCTGGGCGATCGCGAAAACGAAACCGATCGGCGAACGCCACCGCGCCAACATCGCCGAGGCCTACCGGGCGGGCGTGACGCTCGCCGCCGGCACCGACGCCGGCACGCCGCTCAACCCGCACGGTGGCCTGCCGCGCGAACTCGAACTCATGCACGAGGTCGGCGTCGCGCTGGAGGACGTCTTCGCGGCGGTCACGCGGCACGCCGCCGCCGCCCTCGACCGCGCCGGCGCGATCGGGACGTTGGCGCCCGGCGCGCACGCCGACCTCGTCACCCTCGACGGCGACCCCCTGCAGGACGTGCACGCGTACGCCCGCCCGACGGCGGTCGTGCACGGCGGACGCCGCGTCCGCTGAGCCCCCGCCGCCCCCACCGCGCCGGCCGCCACCGTCCTGCGGCCGGCGCGGTGCTACCTTGACGCCATGAACGACGCCCTCTGGGTCGTCGGCGATTTCGCCTGGGACGTCCTGATCCGCACCAACGCGCCGCTGCAGACCGGCGGCGACACGTACGGCGAGGTCGGCCTCGCCCCCGGCGGCTCCGCCGCCAACGCCGCGGTGTGGGCCGAACGGTGCGGCCGGCACGCGCACTTCGTCGGGAAGGTCGGCAGCGACCGGCTGGGCGACCTCGCCGCGGAGAACCTGGCGGAGGAGGGCGTCGAGGCGCTCCTCGTCCACGCCGACGCCCGCGCGACCGGGTCGGTGGCGGTGTGGATCGACCACACCGGGGAACGCTCGATGGTCTCCGGCAAGGGCGCCGACCACGACCTGCTGCCCTCCGAACTGCCCCGCGCCCGCCTCGCGGAGGCCGGCCACCTGCACCTCTCCGGCTGGTCGTTCTTCGCCGACCCGCCCCGCACCGCCGTGCGGGAGGCGGCGAAGATCGCCAAGGCGGGCGGCGCGACGGTGTCGTTCGACCCCGCCTCGTTCCAACTCATCGAAACGGTCGGCGTCGAGCGGTTCCTCGGGTTCCTCGCCGACCTGGAGATCGACCTGATCTTCCCGAACTACGAGGAGGGGGTCGTGCTGTCCGGTGAGCGCGAGCCCGAACGCATCGTCGAGGTCCTCGCCGAGCGTTGCGAGGTCGCGCAGGTCGTGCTGAAGCTCGACGCGCGCGGCGCCCGCGTGCAGACCGGGCCGGGGGAGAGCGTCGCCATCCCCGCCACCCCCAGCCAGATGGTGGACGCCACCGGGGCCGGCGACGCCTTCGCCGGCGCGTTCCTCGCCGATTGGCTGGAGCACCGCGACCCGGTGCGCGCCGCGACGTTCGCCGCCGACGTCTCCGCTTGGGTCGTCGAGCAGGCGGGCGCCCGCCCGAAACCGGATGCGCACCTCCGCCGCCGCCTCGTCGAGCACGGTCGCGCCGGCGAGGAGGTCGGCGGATGAGCGACGCCCCGTCGGACCGCCCCGACGTCGACGTCGACGTCGCCGTCGTCGGCGCCGGCCTCGCGGGCCTGACCGCCGCCCGCGAGCTCCGTCGCGGCGGGCGCACCCCCCGCGTGCTGGAGGCGAGCGACCGGGTCGGGGGGCGGGTGACGAGCGACGTGCTGCCCGGCGGCTTCGTCCTCGACCGCGGCTTCCAGGTGCTGTTCCCCGCCTACCCCGCCTACCGCCGGCACCTGGGGCGGGGCGGCCCCCGCCTCGTGCGGCTCCCCCCGAGCGCGGTGCTGCGCGACGGGCGCGGGCCCGTCGAGACGGTCGGCGATCCGCTCCGCGACCCGGCGGTCCGGCGACGGGTGCTGCGCCTCGACGCCCTCCCCCCGCTCGACCTGCTGCGCCTGGGGCGCCTCGCCGCCGAGGTCGTGCTGCTGCCCCCCGCCGTGCTCCTGTCCGGCCCGGACGAGCCCGCCCACGCCTTCCTGCGCCGCCGCGGCTTCTCCGATGCCGCCGTCGAGCGCTTCTTCGTGCCGTTCTTCGGAGGGGTGTTCCTCGAGCGCGACTTGCGCACCAGCGCCCGCCAACTCCGCTACGTCCTGCGCATGCTGCTGCTCGGCGGCGTCGCCCGCCCCGCGGGCGGCATGCGCCGGATCGGCGAGGCGCTCGCCGAAGGCCTCGACGTCCGCCTCGCAACCCCCGTCGCGCGGCTGGTGCCCGGTGGTGGGGAGGGCGGCGTCCGCGTCGAGTTCGAGGACGGCGGACACGTCACCGCCCGCGACGTCGTGGTCGCGACGCCGCCGCCCGAAGCGGCCCGCCTGACCGGCGCCGCCGTCCCGCCGATGCGGCCGGGCGGCACCTACCTGGCGTTCGACGCGCCCGCCGCCGCGGCGCGCGACCCGCGCCTGATGCTCGGCGACGGCGACCCCGTGGGGGACGCGACCTGGCTGTCGGCGTCGGACGCCACCCTGGCGCCCCCCGGTCGGGCGCTCCTGTCGGTCACGGTGCTGCCCGAGGCCGACCCCGCCCCCGAACCCCCGGACGACGACCGTGACGCGGCCCTCGAGGCGCGCGTCCGCGCGACGCTGCGCAGCTGGTTCGGGCCCGACGCCGACGCCTGGCCGCGCTTGGCGCTGCACCGCATCGCGCAGGCGCAGACCGACCAGCCGCCCGGCATGGCGGGCCTGCTGGCGTCGGTCCGTACGCCGCTCGCGCACGTGTGGCTCGCGAGCGAAGCGACGCGCGGCAGTTCGATCCAGGCGGCGATGGAGGCCGGCGAGCAGGCGGCCGCCGCGATCCTCGGCGACGCCGCGGTCCTCGGGCGGCCGCGGGGCGCCTGACGCCCCTCCCCCCACCCCGCGACCGGGCACCCGAGCGGAACCCCGTGCCGGGGGCCCTACGGGGGTCCGTGCACGGATCCCTGCACGGACCCGTGCACGGACCGGCGGTGCGTCAGTCGGGGAGGTGCCCCAGCTTTTCGGTCTTCGTCGCCAGGTAGCGCTCGTTGTGCCGCGTCTCGCCGACGTGCAGCGGCACGCGCTCCGCGATGTCGAGGCCGAACCCTTCGAGCCCCGCGACCTTCCGGGGGTTGTTCGTCAACAGCCGAAGGCGCCGCACCCCCAAGTCCGAGAGGATCTGCGCGCCGACGCCGTAGTCGCGGAGGTCGGGCGGGAACCCCAGCCGTTCGTTCGCCTCCACCGTGTCGGCGCCGGCGTCCTGCAGCGCGTACGCCTGCAGTTTCGGGATCAGGCCGATGCCGCGCCCCTCCTGACGCAGGTAGACGAGGACGCCGCGACCGGCGTCGGCGATCGCCGCCATCGCCGCGTCGCGCTGCGCCCCGCAGTCGCAACGCAGGCTGTGCAGCGCATCCCCCGTCAGGCACTCGCTGTGCATCCGCACCAGCACCGGGGCGTCGCCCGCGACGTCGCCCAACACCAGGGCGACGTGCTCGTCGCCGGTCTCGGTATCGCGGTAGCCGTGCACGACGAACGTCCCCTCGGGCGTCGGCAACGTCGCCTCCGCCTCGTGCCGGACGAAGCCGTCGTGGCGCGCGAGGCGGTAGGCGATCAGGTCGGCGATCGACCCGACCCGCAGGCCGTGCCGTTCGCCGAACGCCAGCAACGCCGGGAGCCGCATGAGGGTGCCGTCGTCGTGCATCAGTTCGCTGATCGCGCCGGCCGGCTCGAGGCCGGCGAGGCGGCACAGGTCGACCGCCGCTTCGGTGTGCCCCGCACGCCGCAACACCCCGCCGTCCGCCGCGCGGAGGGGGAAGACGTGCCCGGGGCGCGCCAGGTCGTCGGGCCCCGACGTGGGGTCGGCGGCGGTGCGGATGGTGGTCGCGCGGTCCGCCGCGCTGATGCCGGTCGTCACGCCCTCCCGCGCCTCGATCGACACGGTGTACGCCGTCTGCCGGCGGGCGGTGTTGCGCTCGACCATCATCGGGAGGTCGAGGCGGTCCGCCGTCTCGCCCGGCATCGCCAGGCACACGACCCCACCGGTGTGGCGGATCAGGAACGCCAGGGCGTCCTCGTCCGCGAACTGCGCGGGGAGGATCAGGTCCCCCTCGTTCTCGCGGTCCTCGTCGTCCACCACGATGACCGGCTTCCCGGCGCGCAGGTCCTCGAGGAGCGCGTCGACGTCGGCGAGGCGCACATCGCGGCTCACGCGTCGTCCCCCCCGCCCAACGCCGCGGCGCGCGCGGCGTAGCGCGCCATCACGTCCGCCTCGAGGTTCACCGCGTCGCCCGGCTGGAGCTCCCCGAGGGTCGTGACGTCGAGGGTGTGCGGGATCAACCACAGCGTGAAGGCGTGCGCCGGGAGGTCGTCGCGCGTCCCGCCCGGCCCACCGACGTCGACGACCGTCAGGCTGACGCCGTCCACCGTCACGCTGCCCTTCGGGATCCACCAGCGCGCCAGCGCCGGGTCGCTCTCGACGGTCAGGATCGTCGCGCCGTCGACGTCCTCGCGGGCGGTGATGCGGCCGACGCCCTCGACGTGCCCCGCGACGACGTGCCCGCCGAAGCGGCCGTCGGCGGGCAGCGCCCGCTCGAGGTTCGTCGTCGCCCCCACCTCCCAGCGGGGGGCGGTCGCGCGGACGGTTTCGTCGGTCAACTCCACCTCGAAGCCGGTCGCGTCGACCGCGACGGCGGTCAGGCAGCAGCCGGACACGGCGACGGAGTCGCCGACCTTCAGGTCCTCGAGGACGTGGGTCGCTTCGATCCGGACGCGCACGTCGCCGTGCGACCGTCCGACCGTCGCGACGCGTCCGACCTCCTCTACGATGCCGCTGAACACGCTGCGGCCTCCCTTCTCGTGCGGGGCGCGCCACTCACGGCGCACCTCCGGACGTCGTGCGGTCGGGGGTGGGGGACGCGCCCTCCGGCGCGCCCGTTCGGGGGGGTCGCGCGATGCGCCCCTCGATCAGTAGGTCGTCGCCGACCGCCTCGTAGTGGACGTCGGTCAAGTCCGTCGCGTCGATCATCCGCTCCGCGCCGGCGCCGGCGAGGGCGGTGGGGGCGTCCCCCCCGACCAGCTTCGGGGCGACGAACCAGGCGACCCGGTCGATCGCGTCGGCGGCGAGGAACGCCGCCGCCAGCGTGCCGCCCCCCTCCAGCAGCAGGCTACGGATCTCGCGCTCGTGCAGCGTCGCGAGGGCGGCGCGCACGTCGGGGCGCGCCGCCCCGCCCGGCGCGACGACGCGCGCGCCGGCGGCCTCCAGCGCGGCGGTGCGCTCGGCGGGGGCGTCGGTCCCGACGAAGATCGTCACGTCCGCGGGCCGCTTCGCCTCGTCGGGGAGGAACAACGCCGCGTCGACCGGCGTGCGGGCGGCCCCGTCGAACACGACCTTGCGGGGGGTGGGGCCGTGGTCCCCGCGGGTCGTGAGGCGCGGGTCGTCCTGCAGGACCGTCGCGACACCGACCGCGACGGCGTCGACGCCGCCGCGGAGGGCGTGCACCCGGTCGCGCGCCGCGTCGCCGGTCACCCAGCGGGCGTCGCCCGACGTCGCGGCGGTCCGGCCGTCGAGGCTGGTGGCGGTCTTGTACAGCACCCAGGGGCGCCCCTCGCGCTGGGCGGTCAGGTACGGCTCGTTCTGCGCTTCGGCCAGGTCGGCGAGGACGCCGACCTCCACCGGGATGCCCGCCGCGCGGAGGCGTTCGACGCCCCGCCCGCGGACGCGGGGGTCGGGATCGAGGGTGGCGACGACGACCTTCGCGACGCCCGCCTCGATGAGCGCGTCGGTGCACGGGGGGGTGCGGCCGTGGTGGCTGCACGGTTCGAGCGTGACGTAGGCGGTCGCCCCCCGCGCGAAGCCCTCCGCCGCCTCCAGGGCCACGACCTCGGCGTGCGGTCCGCCGGCGACGGCGTGGTGGCCTCGCCCGACGATCGCGCCGTGGTCGGCGCCGGGGTGGGCGGGCTGCACCAGGACGCAGCCGACGAGGGGGTTCGGCGAGGTCGTCCCTCGCCCCTGCTCGGCGAGCTCGAGGGCGGTGGTCATGAAGCGTTCGTGGCCGGAGCGCGGCCGGTCGTTGTGGGGTTCGTACGTCACGACGGTCGCCGGCGCGACGCGCGCGCGGCGATTCACCTCCTTCTCCCATCCGGACTGTCACCGTCGGTACCGGAATCGCACCGGTTCGGGCCGTGTCGGCTTCGCGGACTCGGGCGCGCGTGCGCCCACACCGCCGGTCGGGAATTGCACCCTGCCCCGAAGGAACGCGGATTGTCGGGCGGCGGCGCGGGCGCCGGCCGTCCACGGAAGAGTGTAGCGTCCCGCCGCCGCCCCATGGGAAGTGGGCGGACGTCCCGCCCGGTTCGTGGCATCCTGACCCCCATGCCCGACGCACCGACCGATACCGACCTCCGACGCTACGCCGATCTCGCCGTGCACGTCGGCGTCGCCCTCCGCGAGGGGCAGCGCCTCGTCGTGCGCGCCCCGCTGCACGCCGCCCCGCTCGTGCACGCCGTGGCGCGCAGCGCCTACGCCGCCGGCGCGCCCTACGTCGACGTCGACTGGAGCGACGAGACCCTCGCCCAAATCCGCTTCCTCGAGGCACCCGAGGGCACCTTCGAGGAGTTGCCCTACGGCCAAGCCGAGGCCAACCTCGGGCGCGCCGAGCGGGGCGACGCGTTCCTCTCCATCACCGGCGAGGACCCCGAAGCGCTCAAGGACGCCGACCCCGAACGGATCGCGACGTTCCGCGCGGCGGCGTCGAAGGCGAACAAGCCGTACCGCGCCTACGCGATGGCCGACCGCATCGCCTGGTCGGTGATCGCCGCACCGTCCCCCGGCTGGGCCCGCAAGGTGTTCCCCGACGCCGGCGAGGACGCCCCCGCACGGCTGTGGCAGGCGATCTTCGCCGCCACCCGCGCCGATCGCGACGACCCCGTCGCCGCCTGGCGCGAACACGTCGCGGAGCTCGACCGCCGCGCGGCGTTCCTCGAGGACCGCCGCTTCGACGCGTTGCACTTCCGCGGGCCGGGCACCGACCTACGGGTCGGCCTCGCTGAGCAGCACCGGTGGGCGTCCGGGGGCAGCACCACCCCCGAGGGACAGACGTTCGTGGCGAACATGCCGACCGAAGAGGTGTTCACCGCCCCGCACGCCGAGCGCGTGAACGGCACCGTCCGGGCCAGCGTCCCGCTGTCGCAGGGCGGGCACCTCATCGAGGACTTCGAGCTGCGCTTCGAGGGCGGCGTCGCGGTCGCCGCGTCCGCCGCGAAGGGCCAGGAGGTCCTCGACCGCCTGCTCGAGACCGACGACGGCGCCCGCCGCCTCGGCGAGGTCGCGCTCGTCTCCGCCGACAGCCCCATCCGCGACGGCGCGCCGCTGTTCTACAACACGCTGTTCGACGAGAACGCCGCGTCGCACGTCGCCCTGGGGCAGGGCTACCGCTTCTGCGTGCACGGGGGGCCGGACGCCAGCGACGAGACGGTCGCGGGGTGGGGCCTGAACGACAGCCTCATCCACGTCGACTTCATGATCGGCTCCGCCGCGATGGACGTCGACGGCGTGCACGGCGACCCCGAGCGCGATGATGCGACCCGCACCCCGCTCATGCGCGAGGGGCGCTTCGTGATCTGAGGCCCGGCTCGGCCGCCCGCCGCCCGGTCCGCGCCGGGGCGGGCGGTGCGGAGCGGGGGTCCTGGTACCGTCGCGCATGCCCGACCGCCCCCGCGAACCCACCCCCAGCACCCGCGCACGGGCGCTCGAGATCCTGCAGCGCACGTGGGGGTACGACGCCTTCCGCGGCGACCAGGGCGACGTCGTCGTCCGCGTCGCGGAGGGCGGCGACGCGTTGGTCCTGATGCCGACGGGGGGCGGGAAGTCGCTCTGCTACCAACTCCCCGCCCTCCTGCGCGACGGCACCGCCGTCGTCGTCTCGCCGTTGATCGCGTTGATGCAGGACCAGGTCGCCGCCCTCCGCGAGCTCGGGGTGCGCGCCCGCTACCTCAACAGCAGCCTCACGCCCGAGGCGCGGCGCGAGGTGGAGGACGACCTCCTCGCCGGCCGGCTCGACCTGGTGTACGTCGCACCGGAACGGCTCCTGAACGAGCCCACCCTCGCCCTCCTCGAGCGGATCCCGCTGGCGCTCTTCGCGATCGACGAGGCGCACTGCGTCTCGCAGTGGGGGCACGACTTCCGGCCGGAGTACCTGCAGCTCGCCGTCCTCGCCGAACGCTTTCCCGGCGTCCCCCGCATTGCCCTGACCGCCACCGCCGACGGCGTCACCCGCCGCGAAATGCGCGAGAAGTTGCGGTTGGAGGAGGCCCGCACGTACGTCTCCAGCTTCGACCGGCCCAACATCCGCTACCAGGTGACCGACAAACGCAACGCCCGCCAGCAGTTCCTGGCGTTCTACCGCGAGAAGCACGTCGGGGACGCCGGCATCGTCTACGCCATGACCCGCAAGACCGTCGACCGCACCGCGGAGTGGTTGCAGGCGCAGGGCGTCGACGCGCTGCCCTACCACGCCGGCCTCGACCGCGAGGTCCGCGCGGCGCACCAGGAACGCTTCCTGCGCGAGGACGGCGTCGTCGTCGTCGCGACGATCGCGTTCGGAATGGGAATCGACAAGCCCGACGTCCGCTTCGTCGCGCACCTCGACCTCCCCAAGAGCCTCGAGGGGTACTACCAGGAGACCGGCCGCGCCGGCCGCGACGGCGCGCCCGCCGACGCCTTCCTGACGTACGGCCTGCAGGACGTCGTGCAGGTCCGTCGCCTCCTCGCCTCGGGCGAGGGGGACGAGGCGTACCAGCGCGTCACCCGGCAGCGCCTCGAGGCGCTCCTGGGGTACTGCGAGACCTCCAGCTGCCGCCGCCAGGTGCTCCTGCGCTACTTCGGGGAGGACCTCGAGCACCCGTGCGGGAACTGCGACACCTGCCTCGATCCCGTCCCCACCTTCGACGGGACGGTGCCCGCCCAGAAGCTCCTCTCCACCGTCGTGCGGACCGGGCAACGCTTCGGTGCGGGGCACCTCGTCGACGTGCTGCTCGGCAAGCGCACGCCCCGCGTCGAACGGTTCGGGCACGACGACGTCTCGACGTTCGGCATCGGTCGCGACCTCGACGAACACGCCTGGCGCTCCGTCGTCCGCCAGCTCGTCGCCTCGGGGCACCTCGTCACCGACGACGAGGGGCACGGCTCCCTCCGCGTCGGGCCCGCCGCCGCCCCGCTCCTGAAGGGGGAGACCACCCTCGAACTGCGCGAGGATCGCGCCGCCCCCGGCACGACCGGCGGGCGGACCGCCCCGGCGCCCCGGCGCCGGGAGGCGGCGGTCGCCGACCTGGACGACGACGACGACCGCGCCCGCTTCGAGCGGCTTCGCGCGGTCCGCACCGAACTGGCGCGCGAGGCGGGCGTCCCGCCGTACGTCGTGTTCCACGACGCGACCTTGCGCGAGATGGCGGTCCGCCGGCCCCGCGACGAGGCGGGCCTCGCCGACATCCAGGGGGTGGGCGCGGCGAAGTTGGCGCGCTACGGCGCGCGGTTCCTCGCCGCCCTCGCCGAGGGCTGACCGCCGCCCGGCTTCGCGCGGGGCCGGGCGCCGTGCGGGGCGGCGACCGGCCGCATCGTCACGTCCCCCTCCGGACCGAGCAGCCGCAGGCGGTCCGCGTCCACCTGCAGCGTCGTCGCGGCCGACGCCGCCCGCACGAACGCCGCCCCCAGGCCGTCGTCGGCGCACGCCGCCCGCGTCATCGCGAGCGGCCCGAAGGCGCGCGGCCCGGCGTCGGCGAGGCGCCCGGCGTAGCGGTTGCAGGCCGCCGCCCCGAACACGTCGCTCCCCGACACCGTCAGCGTGTAGCGCGCCCCCGGCGCGGGGGTCCGCACCCCCGCCGGCGTCGCCAGGCGCACGAGCGCCCACGACCCCTCGGGCACCCCCGCGCCCGCCCCGCCCGGGTGGCCACCCGCCGTGCTACCCGCCGCGCCGGCGAGCGGGAGGGCGGACGCCGCGACGACGGCCAGCGCGAGGGCGACCGCCCCCGCGCGACCGGTGCGCCTCACCGCACCTCGGAGCCGGGCGCCAACGGCCGGTCCAGGCCGGCGAGCGACAGCGTGCCCTCCGCGTCCTCCGCAGCGAGGATCATCCCCTGCGAGGTCACGCCCCGCAGCTTCGCCGGCGCCAGGTTCGCGACCACGATCACGGTCGTTCCCACCAGTTGCTCGGCGGTGTAGTGCGCCTTGATGCCCGAGACGACCGTCCGCGTCTCCGGCCCCAGGTCGACGGTCAAGACCCACAACCGGTCGGCGTTCGGGTGGTCCTCCGCCGCGGTGATGGTGCCGACGCGCAACTCCACCTTCGCGAAGTCGTCGATGGCGATCTCCGGCTTGTGCGGAAGCGGGGCCTCCACCGCCTCCGCGGGGGCGTCCGCCCCGTCCCCGACCTCCATCGTCGCCTTGAGCGCCTCGAGGTCGACGCGGGGGAACAGCGCCTCGCCCGCCTCGACACGGGTGCCCTCCGGCACCCGGTCCCACGCCGCGGCGTCGTCGAGGTGCACGTCGCCCGGCACCCCCAACCGCGCCCGCAACGTCGCCATGCGTTCCGGCATCACCGGATCGAGCAGCACCGACGTCGCGTACAGCGCCTCGGCGCAGGTGCGCAGCACCGTGTCCAGCTCCCCGGCGCGGGCCGCCTCCTTCGCCAGCTCCCACGGCGCGCGGTCGCTGACGTACCGGTTCGCCTCCGACACCGCCGCCATCACCGCCGCCAACGCCTCGTCGTAGTGCAGCGCCTCGACGTGCCGCAGGACCGCGTCGGGCAGCGCGGCGAACGTCGCTTGCAGCGCGCGGTCGGCGTCCTCGCGCGGCCCGAACGCCGGCACGACGCCGCCTCGGTACTTGCCCAGCATCCCGACGGTGCGCGCCAGTAGGTTCCCGAGGTCGTTGGCGAGGTCGGCGTTGACGCGTTCGGCGAGCCCGAGCTCGTGGAACGAGGCGTCCAAGCCGAAGCGCATGTCGCGCAGCAGGAAGTAGCGGAAGGCGTCGTTGCCGTAGCGGTCCACCAGGTCCAACGGCCGCACGACGTTGCCGACCGACTTGCTCATCTTGCGGTCCTCGACCAACCAGTAGCCGTGCACGTTCAGGTGCCGGAACAGCGGGAGGCCCGCCGCCTTCAGCATCGTCGGCCAGAACACCCCGTGCGGCTTGAGGATGTCCTTGGCGATGAAGTGCTCCGCCGCCGGCCAGTAGCGCTCCTCGAGGCCGTGACTGACGAGGTCCGACCAGTAGTTCAGGAGCGCGTCGAACCACACGTACGTCACGTGCTCCTCGTCCCACGGCAGCGGGATGCCCCACGGCACCCGCGCCTTGGGGCGACTGATCGACAGGTCCCCGATCGGCTCGCGCAGCATCGCGAGGACCTCGTTGCGGTACCCCTCGGGCCGGATCAGGTCCGGGTTCGTCTCCAGCTGCTCGCGCAACCAGGGGCGGTACGTCTCCATGCGGAAGAAGTAGTTCGCTTCGCTGCGGTACTCCGGCGCGATGCCGTGCTGCGGGCAGGTGCCGTCCTCCAGCTCCTTCTCGGTGTAGTAGCGTTCGCACTTCACGCAGTACAGCCCGCCGTACTCGCCGTAGATGATGTCGCCCTGGTCGTAGACGCGCTGCAGGACCTCCTGCACGACCGCCTGGTGGCGCGGCTCCGTCGTGCGGATGAAGGCGTCGTAGGCGATTCCCAGTTCGTCCCAGGCGGAGCGGAACTGCGCGGAGACCTCGTCGACGTACGCCTGCGGCGTCGTCCCCGCCGCCTCCGCCGCCTTGGCGATCTTCTCGCCGTGCTCGTCGGTGCCGGTCAGGAAACGCACGTCGCGCCCCGCGAGCCGCTGGTAGCGGCTGGCGACGTCGACGAGGATGGTCGTGTACGCGTGGCCGATGTGCGGCGCGGCGTTGACGTAGAAGATCGGCGTGGTGGCGTAGTACGGCTCGGCCATGAACCCTCCCGGACGCCCCGTGGGCGCGTGAGGGAGGGTAGCAGATGCACCCGCGGCCCGCGCCCCGGACGCCCCCGGGCGCGGCGGGTATGCTCAACGGTGGCCGGCCGCCCCGCGGCCGCAGCGAACCCCGCGAAGGGAGGCCACGATGGCTTGGTCGGCGAACGCCCACCGGACGGTGCGGACGCGGCGCGGCGTGCTGCGCGGCCCCCTGGCCGCCCTCCTGGCCGCGGTCCTACTGGTCGCGGGCTGCTCCTCGAACGCGCCGGTCGGCCCCCCGCAGGTGCTGTACTTCTACGATTCGTACTTCGTGCAGGGCGAGGACCCGTACGTGCTCGACGCCCTGTTCGACGCGGGCTACCTCGTGCGCCGCACGAACGACGTCGAGGTCTTCGACGCCGAACTCCGCAGCGGACGGCCCGACCTCGTCGTCGCCCTCGTGCAGGCCGACGGCACGACCGCCCTCCCGCTCGACGCCGACGTCTTCGACACCTACCTCGCGCGCGGCGGGCGCGTCCTGCTGGCCGACTGGCGTCGCGACCCCACCCTCGCCGCCGTCATGGACGCCGCCTACACGGGCGCGACGAACCTGCGCGTCGCCCGCCTCGACGACCCCGCCCTCGAGGAGGGCATCGGCGAACGCGTCGTGCTGCGCGAACCGGGCTGGTTGACGTTCTCGATGGGCCTACGCCCCCTGGACGAGGGGACCGCCGCCTGCGCCTTCGAGAACGACGACGCCTGCCTCGTCGTCGGCAACGACGGCCGCAGCGCCCTCCTCGGGATGCTGGGCGACACGCTGCCGACCGACGTCGGCGCGACCTTCTTCGAGAACCTCACGCGCCGCCTGCTGGACGACCCCCCACGCCCGTGAGCGACCCCATGCGCAGCGGCAACGCGGCCGCCGCCGCGGAGGACTTCGAGCGCGCCCGCCGGCGCGGCGCGGTGCGCCGCGCCGCCGCCAGCCTCGCCAACCGCGAGCGCGCCCTGGTGCCGTACGAGGAGGTCCGCACCCACCTCCGCGCGGTCGAGAGCGCCGAACGCCATCTGGAGGACATCCCCCTCGACGCGATCGTCGGGTCGGTGGGGCGCTACAACGACTTCACCCGCGAGTTCCTGCCGCGGCGCGCGGCGGGGCGCGACCGCTGGGTCGGCGTCAAGCTCGCCATGACCGGCCTCGAGGGCGTCCCGCCCATCGAGGCGTACCGCGTGGGCGACGCCTACTTCGTGCGCGACGGCAACCACCGCGTCTCCGTCGCCCGCGAGTTGGGCGCCCCCACCATCCAGGGGTACGTCACGCCCGTCCACGTGCGCGTGCCGTACGGGCCCGACGACGACCCCGAGACGCTCATCCGCAAGGCCGGCCAAACGTCGTTCCTGGAGCGCACCCGGCTCGACGAGGTGCGGCCCGACAGCGACGTCGCCGCCACCGAAGCCGGCGCGTACGCGAAGCTCCTCGAGCACGTCTCCGTCCACCGGTACTACATGGGGATCGACGAGGACCGCGAGGTCGCCTGGGACGAAGCGGTCGTGCACTGGTACGACGTCGTCTACCTCCCCGTCGTCCAGGAGATCCGCGCCAGCGGGATCCTCGCCGCCTTCCCCGGCCGCACCGAGACCGACCTGTACCTGTGGCTCGCCGACCACCGCGCCCACCTCCAGGACCGCCTCGGCTGGGACCTCCCCAGCGAACAGGTCGTGCAGGGCCTCGCCGGGTCGCCCCTCGAGGCGCCCTCCGACCGCGACGCCTGGTTGGGCCGCTGGGCGGAGGAGGTCGGCGGCCGCGATGCGGCCGCCCCCGAGGCGGCCTCGCCGGAGGTGGCCGACACGGAGCGCCCCCCGACCCGCAGCCGCTTGGCGGACGACCTGCTCGTCGCCTTCGACCTCGGCGATCCGGGCCTGACGGCGCTCCGCCAAACGATGGTGCTGGCGCAGAAGGAGCGCGCCCGCATCTACGGCCTGCGGGTCCTGCGCGGCGGGGAGGGCGACGACGAGCGCGCCGCGACCGACGCGACCTTCCGCACGGCGGTCGAGGGGGCCGGCCTCGACGGGCAACTGGCGTTCGAGGTCGGGGACCCGGTCGGCCGCATCGTCGAGCGCGCCCGCTGGGCGGACATGGTCGTCTGCAACGTCGCCTACCCCGGGGAACCGGGCGAGCCCGCCACCCTCGCACGCAACCTCCGCCCGCTGCTGCGGCGCTCCCCCCGCCCGCTCCTCGCGACGTCGGGTCGGGTGAGCCCCCTGCAGCACCCGTTGCTCGCCTACGACGGCGGGCCGCGCGCGGAGGCGGCGCTCGCGGCGGTGATCTACATGGCGCTCGCGTGGGGGGCGGACCCGGTCGTCGTGTCGGTCGCCGAACGCGACGGCGTGGCGGAGGAGGCGCTCGACGACGCCCGCGCGCGGATGGAGCGCTTCGGGGTCGACGCGACGTACGTCGCGGCGAACGGCGCGGTGCCCGACGCGTTGATCGCCACCGCCGAGGCGCACGACCGCGACGTGCTGGTGCTGGGCAGCTACTCGAACCGCCGCTTCCTGCAGGACCTGTTCGGGGGGTTGCTGGAGGCGCTCCTGCGCCGCACCCGCACGCCGTTGTTGATCGCCTGACCCGACGTGGAGGCCGCGCGGGGCCCCGCGGGGGCGCGCGGGCGCCTGCGGTACGATGCCCGTCATGGCCAAGCGAGGCTTGACGCCCCACGACGAGGATTTTTCCGCCTGGTACAACGAGGTCGTCTACGAAGCCGACCTCGTCGATCACTCCCCGGTCCGCGGCAGTTTCGTGATCCGCCCCTACGGCTACGCGCTGTGGGAGAACATCCAGCGCGAACTGGACGCGATGTTCAAGGCGACCGGGCACGAGAACCTGTACTTCCCGCTGCTGATCCCCGTCGAGTTCTTCGAACGCGAAGCGCAGCACGTCGAGGGCTTCAGTCCCGAGCTGGCGGTCGTGACGCACGCCGGCGGGAAGGAGCTCGAGGCGCCGCTCGCGATCCGCCCGACGTCGGAAACGATCATCGGCGAGCTGTACGCCAAGTGGATCCAGAGCTACCGCGACCTGCCGCTCCTCTACAACCAGTGGGCGAACGTCATGCGCTGGGAGTTGCGCACCCGCCCGTTCCTGCGCACGACCGAGTTTTTGTGGCAGGAGGGGCACACCGCCCACGCGACGGCGGAGGAGGCGCTCGAGGAGACCCGGCGGATGCTGGACGTCTACGCCACCTTCGCGCGCGACTTCGCCGCCATCCCCGTCGTCGAGGGGGAGAAGACCGAAGGCGAACGCTTCGCCGGCGCGCTGCAGACCCTGACGATCGAGGCGATGATGCGCGACGGCAAGGCGCTGCAGTCGGGCACCAGCCACTACATGGGGGAGAACTTCGCGCGGGCGTTCGACATCACCTTCAACGACCTCGACAACGAACAGGCGTACGTCCACACCACCAGTTGGGGGTTCTCCACGCGCTTCATCGGCGCGATCATCATGGCGCACGGCGACGACGCCGGCCTGATCCTGCCGCCCAAGCTCGCGCCGCACCAGGTCGTGATCACGCCCATCGCGAAACGCAACGACGCCGACGGCGCCGAACGCGTCGGGCGCGAAGCGGCGCGGGTGGCGGACGCCCTCCGGGCGGCCGGTGTGCGCGTCAAGGTCGACGCGCGCGAGGGCATGAGCCCCGGCTGGAAGTTCAACGAGTGGGAACGCAAGGGCGTGCCGCTCCGCATCGAGCTGGGCCCCAAGGACCTCGAGGCGGGCACCGCCGTCGTCGCCGACCGGTTGTCGGGGGAGAAGACCTCGGTCGCCCTCGACGCCCTCGCCGGCGACCTCCCGGACCGCCTCGAGCGGTTCCACGAACGGTTGATGGAGCGCGCGCGGAGCTTCCGCGACGCGCACATCGACGAGGCGCACACGTACGAGGAGCTCGTCGAGAAGGTCGAGCACGGCTGGGTGTACGCCACGCACTGCGGCGACCCGGAGAGCGAAGCGGCGATCCAGGAGGCCACCAAGGCGACCGTCCGCTGCATCCCCCTCGAGGGGCCGTCGGCGGAGGGCACGACGTGCGTGCACACCGGCAAACCGAGCGGCTACCCGCGCAAGGTGATCTTCGCCAAGGCGTACTGAGCGCCCGCCCGCCCGCGGGCCGTACGAGCGGGTGCCGGACGAGCGCGCCCCCGACCGGACCGGTCGGGGGCGCGCTACATCCCGGGGGCGTCCACGCCCGCCGGTTCCTCAGTCGATCCGCGTCAACCAGGATTCGAAGCGTGCGTCGCGTCCCTCGACGACGTCCAGGTAGGCGCGGCGCAGGTCCAGCGTCACCGGGCCGGCGACGCCGGCCCCGATCGTGCGCCGGTCGATCTCCGCGATCGGCGCGACCTCCGCGGCGCTGCCCACCATGAACACCTCGTGCGCGCCGTACAGCTCGTCGCGGGTCGCCATCGCCTCGCGGACCTCGCGACCGTCGGCCTCCGCGATGCGGATCACGCTGTCGCGGGTGATGCCGCGCAGGTTCACCGAGTGGCGAATGGCGTGCACCACGCCGTCGTGCACGAAGAACAGGTTCTCCCCCGAGCCCTCCGCGACGAACCCGGCGTGATCCAACAGGATCGCCTCGTCGTAGCCGTGATCGCGGGCCTCCATGTTGGCGAGGACGCTGTTGACGTAGTTCCCGCCCGCCTTCGCCTTCGTCGCCAGCACGTCGGGGGGGCTGCGCCGCCAACTCGACGTCATGACCTTCGCCCCCTCGCGGATCGCGTCGTCGCCCAAGTACGTGCCCCACGGCCAGGTCGCGACCATGAAGTGCACGCTCGTCCCGCGCGGGTTGATGCCGAGCGACTCGGGGCCGTGCCACAACAGCGGCCGGACGTAGCAGGCGGTCCGCTCGTTCGCCCGCACCGTCGCGACGACCGCCTCGCGGATCGTCTCCACGCTCGGGAGGTTCGGCATGCCCATGATGCGCGCCGACGCGAGCAGGCGCTCGGCGTGCTCCTGCAGCCGGAACACCGCCGCGCCCGACCCGGTGTCGTACGCGCGGATCCCCTCGAAGACGCTGGTGCCGTAGTGCAGCGCGTGGCTCAGGACCGAGACGGTGGCCCGCTCCTGCGGAACCAGTTCGCCGTCCATCCAGATCAGCCCGGCATCGAGGCCGGGGGCGGGCGTAGGGGTGGGGTCGGCCATGCGCGCATCCTCCCGAGGTGGCGTTCCGCGCATCCTACCCGCCGGACGCCCGCCCGCCGGCGGGCGGGCCGGCGCACCGCCCCCGCCCGGCACCGGGGGTACCATGCCGCCCATGCGCATCCTCGTCACCGGCGGCGCCGGCTACATCGGTAGCGTCACGACCGCCACCCTCCTCGCGCGCGGGCACGACGTCGTCGTCCTCGACGACCTGCGGACCGGACACCGCGCCGCCGTCCCCGACGGCGCGACGTTCGTCCACGCCGACGTCGCCGACCGCGCCGTCGTCGAGACGACGCTCGCGGCGCACGACGCCGACGCGATCGTGCACTTCGCCGCCAGCTCCCTCGTCGGCGAATCGATGCGGGACCCGATGGCGTACTTCGGCAACAACGCCGCCGGCAGCATCCACCTCCTCGAGGCCGCCCGCGCGGTCGGCGTCGACCGGTTCGTGTTCTCCAGCACCGCCGCGCTGTACGGCACGCCCGACGACGTCCCCATCCCCGAAACCGCAGAGCTGCGGCCCGAAAGCGTCTACGGCGCCTCGAAGCTCGCCGTCGAGCGGGTCCTCGACTGGCTGTCGCGCACGACGCCGTTCGGCGCGATCGCCCTGCGCTACTTCAACGCCGCCGGCGCCACCGACGCGCTCGGGGAGGACCACCGCCCCGAGACGCACCTGGTGCCGATCGTGCTGCAGGCTGCCGCCGGTCGGCGCGACGAGGTCCGTATCTACGGCGACGACTACCCCACGCCCGACGGCACCGCGATCCGCGACTACGTGCACGTCGCCGACCTCGCCGAGGCGCACGCCCTCGCCGTCGAGGCGGCGACGCCGGGCCGGTTCGAGGCGTACAACCTCGGGAGCGGCGTCGGCTACAGCGTCCGCGAGGTGATCGACACCGTCCGCGAGGTCACCGACCGCGACGTCCCGAGCCGCGTCGACGCACGCCGCGCCGGCGACCCGCCACGCCTCGTCGCCGACGCCTCGAAGGTCGCCGCCGCGCTCGGTTGGGCGCCGCGCCATAGCGACCTCCACGCCATCGTCGCGTCCGCCTGGGCCTGGCACCAGGCCCACCCGGACGGGTACGCTGACCGACCGTGAATCCGTCCGGGGCCGCCACGTGATATACCCGGAGGCGCCCACGACCCCACGAGGGAGAGAGTCCATGCGACGAACGCCCGTCCGTACCTTCCCACTGCTGCTCGCGCTCCTGGCCGTCGCCGGGATCGCCCTCGCGCAGCGCGACGCCGCGATCGCCGGCGTCATCGACAGCGAGATCCCCTTGCCCGACGGCGTCCGCGTCGGCGTGCAGCTGTTCGACGCCGACCAACGGCCCGTCGAGGAGATCGCCAGCACCGTCCCGGTCGGCGGCACCTTCACCGTCGAGTTCGGGGAGGTCGACGAGGACCGGCTGCTGCCGTTCCGCAGCGGCGCGGAGTTGCTTCCCGGCCTCCTGAACGAGTACCTCGTCGAGCCCGAGGGCGTTCGGTACGTCCGCGGGACGTTGTGGATGTACGTCGACGCCGACGCCGACGGCACCTGGACGCGGAGCGTCTCCGGCGCCGGCGAGCCGTACTTCCTGGCGTTCTCGCAACTCGAGCGGCCGCCCGGCTTCTTCTCGCTGTTGTACGTCGACCGCGAAGCGCGCATGACCGCCGCCGGCGTCGACCTGACGCTGCAGCCCGGCTGGAACCTGTTCACGCTCCGCGTCGGCGAGGACGGCGTCGCGACGTACGAGATCCACGACCGCATCGGGGACGCCGCCCTCGACGTCATCGACCTCGTCGGTCGCTGAGCCCGTGGCGCGCCCCGACGCCCCCACGTCCCCCAGCGCGAACGCCGCGCAGGCGTTGCGCGGTCGCCTCGACGGCGCCGGCCTGCGGGTCGGCGTCGCCTTCGCGCCGTACGACCGCGCGATCGTCGATCCGTTGCTGGACGGCGCCCTGGCGGTGCTCGCCGAGGCGGGCGTCGCGCAGGACGGACGGCACGTCGTCGAGGTGCCCGGCGCGGTGGAGCTGCCGCTCGCCGCGAGGGCGTTGATCGACGCCGCCGACGTCGACGCGGTCGTGACGCTCGGTGCGGTCGTGCGGGGCGCCACCGACCACTACGACTACGTGTGCGACATGGTCGCGCGCGGCGTCGAACGCGTCGCGCTCGACACCGGCCGGCCCGTCGCCTTCGGGGTGCTCACGAGCCCCACCCGCGAGCTGGCGCTCGCCCGCGCCGGCGGGGAGGCGGGGAACAAGGGCGCCGAAGCGGCGGAGGCCGCGGTCCGCATGGCCGACCTGCTCCGCCGCCTCCCGCACGGCTGAGGCGTGCCGGTCGCGCCCGCCGACCGCGTCCGCCAGGGCGTCGTGGTGGCCTCCGTCGTCGCCACGATCGTCGGCAACGGCCTCGCCAACGCCCTGCCCTTCTTCGGGCGCACCACCGCCGACGTCTCCGCCGCCTACCCGACCGCGTTCACGCCGGCCGGGTACGTCTTCGCCATCTGGATCGTGATCTACCTGGCGCTCCTCACCTTCGCCGGTTGGCAGGCGCGCCCCGCCCGCGCCGACGACCCCCGCCTCCGGGCGGCCGGCCCCTGGATCGTGGCGAGCGGCGCGGTGAACGTCGGCTGGTTGCTCGCCTGGCACGCCGACCGCATCCTCCTCTCCACCGTCCTGCTGGCCGCCCTCGTCGTCGTGCTGATCCGCATCGACGAGCACCTCCGCGGCGGCCCCGCCCATGCGACGCCGCAGCGCGAGCGCGCCTTCGCGGCGTTCGCCCGCACGCCGTTCCGGATCTACCTCGGCTGGGCGTCGGTCGCGACCGCCGCGAACGTCGCGGTCGCCGGCGTCGCCCTCGGGTGGGACGGCGCGCCCCTCGCGCCGGAGACGTGGGCGATCCTCGTGGTCGCCGTCGCGACCCTCATCGCCCTGGCCCGCCTCGCGACCCGCGCGGACGTGCCGTTCGCCCTGGTCGCCATCTGGGCGTTCGTCGGCATCGCGGTGCGCGCCGGGATCCCCGGCCCGCTGCCGTTCGCGGCGTTCGTTGCCGTCGCGCTGCTTGCGGGCGCGACGATCGGGCGGGTCGTGCGCCCCGCGGGGGGGCGGGCGTGACGTCCCCCGGCAACGGCTCGGGCGGCTCCGGCGGCGGCGACTGGACCGACCGCGACATCGTCCTCGAGTACTTCCCCGCCACCCACGACCGGCTGGTCCCCCGCGTCCTGCGCTACCGCCTCGACGACGTCGGGGACGGCGCGGTCGAGGTCCGCGAACGCGACGACGGGGAGGTTGCGCTGCGCCTTCAGGCGGTCGCTCCCGCCGGCAACCCCACCGGTGAACTGTGTTGCGACCTGTGCCAACGGACCGGAACCCGGCGGTTCCTGCGGGTCTACCGCGCGGAGGTCCCCGGGACGCACGGTCGCCGCTACCGCTACCTCACCGCCTGCCTCGACCGGCGCGGCTGCGAGGCGCGCCGCATCGACGACGCGCCCCTCGACGTCCTGCTCGACACCGACGCCTGACGCACGCCCGCGCGGTAGCATGCCGCTCATGACGACGTCGTTCGCATCGAAGCGGGTCGCGGCGATGCCCGACTCGGTGTTCGCGGTGATGGACGCCGCCAAACGCGAGCTGCGTGCGGCCGGCCGGACGCCGATCGACCTGTCGATCGGCTCCACCGACCTGCCGCCGCCCCCCGCGGCGCTCGACGCGATCGCGGCGGCCGCGCACGACCCCACCGCGCACGGCTACACCCTCCACGCCGCCACCGCGCCGTTGCGGGAGGCGGCGGTCGCCTGGTACGCCGACCGCTACGGGATCGCGCTCGACGCCGACGCCGAAGCGCTCGTCACGATCGGCGGGCAGGAGGCGTTCGCCCACCTGCTGTTCGCCGTCGCCGACCCCGGCGACGCGGTGCTGCTGCCGGAGCCGGGCTACCCCAGCTGGTTCGGGGCGGTCGCCCTCGCCGGCCTCGAGCGGGTCGCCCTCCCGCTACGCCCGGAGAACCGCTTCCTGCCCGACCTGGCGGCCGTCCCCACCGACGCCGCGGCGCGCGCGAAGGTCCTCGTCCTCAGCTACCCCAGCAACCCGACCGCCGCCCTCGCCCCCGCGTCGTTCTTCGCCGACGCGGTCGCCTTCGCCGAGGCGCACGACCTGCTGGTCGTGCACGACTTCCCCTACGTCGACCTGGTCTTCGACGGCGGCGACGCCCCGTCGGCGCTCGCGGCGCCCGGCGGGCGGGAGCGGGTCGTCGAGCTCTACACGCTCAGCAAGTCGTTCCACATGCCCGGCTACCGCATCGGCTTCGCCCTCGGGCACCCCGGCGCCCTCGCGGCGTTGGCGAAGGCCAAGGGCGCGATCGACTTCAACGCCTGGCGCGGGATTCAGCGGGGGGCGGTCGCCGCCCTCGCGACGCCCCGCGAACGCCTGCGCGCCGACGCGGAGGTCTACCGCGGACGGCGCGACGCGCTCGTCGACGCCCTCAACGCGGCCGGCGTCCCCACCGAGCGGCCCGAGGCCAGCATGTACGTCTGGACCCGCCTGCCGGGCGGCGCGCAGGACTCCGTCGCCGCCGCCCTCGCGCTGCTCCGCGCGACCGACGTCGCGGTCGCACCCGGCGTCGGCTTCGGTGCGTCGGGGGAGGGCTGGATGCGCTTCGCGCTGGTGCGTGACGAAGCGACCCTGCGCGACGCGGCGCGGCGGATCGGCGACGCGGCGCCGGACCTCGCCGGCCTCTAGTCGCTCGCGTCCCCATCGGCTTCGCCGTCGGCGTCCCCGTCGGCGTCCCCGTCGGCGGTGCGGCGGTGGGCCCGCCGGCCCGCCCGCACCCCGCGCAGGAGCCCCACGAGGTTCACGACGAGGTGCGCCGTGATCGCGGGCGCCAACCGGCCGCTGGCCGCGACGAGCGCCCCGAAGGCGAGGCCCGCGAGGGCGGTGAACACCGGGTAGCTCCAGCCGCGCCGACCGGCGGGGTGCGCCAGGCCGAACAGGAGCGCTTGCGGCCCCAGTCCGAGGGTCGCGAGCAGCATCCCGCGGAACAGGATCTCCTCCCCGACCGACGTCGCGACCGCCAGCGCCACGGCGGTGGGGGTGGAGGGGCGAAGCTGCGCGAGCGCCCGCTCGGTGCGCCGCGCGACGTACGCGAAGGAGGGCACGAAGCGGGTGGCGGCCTCCCCGGCCGCCAGCACCAGCACGCCGGTCGCGAGGCCCGCCGCGACGCTCGGACCGAGCGGCCAGACCGGCGTGCGGTCGGGGGGCGCGAGCCCCCACCAGGCGAGCCCGATCGCGCCGGCCGCCAGGCTCGGAGCGAAGGCGAGCGCCAGCGCCGTGCGGCGGGCGCCGCGACGCGTCCGCCCGACCCCCCTCACGACGCCCGCCAGCCGCGCCGGTCGGCGTAGCGCCGCAGCGCCGCGCGCGCCTCGTCCGCGTCGCGGACGTCCCCGACCGCGCGGGCCTCCTCGACGAAACGAAGCGCCTCGCCGACCCGCGGACCCGGCGGCAGGTCGAGGAGCGCCATGACGTCCTCGCCGCGTAGGAGCGGAGCGGGGGGCGGGGCGGCCTCGTGCACCGCCAGGACCCGCCCGACCGCCTCGCGGTAGCGGCGGCGCGACGCCTCGTTCGCGAGGCGCCCGCGGGCCGCCTCGCGGTCGGCGAGCATCAACGCCAGCAGGTCGGGCAGCAGCTCGGCGCGGCGGTGCACGAAGCGGCGGGCGGCGCGTTCGGTCGTCGGCAGCGGCACCATGTGCGCGCCCACGAGCGCCGCGGCGCGGCGGACGGTCGCGCGGGGGAAGCGCAGGCGCCGCAACGCCGCGGCGGTGAGGGTGGCGCCGTGTTCCGCGTGCCCGTGGAAGGTGCGCCGGCCCATCGGGCCGCGCGCCGCGCAGGCGGGCTTGCCGACGTCGTGCAGCAGCGTCGCGAGGCGCAGGTCGGTGCCGGCGTCGGGGAACGCCGCGACGAGGCGGTCGAGCGCCTCGAGCTGGTGGTGGAGGACGTCGCGGTGGTGGAGGCCGCCCTGGGCGACGCCCTCGCCCGCCACCAGGTCGGGCAGTAGCAGCGCCAACCACCCCAGCGCGTGCGCGTCGGCGAGCGCCGTGCCGGGCCGGGGGGCGCCCAGCAGTTCGGTCAGTTCGTCGCGGAGGCGTTCCGCCGCCGGGCGGGGGAGGGTGCCGGCCGCGAGGCGGTCCGCGACGTCGGCGGCGGCGGCGCGCGTGGCGGGCTCCCAGGCGAGGGCGTGCGTCGCCGCCAGGCGGACGCCGCGCAGTCCCCGGATCGGGTCGTCGGCGAGGACGTCCGGGCCGCAGGCGACGAGGCGGCCCGCCGCCAGGTCGTCGGCCCCCCCGAGCGGGTCGACGGGCCCGTCGGGCCCGACCGCCATCGCGTTCACGGTGTAGTCGCGGCGCGCCAGGTCCGCCTCCAGCGGGCCGGCGAGGGGGGCGAGGTCGAGGGTGCGGCCGCCTGCGGTGGCGACCCGCCAGTGCCCCCGCTCGGCGTCCATCTCGACCGGCGTGCCGTCCACCCGCTCCGCCAACGCGTGGGCGGCGGCGGCGGGGTCGGGCACCAGCCAATCGACGTCGCGGACCGCCCGCCCGAGCCGCGCGTCCCGCACCGCGCCGCCCACCACCACGCCGCCGTCGGGGACCGGCGCGAACGCGTCGCGCGTCGGCCACGGCGCCAGCGTGCCGCGGCGCGCCGCGCCGTGGCGGAGGCGCGCGAGGAGCGCGCGGAGCGGTCCACGCGCCGCGCGGTCCGCCGGTCCGCGGGCCGGGTCGGGCGGGGGACGCGTCACGGGGGCAGGCTAGCGCAGCGTGGTCCAATGACCGGCGTGATGCGTCTCGGGCTCACCGGCACCGTGGGGGCGGGCAAGTCGACGGTCGCGGCGATGCTGCGCGACCGGGGGGCGGCGGTGATCGACGCCGACGCCCTCGCGCGCGACGTGGTGCGCGACCCCGCCGTGCTCGACGCCATCGCCGCGGCGCTCGGGGCGGACCTGATCGCGGAGGGCGACGGGGGGCCGGTCCTCGACCGCGCCGCGACCGCCGCGCGGGTGTTCGACGACCCCGCGGCGCGCGAGCGGCTCGAAGCGATCGTGCACCCGCGGGTGCGGGCCGCCGCGGCGGACGCCCGCGCGGCGTGGGCGCGACGCCCGGACCCGCCCGCCGTCGTCGTCGAGGACGTGCCGTTGTTGTTCGAGACCGGTCGCGACGCGGAGATGGACGTCACGGTCGTCGTCGACGCGCCGTTCGAGCTGCGCGCCGCCCGCCTGGCGGAGCGCGCCGGCCTCGACGAAGCGGCGGTCCGGGCGCGCGACGCGGCGCAGTGGTCGGCGGCGGACAAGCGCGCCGCCGCCGATCACGTGATCGTGAACGACGGCGACGTCGCGACGCTCGAGGCGCGCGTCGACGCGCTCTGGCGGGCGGTGCGCCCGGCGGAGCGCTAGGCGTTCAGGAGGGCGCGGGCGCGCTCCGCGACGTGCTCGGGGGTGAAGCCGAACGCCGCCAGGACCTCGCCCCCCGGTGCGGACGCGCCGTAGTCCTCGACGCCGAGCACGTCGCCGCCGTCGCCCACGAGGCGGTGCCACCCGAGCGGGACCGCCGCCTCGACGGCGAGGCGGGGCACGTCGCCGCCCAGTACCTCGCGGACGTGGTCGGCGTCGTGCGCGAGGAAGGTCTCGACGTCGGGGAGGGAGACGACGCGGCTGGGGAGGCCGGCGTCGGCCAACCGCTCCTGCGCCGCGAGGCACAGCCCGACCTCGGACCCGCTGGCGAGGAGCGCGACGCGGGGGGCGCCGTCCCCGAGGTCGCGCTGGACGTACCCGCCGCGCGCGACCGCGCCGGCGGGCACCTCGAGGGTGGGGACGCCCTGCCGGGTGAGGATCAACGCCGTCGGGCCGTCGGTGCGCGCGATCGCTTCGCGCCACGCCTGCGCCGTCTCGTTCGCGTCGGCGGGGCGGAGGACGCGGAGGTTCGGGATGGCGCGCAACGACGCCAGGTGCGCTTCGGGCTGGTGGGTGGGGCCGTCGCCGCCCAAGCCGATCGAGTCGTGCGTGAAGACGTACGTCACCGGCTGCTTCATCAACGCCGACAGGCGCAGGGCGGGCCGCAGGTAGTCGGAGAACACGAGGAACGTCGCGACGAACGGCCGGAGGCCGCCGTGCAGCGCCGCGCCGTTGGCGATCGCCGCCATGGCGTGCTCGCGCACCCCGAAGCGCACGATGCGGCCGCCCGGCGTGTCGGCCCCGAACGGCGTTTCCCCCTCGAGGTCGGTGAGGTTGCTGCCGGCCAGGTCGGCGGAGCCACCGACCAGCTCGGGGAGGGCGTCCGCGAGCGCCCCCAACGCCGCTTGGCTCGCCTTGCGCGTCGCGAGGTCGCTGCCGGGCGCCCAGGTGGGGAGGTCGGCGTCCCACCCGTCGGGCCGTTCGCCGTACATGCGCCGCGTGAAGGCGGCGGCGTCCTCGGGGTAGGCGGCCTGGTAGCGCTGCCACGTCTGGGTCCAGGCGGCGTACGCGTCGGCGCCGGCGGTGCGGATCGCGGCGGTCTCCTCGCGCAGGGCGTCCGGGACGGTGAAGGCGGGCCAGTCGATGCCGAGCGCCGCCTTCGTCGCGGCGGTCTCCTCCTCGCCGAGGCGGGCCCCGTGCACCTTCGAGGTCCCGGCGCGGTTGGGGGAGCCGTAGCCGATGACGGTCCGCACCGCGATGAGGGTGGGGCGTTCGGTGTCGGCGCGGGCGGCCTCGAGCGCCTCCAGGATGGCGTCGGCGTCGTCGCCCGCCTCGACGCGCAGGACCTGCCAGCCGTACGCGGCGTAGCGCGCGAGGACGTCCTCGGTGAAGGTCGCGTCGGTCGTGCCGTCGATCGTGATGCGGTTGTCGTCGTAGAGGACCGTCAACTTTCCGAGCTTCCAGGTGCCGGCCAACGACGATGCTTCGGACGTCACGCCCTCCATCAGGTCGCCGTCGCCGGCGATCACCCAGGTGCGGTGGTCGACGATCGTCAGGTCGTCGCGGTTGAAGCGGGCGGCGAGGTGCGCTTCGGCGAACGCCATGCCGACGGCGGTGGCGAGCCCCTGCCCGAGGGGGCCGGTGGTCGTCTCGACGCCGGGGGTGTGGCCGACCTCGGGGTGGCCGGGCGTGCGGCTGCCGAACTGCCGGTAGCCGCGCAGGTCGTCCATGCCGACGTCGTACCCGGAGAGGTGCAGGAGGGCGTACTGCAGCATCGATCCGTGCCCGGCGGACTGCACGTAGCGGTCGCGGTTCCACCAGTCGGGGACGGCGGGGTCGTGCCGCATCGCGTGCCGGTACAGCGCCCAGCCCATGGGGGCGGCGCCCATCGGCATGCCGGGGTGCCCGTCGCCGCTCGCCTCGACGGCGTCGAGGGTCAGGGCGCGGATGGCGTCCGCGGCGAGGCGGTCGCGGTCGCGGCGGGAGGTCGGATCGGTCGGCGTCATGGTCGGGCCTCCTGGAGGGCGCGGCTGCGCGTGTGGGTGCGCTCGCCATGCTAGCAGGCGGCACCCGGCGCGGCGCGTGCTACCCTCCGGGACATTCGTCTCTGGAGGTGTCGCCATGGCGCACGTCGGTCCGTCCGCCCCGCCCGTCCCGTCGGTCCCCCACCCCGTCCTCGCCGACCGGCTCCGCCTGCCGGTCGACGCCCGCCTGGCCGCCGCCCTCAAGGTCGCGGTCGGCGTGGCGATCCTCGCCGCCCTCGCGCAGGTCCGTCTGCAGGTCGGCCCGGTGCCGATCACCGGCTCGACGCTCGCGGTCCTGGCGATCGGTGCCGGGTACGGCGCGACCCTCGGCGCGACCACGATGCTGGCCTACCTCGCGGTCGGCGCCCTCGGGGTCGGCGTGTTCGCCGGCGGCGCCGCGGGCCTCGCTGCGCTCACCGGCCCGACCGCCGGCTACCTGCTCGCCTACCCGTTCGCCGCCGCCCTCGTCGGCGCGCTCGCGCGCCGCGGCTGGGACCGGCGGGTGGGCGCGACCGTCGCGGCGATGACCGCGGGGAACCTGGTGATCTACGCGCTGGGGCTCGCGTGGCTGGCGCGCTTCGCACCCGACCTGGGCACCACCCTCGCCTGGGGCTTGTGGCCGTTCCTGGCCGGCGACGCGGTGAAGATCGCGCTCGCCGCCGCCGCCCTACCGGCGGCGTGGCGCCTGACGGCGCGCGGGCGCGCGCGGCGATGACGGCGGCGGCCGGGGGCGCGGTCGCGGTCGCGAACGGCGGCACGGCCGCCTCCCAGCACGACGTGCGCCTCGCCGCCCGCACGGAGCGGATGCGGCCCTCCGCCATCCGCGAGATCCTCAAGCTGACCGATCGCGGCGACGTGCTGTCGCTCGCCGGCGGGCTTCCCGCCGCCGAGCTGTTCCCCGTCGACGCCGTCGCGGAGGCCACCCAGCGGGCGTTGGCGGCGAACGGCGTGCGGGCGCTGCAGTACGGCCCCTCCGCCGGCCTCCCCGAACTCCGCGCCTGGGTGGCCGAACGCCACGCCCTCGAGGATCCCGACCGGGTGGTGGTGACGTCGGGATCGCAGCAGGGCCTCGACCTCGTCGGCAAGATCCTGCTCGACCCGGGCGACCGCGTCGCCCTCTCCGCGCCGGCGTACATGGGGGCGTTGCGGGCGTTCGACCCGTACCAACCGACCTACGCCCCCGTCGCGATGGACGACGAGGGGCTCGACCCCGACGCGTTGGACGCGGTCCTCGCGGAGGGGGCGTCGTTCCTGTACGCCGTGCCGGACTTCGACAACCCCTCGGGCCGCCGGGCGGGCCTCGCGCGCCGCGAAGCGATCCTGGAGGTCTGCGCGAAGCACGACGTGCTCGTCGTCGAGGACGCCCCCTACCGGGAGTTGCGCTTCGACGACGTCGAACACCCCCCGCTCGCGGCGCTCGCGCCCGACCGGGTGGTGCACCTCGGGAGCCTCTCGAAGACGTTGGCGCCCGGCATGCGGGTCGCGTGGATGATCGTCCCGGACGGCCTCGAGGAGATCACCGAACAGGCGAAGCAGGCCACGGATCTGCACACCGGGACGTTCGCGCAGGCGGTCGCCTACGAACTGGTGCGCGACGGCGCGCTCGAGGCGCGCTTCCCGCACCTACGGACGCACTACCGCGACCAACGCGACCGCCTCACCGCGGCGCTCGCGCGGCACGTCGGCGGGCGACTCACCTACGAGGTGCCGCCCGGCGGGATGTTCCTGTGGGGCCGCTTTGGCGACGGCGTCGACGCCAACGCGCTCCTGCGCGAGGCGATCGATCGCGGCGTCGCGTTCGTGCCCGGCGACGCCTTCTACCCCGGCGACGGCCCGCCCGAAACCGTCCGCCTCAGCTTCTCGTTGCTCGACGAGGCTGGCTTCGACGAGGCCGCCCGGCGGCTCGCCGCCGCCCTCGACGCGTACGGCGCCTGAGCGACCGGCGTCGCCCCCCGACCCGCGCGTCCGCTCGACCCCACGGCTGCGAGACGGAGAACGCCCCCGCGCAAGAGCGCGGGGGCGCGGTGCACCGCGTGGACTCGAGGGGCCGCGTACGGCCGCCCGGGTCCGTCTAGGACACCCGGTTACCCTCGGCGGGCACCTCCACTGATCCTTCGGTTCGGTACGTCTATCTGGACCACCTCCTTTCCGTGGTGAGCCAAGGGTAGCGGACGGCGCCCGGGCCGCGATGTGGTCTTTCTTACGGACGCCGCCGCGCACCCCCGCTCCGCACCCCCTCCTTCCGGACCCCCCTTCCGTCCCCGCCCCGCACCCCCGCTCCGCCCCCCCGCCCCGCACCCCCCCGTGCGCCCCGTCCCCTCCGCACCCCCGCCCTGCACCCCCCGGTGCGCCCCGTCCCCGTCCCGCGCGGCGACCCCACCCCGCGGGCTATCCTCGCCCCATGGTCACCCCCGCCGAGAAGCTGGCGTTCGCCCTGTTGGCCGCCTTCGCGTTCGCCTTCGCCTACGGCGGGTTCGAGCGGGTGGCGCGCGCCGTCGCCGCCGGCGCGCGGGGCGGCACCGACCGCACGCGCGACCTGCCGCGCCGCATCGGCGCGGCGGTCGTCACGACCCTCGCGCAACGCACGACGTTCCGCGACCGCCCCTGGGTCGGCGTCGCGCACGCCGCCGTGTTCTACGGCTTCGTCTTCTACCTGCTCGTCAACCTCGTCGACGCCGCCGTCGGCCTCCTTCCCCCCGCCTGGACGGCGTGGGTGCACGGCCCCTGGGCGGGGCCGTACCGGCTCGCCGCGGACCTGTTCAGCGTCGCGGTGCTGCTCGGCGTCGCGGCGTTGCTCGCCCGCCGCTTCCTGCGCCGCGACCCGGCCCTCGCCCCCGACGTCGCGCTGCACGAGGACGCCGCGGCCGGCGGCGTCCGCCGCGACTCGGCCCTCGTCGGCGGGTTCATCCTCCTGCACGTCGGGATGCGCCTCACCGGCGAGGGGTTCTTCCTCGCCGCGGAGGGGCACGCCGACGCCTGGCAGCCGTTCGCCAGCGCCGTCGCCGGCGCGGTCGGGCACGACCCCTCCCGCATCGTCGGCTGGCACGTCGCCTGGTGGGGGGCGCTCGGCTCGATCCTCGTGTTCCTGCCGTACTTCCCGCGCAGCAAGCACCTGCACCTGATCGCCGCGCCCGTCAACTTCGCGCTCGCGCGGCGCGACGCGGACGGCACCCCGACCTCCACCGGGACGCTCGAGCCGCTGGACCTCGAGGACGAGACGCGCGAGACGTTCGGCGCGGCGTACCTCGAGGAGCTCCCCTACGCGCAGATCCTCGACGCGTACGCCTGCATCCAGTGCCACCGCTGCACCGACGCCTGCCCGGCGCACGCGACCGGCAAGGCGTTGTCGCCGTCGGCGCTGGAGATCAACAAACGCTACGAACTGCGGCTGCACGCCGGCGCCCTCGCCGAGGGCGGCGGGACGCCCCGCCCGCTGCTGGCGTACGCCCTCGACGAGGAACAGATCTGGGCGTGCACGACGTGCGGCGCCTGCATCGACGCCTGCCCGGTCGGCAACGAACCGATGCTCGACATCGTCGACATGCGCCGCGAGCGGGTGTTGATGGAGGGGGCGTTCCCCGACGACCTGCAGTCCGCGTTCCGCGGCATGGAGCGCACCGGCAACCCCTGGGGGTTGGGGCACGACGCGCGCATGGCGTGGGCCGAACCGCTGGCCGAGGCGGGCCTCGAGGTCCCCACCGTCGAGACCGACCCCGACTTCGAGGTGTTGTTCTGGGTCGGGTGCGCCGGCGCGTACGACGCGACGGCGCAGGAGACGACGCGCGCGATGGCGCGCATCCTCGATCACGCCGGCGTCCGCTACGCGGTGCTCGGTAAGGGCGAACGCTGCACCGGCGATCCGGCCCGGCGGGCGGGGAACGAGTACCTGTACTACCAGCTGGCCAGCGAGAACGTCGCGACCCTCGACGCCGCCCTCGCCCAGGACCTCCTCGACGAGGCCGCCCCCAAGCGGGTCGTGACGGCGTGCGCGCACTGCTACAACGCCCTCCTGAACGACTACCCGCAGTTGGGCGGGACGTACGACGTCGTGCACCACACCGAACTGCTCGACGAGCTCGTGCGCGCCGGTCGGCTCCCGCCGCTCGATCTCGGGGGCGGCACGACGTACCACGACCCCTGCTACCTGGGGCGCCACAACGGCGTGTTCGACGCGCCGCGCGACGTCCTCGCGAGCGGCGGCGGCGAGGTCCAGGAGATGCCGCGCTCCAAGGGGCACGGCTTCTGTTGCGGCGCGGGGGGCGCGCAGTTCTGGAAGGAGGAGGAGGCCGGCGACGGCGCCGTCGCCGACGCCCGCATGCGCGAGGCGCGCGACACCGGGGCGGACACCGTCGCGGTGGCGTGCCCCTTCTGCGCCTCGATGCTCGGCTCCAGCGGGGTGGCGGCGGAGGACGACGCGCCGGAGGTCGTCGACGTCGCGGTGCTGTACGACCGGTCGCTCCGCGCGATCGGGGAGCGCCTGCGCGCCTGACGCGTCGCGCGGGCGCCCCCGGCGCCGGCGCGGGTGGGTATCGTTTTTCCGTGACGCCTCGCACCGCCCGCGCCCTCCGCATCGGGATCGTGCTCGCCGCCGCCGCCCTCGCGGCGGTCGCCGCGTTCACCGCCGGTCGCCTCCTCGCGCCCGCCCCCGAGCGGGTCGGCACGATCCTCACCAACCCCCAGCCGGTCGCCGACCTCCCCCTCGCGCGGGGGCCGGAGGGGCGCGAGACGACGATCGGCGCGTTCGCGGGCGGTGCGGACTGGACGTTGGTGTTCTTCGGCTTCACGAACTGTCCCGACGTCTGCCCCCTCACGATGGGCAGCCTGGCGGAAACCTACCGCGACCTCGGCGAACCCGACGCCCTCCAGGTCGCGATGATCACGGTCGACCCGCAGAACGACGACGCCGCCCGCACGCACGCCTACGCCGCCGGCTTCCACCCGGCGTTCGTCGGCTTCGCCGGCAGCGCCGAGCAGATCGCCGCCGCCGCGCAGCGGTTCTTCGTCGGCTACGCCGGCGAGGGCCGCGACATCGTGCACACCGAAGCGGTCGGCCTCGTCGACCGCGACGGGGTCCTGCGCGCGGTGTACGCGGCCGACGCCGTGCCGCGGATCGGCGACGACCTCGTCGACCTGGTCGCCGGCGACCCGCTCTGAGCCCGCCCCCTCAGGGGGTGCGGGCGAACACCTCGCGCCCCGCCACGAACGTCCGCATCGGCCACCCGCGCAGGACCTCGCCGTCCCACGGCCCGAACGCCGCCTTGCTGCGTTGCGTCGCGGGATCGACCGGCCGGGGGGTCTCGAGGTCCAGCAGCACCACGTCGGCGGGCGCACCGACCTCGAGGCGGGGTGCGTCCCACCCCAACACCCGCGCGGGGCCGTCCTGCAGGAGCTCCAGGAGGCGCGCCAGCGGCCAGTCGCCGGAGGCGACGAAGCGTTCGTACAACAGCGGGACGCTCACCTCGAGGTTGGCGATGCCGAACGGCGCGGTGAGGAGGTCCATGCGTTTCTCGCTGCGCGTGTGCGGCGCGTGGTCGGTCCCGATGCAGTCCACCAGGCCGCTCGCCACCGCCTCCCGGAGGGCCGCGACGTCGTCGGGGGTGCGCAGCGGCGGCGCGACCTTGACGATCGGATCGTAGTCGGCGAGCGCCGTGTGGTCGAGGGTCAGGTGGTGCGGCGTCACCTCGCACGTGACCGGCGCCCCGCGCGCCTTGAAGAAGGCGATGACCTCGAGCGCCGCGCGGGTCGTGACGTGCGCGATGTGCACCCGCGCGCCGGTCGTCCGCGCGATCTCCGCGTCGCGGTACACCATCACCGCCTCCGCCGCGGCGGGGTTGCCGGGCAGCCCCAAGCGTTCGCTGACCTCGCCCTCGTGCATCACGCCGTCCGCGCGCAGGTCGGGATCCTCGGAGTGCGTCTGGATGGGCACGTCCAGCGCCGCCGCCCACTCCGCGGCGCGGCGCATGACCTCGGCGTTCGCGACGGGGATGCCGTCGTCGGTCAGCAGCACCGCGCCGGCCTCGACGAGGCCGGCGGCGTCGCTCAGGCGCGTCCCTTCGAGGCCCATCGTCAGGGCGGCGGCGGGCCGGAGGCGCGCGCCGGGGAGGGCGGCGGCGCGCTCCCGAAGGGAGCGCACCAGGTCGGGGTCGTCGATCACCGGGTCGGTGTTCGCCATCGAGACGACCGTCCCGTAGCCGCCGGCCGCCGCCGCGGCGAGGCCGGAGGCGAGGTCCTCCTTCGCTTCGAAGCCGGGGTCGCGCAGGTGGACGTGCGGGTCGACGAACGCCGCGGTGCCGACGAGGCCGGTCGCGTCGACCTCGCGGTCGACCGGCCCGTCGGGCGTCGCGCCCTCGATGCGGCCGCCGGCGAGCACGAGGTCGTGGACGCCCTCGTCGGCGTGCGCGCTCACCCAGCGGGCGCCGCGCAGCAGGATGCGTTCGTGGGGGCCGGTCATGCGGCCTCCTTTCCGACGAGCAGGTGGTAGAGGACCGCCATGCGGACCGGGAGGCCGGCCGCGACCTGGGCGGTCACGAGCGAGCGGGGGCCGTCGGCGACCGCCCCTTCGATCTCGACGTCGCGGTTCATCGGGCCCGGGTGCAGCACGAACGCGCCGGGGTCGGCCAGCGCCAGGCGGGCGGCGTCGAGCTGGTAGTGGCGGGCGTACGCCGCCATCGAGGCGATGCGGGCGGCGTCCATGCGTTCGCGTTGCAGGCGCAGCGGCATGACGGCGTGCGCGCCCTCCAGGGCGCGCTCCACGTCGTGCTCGAGGGTGACGCCCGGGAGCGCCGCGAGGGCGGGGGGGAGGAGGGTCGGGGGGCCGCACAGGACGACCTCCGCACCGAGCATCGCCCACAGCGCCGCGTTGCTGCGCGCGACTCGCGAGTGCGCGACGTCGCCGAGGATCACCACCTTCGTCGCGTCGAACGGCCGGCCGCCGGCCGCGCGGTAGGCGTAGGCGTCGAGCAGCGCCTGCGTCGGGTGGGCGTGCCGCCCGTCGCCGGCGTTGACGACCTTCGCGTCGGTCCAGCGCGCCACCTGGTGCGGCGCGCCGGCGGCGGGGTGCCGCACGACGAAGGCGTCGACGTGCAGCGCCGCGAGGGTCGCGACGGTGTCGTACAGCGACTCGCCCTTCGACAGCGACGTGCCGCCCTTCGCGAACGTCATGACGTCCGCCGACTGCGCGCGCGCCGCCCGCTCGAAACTGAGGCGGGTGCGGGTCGAGTCCTCGAAGAACAACGTCGCGACGGTGAACCCCTGCAGCGCCGGGACGCGCTTGACGGGTCGTTCGAGGACCTGCGCCATGACGTCGGTGGTGTCGAACAGCGCGTGGACGCGCCCCTCGTCGAGGTCGCCGACGTCGCGCAGGTGCGCCAGCGGCGCGCTCACGCCGTCCCGCCCGCGCCGGCGGCGTCCGCCGGTCGCTCGTCGAGGACGACCTCGTCGACGCCGTCGGTCTCCTCGAGGCGGACCTTGACGACCTCGTCGCGGCGGGTGGGGACGTTCTTGCCGACGTAGTCGGCGCGGATCGGCAGTTCCCGGTGCCCGCGGTCGACGAGGACGGCGTACTGGATGACGGCGGGCCGCCCCAGGTCGACCAGCGCGTCGAGCGCGGCGCGGGCGGTGCGGCCGGTGTACAGCACGTCGTCGCACACCACCAGCCGTAGGCCGGCGACGTCGAACGGCACGTCGGTGCGTTTGACGACCGGTTGCAGCGCGATCTCGGTGAGGTCGTCGCGGTAGAGGGTGATGTCGAGGTGACCGACCTTCGGGCGGGCCGGTTCGAAGCGCGCGATGGCGTCGGCGAGGCGTTCGGCGATCGGTACGCCGCGCGTGTGGATCCCGACGAGGGCGAGGTCGTCGGCGCCCTTGGCGCGCTCGACGATCTCGTGCGCGATGCGCGTCAACGCCCGGTCGAGCTCGCGCGCGTCGAGCAGTGTCGCCTTGCCGCTCACGCCGCGCCCTCCACGCTCCCGCCCGGCGCGTCGCCGCCCGGTGCGTCGCCGTCCGGAGACGCGCCGTCGTCGCGGGACGCGGGCAGGACCCAGTTCAGCAGGACGCCGGCGATGCCGGCGAGGCCGATGCCCTCGAGCCGGACGTCCCCGAACTCCAGCAGCATGCCGCCCACCCCGAAGACGAGGATGACCGAGGCGATCACCAGGTTGCGCGCCTCGTTCAGCTCGGTGCGGGCGCGCACGAGGGTGTTCATGCCGACGACGACGATCCCCCCGAACAGCAGCACCAGGATGCCGCCCATGACCGGCCCGGGGATCGTCTGCAGGAACGCGCCGAGCTTCCCGACGAACGCCAGCACGATCGCCGCGACCGCGGCGATCGTCATGACGGCGGGGTTGAACGCCTTCGTGAGCGCCACCGCGCCGGACACCTCGCTGTAGGTGGTGTTCGGCGGTCCGCCGAGCATCCCCGCCAGGCCGGTCGCCAGCCCGTCGCCGAGCATCGTGCGGTCGACGCCGGGATCCTCGAGGTAGTCCTTGCCCGTCACGCTGCGAATCGCGAGGACGTCGCCGAAGTGCTCGATGGCGGGGGCGAGGGCGACCGGCAGGATGAACAGGATGGCGGGCAGGTGGAAGGTGGGCGTGACGAACACCGGGACGGCGAACCAGGCGGCCTCGCGCATCGGGCTGAGGTCGACGAACCCGAAGGGCACCGCGACGAGGTACCCGACGGCGATGCCGACCAGGATCGGGGTGAGGCGCAGCAGGCCCCGCCCGAGGAGGGCGGTGGCGGCGGTCGCGGCCAACGCGATCATCGCGACCGCGACGGCGGACGGGGAGTAGGTGCCGCCGACGTTGACGGCCATGTCGATCGCGACCGGCGCGAGGGAGAGGCCGATCACCATGATGACGGGACCGGTGACGATCGGCGGGAGGATCCGTTCGAACGCCGCGACGCCGCGCGCGCGGATCAGCCCGGCGATCGCGACGTACAACAGGCCGGCGGCGACGAGGCCCGACAGGGTCTCCGCGACGCCCCAGCGCTGCACGCCGATCTGGATGGGGGCGATGAACGCGAAGCTGGAGGCGAGGAAGACCGGGACGCGCCCGCGGGTGACGAGCTGGAACACCAGCGTCCCGGCGCCGGCGGTGAACAGCGCGACGTTCGGGTCGAGGCCGGTGAGGATGGGGACCAGCACGAGCGACCCGAAGGCGACGAACAGCATCTGCAGGCCGATCGGGATCGCGCGCGGGTCGAACCGGTAGTCGGTGCGGGAGAGGAGGGCGCGCACGTCGTCGCGCCGGGTCGAATCGGTCATGGGTTCCTCCTTCTGCCCTCGGAGGACGCGCCGGGCACGCCCCCGCGCCGACCCCGACGAAACGCGCCGCCCGGACGCGGGTGCGTCGGGCGGCACGACGGGGTTCGGTGCGGACGTGCGTTCGTCACGTTGGCTCCTTCTCGGCCTCACGGGACCGGGTTAAAGGCACCGGGAGCGTACCACGGGCGTGCGAGCGTCGGTCCGGGACGCCGGGGGGCGTGGTAGCGTCCGCGCGTCGCGCAGCGGACGCGAGGGGCGGACGCCCGACGGGAGGGCGACGTGGAGCCGAAGGACGTGGAGCCGAACGACGCCGTGGAGCGCAGCGATGCGACGTGGACGCCCGACGGGTACGAGCGGTTGCGCCGCCTCGGGACCGGCCGAACGTCGGTCGTGTACCTCGCGCGGCACCCGCGCTTCGGCGAGGTCGCGCTGAAGCTGCCGCGCGCCGGCCTGCAGGGCGACCCCAGCTTCCGCCGCATGTTCGAAACCGAGGTCGTCCTCACCCTCCGCTTCGACCACCCGCACGTCGTGCGCGGCCTCGACGGCCACCCCACCGGAGCGGGCGCCTACCTGGCGCTCGAGTACTGCGCCGGCGGGACGTTGGATCAGCACCTGCTCGAGCGGGGGCGCCTGAAGGTCGCGCGGGCGCTGGAGATCGTCGAGCAGATCGCGACCGGCCTCGCGCACGTCCACGCCCGGCGGGTGCTGCACCGCGACGTCAAGCCCGCCAACGTCTTCCTCGACGCGGCGGGGCACGCCAAGCTCGGCGATTTCGGGACCGGCGCGCCGATCGGGGAGACGGGCGACGCGCGGGTCGGGACGGCGTTCTACATGGCGCCGGAACTGTTCGAGGGGCAGCCCGCCACCGTCCGCAGCGACGTCTACGCCTTGGGCGTCGCGACGTTCGAGGTGGTGACCGGGGAGCGTCCGTTCCAGGGCGACGACTACGACGCGCTGATGCACGCCCACACGAGCGGCGTGCTGCGCGACCCGCGGGCGGTGCGCGAGGGGGTCCCCGACGGCCTCGCGGAGCTCGTGCGCCGGGCGATGGCCCGCACCGCCGACGCCCGCTTCGAGGACGTCGAAGGGTTCTTGGCGGCGTTGCGCGCGGCGGCCGGGCGGCCCGGGGCGGCGGCGGATGCGCCCCGCTACGGGCGGGCGTCGCGCCGCCGCGCGGCGGCGGAGGACGGCGCGAAGGCCGACCGGGCGGCGGACGCGGAGGACGTGTCCGCGGCGTCCGAGGGGCGGCGTCCCTGGTGGCGTCGGGGACCGACCCGCGAATCCTGAGCGTCGCACTACACGTTCGAGCCGGGTCGGTCTGCTACACTCCAACTCGGAACGCTTCCGAAGTTTGGGCGACCGCTCGCCCCCGCTTCGCGGCGTATCCTCCGTCGAATCCAATCCAACCCCACGAGGTGGCACCGTGAGTGAAAACCGACTCGAGATCCGCAACCTGCACGCCCGCATCGCCGGCGGCGTCGACATCCTCAAGGGCGTGGACCTGACCGTCCCCGCCGGCGAGGTGCACGCCCTCATGGGCCAGAACGGCTCGGGCAAGTCGACCCTGGCGAAGGTCATGGCCGGCGACCCCGCCTACGAGATCACCGACGGCGACATCCTCATCGACGGCGAATCGGTCCTCGAGATGGAGCCCGACGAGCGCGCCCGCGCCGGGCTGTACCTGGCGTTCCAGTACCCCGTCGAGGTGCCCGGCGTCTCGATCGCCAACTTCCTTCGCCTCGCCCTCAACGCCCGCCGCGACGAGGACGACGAGATCGGCGTCATGGAGTTCTACACGAAGCTCCAGGGGGCCGTGAAGGAACTCGACTGGGACGAATCGATCATCGAACGCAACCTGCACGAAGGGTTCTCCGGCGGCGAGAAGAAGCGCAGCGAGATCCTGCAGCTCCTCGTCCTCGAGCCGAAGTACGCGATCCTCGACGAGACCGACTCCGGCCTCGACGTCGACGCCCTCAAGGTCGTGGCGCACGGCGTGAACGCCGCGCGCGGCGACGCCTTCGGCGCGCTCGTCATCACGCACTACCAGCGCCTGCTGAACTACATCGTGCCCGACCGCGTGCACGTCATGGCCGAGGGCCGCGTGATCACCAGCGGCGACAAGGAGCTCGCCATGGAGCTCGACGACAAGGGCTACGACTGGATCAAGAACGAGGTCGCCTCCGGCGCGGCCCCCGCCTGACGTCCGCCCACCCGACCGACGCCCCCACCGTGCGACGCCCCGCACGCGAACAGGAGGAATCCCGTGGCTGACGCCCCGATGCAGCACCCCGACGCCGACAAGCTCGTCGGCATGGAGCACGAGAAGCAGTACGACTTCCAGCTCCCCGAGGAGTACTTCTACAAGTCCGAGAAGGGCCTCACCCCCGAGGTCATCGAGAAGATCAGCGCCTTCAAGGGCGAACCGCAGTGGATGCTGGACTTCCGCCTGAAGTCGCTCGAGATCGCCATGAAGAAGGGCGCCCCGACGTGGGGGCCCGACCTCTCCGGCCTCGACTTCGACGACATCTACTTCTACGTCCGCCCCAACGAGGAGCAGGGCACCACCAACTCGTGGGACGACATCCCCGAGGAGGTGCGCGCCACCTACCAGCGGCTCGGCATCCCCGAAGCGGAACAGAAGGTCCTCGCCGGCGTCGGCGCGCAGTACGAAAGCGAGATGGTCTACCACTCCCTCAAGGAGGAGTGGGAGAAGCAGGGCGTCATCTTCCTCGACACCGACACCGGCCTGCAGGAGCACGAGGAGCTGTTCAAGGAGTACTTCGCGACCGTCGTCCCGCCGAACGACAACTACTACGCCGCCGTCAACAGCGCCGTCTGGTCGGGCGGGTCGTTCGTGTACGTCCCCAAGGGCGTCGAGGTCGACGTGCCGCTGCAGGCGTACTTCCTGCTCAACGCCCAGAACATCGGGCAGTTCGAACGCACCCTCATCATCGTCGAGGAGGGCGCGAAGGCGCACTACATCGAGGGCTGCACCGCCCCGACGTACGCCTCCGACAGCTTCCACAGCGGCGTGATCGAGATCATCGCGAAGGACAACGCCAACGTCCGCTACTCGACGATCCAGAACTGGTCGCACAACGTCTACAACCTCGTCACCCAGCGCGCCCTCGTGCACTCCGGCGCCAGCATGGGGTGGCTCGACGGCAACCTCGGCTCGAAGGTCACCATGAAGTACCCCAGCTGCTACCTGCTCGGGCCCGGCGCGCACGGCGAGGTGCTCTCGATCGCCTTCGCCGGCGACGGCCAGCACCAGGACGCCGGCGCGAAGGTCATCCACGCCGCCCCGAACACCAGCTCCAGCGTCGTCTCGAAGTCGATCAGCAAGGGCGAGGGCACCAGCAGCTACCGCGGCCTCGTGCAGATCCACGAGGGCGCGGAGAACGCGAAGTCGAACGTCGAGTGCGACGCGCTGCTGTTGGACGACACCTCGAAGACGAACACCTACCCCTACATCGAGATCGACGAGAAGAGCGCGCACGTCGGGCACGAGGCGACGGTGTCGAAGCTCAACGAGGAGCAGATCTTCTACCTCATGTCGCGCGGCCTCGCCGAGGACGAAGCGATGGCGTTGATCGTCCGCGGCTTCCTCGAGCCGGTCGCCAAGGAGCTGCCGCTCGAGTACGCCGTCGAACTCAACCGCCTCATCGAGCTGGAGATGGAAGGGAGCGTCGGGTAGTGGCGACGCTGACCGACAACCCCCTGCTCAGCGCGGGGGCGCTCGAAGCGCTGATCCGTTCCGGCGGCGAGCCCGACTGGCTCGCCGAGGAACGGCGCGCGGCCCTACGCACGTTCGACGCCACGCCGTGGCCCACCGAACGCGACGAGGCGTGGCGCTACAGCGACCTGAAGCGCTTCGCCGTCGACGGCCTCGAGCCGACCGACGGGCCCGACGACGACGCCGTGTCGGACCGCATCCGCATGCGCATGACCGACTCCGACGCCGAAGGCATCCTCGTGCACAAGAACGGCCGCACGATCGAGCGGCAGCTCGCCGTGCGCGAGGCGGGCGTCCTCGTCACCGACCTGCGGACCGCCGTCACGGAGCACGAGGACCTCGTCCGCGAGCACCTCTACGCCGCCGTCGACGCGCACGCCGGGAAGTACCACGCCCTCAACGCCGCCTTCTGGCGCGACGGCACGTTCGTGTACGTCCCGAAGAACGTCGAGGTCGAACTGCCGCTCGGGGCGTTCACCAGCGCCGATCGCGGCGGGCTGTCGATGGGCCGCACGCTGATCGTCGTCGAGGACAACGCCAAGGTCACCTTCCTCGACGAGTACACGAGCGACACGTTCGACGCCCGCCTGTTCCACGGCGCCGTCACCGAACTCGTCCTCGGGCCCGGCGCGAAGGTCCGCTACCTGGCGCTGCAGAACTGGGGGCGCAACGTCGCGCACATGCAACGCGTCGCCGCGAAACTGGACCGCGACGCCCGCCTCGAGTCGCTCACCGTCAGCGTCGGCGGGGACGCCGCCCGCGCCGAGGTGGAGTCCACCATGCAGGGCCCCGGCTCCGAATCGGAGATGTTGGGGTTGTACTTCGGCGACGAGGGCCAGCACTTCGACCAGTTCACCGTCCAGCACCACGAGGCCGACCACGCGTTCAGCGACGTGCTGTTCAAGGGCGCCGTGCGCGACGCCAGCCACTCGGTGTACAGCGGCGTGATCATCGTCGACGAAGGCGCGCAGAAGACCGACGCCTACCAGACGAACCGCAACCTGCTGCTCGACGACGACTCCGAAGCGGTCAGCATCCCGCAGCTGCAGATCGGCGCGAACGACGTCCGCTGCTCGCACGGCTCCACCACCGGCCCGGTGCCGGAGGACCAACGCTTCTACCTCATGAGTCGCGGCATGCCCCCCGAGGTCGCCGAGCACCTGCTCGTCACCGGCTTCCTCTACGAGGTCATGAGCCGCGTGACGCTGCCGAAGGCCGCGGAGTACGTCGAGCGCGTCGTGCAAGCCAAACTGGGCGTCCCCGGCGTCAAGGAGAAGCTCTAGTGGCGAAGGTCACGGAGCACGACGTCGGCCCCGCCGACGCCTTCGCGGAGGACACCATCACCGCCGTCACCGTCGACGACCGCGAGCTGGTGATCGTTCGGCAGGACGGGCGCGTCTACGCCATGCCCGATCGCTGTACGCACGCCAAGAAGCCGCTGCACGACGGCGAGCTCGACGTCCCGGGGAAGATCACCTGCATCCACCACGGTGCGACGTTCGACCTCGAGACCGGCGCGCCCACCATGCCGGCCCTCAAGAAGCTGCAGCTGTTCGACGCCGCCATCCGCGACGGCCGCGTCGTCGTCACCCTGCAGGAGGCCTGAGGGCACCGCAGCGGTCCACCCCCGACGCAGGACGGCCCACCGCACGCGGTGGGCCGTCGCCGTTCCGGGGATGGGGAAGGGGACCTCAGGTCCCGCCGTCGCGGTCGCGCAGCAGCACCGTCACGCGCGCCTGCACGTGCCGGGGCGCCAACCCCTCGCTCGTCTTGAAGCCCAACCCCACGCGGCTCGGCTCGATCGCCAGCAGCTCCGCGACGGTGCGTTGGATGTCGACCCGGTGCGGCCCCAACTTCGGGCGGTCGAGCGTCACGACCCCCGCGACGTTCACGACCTCCGGGTCGCCCGCGGCGTCCACCAGGTGCTCCTGCACCGTCTGCAGGATCACTTGGCTGGCGAGGCCGGCGTAGTTCGGGTTGCTGGGCGGGAAGTACTGCCCGATGTCCCCCAGCCCGTAGGCGGACAACAGCGCGTCGCACAGGGCGTGCAGGAGCACGTCCCCGTCGCTGTGCGCCGCCGCCCCCACGGGACTCTCGGGGATCTCCAGGCCACCGAGCACGAGCGGCCGGCCGCTCTCCAGCCGGTGCGCGTCCTCGCCGAAACCGATGCGTGAGACGTCCATGAACCGCCAGCCTACCCGTTCCCCGCGGCCCGCCCCCGGGACGGGCGTCCGCGACCCACCCCCACCCGCGCGACCGCGCGGGTGCGCGGGCGTGGGATGATGCCCGCCATGTCGTTCCGCGTCGCCGTCGCCGCCCTCGTCGGCGTCACCCTCGTGTGGGGCACGACCTTCGTCGTCGTCAAGGGCGCGCTCGACGTCCTCCCCGTCCCGCTGCTGCTGGCGTTGCGCTTCTCCCTCGCCGCGGCGTTCTTCGTCGGCGTGCCCTTCCGCCGCGCCGCCCTCCGGCCCGCCCTCGTCCTCGGCCTCCTGGCGTTCGCCGGCTTCGCGACGCAAACGATCGGGTTGTCCCTCACCACCGCCTCCAAGGCGGCGTTCATCACGGGCCTGTCGGTCGTGCTGACACCGATGGTGGCCGCCGCCGCCCTGCGCGCCCGCGTGCCCGGGCGCGCCTGGGCGGCCGCCGCCCTCGCGGTCGCCGGGTTGGGCCTCATGACGCTGCGCGGGGGGGCCGCCACCCCCCCGAACGCCGGCGACGTCTGGCTCCTCGGGACCGCCCTGGCGTACGCGGTGTACATCGTGTACCTCGGCCGCGTCGCCGACGCCGCCCCCGCCCTGTCGCTCGCCGGCATGCAGCACCTCCCCATGGCCGCCCTCGCCTGGGGGTGGGCGCTGCCCCACCTGGGGACCCTCGAGGGCGTCCCGTGGGAGGCGTACGCCGCGGTCGTCTACCTCGCCCTGGTCGCGACGGCCGGCGTCGCGATCGTGCAGACGGTCGCGCAGCGGGTCGTGCCCGCCCACCTGGCCGCCCTCATCTTCGTCCTCGAACCGGTCTTCGCCGCCGGCTTCGCCTACGTGCTGCTCGACGAACGGCTGGGGCCCGCCGGCCTCGCCGGCGCCGCCCTCGTGCTCGTCGCGATGCTCGTCGCGGAGCTCCGGCCGAAACGGCGGG
>CAJXOA010000012.1 GCA_913057685.1 uncultured Trueperaceae bacterium
GGTCGGGTTCGTTCACGATGGCCTCCCCCTGCGCGGCGTCGAGCACCGCGACGTGGTTCCGACCATCGTAGCCCCCGGCGAGCACCGGCGTCGCCAGGGACGGCCCTCCCCGACCCCCGGCAACGGGCGCCTACCCCTCCTCGTCGCGGAGGCGCACCCGCCCGGTCCCGATCGGTGCGTCGTGGCCCGCGACCACGAGACGCAGGTCCGGCGTGAGGTCCTCCGCCACCCCGACCGCGATCGGCGCGCCCCCCGCCACCGGCCGTACCTCGACCTGCCGCCCCAGGAACGCCGCACGCGCGCGGTAGGCGTCCACCAACGGCGCCGACCCCTCCTGCACCCACACGTCCCGCCACGCCGCCAGGCGCTCCACCACCGCGAACGCCAGGTCGGCGCGCGCCCGCGCGGCGGCGAACACCCCGTCCAGGTCCGCGAGGGCGGCGGCGGGCAGCGCCTCGGGATCGTCCAGCTCGGGGGCGGCCGCGACGTTCACGCCGATCCCGATCCGGACCGACGGCATCGCGTCGCCCTGGACGTCCGCGGCCGCGAGGACGCCGGCGAGTTTGCGCATCGGCGTTCCCACCACCAGGTCGTTCACCCACTTCGTGCCGGGCGCGACCCGCCCGCCGCTCGCCGCCGCGATCGCCTCCGCCACCGCGACGCTGCCGAGCGCGGCGAGGCCCGCCTGGCGTTCGACGGCCGGACCGCCCACGCGCAGCCGCACCGCCAGCTGCAGGTTCCCGGGCGGGGCGTGCCAGGTGCGGCCGCGCTGCCCGACGAAGGCGCCGCCCAACGCCAGGGTCGCGAGGTCGTCCGGGGCGCCCGCCGCGGCGGCGTCGGCGAGGGCGTGCAGCTGCGGGCGGTGCGCCCCCGCGGTCGCGACCATCGGCCCCGGGAAGCCGCCCGGCCCCTCACCGAGCCAGGCGTCCGCGCGGCCGATCAGCGCCGCGACGGCGGCGGCGTCGGCCGGGGCGAGCGCCGCGGGCGCGTCCCCGCGGGGCGCGACCGGTGGGGTGAGCGCCGCGAGGGTGGCGGGGGCGTCGGCGAGCACGCGCATGGCCCCAAGGGTACGCTGACGCCGTGACGCAGCGCTTCGTGCAGGGCGTGAACTACTGGCCCCGCCGCAAGGCGATGGCGTGGTGGAGCGACTTCGACGCCGGCGAGGTCCGCGACGAGTTCGCGCAGATCGCCGACCTCGGGCTCGAGGTCGTGCGGATCTTTTTGCTGTGGGACGACTGGCAACCCGAACCCGACCGCGTCCCCACCCGCCGCCTGCACGAGCTCGAAGCGACCCTCGACGCCGCCCACGACGTCGGCCTGCGCCTGAACGTCACGTTCTTCGTCGGCCACATGAGCGGCCCGAACTGGCTGCCCCGCTGGCTCCTCGACGACGCCGCCCCGCTCCCCTCGCCCCGCCCGCGCGTGAGCGCCGGCCGGCCGGTGACGGCGTCGTACCGCAACCCGTTCCACGACCCCGTCGCCCTCGACGCCGAAGCGACGCTGCTGCGGACCGTCGCGGGCGCCTTCGCGCAGCACGAGGGGGTGGACGCGTGGAACCTCGGCAACGAACCCGACCTCCTCGCGCGGCCGCGCGACGCGGCGGCGGGGCGCGCCTGGACCCGGCGCATGGTGGAGGTCGTCCGCGAGGTCGACCCGCACCACCCCGTCACCCTCGGCCTGCACGCCGACAGCCTCCTGGGCGAGGTCGGGCTCCGCCCGCACGACGTCTTCGCGGAAACCGACCGGGCGGTCATGCACGCCTACCCGATGTACCTGGCGATGGCGCGCGGCCCGCTCGACCCCGAACTGGTGCCGTTCACCAACGCCCTGACGCGCGCCCTGACCGGCGGGACGCCGATCTGGATGGAGGAGTGGGGCGGCTGCACCGCCGCACCGGGCGAGCCGTCGCACGTCGCGACCTTCCCCGGCCCCGACGGGCCGTACACGCAGTTCATGGCGTCGGAGGCCGACCTCGCGGCGTACGTCGAGGCGGTCCTGGCGAAGCTCGTCGAGGTCGGCGCGCCCGGGTCGCTGCTGTGGAACTACGCCGACTACGACCCCGCGCTCGGCGACCGCCCGCCGCTGGATACGACCGGGCACGAACGCACCTTCGGGCTGGTGCGGGCCGACGGGACGCCCAAACCGCACGCCGAGGTCGTGCGGCGCGTCGCCGCCGACCCGCCGGTCGTGCCCGACGCGCCCCCGCGCGTCGTGGAGCTGGACGTGACGCCGGAGGCGTACCACGAAGCTCCCGCCCGGCACGCCGCGCGGCTCTACCGCCGCTACCTCGAGCGCTACGAGCCCGGCGGCCTCGAGGCGACCTTCGCGGGCGGGGACGCGTGAGCGCGCCGCGGCACGTCGTGCTCGGCACCGGCGCGCTCGGTGCGTGGACCGCCCGCGGACTGCGGGCGAAGGGACACGCCGTCCGGGCGGTGAACCGCAGCGGCGTCCGCCCCCCGCTCCTGCCCGACGACGTCGAGCTCGTCGCGCTCGACGCGCGCGACGCAGGCGCCCTCACCGACGCAGCGGCGGACGCGCGCACGATCATCGACGCCACCGACGTCCCGGACCGCGCGCGCCCGGCGGACCTCCCCGCGATCCGCGCGGCCGCCGTCGCCGCGGCGGAGGCGCACGGCGCGACCTACCTCGCCCTCGAGCCGCTGGACCTGTACGACCCCGCACCGCCGGTGAACGAGGAGAGCCGGGTGGCGCCCGCCGGCCCGCGGGGGGCGCTGCAACGCCGGCTCGCCGACGACCTCGCCGCGGCGCACGACGCCGGCCGCGTCCGCGCGGTCACCCTCCGCGCGGGCCCGGCGTACGGGCCCGGCGTCGTCGGGTCGCCGTTCGGGGAGCGCTTCGTCGCGGACCTGCTGGCGGGGCGGGCGGTGCGGTGGGTCGGCGAGCCGGACGTGCCGCAGGCGGCGGCGTACGCGCCGGACGTCGGTCGCGCCGCCGCGGAGCTCGCGACGTACGAGTCGGCGCTCGGGCGGGTCTGGATCGCGCCGCACGCACCGGCGATCGCGCCCCGCGCCTTCGCCGCCCTCGTCGCCGAGGCGGGCGGGGCGCCGCCGCCGACCGTGCGTCCCCTCGGCCCGTGGGCGCTGCGCGTCGCCGCGGCGTTCCGCCGCGACGCGCGGGCGCACCTCGAGGACCTCCCGGCGCGCATGCGGCCCTACCACGTCGATGCGCGCCGCATCGACGCCGTCTACGCGCTGAAGCCGACGCGCCTCGAGCTCGGGATCGCGGCGACCGTCGCCTGGCTGCGCGACGGCACCCTCGAGGGCGCCGCGCCGTTCCTCCGCTGACCCGCGCGGGGGGTCAGCGGGCGTCGCCGTCGGACAGGGCGGGCGGTACCTCGCCGCGCGCGCGGGCGGTTTCCCACGCTTCGCGCTCGAGCCGCCGACCCTCCTCGAGCCCCTGTTCGTAGGCGCGCCCGCGGAGGTACGCCTCGCGTTCGACGTCGGGACCGTCGCCCCGCCGGAGCCCGACGCGGCCCGCGAGCCGCACCCCGATGAAGACGCCGAGCGCCAGCACGGCGAGCAACCACATCCACATGCGGCCAGGGTACCGCGCCGCCCCGTCCCCTGCCGAGGGGCGGGCCGCCGCACCCCGGGCGGGCGCTGCGCGCCCCGTCCGCCTACGCTTCCCTGGGGCATGACGTCCCCCCGACCCGCGCGGACCTCGCGTCGGTCCGCTCGACCGGTCGCTCGGCCGCGCCCGGCCGGCGACCGCCCGGCGGGTCCGCCGACCGGCGCGGAACGCGAAGCGCCCGGTGCTATCATCGCTAGCACACGCCGTGGAACGGAGGCGCGCGATGGCGAGCCTGATCATCCGCAACCTCGACGACGCGCTGAAGGTCCGCCTGCGGACCCGCGCGGCGTCGCACGACCGCTCGATGGAGCAGGAGGCGCGCCTCATCCTGCGCGACGCGCTCGGGCCCGATCCCGAGCCCGCCCGCCTCGGGAGCCGCATCCACGCGCGCTTCCTCGCGGCGGGATCGGTGGACGTGGATCCGCCCGACCGCAGCGATCCGCCCCGTCGCGGGACGGAGGAGGACGCCGCCTCGTGATCGTCCTCGACACCGAGGTGCTGACCGAACTCATGCGCGCCGAACCCAACGACGCCGTCGTGCGTTGGCTGGACGCCTACCCGCTGCGCGAGATCGGCACGACCGCCGTCTCGGTCTCCGAGGTCCTCACGGGACTCGGGACGTTGCCCGAGAGCCAACGCAAACGGGATCTGTTGGCGGCGGCCGGCGACATCTTCGACGACTACTTCGCCGGCCGCATCCACCCGTTCGGCCCCGCCGAAGCGGTCGAGTACGCCGACGTCGTCGCGCGGCGTGAGCGCCTGGGGCGGCCGATCTCCCGCGCGAACGCGCAGATCGCGGCGATCTGCCGGACCCGCGGGGGGACCCTCGCGACGCGCGCGCCCGAGGCCTTCGGGGACACCGGCGTCGACGTCGTCGACCCCTGGGAGGCGGACCCCGAAGGCTGAGGCGTTGCGCACGCACCGTTCCGTCGTAAGGTGCGTGACAGCGTGGCGTCCCCCGATCGACGGAACCCCGATGCGCCCCGCGCTGGAGGTCGCATGCGTTCCCGTCCCCGCCCCTTCCGCCCCGTGCCGTCCGCGCTCCTCGCCGCCCTCGCCGGCGCCGCCCTCCTCGCCGCGTGCAGCCCCCCGAGCCCGACCGCCCCCACCCCCCCGGCGCTCGGCGTCACGGGGATCTCCCCGAGCGAGGCCCGCATCGGAGACGTGCTCCAGGCCCGCGGCACCTTCGCGTCCACCACCGCCGTGCGGGTGTGCGGCGTCCCCCTCGACGCGCAGACCTTCCCCGCACCCGACGGAACGCGCATCGCGTTCGGCGCCGGCCCCGGCGACGCCCGCTACGAAAGCACCCGCGGGACGCTGGCGGGCGACGGCGATCCCGAGGGCCCCTGCACCGTCGACGTCGAGCTCCCCGACGGCACCGTGGTGCCCGGGGCGGAGGGCACGACCGTCACCCTCCTCGCGCCCCCACCGTCCGCACCCCCCACCCCCACGATCCTCGCCGTGTCGCCCGGCGACGCCAGCGTCACGATCCGCTACCGCCTTCCCGCCGACGCCGACGCCTCGCGCGTCGAGGTGCGCGTCGACGACACCTGGCGCGCCCCCGACGGCGGCACCGCCCCGACCGCGTCCCCGGCCGACGTCCGCATCGACGGCCTCCGCAACGGCGTGGAGGTCACCGTCGCCCTGCGCGCGGTGAACGCCGCGGGCCCCGGCGAACCGACGCCCGGCCGCACCGTCGTGCCGCGGACGACGCCGCCCGCCCCCACCGACCTCGCGGTGACGGTGCAGGACGGCGCCCTCGACGTCGCCTTCACGCAACCGGGGACCGGCGGCGCCCCGATCACGGGGTACGAAGTGCGCCTGGACGACGGCGACTGGACCCCCACCGACCCCGGCACCGCCACCCCCCCGCTCCGCATCGACGGGCTCGACAACGACGTGACGTACGCCCTCCGGCTGCGCGCCGTGAACGCCGCCGGCCCCGGCGCGGCCAGCGCGCCGGTCGAAGGGCGCCCCCGCGCGGTGATCACGGCCCGCCCCGGACGCCTCGCCGCGGGGACCGCCCACACCCTGGCCCTCGCGACCGCCGCGGGGCCCTCGGACGACTGCTGCCTGTACGCGTGGGGGTCGGGCGTCGGCGGACGCCTCGGCATCCCCGACGCCGTGCCGACCGGCACCGACGTCCCCACCCCCGTCGCGGCGACCGACGGCACCACCGCCGTCGCCGCCGGCGCCGAGCACACCCTCGCCCTCCGCGACGGCGCCCTGGTCGCCTGGGGGGCCGGCATCGGTGCGCTCGGGCTCGGTGACCCCGGCGGGCCCGTGACGACGCCCAGCCCCGTCGACCTGCCGTTCACGCCCCGCGCCGTCGCCGCCGGTCACGGTTTCAGCGTCGTGCTCGGCGCCGACGGTCGCCTCTACACCGCCGGGACGGACGACGCCGGCCAGCTCGGCAACGGCGACGCGACGTCCTCCACGACCGACACCTTCGCCGCGGTCGGCCCCACCGACTTCGGCGCGAGCGGGACCGTCGCGACGAACCACTGGGCCGACCACCCCGTCGCCATGGCGATCGACGGCCGGGGGCGCCTGTGGACGTGGGGCGACCCGGCGTACGCGCTGGGTCGGACCGACGCGACGTCGACCTCGCCCGTCCGCCTCACGAACGCGAACACCGACGGGGCGGCCATCGACGGCGTCGTGTTCCGCGACGTCGACGTCGGCCACCGGCACGCCGTCGCGGCCGACGCCCAAGGCCGCCTGTGGACGTGGGGCACGCCGCACGCCGACCACGCCACCGAGGTCCTCGGCCGCTCCGGGCCGCCCGCCGTCCCCCGCCCACTGACGGCGGCGAACACCGGCGTGGCGGGCCTGCGTGAGGTGCGGTTCGTCGCCGTCGCCGCCGGCGACGGCGTCACGATGGCGGTCGACCGGTTCGGGGACCTGTGGTCGTGGGGGGCGTACGGCGACCGGTACTCGCTCGGGCGGATCCCCACGGACGACCCGGCGGCGTTCGCCGTCGGCCCCGTCCGCCTCGACGCCGACGTCGCCGGCGCCGACGTGGCCGACGCGACCTTCGTCGACGTCGCCCTCGGCGTCGACCACGGCCTCGCCCTCGACGCCGACGGCGGCGTCTGGGGGTGGGGGTTCGACCAGGCCGGCGTCGGCTACCTCGGGACCGGCGGGGGGTTCGGCGCGACGGTGGGGGAGGACGTGCCGGTCCGCCTGACCTTCTAGGCGTCGGTCCACGACCTCGACCACCGATCTCGGCGGTCGCCGACGCCCCCGCGGACGGCGCGCCCCCACCGCCGGGCACGCCGTCCGAAGCGACACGTTCCCTTGCCCACGCCCCACCGCCTCGGTAGGGTCGGGGGATGCTCGCAGCGCTCGGGAGGCTCGCCGCAGGCCACCGACGTGCGCCCACGCCGCACCGCACGCCCCGCGCCCGGATCCTCGTCGCCGCCCTCGCCGTCCTCCTCGCGACCGGGGGTGCGCAGGCGGCCTTCGAGTGGCGCGACGTCCGGCAGGAGGTCCGCATCGAAGCGGACGGCGGGATCGTCGTGCGCGACACCCGCACCCTCTGGACCGACGACGACTTCGGGGAGGCGTTCGTCTGCGTCCGCCACGGGCCCGACGTCACGCTCACCCTCCTCCCCGAGACGGGCGCCGTCGACCCGGGCCCGCGCGTCCGGGGGTTCACGCAACCGTGCGCCAGCGGCGCGAACGGCACCGAGGTGGTCGTCGCGCACCCCGACGGGGTCCGGGTCGACACCCGACGGGTGCGCTTCCACTACCGCCTCGACGGCGCCCTACGGGTGCACGACGACGTCGTCCACGCCTACCGCGAGATCTACGACCGCGACAACGACCCCATCGCCCTCGGGTACCACCTCACCGTGACCGCGCCGGGGCCGGCGACGCCCCCGTACCGGCTGGACGTGCACCGCTTCACCACGACCGAGGCCCCCACCGTCGACCGCTCCGCCGACGGCGCGCGGCTCGACGTTCGCCTCGACCGCATCCCGCGCGGAGAGCGCGTCGTCCTGCAGGCGCTGTTGGACCCCGCGCGCTTCGACCCTTCGGCCGTGCGTGCGAGCGACGGCACCCGCCGCCTCGACGCGTACCGCACCGACGCCCGTCACCGCTCGAACCTCGGGGCCCCCGACGCACCGACCCTCGACGTCGGCGACGCCGACACCACCTCCGCAGCGGTCGTTCGTGGCCGCACCGACCCCCGCGGCGCGCCGGTCGCGAGCGTCGTCGCGTACACCGAGCACGGTGACCGCGTGGCGTGCGACGGCGTCGCATCGTTCGACTGCGACCTCGGTCCGGTCGCCCTCGGGACCACCCGCGTCCGCGTGATCGCGGCGGCGGCGAACGGCGCGAGCACCGCCGAAGACGTCGTCGTCACGCGCCGCACCCCATGGGACGCCGCGCGACGCCATCCCGCCGCCGCCGGACCGGTCCTCCTGGCCCTCGCCTGGCTGATCCAGGGGGTGGCGCGCGCGTTCCGGCGGGTGGGGCGGGAACCGCGTAGCACCGAAACGGCGCCACGCTACACGCCTCCGCGGGAGGCGCCCCCCGGGGAGGTGGCGGCGATGCGCACGCAGTCGCGGCAGGGACTCGCGACCGACGCCATCTTCGCCGCGACCCTCGTCGATCTCGCGCGGCGGGGCTGGGTGACGTTCGAAGGTCGGGACGATGCCTTCGTCGTCGTTCTCCCCCCACGCACGCCGGCGACCGCTTCGGCGGACGGCTCCGCACGGGACGACTCCGCGCCGGACGGCTCCGCGCAAGACGGCTCCGCACAGCACGGACCCACACCCGACGGCCCCACGCCCGCCTACGAGCGCGAGTTGCTGGCGTACCTGTCCGACGCGGCGGAGGCTGACGGTGGGGACGGCCGCCGCGTCGATCGCGAGGGCCTCCAACGCCACGCGTCGGGTCACCCCGCCTTCTCCGAGGCGTGGGCGAAACGCGTACGCGACGCGGTGGAGGCGCGGTACGGCGGGCCCCTGACGACCGACGTGAGCCGTGCGGCTGCGCGCGGGTGGGCGATCGCGGCGGGCCTCACCGCCCTCACGGGGGTCGCCTACGCGCTGGTCGTCGCAGCCGGCGTCGCCGCCGCGGCGTCGGTCGTCGCCGCCGTCGTTGCCGGCGCCATCGTCCCCGTCGCGCTGGTCGCGCTGCCCGCCTGGCGACCCGACGTCGGGCGCGAGGTCGCGGCGTGGACGGCGTTCCGCCGGACGCTCCGCACCCCCGAGCTCCTGCGCGATGCGCCGGACGCCCTCTTCGAACGCTGGGACCACACCCTCGCCTACGCGATCGCCCTGGGGGTCGGCCAACCGTTCGCGAAGGCGCTCGCGCGGGTGAGCCCCGATCGCGATCTCGACCCCACCGAACTCGCCGCCCGGGCGACCTGGATGGGGAGCGACGTTCAGGGCGCTCGCGACGTCGCGAGCGTCGCGGCGTCGGCCGCCGCGATGTCGGCCACCCTTTCGAGCGTCGGCGCGACCGCCACCTCGGGCGGCGCCGCCGCCGGAGGCGGCGGCGCGGGCGGTCGTTGACGCCACCGCGGGGCCGGCGTAGCGTGACGACGATCGGTGCGTCCGCCCAGCCGGGCGCGCCCACGCCCGGGAGGCACGCCATGACCGAGTCCACCCCGTTCTTCGAGCGCCTACGCATCATGTGGAGCCACAGCCTCATGGTGTTCCGCGAACGCGACGTCGCGGTGTTCGACCGCCTCGAGAAGGAGGGCAGCGTCCGCGACGCACTGACGTACGTCGCGGTCGCCGCCGCCGCGAGCGGCGCGTTCGCGCTGGGCGTCGGGCCGGGCGCCTTCCTCGGCAACGTCGTCGGCACCGTCGCCGGGTTCTTCGTCTTCGTCGCCCTCGTGTACTACGTCGGCTCGCGACGTGGGGGGACCGGCACCCTCGCGGAGGTGGCCTACACCTTCGCGCTGTTCTGGGCGCCCCTGAACGTCGCGTTCACGCTCGCGCTGTTCGTGCTCGTCGTCAGCGTCGTCGGGCTGACCGTGATCCCCCTGCTGGCGATCCTCGCGCTCGGCCTGAACGTCTGGTTCGCCTACCTCGCGACGCGCGCCAGCCTGAACTTCACGAGCGCCGCGATGACGATCACGACGTTGATCCTGGCCGGTGCGGCGTCGCTGCTGGTGAACCTCGCGTTCGCCGCGCTGCTCGCCTGACGCCCCACCCCCGCGCCCTATACCTCGGAGCGATTCCGACTCTGCCGTCCCGGCGACGTAGGGGGGTCGGCCGCCTGCGTATCCTCCCCGGCGGGCGGCACGCCGCCACGTCCGCGACCCGGTCGCGCGCGACGCCGCGCCCGACCGCCGAGGGTCGCCATTTCGAGCCGCGAAGGGAACGCCGTATGGAACACGACCGCAAGAAGACCGACAGCCCCTGCCCGTACCACGGCAGCACCACCACCGATGCGCAGACGAACCGCGATTGGTGGCCCAACCAACTCAACCTGAAGATCCTGCACCAGCACAGCGGCGTCGAGAGCCCCTACGGCGAGGACTTCGACTACGCCGAAGCGTTCGCCAAGCTGGACCTGGCGGCCGTCAAGGCGGACCTGCACGCGCTGATGACCGACTCGCAGGACTGGTGGCCGGCCGACTACGGGCACTACGGCCCGTTCTTCATCCGCATGGCCTGGCACAGCGCCGGCACCTACCGCACCGGCGACGGGCGCGGCGGGGCGGGCTCCGGCTCGCAGCGCTTCGCGCCGCTCAACAGCTGGCCGGACAACACCAACCTCGACAAGGCCCGCCGCCTCCTGTGGCCGGTCAAGCAGAAGTACGGCGCGTCGATCTCCTGGGCGGACCTCATGGTGCTCGCCGGCAACGTCGCGCTCGAGTCGATGGGCTTCGAGACGTTCGGCTTCGCGGGCGGCCGCGAGGACGTCCACGAACCCGAGGAGGACATCTACTGGGGCAAGGAAGCCGACTGGCTCGGGGACGAGCGGTACTCCGGCGACCGTGAACTCGAGAACCCCCTCGCCGCGGTGCAGATGGGCCTCATCTACGTCAACCCCGAGGGCCCGAACGGCGAGCCCGACCCGCTGGCCAGCGCCCGCGACGTCCGCGAGACGTTCGCCCGCATGGCGATGAACGACGAGGAGACCGTCGCGCTGATCGCCGGCGGCCACACGTTCGGCAAGACGCACGGCAACGGCGACGCGGAAGCGGTCGGTCCCGAGCCGGAGGCCGCCCCGATCCACGAGATGGGGCTCGGCTGGCGCAACCCCGAGGGCGAAGGGCACGGCGTGGACACCATGACCAGCGGCCTCGAGGGCGCCTGGACGCCGACCCCAATCACCTGGGACAACAGCTACCTGGATACGTTGTTCGGCTACGAGTGGGAGCTCGTCAAGAGCCCCGCCGGCGCCTGGCAGTGGCACCCGAAGGACGGCGCGGCCTCCGACGCGGTGCCCGACGCGCACGACCCCGAGAAGCGCCACGCGCCGATGATGGCGACCTCCGACATCGCGCTGAAGGTCGACGCGAAGTACGAACCGATCGCGCGCCGCTTCCAGGCCGACCCCGAGGCGTTCGCCGACGCCTTCGCGCGCGCCTGGTTCAAGCTCACGCACCGCGACATGGGCCCCCGCTCGCGCTACCTCGGGCCCGAGGTGCCGGCCGAGGAACTCATCTGGCAGGACCCCGTCCCGCCGGTCGACCACCCGCTCGTCACCGACGCGCACGTCGCGGACCTCAAGAAGCGCCTGCTGGCCTCGGGCCTGTCGATCTCCGAGCTCGTCACCACCGCGTGGGCGTCCGCCTCGACGTTCCGCGGGAGCGACAAGCGCGGCGGCGCCAACGGCGCCCGCATCCGCCTCGCGCCGATGAAGGACTGGGAGGCGAACCAACCCGAGCGCCTCGCGAAGGTCCTCGAGGTCCTCGAGGGCGTCAAGCGCGACTTCGACGCCGGCACGACCGACGGCACGAAGATCTCCATGGCCGATCTGATCGTCCTGGGCGGGGTCGCCGCGGTCGAACAGGCGGCGAAGAAGGCGGGGCACGACGTCACCGTCCCCTTCACGCCCGGCCGGACCGACGCGACGCAGGACCAGACCGACGTCGAGAGCTTCGAGGTCCTCGAACCGCTCGCCGACGGCTTCCGGAACTACCAGAAGGCGCGCTACACCGTCTCGCCCGAGGAGATGCTGATCGACAAGGCGCAACTCCTCGGCCTGAGCGCCCCCGAGATGACCGTTCTCGTCGGCGGCATGCGGGCCCTCCACGCGAACGCCGACGGTTCCGACCACGGCGTGTTCACCGACCGCCCCGAGGTCCTCACGAACGACTTCTTCGTGAACCTGCTCGGCATGAACGCCGAATGGGCGCCGGTCAACGGCGACGACCACCTGTTCCACGCCCACTCGCGGGAGAACGGGCAGGTGCTCTGGAGCGCCACCCGCGTCGACCTGGTGTTCGGCTCGAACTCGCAGCTGCGCGGCATCGCGGAGACCTACGCCGCCCAGGGGGCGGACGCGAAGTTCGTCGAGGACTTCGTCGCCGCCTGGGACAAGGTCATGAACCTCGATCGGTTCGACGCCCGGAACTGACCCACGCGGCGGGCGGACGCCCGCTCGTCCGCACGACGACGACGCCCGGACCCCAGGTCCGGGCGTCGTTCAGGTCGGGCTCGTCCGTCGTTCGTTCAGACCACCATCGCGCGCGTCACGCGGTGCAGCTCCCCACCCCGCCCCTCGAACGCATCGAGGTTCGCGACGGTGGTCGCCGCGATGTTCGTCAGCGCCTCCTCGGTGAAGAACCCCTGGTGGCCGGTGACGAGGACGTTCGGGAAGGTCTGCAGGCGCGCGAAGACGTCGTCGCGGATGACGCGGTTGGAGAGGTCCTCGAAGAACAGGTCCCCCTCCTCCTCGTAGACGTCGAGGCCCACCCGCCCGATCCGGCCGTCCTTGAGGCCCTCGACGACCGCGCGGGTGTCCACCAGCTGCCCGCGGCTGGTGTTGATCAACGTCACGCCCTCCTTCATGCGCCGAATCGCGCCTTCGTCGATCAGGTGGTACGTCTCCGGCGTCAGGGGACAGTGCAGCGACACGACGTCGGACGCGGCGAACAGCGCGTCGCGCTCCACGTACGTCGCGATCCCGTCGAGCTCCGGCGACGGCGTGGGGTCGAGCGCGAGGACCTCGCACCCCAGACCGTGCACCATCCGCGCGAACGCCCGCCCGATCTGGCCCGTGCCGATCACGCCCACCGTCTTCCCGGCGAGGTCGAAGCCGAGCAACCCCTCGAGCGAGAAGTTGCCCTCCCGCACGCGGTTGTAGGCGCGGTAGATCTTTCGGTTCAACGCCAACAACAGCGCCAGGGCGTGCTCCGCGACGGCGTGCGGGGAGTAGGCCGGCACCCGCGCGACGTGCAACCCCAGCGCCTCCGCGGCGGCGACGTCGACGTGGTTGAACCCCGCCGAGCGCAGCGCCACCAGGCGCACGCCGGCGTCCGCCAACCGCTCCAGGACGGCGCGGCTCAGGTCGTCGTTCACGAAGGCGCACACCGCGTCGTACCCCTCCGCCAGGCTGGCGGTGGCCGGCACGAGGCGCGCCTCGTGGAAGGTCAGGGCGTGCGCGCTGGCGTTCGCGGCACGGGACAGGAAGCGTTCGTCGTACGGTTTCGTGCTGAAGACGGCGACCCGCATGCGCGCATGGTACGCGGGGACGACGCGGAGCGTGCAGGCCCGGGCGCCGCCGACGGTAGGGTACGGACACGCGCCGATCGGCGCCGCACCCCACTCCCCGTGCCCCGCGCCCGCCCCCCCACCCCCCGAAGATTGGAAGGTCCCCGTGCCCCACGCGATCGTTTTCGGTTCGATCGGCACCCTCGCCGAAACCTCCGAGCTTCAGCGCCACGCCTTCAACGAAGCGTTCCAGGAAGCCGGCCTGCCGTGGCGGTGGGACGCGGCCACCTACCGCACCCTTCTGGGGCGCTCGGGGGGTCGGGCGCGCATCGAGGCCTACGCCGCGGAGCGCGGCGAGGCCGTCGACGCGGACGCCCTGCACGCCGCCAAGTCGCGGCACTTCCAGCGCGCCCTCGCCGACGCCCGGCTTCCGCTCCGACGCGGCGTGGGGGACCTGCTCACCGCCGCCACCGAGCGCGGCATGCCGGTCGCCCTCGCGACCAGCACCTCCGCGGCGAACGTCGACGGGATCCTGCGCGCGACCGGATTGGCGCGCGACGCCTTCGCGTCCGTGGTCGACCGGTCGATGATCGCCCACGCCAAACCGGCACCCGACGCGTTCCTCGAAGCCCTCCGCCTCCTGGGGGTCCCCTCGGGCGAAGCGGTGGCGATCGAGGACAACCCCGACGGCGCGCGGGCGGCGCTGGCGGCGGGCGTGCGGTGCCTCGTCCGGCCGGGCGAGGCCCACGAGGCGACGGCGTTCCCCGATGCGGCGGAGCGCGTGGAGGACCTCGTCGCGGCCGTCAGCTGACGTCGTTCGGGGCGAGCGCTGTCGCCGCGAACCGCCGCCTCTGCAGGTGGATCACCGTGACGTTCAACGCCACGAAGGCCGCGAGGATGCCCACGACGTAGGCCGCGACCCACGGCCCGAGCGCATCGACGTCCAGGAAGAAGTAGGGGTACGACCCGACCGCGGAGCCGTACGGAAGGACGAACGCGAGGTACGCGGCCGGCACCCATAGGTACGCCACCGCGTCGCGGTAGGCGTACGCGCGGTCGCGGGCGAGGAGGCCCACGTCCAACGCCAGGTAGTACGGCAGGGCGTAGTGGAGCACCCAATTCTCCAGGCCACCCGCCGTGAGGTCGCCCACGACGCCGTCGAGGCCGACCAGGAGAAGGACGTACACCGCGTGGATGACCGCCGCGACCCCGAACGCGAGTACGAGATGCCGCTCACCGACCCGGCGGGTCGCGACGAGCACGAGGGTGACGGCCACGACGAGGCTCCCCGTGTAGGTGAAGTACTGCAGCGTCGCCCCCACCGCGACGCTCAACTCGCGCAGCACGAACGCCGCGACGAGCGCGGCGACGGCAAGACGAACGCCGACCACCCAGCGACGCACCGTCACGTACCCCGAACGTCAGGGCGCGACGCGCGCATCGCTGTCCCAGGTTCCCGCCGCGGCGACGATGCGGGCGGGGTCGACGTAGCGCTCGCGCAGCATCGCGGCGTACACCTCCGCCTCGACCTCGCGGTCCACCTCCGCGCGGCCGGTCAGGTCCCGAAGGGCACCCCGGAGGGCGTCGAGCGTGCCCGAGCCCTCGTCGAACTGCGCCTTCTTGCGCCACACCAGGTCGGCCGGCAGGAGGTCCTCGGTCGCCTTGCGGAGGATCCACTTCTCGGTCGTCGTCCCGGTGCTTTCGCGCGCATCCGGGTCGGTCCGGCGGAGCTTCAGGCTGGCCGGGATCGATTGCGCGAAGTCGATCAGATCGCGGTCCAGGAACGGCGTGCGCGCCTCGAGGCTCTCCGCCATCGTGACGCGGTCGACGCGCTGGAGGTTGATGTTGTGCATCGCCCCCAGGCCGCGCGTCAACTCGTCGGCGAGGGCGCGGGCGTCGTCGACGTAGGCGTGGTGGTAGGCGTACCCCGCGAACAGTTCGTCGGCGCCCTCGCCGGTCAGGACGACCTTCACCGATTCGCGCGCCAAGCGCGCCGCGAACCACGTCGGCACCGCGGAGCGCACCAGGTCCACGTCGGCGCTTTCGAGGTGGTAGATCACGTGCGGCAGCGCCTCGCGGACGTCCTCGGCGGTGAAGACGTGCTCGCGGTGGTCGGAGCCGATGTGCGCCGCGACGGCGCGCGCCGCGCGCAGGTCCGCGCTGCCCTCGAGGCCGACCGAGAACGTCTTGAGCGGCCCGAGGCCGCGTTCGCGGCGGAGGCGTTGCGCGAGCGCCGCCATGATCGAACTGTCGAGCCCGCCCGAGAGGAAGCTGCCGACCTCCACGTCGGCGACCATCCACTTCGCGACCGCCGCCTCGAGCACGTAGCGGAGCTCCCGTGCCGTCGCCCCGACGTCCAGGTCGGCCTCCGCGTCCGCCGCGCCGTGCGGCAGGCGGTACCAGGTGCGGAGCCCGTCGCGGCTGTCCATGAGGCTGCCGGGCGGAATCGCGCGCACGTCGCGCACCTCCAACCCGTCGAACGCCTTGAGTTCCGACGCGAAGGCGAGGCCCTCCTCGAGGCGCGCGACGTACAGCGGTTTGATGCCCAGCGGGTCGCGCGCCGCGAGGATGCGGTCCTCGGTGGCGAGCACGAAGGCGAACATCCCGTCCAGCTTGGCGATCCAGCGCGCGTCGCCGGAGCGCTGCAGGTGCAGGATCGTCTCGGAGTCGCTGGCGGTCGCGAAGCGCGCGGGGTCGAGGATGGCGCGCAGGTCCTCGTGGTTGTAGATCTCTCCGTTGACGATCAACGCGTCGCCCGCGCCGTGGATCGGTTGCGCGCCGTCCTCGGGCCCGATGATCGAGAGGCGCGAGTGCGCCATCACGACCGGCGCGCCGTCGAGCGCGACGACGTTCACGTCGTCGGGCCCGCGATGCGTCATGCGCTGAATCATGCGCTCTGCGAGGTCGGCGTTCCCGACCTTCCACAATCCGACGAAGCCACACATGGCGTTCCCTTTCCCCGCCCCGTCGAACACGGGGCCCGCGAGCGTCCGGGGCACCGGAGAGACGCATCTCGACCTGCGGTGCCGGGGGGTCGAGCGAACCGTGCGCACCCCGCGAGCGGACGCCCGGATGGCGAACGCTGCGAGCGGGGCACGGACGCCCCCGCGTCCCGAACCTCGGAACGGGGGTGAGTGTACACGGTCCGGCGGCGGCGGCGTGTGCCCGCGCCCGGCGCAGGCACGCAAGTCCATACGTGCCCGCGCATGGCCTTCCACGCACGCGGCGCGCCTCCACCGCCGCCGGCCCCGCCCCACCCCGGGATTGACCCGACCCCGAACGCAGTAGTACGTTCGCGTACACGTCCCGGATGTGCGACTCCGTACGTGCTCGCCCACCGGCGGAGCGGATTGGTCCGCGCCCGCCGACGCCCCCGTCGCTCGCGCGTTCCCGAAAGGACGTCCCATGAAAACGTGGATCCTCGCCCTCGCCACCGCCATCGCGCTCGGTTTGCCGGCCACGGCTGCGGCGCAGTGCGACCTCGACAACGACGTGCCGCTCACGATGCTCTCCAACTCGTTCGAAGCGTGGAAGATTATGAGCGACGCGATGACGAGTTGCGGCAACTTCGAGGCGACGCTCGACGCCGACTACCGCCTCAAGATCAACGACGCGCTCGCCGCCGACCCCGCCGTCTACACGATGGTGGGCGTCTCCAACGCCACCCTGACCCCGCTGCTCGCCGACGGTTTGGTGCGTCCCCTCGACGACCTCGTCGAGGCCTACGGCCAGGACCTGCTGCCGTCGCAGCTGATCCGCGTCGACGGAGAGGTCGTCGCGATCAGCATGATGGTGAACGCCCAGCACCTCATGTACCGCAGCGACGTCCTCGACGTCCTCGGTCTCGAGGTTCCCGAGACGTACCCCGAGGTGCTCACCGCCGCCGAGGAGATCGCGGAGTCCGGCCTCGTCGACTACCCCCTCGTCGGGACGTTCGGCGCCGGCTGGAACCTCGGCGAGGAGTTCGTCAACATGTACCTCGGCTACGACACGCCGATGTTCACCGACGACAACCGCCCCAACGTCGCGAACGCCGACGGCGTCGCCGCCCTCGAGATGCTCGCCGCGCTCGGCGAGTACATGGACCCCGAGTACCTCAGCTTCGATTCCACCGCCGCGCAACAGAAGATGCAGCAGGGCCAGGCGGCGATGACGAACCTCTGGGCGACGCGCGCCGCCGCCATGGACGATCCCGAGGAGTCGGAGGTCGGGGGCCTCGTGGAGTTCGCCGCCGCCCCGGCGGCCTTCGCGGGCGGTGCGCCGGCGACGACGCTGTGGTGGGACGGCATCTCGATCGCCAGCAACGTCACCGACGCCGAGGCCGAGGCCGCCTTCCAGGTCCTGCTCGAGGGCATCGACCGCGACGTGCTCGCCGAGCATCCCGACGCCGCGATCTGGTTGAGCAACCCGCCGATCGCCTCCGACGTCGCCGTCGGTGCACAGGCCTCCGCGGAGGGCGGCGCCCCCGCCTACCCGTCGTCGAACCTGATCGGCATCATGCACAACGCCGCCGGCGAGTTCATCCCCGCCTACCTCAACGGCGAGACCAGCGCCGAGGAGACGCTCGCGGCCATGGAGGACGCCTACCTGGCCACCGCCCGCGAGAACGGTCTGATCGACTGATCGTCCCCCACCACGCCGCCCCCCGGCGGCGCGCCGGAGCCGCCGTTCGCCGCAGGTGCGGACGGCGGCTCGTCGGAAAGGGCCGTACGTGAATCGCCGAAACGACGCGCTCCACGCATGAACCAGCGAACGTTCTGGGCGTTCGTCGGCCCGTCGTTGTTCATGATGGTCCTGTTCATCGCCGGACCGCTCGTCGGCGTCCTCGTTCAGTCGTTCCAGCAACAACGCGCCGACTTCGAAACGGTGGAGCGCGAGTCGTGCACGCCGTTCGGGTGCACCACCGAGACGACCGCCGTCCCGGTCACCGACGACGACGGTCGGATCGTGACGCGGACGGTGTGGGTCGGCTGGGACAACTACGCCGCCCTCCTCGATCCCGACGCCGTTCGTGCCGCCCTGAACGCCCCGGGGGACGCCCTCCGGCAGCTCGCGCAGATCCGCTTCTGGGACGCCCTTCGCTTCACGGTGACCTTCGCCCTCGTCACCCTCCCGCTGGTGCTCGTTTTGGGGCTCCTCCTCGCGTTGGCGGTGAACACCCTCACCGACGCTCTCAAGGGCCCGACGATCTTCGTGACGCTGCTTCCGTTCATCATCACGCCCGTCATCGGCGCGCTCGCCGTGCGGTGGCTGTTCATCGGCGACGGCATCCTCACCGCCGGCCTCGAGAGGCTCCTCGAGCGGGAGGTCGCGATGTTCGCGCAGGGCTGGACGATCGAACTCATGATGCTCGGCTACCGCGTCTGGCACGTCGTGCCGTTCGCCTTCGTCATCTTCTACGCCGGCCTGCAGACCGTCGCCGCCGAACGCCTCGAGGCGGCCGGCATCGACGGCGCGACCCGCTGGCAGAAGCTCCGGCACGTCATCGTGCCGCACCTCATGCCTCTGATCGTGTTCGTCTCGCTGATCCACCTGATGGACTCGTACCGGGTGTTCGACGAGATCGTCGGGTTCAGCGCCTCGGGCTACCGGACGAGTCTGCAGTACCTCACCTACGAGTTCCTCGTCCCCGACGAGTCCGGCAACCGCAGCATCGGGCGGGCGTCGGCGTCCGCGGTCCTGACGATGATCGGGGTCGTGATCCTCCTCGTTCCGTTGCTCCGCAACACGTGGAAGGAGCAGCGGCGCGCATGAAGGCCCGCTCGACCCTGCACCGCCTCCCCGCCGTCTGGCGCACCAGCTCCAGCCTCCTCGTCGCCTTCTGGATCGTCGTGGCGTTGTTCCCCATCGCCTGGCTCGTCGTCATGAGCGTCAAGCTGCCCATCGACGCCTTCGCCCCCAACGTCCTCGACGTCCTCCGCGGACCCGACACGCGGGCCCGCGTCGGCGGACCGTCGGGGTACGACCTCCTGTTGGCCGGCGCCTCGCTCGGGCTGGCCGTCACCGTCCACCGTCTGCGGCGCACCCTGTTCGCACCGTTCGCCGACACGGTCGGCGAACTGAACGTCGGCGGGACGATCCTGAGCTACCTCACGACCGCCCTCACCTTGGGCGTGACGACGCTCGTCCTCACCCCCTGGCTGGGCAGCGCCCTCGAAGCCGCCACCCCCGACGGGCCGCTGGCCCACCCCCTCCTCGGCGCGACGCTGCAGCACTTTCGGGCGGTCTGGATCGACAACGCCTTCCACGTCCACCTGCGCAACTCGCTGTACGTCACCGGCGGCGTCGTCACCATCAGCCTCACCATCGGTGCGCTCGCCGGCTACGGGCTGGCCCGCAAGGGCAGCCGGATCGCCTTCTGGATCCTCATCGCCGCCCTCGTCTTCCGGGCCCTCCCCCACTCGACCCTCGTCACGGGCTACCTCCCACCGTTCATCGAGTTCGGACTGTACGGCCGGCAGATCGCCGTCATCATCGTCCTGGTCGCGATCAACCAACCGTTCACGATCTGGATGCTGCGCAGCTTCTTCGCGAACGTCCCCGCCACCCTCGACGAAGCCGCCATGGTCGACGGCGCGACCCGCCTGCAGGCGTTCTGGCACGTCGTCATGCCCGTGATGTGGCCGGGCGTCATCACCACCGGGCTGTTCTCGTTCATGCTCGCCTACAACGACTACCTCGTCGCCGCCCTCCTCCTCGACGGGCGCGACCAGACGATGGTGCCGGCGATCATGCAGTACTTCAACCGCGAGACGACGCTCGGCGACCAGCTCGAAGCGATCGCGGCGGCCGTCAGCATCACCGGGCCGCTGTTCCTCATCGTCCTCGTCTTCCAACGCCAGATCGTCTCCGGCCTCACGCAGGGGGCCGTGAAAGGATGAGCATGCCCACCCCCGACGACCTGACGCGCGCCAAACGGCGCCTCCACGCCTTCGAGGCCGCCTTCGAGGGCGTCCGGCCGGGCGACCTGAAGACCGTCCTGGCCGAGCACGTGACCCCCGACTACCGCTGGTACGGCCCCCACCCGTTCCGCGAGACGCTGGACCTCGACGGTGTCGTGGAGGCCTTCTGGACGCCGTTCCTGCACGCCTTCCGGTTCGCGCAGCGCCGCCCCGCGATCGTGTTCTCCAGCGTCGCGAGCGAAACCCCGAACGAAACGTGGGTCTCGAGCACGGGCCAGATCCTCGGGATGTTCGAAGCGCCCTGGCTCGACATCCCCGACACCGGCAAACTGACGTTCGTCTCGTCGTGCGAGTTCCACCGCCTCGAGGGCGACCGCATCGCGGAGACGTACCACCTCCTCGACGTGATCGCCGTCATGCAGCAGGCCGGCGTCGACGGGCTTCCCCCGCAGACCGGCAGCCCCATCGCGTTCCTCCCGCCCCGTACGCAGGACGGGCTGGCGTACGGTCCCCCCGCCGACCCCGACGCGAGCGCCAGCATGCTGGCGCTCATGACGAAACTCGGCGACGACCTCGGCGCGCACCCGGAGGTCGACATGGACCCCGACGTGCTGCGCGAGGTGTGGCACGAGGACATGCTGTGGTGGGGGCCTGCCGGGATCGGCAGCACCCTGAGCCTGCAGGGGTTCAAGGACCAACACCAGAAGCCGTACCGCCATTCACTCTACGAGGAGCGCACCTTCACCGGCCACCGCGCCAGCTTCGCCGAGGGCGACTACGGCGGCTGGGTGGGCTGGCCCAGCCTGGAGGAGCGCGTCACCCGGGGAGGGTTCCTCGGAATGCCCGCCACGCATACCCTCGCCACCCAGCGGGTCGTCGACATCTACCGCCGCGAGCGCGGCAAGATGGCGGAGAACTGGGTGTTCATCGACCTGCTCGACTACCTCCGGCAACTCGACGTCGACCCCCTCGCGCGCATGCGCGAGATGCAACGCCGCCGCCGCTGACCCCGCGACGAGGAGACCCCATGCCCGACCATCCCGACGCCCCCGCCGTCATTCGCTTCGACCACCTCAAGGAACGCGGCATCCCGCTGATGTTCATCGACAGCGCCCTCCCGGGGCACCACCGCATGAACTTCGCGCTCATCGGCGACACGGCCAGCGAAAACCCCGCGTACGCCCCCGCCGTCACGACCCCCCACAAGTTCCAGCTCGGCATGGCGATGTGCCCCCCCGGTCAGGGCCCCGGCTACCACACGCACGACTACATCGAGGCGTTCTTCGTCCTGCGCAGCACCTTCCGCTTCCACTACGGCCACGACGAACACGAGCCCAGCGACGCCGTCGACGTCGGGCCGTGGGACCTCATCACCCTCCCCCCGCGGCTGTGGCGAAGCTTCGAGAACGTCGGCGACGAGGACGGCTGGTTCTTCGCGGTCCTGGAGCCGCACCAGGCGTTCGAGGGCAAGGACCCCTACTGGAGCCCGACGGTGCAGCGCGCCGCCGCGGAGGCCGGCTTCGAGGCGGACGCACGCGGCAAGATGGTGCCCCCCGACGACTTCGCCGAGCGCGAAGCGGAGGCGCGCGCACGGCTCGCCCCCCGCGTCGCGGCTACGACGCCGGAGCGGTAGGCGTGGCGGAACGACCGCGGTTCCACCCCACCCCCACCGGCGACGGCCTTCCGGGCTTCGACCCCCGCTACGCCGACCTCGTGGACTACGTCGTCACGATCACCGAGCGGATCTGGGAACGCTCGGACCTGGGGCACATCCACGACACGTACGCCCCCGACGTCGTCGTCCACACCGGACTCGGCACCGACCGGGGCGTCGACGGCGTCGTCGCCGGGAGTCTGCATACCCTCGCGACCTTCCCCGATCGGCGCATGGCGGCCGAGGACGTCATCGCGACCGGCGACGCCGAGCGCGGCTTCCGCTCCGGCCACCTCATCGCCAACACCGCCACCCACGACGGTCCCGGCCGGTTCGGGCCCCCCACCGGACGATCGGTGCGCTTCTTCGCCATCGCCGAGTGCGTCGCGTCCGAGAACCACATCTACGAGGAGTGGCTGGTGCGCGACACGCGCGCGATCGCCGAACAGCTCGGCCTCGACCCGCACGTCCTCGCGGCGCAGGCCCACGTCCCCGCCGGGTTCGCGCCCACGCCACCCGGCGCAGCGCACGCGAGCGACCTCGTCGTCGACGGCGCCGGCGCCGACCACCCCGCCGTGCGGACCGCCCTCCGCCTCCTGCGTGACGCGGTGAACGGCCGCCACCTCGACCGCATCGCGGAGCTCTACGACGACGCGACCGTCACCTGGGTGCCGGGGCACGCCGAACTGCACGGTGCCGACCCGTTTCGTCGCTACCTCTTGACGTTGCTCGCGCCGTTCCCCGACGCCTACCTCGACGCACAACGCGTCGACGTCAACGAACGCGACGGCCTCGCCCGCGTCGCCGTGCGTTGGTACCTGCGCGGCACGCACCGGCTCGAGGGGCGCTTCGGCCCGCCGACCGGCCGCCCGATCGACGCCCTCGGGATCAGCCACGTCCACGTCCACGAGGGGCGCGTCGTCCGCCACTACTTCGTGCTCGACGAACTGGCGTTGCTGACGACGCTGCACGGCGCGACCCGCGCCGAGGAGGAGGAGTCCCCATGAGCGTGCGCACCATCAAGGAAGGCATCGAGCCGGACGTCAAGGCCCGCGCGAGCGCGCAGGTGCGCGACACCGTCCAGACGCTGCTCGAGCGCATCGAGACGGAGGGGGACGCCGTCGTCCGCGAGCTGTCCGAACGGTTCGACGGCTACGTCCCCGAGCGGTTCCGCCTCGACGAGGACGCCATCCAAGCCGCGATTCAGGCGGTGCCGGAGGCGGAGCTCGACTCGATCCGCTTCACCATCGACCAGGTGAAGACGTTCGCCGCCGCGCAGCGCGAGGGACTGCGCGACGTCGAGGTCGAGACCCTGCCCGGCGTCACGCTCGGACACAAGCACGTCCCGATCGACCGCGTCGGCTGCTACGTCCCCGGGGGCCGCTACCCGATGGTCGCCTCGGCCGTCATGAGCGTCGCGACGGCGAAGATGGCGGGGGTCCCGCGCGTGATCGCGTGCACCCCACCGAAGGACGGCGCGCCGTACCCGGCGACCGTCGCGACGATGGCGCTCGCCGGTGCCGACGAGATCTACGTGCTGGGCGGCGTCCAGGCGGTCGGGGCGATGGCGATCGGCACGGACTCGATCGCGCCGGTCGATTTCATCGTCGGTCCCGGCAACGCCTTCGTCGCCGAAGCCAAACGGCAGCTGTTCGGTCGGGTCGGCATCGACCTGCTCGCCGGCCCGACCGAGGTCCTCGTCATCGCCGACGACACCGCGGACGTCGAGATGGTCGCGACCGACCTGCTGGGCCAGGCGGAGCACGGCACCAACTCACCGGCGGTCCTCCTGACCAGCAGCGAACGCCTCGCGCACGACCTCGAAGGCGAAATCGAGCGGCAGCTCGAGGTACTCGCGACCGCCGAGGTCGCCGGAGAGGCGTGGCGCACCCACGGACGAATCCTGCTGTGCGACACCGAAGCGGAGCTCCTGGAGGAGGCGAACCGAATCGCCAGCGAGCACGTCGAGGTCCTCACCCGCGACCCGGACGTGTTCCTGAAGGGAATGCGCAACTACGGCGCTCTGTTCCTGGGGCCGGAGACCAACGTCGCGTACGGCGACAAGGCGATCGGTACGAACCACATCCTGCCGACCGACGGCGCGGCGCGGTACACCGGGGGGCTGTGGGTCGGCAAGTTCCTCAAGACGATGACGTACCAGCGCTGTACCCCCGAAGCCAGCGTGGAGGTCGGCCGGCACTGCGCCACCGTCTGCGAGGTGGAGGGGTTCGACGGCCACCGCCGCCAGGCCACCCTACGCGTCGAACGCTACGGCGGCTCGGACGCGTGAGCGCCCCCCCGGTCGCCGTGGTGACGGGCGCGACGGGGGACGTCGGTCGCGCCACCGCGCACGCCTTCGCCGTGGAGGGCTACCGCGTCGTGGTGGGCTACCGACGGGACGCCACCGCCGCCGCCGACCTGGCGTCGTCGCTCCCGGGCACGGGCCACGACCCGGTCCACGTCGACGTGACCGACGCCGCGTCGCTCGCCGCTCTGCGTCGGTACGTGGAGGCCCAGGTCGGCGCGGTGCACGTCCTCGTCAACAACGCCGGCGTCACGCGCTACGTGCCCCACGACGATCTCGACGGGCTGGACGACGCGCTGTTCGACCGCATCTTCGCGACGAACGTGCGCGGGGCGTTCGCCACCACGCGGGCGTTGCTGCCCGCGCTGCGCCGCGACGGACCGGGGCTGGTCGTGCACGTCAGCAGCATTGCGGCCCGGACGGGGCAGGGCAGCAACGTCGCCTACTGCGCCTCCAAGGCCGCGCTCGACTCGATGACGCGCTCGCTGGCGCGCGCCCTCGCCCCGGACGTGCGCGTCGTGTCCGTCGCCCCCGGCCTCATCGACGGCCCCTACGCCGACGCCCTCGACCCCGCCTTCGTCGACGCCCACCGGCGCGCGACCCCCCTCGGTCGCCTCGCGACGTCGGCGGACGTGGCGAGCGCGATCCTGGCGGTCGCCCGCGACCTGACGTTCACGACCGGCGACGTCCTCCCCGTCGACGGGGGCCGCCCGCTCGTATGAACACCCGGGACCCGGTCGTGCTGCTGCCCGGCACCCTCTGTACGGAGGTCGTGTTCGCCGCGCAGGCCGACGCCCTCCGCGCCGCCGGCCACGAGGTGCACGTGATGCCGCTGGGCCCCGAGGCGCACGTGGACGCGCACGCCGCAGCGGTCGTCGCCGCCGCTCCCGAGCGGTTCGCGCTCGCCGGCTTCTCGCAGGGCGCGATCACGGCGCTCGCGGTGCTGCGTCGTGCACCGGAGCGCGTGACGCGCCTCGCGCTCCTGGCGCTCAACCCCGGCGCAGCGACGGACGCGCAGCGCGACGTCTGGCGCGCCTGGCGGCAGGACGGCGGGGCGGTCTCGGGACGCCGCGCCGTCGCGGCGCAGTTGCGTGAGAACGTCGCCCCCGAACGGCGCGACGACGAACCGCTCGGCGCGACCGTGGTCGCCATGGCGGAGGCGACCGACGGCGCCGCGTTCGCCGGGCAACTCGCGGCGCTCGCCTCGCGCCCCGACGCGTGGTCGACGCTGGAGGGCGTGGGGGTCCCGTGCGCCCTCGGGGTGGGCGAGGCGGACCCCGTCACCCCGCTCGAGCTGCACGAACGCATCCACGCCGCCCTCCCGGTCGGCGCGACCCTCACGGTGTTCGAGGGGGCCGGCCACTACGCGCCGCTGGAACGCCCGAGCGCCGTCGCGCGGTGGCTGGTGGACTGGGCGTCGGGCGCGCCGTCCGGCGGTAGAGTGCCGGTGTGAAGCGCACGGGATTGAAGGACCGGCTTCGGCGGGGCGACGTCGTCGCCAACGCCTGGCTCACGATTCCCTCGGCGTTCGCCGCGGAGGTCGCGGCGCACGCCGGTGTGGACGCCGTGACGATCGATCGTCAGCACGCCCCGATCGACGTCGCATCGATGGTCGCCATGCTGCAAGCCGTGACGCACGCGCCCGCCGTGCCGCTCGTACGGGTCGGGTCGCACGACCCGGCCGATGCGATGCAGGCGCTGGACGCGGGCGCCATGGGCGTCATCTGCCCGCTCATCGATACGCCGGAGCAGGCGGAGGCGTTCGTCCGCGCCTGCCGCTACCCCCCGCGCGGGGGCCGCTCCTGGGGCCCGACGCGCGCGAAGTTCGCGCACGACGGGTACGACCCGGACGTCGCCGACGACGAGGTGCTGACGTTCGCGATGATCGAAACCCCGCGCGGGCTCGAGAACCTCGACGCGATCGTGCGCACCGAGGGGCTCGACGGCGTGTTCGTCGGCCCCGTGGATCTGAGCCTGAACCTCACCGGACGCCCCGTGGTCGACCTCGAGGCGGGACCGTTGGTCGACGCCCTTCAGGACGTGATCGGTGCATGCGCGACGCACGGCCGGATCCCCGGCGGGTTCGCCGGATCGGGGGACGACGCCGCGCGCATGCGCGCCCTTGGGTTCCGCTTCGTCACCGTCGGTGCCGACGCGGCGCATGCGACACGCGGCTTCGAGGCCGCCGTCCGCACGCTGCGAGCGGGCGGGTAGGCGCGTCTCGCACGAGCGCCGCCGCGCCCCGCGCGACGAGCGACGTGACGGCGACGGTCCGGGCGTTCGTGGCTTCGAGGCCGTGAGCAGAGGGAACGGATCGAGGGGCACGGCAGCGCGACGTGGGCCTCCACGTGTGCAGCACGGCGTGACGTCACTTGGCATCATTTGACTTCATCCGCATCGTTCTTCTAGGAGGTGCCGATGCCGCGAATCACAGCTCGCATCAGTGACGACCTGGTCGTAGCGCTCGACGCAGCCGCGGACAAACTCCAGCGTTCGCGCGCAGACGTCGTGCGCCAGGCGGTCGAGTACTCCTTGGACGACTTCGACGACGTTGCGTTGGCCATGGCGGCCCTCCAAGACCCCGCCGACCCCGTTCTCGACTGGGTCGACGTGCGACGTGACCTACTCGGTCAAGAGTAAGCGCAGCGCCGCAAAGGCTCTGGCCCGCATCGATTCCGTCGACCGTGCGCGGCTGGTGGAGAAGATCGACTCCTTGGCCGAGCATCCTCACGTTGGATCGGCGCTCAAGGGGGAATGGAATGGGCTTCGTCGCGTACGTGTCGGCACGTACCGAATCGTATTCGAAGTGCGGAACGACGTCCTCACCGTCCTCGTCGTACGCGTTGGACATCGGCGTGGGATCGACCGAAACGGCTGAGCCTTCGGCCGTCGCGATGGGTCCGTGGCACGCACGGACGGCACGGCCCCAACCGGGCTCGGTGAGCGAATGCTCGACCACGTCGCGGGCCAAGCGCGGACGCCCGGCCCACCATGACGACCGTGACCCCACGTCTCGAGCGATGCAGGCACGGGTCTGGCTCGCCCCACGAGGGCGTATCGGGAAGGATTTCGGGGGGTCGCACGCGACGCCCCCGCAGTCGGTCACCCCCATCGTGAGGCGTGGGGTGCCCGACGTCCGTTCACGCGTCGGTCCCGGTGGTGGGGGTGGTGGGCCCTACTGGATTCGAACCAGTGACCAAACGATTATGAGTCGCCTGCTCTCACCACTGAGCTAAGGGCCCCCATCGCGTGGCGCGCGGACGACCGAGCGCCCCCCAAGGATACGCCGAGTGCTGCGGTCTCCGCACGCGCCGAGCGATGATCCCGATCACGTCCGAGTGCAGATGCGTGCACTCATGACATCGAGGACGCGTGTGTCGAGGGGTACGAACGCGGGATACACCACGTCCTCCCACCCGTGCCGTTCCACGTCCGCTCCGGGCGGACGTGGAACGGTCCTCGCTTGCGCCGGGGCAATGCGGTCGCGCGCAGCGTGCGCGTTTTTCGCATCGACCCCGGCCACGAGCCTCCGATCAAAACGGCCAATCGAGCGTGGTCGATACGCGTGCCGCACCATCCGCCGATGCCTCGAGGCGTGTTTCGAGGGTTCCGCGTTCCCCCTGAACGGAGGCGTGATGGTGAAGTTCGAGGCTGGTCCGCGTGAGCGCTTCGTTCCGGTCGTAGCTCACGGTCACGCCCAGTCCGTCCTCGCCCTTCGTCGATCGCCGCTCGTAGGTGACGTCGGCGCCGTACCCGCAGACGACGTCCTCACCCCACAAGGCTCCATCGCAACGGACGTGCGGCGCGAGCTCGAAGCGCTGACGTGGGCCCTCGTCTCGCTCGCCCGCGTTCCCTGCGGACGGCTCGTACACCAGGATCGGTTCGGCGAACCCTCGAAGCAGACTCACGTCGGGAATCTCGACGGTGCCCGCTTCGTTCCATGGTGTTTGGGTAGCCACGACGTCGGCGTCCGCCGCCATCGCCCGCGAAACGCTCAGCCCAGCACGCGGCGTGAGCGACCATCTCCCGACCCGAATCGTGTTCGACGCCGCCACACCCCCGTGGAGACTTGCACTGCCGTGATCGCCGGTCACAGCGACGGGGTCGCCCGATGGCAAGAACTGGACGTCGAACGTCGTCCGGTGCACACCGGCGAACGCGAAGTAGTCGAGGTGCAGCCCGAGGTCGAACCGGCGCGCTCCGTACACGCCCGCATGCACCCCCATGCCGGCCATGGTTCCCTCCGCTCGCTCCGTGACCGCCGATCGCGACGCACGGAGGTCGGCGGCAACGCCCCGAAGTTCGTCCATGCTTGGCCAGGCCTCCCACCGCACCGTGGCCTCCAGGGTCCGTTGGTGGCCGAAATCGACCAGGTGCGATGCCGAAAACCGACCAGACATGGAGCGCTCGATGCCCGTTCGACAGTCGTAGTGCACGGCGCTGCCATCCACCTCCGCGCTCCACGGCTCCGAGCCGCCCTCGGCGTATCCGTCCCACCCGACCTCGGGGGAACGCCGACACACGTCGTGGTCGCCGTCCATGGGGGCGTCTCCCTTCGTCACCGCGAGCAGCGTCACGTGCGGCGACCCCCCCTGTTCGCCGGAGACGGTTCCCGGGTGAACGCCGGCCCGAAGGCGCTCGGGGGCGACGCCGTTCGCAACGAGCGCGCGGAGCACGGTCTCGGCCCGCGACCGCGCCTGCTCGCGCTCGGCCTGGGCGGCGTCCGCGTCCTGGGTGACGCCGGCCACCTCCACGTCGAGGGCGGGACAGCGAAGCAACGTCTCCGACCACGCCTCGATCGTGGCGTCGGAGGGCGAGGCGATGGCGTCGGAATCCGGTTGGAACACGACCGGGCGTGCCACGGCCTGCCGCGCCAACGTCGATCGGCAGGCGTGCGATGGGTCGCCGTCCGCGCGATCGAGCGCTTGACGCGCATCGCGGGCCATGCCGGATAGGAAATCGTTCTGTTGTTCCGTGGCGACGCGGAGACGCTCGTGCAGAAGGTCCGCCAACGGATCTCGAATCCGGTCGACGAGCGCGTCGCTCACCTCCACCCCGGGAAGGTCGACGTCCAGGGCGTCGTAGCGAGGATCCTCGGACGTCACCGTCGCCGTCGGTTGGCAGGCGTGCGGACCCTCGGGGGCGCCGTCGCGGACCGCGACGACGTCCACCAGCCGTTCGTCGGCGAACGCGTCCGGCGTGAACACCACCGTGGTGGGTCGAACGTCGCACTGGTCGTCGCCCGCGAGCGTGATGACCACGTCGTGCGTGGGGACCCCTTCGAGTCGAAGGCCGAGCTGGCCGTGGTCGTCCTGCCCCTCCATCGCGTGAAGGTCGTGTGGCGTGACGCGCACCCCGGCTGCGTCGTCGTCCCGCACGGTCGCCGTCGCCGACACCGTGGGCGTGATGGGGGTCGTGACCCCATCTTCGGTGTAGCGAAGCAGATCCAACACCACGGTCTCATCGCCTTCGATCCGCTCGTCATCCACCACGGGCAGGGAGATCCGGACGCTCGTCTCTCCTGCCGGCAGCACCACCGTGCCGGTCGCCTCCGCAAGCACGTCCGCCCCAGGCTCGCTGGTGCCACCCAACGCGTACTCGAACACCCGATCGGCGGGGGCGGGGCCGTCGACCGTCATCTCGAACACCACGTGACCGTCGTCCTCGTCCGGGCTTTCGCGACCGTCTTGCACGACGGTGAGATCGGGAGCGACGTCGGGCTCGACGTCGGGCTCGTCTGTGTCGCCGTCCTGCACCGTCGCCGTAGCGGTGAGCGGGGGGGCGAAGGGGGTCGTGACCTCGTCTTCGGTATAGCGAAGCAGGTCCAGGACCACGGTTTCCTCCTCTTCGATCAGCTCGTCGTCCACCACGGGAAGCGAGATCCGGACGCTCGTCTCTCCTGCCGGCAGCACCACCGTGCCCGTCGCATCCGCGACCAGATCCACCCCGGGCTCACTGGTGCCGCTCAGCGCGTACTCGAACCGCTGATCGGCGGCCGCGGGGTCGTTCGCCGTAATCTCGAACACCACGTGACCGTCGTCCTCGTCGGGGCTTTCGCGACCGTCTTGCACGACGGTGACGGCGTGGGTGATCTCGCAGTCGGTGAGGGCCACGTTGTTGCCGAACACGTGCGGGTCGCCGGCTTCGATGACGAACTCGTCGTAGTAGGCGTTGGCGGTGGGCGAGAAGTCCACCAGAACTCCGGTCGTGCCGTCCTCTTCGGACCCGATGAAGGCGGGGTTGTCCGGAAGCAGGTTCGTCACGTCGAGACTGCCTTCGTTTTCGGCCGTCACGATGGTCGTGCCGGGCGGGGGAACGTACTCGACGTCGAACGTATCCTCGATCTGTGCGAACCACTGGAACTCGCCGTCGCTTCCGTCTCGGACGATGCGGATGTCGTTGGCGGTGCCCACGTCGGTGTTGCTCCCGCCGGAACTGTTCGTGACGACGATCCCGCCACCGGGCACGATCCGGCCGTCGTCCTCGCAGTAGAAGAAGCCTTGCGGGTCGTACTCGGCCGGCGCCGGATCGATCGCATCGGGCACGCCGTCGCCATCGCTATCGACGTACCCCGCGTCCGTGGCTTCGCTGCCCGGGAGGACGTCTTCGATCAGGTCTTGGATGGTGAGGGTGAATCGCGCGGTCACGGGGGTTCCGCTCGGGTCGAGCAGGGGGTCGCCTGCGTCGTCGGTCGCCTGGAACACCGCCTCGTAGACGTTGTCGGCGTCGGCGTCGGTGGGGGATTCGTAGTCCGGAGGTTCGTTCGAGGCGTCGCCATCGGGGTCGAAGAACACGAGACCCGTCGAGGTGACCTCGAACAGGTGCCCGTCGGGGGCGCTGGCATCCGTCCCCGTCACGACCTGCCATCCCCCGATCGGCATGTCGGCGGTGATTTGGCCTGCGTAACTACGTCCCTTCACCGGGTCGAACTGGTTGTCCGGATTGAAGGTCGACGCGTCGCCGTTTTCGCGCGTCCCGTCGACGACGACGTAGTTTTCCTCCGGGAGGGTTTGTGCGAACTCGGTTCCGACCGTGAGTCGGGTCGGCCCGTCCGGCCCGGTCAGGGTGGGGGCTCTCGGCACCACGTCGACCTGGATGGACGTCGGGGTGGCGTTGCCGGAGGCGTCCGTGCCGATGACGGTCACGTCGTGCGTGTTGTCGCCGTCGTGGTCTTCGGGGTTGGCGTGACTCCGTTCGGTCTTGAAGCGGAGCTCGCCGGAGGCGTCGATCTCGAACAGGTCCGCATCGGTGCCCGATAGGCTCCAGGTGACCGGCTCGTCGGCTTGGAACCGGTCGATCGGCTCCGCGCTGTATTCGGTGTGGGTGTACGTGCCCGCGGCGCCATCCCCCGGCCCATCGGCCGTCACGGTCGGGACGGTCGCGTCGGTGTCGCTGGTCCCCCCCGGAGGGTCCACCACGACGGTCGCGGAGACGTCGGTGGTGTTGCCTCCCAGATCGACGGCCTCGACGTGGACCTGGTAGCGGTTGTCGCCGTCGGCGTCGCTCGGCTCGGCGTACGCGGGTAGGTCGTTGAACCGGAGTGTCCCGTCCTCATCGAGCGTGAACCGGTCGGCGTCGGGGCCGGACAGCGTGAAGCTCTCGAGCGGCTCGTTGGGAGCGATCGTCATGGCGGCTTGGTCCGTGGCGTGTCCGTCCTGCACCGAGGCGAACATGGCCGAATTCGTGACGGTGCCACCGAAACCGTCCGGGCCGCTCAGGCGCGGAGGGACGTCGTCCACGACCTCGACCGTGAGGGGGTCGACACCCTCCTCGGGGATGGGAGCCAGGAAGAACGACATCTTCGCACTCCGGGAGCCGTCGATGTCGTCCATGTAGATGGTGAACCGCTCGACCGTCGGGACGGGACGAAAACTGGCCGCCTCCCTTTTCGGATTTTCGCCCCCGCTGGTGTTGATGAGGATGTCGCCAACGCCGGGGACGACACGCAACCTGTCCCTCGAATCGGAATTCCAGGAAACGGGAACGCCCGGGTCGAGCGTGAAGATCTCGAGGCCGTCGGAGTTCGCGGCGATCCGGAGGTCGGTTTCGTCGGTCCACTTGCCGGGGACGCTGGCGATGAACGAATCGCGCGGACCGGAATCGTCCATGTCCTCGATGTTGTTGAAGTCGATCTGTTGGATGGTGAACCCTTGCGCCGCCAGCGTGAAGTTCCCGGGGGCCGAAAGGTTGACTTGGCCATTGTCACCGTTCAGCGTTGCGTCACCGCTTACGACGATTTGGTACCCGTTGTCGGCGGTGAGGACCATCTCGTCGCCGTTCATCGTGATCTCGTCGAAGGCCAGTTCGGTGCTTTGGGCGTTCCCCACGCCGGAGGCGGCCCACCCGAAGAGCAGGAGGCTCGCGGTCAGTACGGTGAGGTGCGGGCCGAACCGTTGCGAGCGTGCGTGGGCCGCTCGGGTCTCGGACGTCGGACGGTGGGGGGGGAAGATCTTCATGGCTCGCTCCAATGGCCGTTCGGCGTAGGGTGGTCGTACACGCGACGTGCAGGTAGGCGTTTGGTCGTACCCGGAGGTCCGGTTCCGACGGTCGCGATCGAGGTGGGTGTGGAGACCGTCCGGCCGGTCTGGAGCCGCTTGGCGCATGCCGGTGCGTCGCGAACGTTCACGGTGCAGGGTTCGCCCGAGGCCGGCGGGGGCATGCCCGCGCGACGGAGTTGCGCGCGGCGTGGGAGCGATCGTCGATCGCGCCGGTGCGCGGAGCCTCCCCGCACCGGCGGTTTCAACCTCTCACCGCGTCCCCGGGTGCGGTCCAGTGGCCGGCGACGTCGTGCGGCACCGCCGCGGTCGACGTGGCTGCGGTGGCCTGGCGGGGAATCGCCGTGCCCTCGGACCGGAGCCTCGTCACGGCCGGATGGGTACGTACGAAAGCGTCGAGGTTCGGAACCGTCACCGACGGCGACGCGACGCGCCTCGGCGTGCGCGACGTGAATGAATCGTGGGACGTGGGACGGCGCGGCGCCTGCATGACGGCGGACGGTAACAAGGTTGTGTAATACATGGCAAGTATCTGTAAGGGCTATTTCGTGTCGTGTGCCGCGTGTGTCCACGTCATCGCGGGGTTCACGTGACGCGCCCGTCGTCGGGGTGGCCCTCGTCGCGTTCGAGCCCAACCCCACACCGGTGCGTCGGCCCCTCCCACCCCCGAACCCCACGGTGCGGCGTGAAGCGCGCTCCACCGGCACGGACCCGCGCGCGCCGAGCCGGTGGGCATCCGCACCCGATTCCTGGGCGGTCGTCGTGCACGCTGGGGGTGGAGGCGACCCATGCAATCCCCCCCGACCCCCACCCTCGACGTCCCCATCCGCAGCACCCTCGAAGCGTGGCTCGACGACGTGCGCGCACGCCCCACCCCCACCGTCACCCTGTACCTCGACGTCCACGCCGGGGAGGACCCCCGCGCCCCCGCGCAACGCGCCGATGCGGCGTTGCGGGCGACCGACTTGGTGCGTGAGGAACGCGAGGCGGTCCTCCGGCACCTGAACGAGGTCCTGCGCGACGCGTCGGAGGGCCACCTGGCGTACGCCACCGGGCCCGGCTCCGCCGCGTCCGGCGACGTGGACCCCGCCTGGGCGTTCGTGCGGGCCGCCCCACCGCTGCCCGGCGGCGCGGTGGAGGCCGCCGTGCGGCACGGCCGGCCGTGGACCGCCCCGATCGAGCTCCTCCTCGCGACGCAGGCACCGGTCGTCGCGACGTACGCCGACGCGAAGCGCGCCCGGCTGTTCGTCGCCGACCTCGGGGAGGTCGTCGAAGCCGCCAGCTACGTGCACGCCCTCGACCCGACCGGCTGGCGGCGGTACGCCGAGCACGCCACCGGCATGCCGGGCCGGCCCGCGCGCGGCGGGAGCGGGTCCGACGCCTTCGCGGCGCGCACCGCGGCGTGGACCGCCGACTTCGTGCGCGACGTCGTCGCGCAGGTCGACGCCGCCCTGCGGACGCGGCCCGGAGCGCGGCTGGCGCTGGTGGGGGACGCGCCCCGCGTCGCGCAGCTCGAGGAGGCGCTGCCGCCGCAGGCGCGCAGGGCGGTGCTGCTGCGCGGCACCGCGCCGGCCGATCCCGACCTTCCGCCCAGCACCTGGGAGGCGCCGCTGTTGGCGCGCATCGCCGACGCCCGGCGGCGGGAGGACGACGCCCTCGTCCAGCGCTTGGCGGCGGACGGCGTCGTGGGGGTCGGGCCGGTCCTGCACGCCCTCGTCGACCAGGAGCTCGCCGTCGTGGCGGTCCCCGCGCACGTCGACGTCGACGTCGTGCACTGCCTGGACGACGGGTGGCTCGCCGAGGACGAGCTGGCCGCCCGGCGGGTGTGCCCCGACGGGCCCGTGGAGTGGGCGCCCCTGAAGACGTTCCTGCTGGACGCCGCGAAGCGCGGCCGCGCCGACGTGCGGGTCGTGGGCGGCGACGCGGGCCGCCGCTTGGCGGACGCCGCCGGCGCGGTCGCCGGGTTGCCCCGCAGCCACGCCGGATGACGGTCCCGCGCGCCGAGGAGGACGTCGCGCCGTGACGTTCGACGACCGCTCCCACGCCGGCGACCTCCTCGCCGACGCGGTCCGGGAGCGGCTCGGGCCGGCGCAGGCGGGCGAACGCCGGGTCGTGCTGGGCCTCCCGCGCGGCGGGGTGCCCGTCGCCGCGCGCGTCGCGGAGGCGCTTCGCGCCCCCCTCGACGTGCTGGTGGTGCGCAAGCTCGGAGCGCCCGGGCACGAGGAGTACGCCATCGGGGCGATCGCCAGCGGCGGGGCGAAGACCCTCGACGCCGGCGCGGTCGCACGCCTCGGCATCGACGACGCCACCCTCGCCGACCTCGAGGCCCGCGAGCGCGCGGAGCTCGCGGCGCGCGAGCGTCGCTTCGGCCGCGACGGCGACCGCCCCGAGGTGGAGGGGGCCACGGTGGTCGTCGTCGACGACGGCGTCGCGACGGGCTCGACGGTGCGGGCCGCGCTGGCCGCGCTGCGGCAGCGGCGCCCGGCGCGGGTGGTCGTCGCGGTCCCCCTCGCGCCGGCCGACACCCTGGCGCGGCTCCGCCGCGAGGCGGACGACGTGGTGTGCCTCGACGTGCCCGAGCCGTTCTACGCCGTCGGGCAGGGGTACGCGTCGTTCGAGCAGGTGTCGGACGACGAGGTCGCGCGCATCCTCGCCGCCGCCCGGAGGCGGTAGGGCGACGCGAACGCCCGCGTCCATGGGCGTCGGGGCCGCCGCGCGCCACGGTGTAGAATCGCGCCTTGGGACGGCCGCCACGCCTCCGTGCGGAGGTGGATCGCGGGCCCGGTCCCGGGAGGTTCCATGGCGAATCGTGAACCGGTGTACCTGACGCCCACGGGCTTGGCGAAGATCGAGGAGGAGTTGCGCTACCTCAAGGAGGAGCGCCGCGAGGAGATCAGCGCCTACATGGGCTCCGCCATCGCGGACGGCGACCTGCGCGAAAGCGCGGCGTACGACGAGGCCCGCATGCTGCAGAGCGAGAACGAGGCGCGCATCGCCGACCTCGAGGAGTTGCTGCACCGCGCCGAGGTCGTCGACGCCGAGGAGGGCGACGCCGCCACCGCCCGGCTCGGGGCGACCCTGACCCTGGTCGACGACGGCGGGCACGAGGTGGAACTGGCGCTCGTCGGGACGCACGAAGCGGACGTCCTCGAGGGCAAGATCAGCGACGAGTCGCCGCTCGGCCAGTCGTTGGTCGGCAAGCGCGCCGGCGACGACGTCGAGTTGGCGTTGGCGGGCGACGCGACGACGTACCACGTACGAAGCGTCCGCTTCGAGTGACCCCCCTCGCCCGCTGGGCGGTGGTGGGGTTCGCGGCGGTCGTGGCGCTCCTGCTCGCCTTGGCGCTCGCCCCCCAGGAGGCGGTCGTGGAGGTCGGGGACGAGGTGCACCTGAGCGGCGTGACGGTCGCGCTGTACCCGGCGGCCGATCCGGACGCGCGCTGGCGCTTCGAGGCGCCGGACGTGACGTACGACCCGGGCAGCCGCGAGACGACGTTGCGGCGGATCGAGGACGGAGCGCGGCGGGTCGGGAGTCGGACCGACTTCACGCTGACGAGCGACGAAATGACGATCCAACGCGACGACGACCTGCGCGGCGAGCGCATGGACGTCCACCTGATCGAGGACGACCTCGACGTCGCCATGCGCGGCGCGGACCGCCGGCAGGTGGTCGTCGATCACGCCGAGGGCGTGTTCGAGGTGCCGCGCATCCGCATCTTCGGCGAGGACTTCGGCGAAAGCCGCTACGAGGAGATGCGCGTCACGTTCGACTTCACCTCGTTCGAGGCAGGCGGCCCCGACACCATCGGCTACAGTGAACTCGAACTCGAGGAACGCTCCCCGGCGTCCGGAGGCTCCCCATGAAGCACGCGTCCCCCCACCGTTCCCTCCCCCTCGCGCGCGCGGCCCTGGCTGCGTTCGCCCTCGCCGCGGCGTCCGCCGTCGGCGGGATCGCCGCCGCGCAGGGGGGGTCCCCGACCGACGCCGACCTCGAGCGGCGCGTCATCACGATCGACGGCTCGGGCGGCACGCAGAGCGGGAACCTGCGCTACGGCCCGCTGCGCTACGAGCACCCCGACCCGTTCGGCGTGACCGCGACGGTGTCGACCCTGACGATCCTCGGGCCGACCGCGATCCTGGCCGGCCCGGAGGACGAGGAGGTGCTGCTGTCGCGCGCGAAGGGGCGGCGCACCGCGACGTTCGGCGGGGGCGTGCGGGTGCTGCGCGACCGGCTGGAGGCGGACGGGCCCGGGCTCGTGTACGAGGAGGCGACCGGCTTGGGCGTGCTGGACGGCGGGAGCACCGTCACGATCGCGCCGGAGCGCGAGGGGGACGACGTCACGACCATCACCGCCGACGCCGTCGAGTTCGACGTCGATACCGACCGCAGCGTCAACCGCGGGAACGTCGAGCTCGTCACCGGCGAGCAACGCGCGGAGAGCGACGAGTTGCGCTACGACGAATCGACCGACCTCGCCGGCCTGGTGTGCATCGAGGCGCAGTGCACGATCACCCGCGCGCAGGAGGACGGCGAACTCGTCATCACCGCCGACGACATTCGCGTCCTGACGCAGGACGAACGCCTGTGGGCGCGGGGGAACGTCCGGGTCGTCGACGGCGACCTCGTCACGACCGGGGACGAGGTCGTCTACGACGACACCGAGAAGCTGGCGGAGGTGACCGGGTCGCCGGCCGTGTCGGTGAACGAGGCGGACGGCGTGACGCTGGAGAGCGACCGCATCCTGCAGGACGTCGAGTTCGACTTCGTCGAGGCGATCGACGCGAGCCGGGCCAGCGACGTCGACCTGACCGCGTTCCTGTTCGACGAGGAGCGCGACGGGGACGGTTCGCCGGCGCCGTGAACGCGGCGCCGCCCCGCGCCGCGGGGCGGCGCGCGACGGTGGCCGCCGTGCTGGCGTTCGTCGCGATGATGGCGGGGGCGGCGGCGGCGCAGACGGCGACGCGGCTGCAGTTGGAGCGCAGCGACGCCGACATCGAGTTGGTGAACGCCGGGCGCGCCGACGAGGGCGCCCGGTCGATCCTGCGGCTGCCCGGGTGCGAACCGACGCCGGACGACCGCGCGACGTTCTTCTACGCGCCGGGGGGCGGCGTCACCGCCCGCATCGTCCAGGAGGAGGGGGAACCGGCGGTCGTCGCCGCGCCGCTGATGATCGTCCGGCAACCGCCGGCCGTCGAGGGGGCGGACGGCCCGTCGGACGCCGAGACGCTGGAGGCGATCGACGCGACGACCGGGTTCGGGCGTCCGCCCTGCCCCGAGGGGCTCGAGCGGGCCGAGGCGCCGGAGGTGGAGCTGGTGCAGGGCCGCACCCGGGTGGTGGGGCGCGACTTCTTCCTCGACCGCGGCGCGGACGTCGCCACGATGGCCGGCCCGGTGCGGCTGGTGCGCACGCCCGCCAGCGGGGGGGACGTCGTGCGCGCCGACGCCGAGGCGCTGCGCTACGACCTCGACGGGGGCCGTTCGACGTTGACGGGGGGCGTGCGGGTCGAGGCGGGCGACCGCATCAGCGAGGCGGACACCCTGGCGCTGGACGAGGGCGCGGGGGTGGCGATCCTGAGCGGCGATCCGGCGGTGAGTCGCGCCGGCGACGACGAGGTGCGGGGGCGCAGGCTGCGCTACGACCTGGAGACGAACGACGTCGTGATCGAGGGGAACGTCGAGGGGACGTTCGAGCTGGGCGAGTAGGGCGTCAGCCGGCGTCGGGCGGGTCGGCCTCCGCCGCGCGATCGACCTTGGGGAGGTGCAGCACCAGCACCCCGCCGGCCAGGCGCGCCTGCGTCGCTTCGGGATCGACGTCGCCGGGCAGCGTGACGGTGCGCTGGAACGGGCCGCGCGGTCGTTCGCCGAACACCAACGCTCCGTCCGCCTCGCGTTCGCGGACGCCGGCCACGATGACCTCCGCGCCCTGCACGGCGATCTCGAGGTTCTCCTGGGTGACGCCGGGCACGTCGACGAGCAGGTGGTAGGCGTCACCCGCGTCGCGCAACTCCGCGCGCGGCAGGACGGCGTCGTCGCCCTCGCGGTGTTCGACGAGGCGCTGGATCGAGTCGCGGACGGCGAGCAACTCCTGGAGGTCGCTGGCGGTGCCGTACGTGTCGAGCTCCATGCACCCAACGATAGCACCGGGGGGCACGGCGGCTGCTACCGTCGTACGGTGAGCGCGCGCCGCCCGACCGCCTACCTGCTGGGCGCCCCGACCGCGTCGGGGAAGAGCGCCGTCGCGCTCCGCCTCGCCGAACGCCACGGCCTGGAGATCGTCGTCGCCGACGCCATGCAGGTGTACCGCGGGCTCGACGTCGGGACGGCGAAGCCCACGCCCGACGACCGGGCGCGCGTCCCCCACCACGGGCTGGACCGGGTGCCGCCCGACGCGCCGTACGACGTCGCGGCGTGGGTCGAGCACGCCGAAACCGCGGTGCTCGACGCCGCGGAGCGCGGCGTCGCGAGCCTCGTGGTCGGCGGGACGGGGTTCTACCTGCACGCCCTCGCCGAGGGCCTCCCGACCACGCCCCCCACCGATGCAGGCGCGCAGGCGCCGTGGTGGGAGCGACTGGAGGCGGAGGGCGTCGACGCGCTCGTGGAGGTCTTGCGCGCCGTCGCGCCGGAGGACGCCGCGCGGGCGCAACGCAACCCGCGGCGGGTCGTGCGGGCGCTCGAGGTGTGGTCGCGGACCGGCCGGCCGCCGTCGGCGTTCCCGCGGCGCACGCCGCGCGTGGCGGTCGACCGCACCTGGTTGCGGCCCAGCATGGCGGCGCTGGAGCCGCGCATCGAGGCGCGGGCGCGGGCGATGCTCGCGGCGGGGTGGCCGGCGGAGGCGGCGGCGTTGAGCGACGCGGCGCTCGCGACGGCGTCGCAGGCGATCGGCTACCGCGAGGCGGCGGCGTTGGCGCGCGGGGAGCGAGGCGAAGCGGAGGTGCTGGAGGCGATCGTGCGGGCGACCCGCCGGTACGCGCGGCGGCAACGCACCTGGTTCGCGAAGCACGCGGCGGAGCGCAGGTTCGCGGCGCTCGCCGCCGACGTCGAAGACGAGCTCGACGCCTGGGTGGGGGCGGCGGCGCCCTGACGGGCGGCGGACGGGGTCGGGCTCAGTCGCTCGCGTCGCCGTCGCGCGAGCGGCGGCCGGCGAACACGCCCTTGAGGCGGTCGAGGAGCGAGTGCGTCTCGCGGACCTCCTCGCCGACCTCGTCGGCGTACGCCTCGAGGTGCTCGCGCGCGGCGGGGGTGAGGTGCTGCGGGATGACGACCTGGACGGTGACGATCTCGTCGCCGAACCCGCCGCGCCGGAGGCGCGGCATGCCCTTGCCGCGGAGCCGGACCTCGGTGCCGGGTTGCGTGCCGGCGGGGATCTCGAGGGTGTCGACGCCGTCGAGGGTGGGGACCTCGACCGTCACGCCGAGCGCCGCCTGGGCGGGGCCGACCTGCAGGGCGTAGCGGAGGTCGTCGCCGTCGCGGGTGAAGTGCTCGTGGGGGGCGAGCTCGATGTAGACGTACAGGTCGCCGTCCGGCCCGCCGTCGACGCCGGCGCTGCCCTCGCCGGGGATGCGGAGGCGGTAGCCGCCGTCGATGCCGACGGGCAGCGTCACCTGGACGGTGTCGCGCGAGAGGGTGCGGCCCCGCCCCGAACAGGCGCTGCAGGGGTGGGTGACGACCTGGCCCTCGCCCTGGCAGCGGGGGCAGGCCTGCGTCGTCATCATGGTGCCGAGCAGCGACTGCACTTGGCTGCGGACCTGCCCGGCCCCGCCGCAGGTGGGGCAGGTCTCCTTGCCGTCCGTGCCGGGCTCGACGCGCTCGCCGTGACAGACCTCGCAGGCGGCCATGCGTTCGAGGTCGACGTCGACCGTGGCGCCGTCGCGGGCCTGTTCGAGGGTCACCTCGAGGCGCGCTTCGAGGTCCTCGCCCGGCCGGCCGCGTTGCGGGCGTCCGCCGCCGGCGAACCCCCCGCCGAACACCGAGTTGAAGATGTCGAAGATGTCGCCGCCGCCGCCGGCCCCCCCGAACGGCATGCCGCCGGGTTCGGCGGTGCCGAAGCGGTCGTAGTTCGCGCGTTTCTCTGCGTCGGAGAGGACGGCGTACGCCTCGTTCAGGCTCTTGAACGTCTCCTCCGCGTCGGGGTCGCCGGGGTTGCGGTCGGGGTGGTACTTCAGCGCGAGCTTGCGGTAGGCCGCCTTGATGGCCTTGGTGTCCGCGTCGCGGGCCACGCCGAGGAGTTCGTAGTAGTCGGTCGGCATCGGCCGGCGAGCATACCCGTTCCCCCCGGCGGCCCGTGTCGGGTCGGCCGACGCGGGGCGGCCTCGCGGACGGCGGTCCCGCGCGGCGTGGTGGGGCATACTGGCGGTATGGAGGACGAGCCCCCGGATCGGGCGGCGCACGCCGCGTGACGTTCGCGTTGGCCATCATCGCCGCGTTGATCGTTGCGAACGGGGTGCTCGCGATGAGCGAGATGGCGTTGGCGGCGTCGCGGCGGAGCCGCCTGGCCCAGCGCGCCGACGAGGGGGATGCGGGGGCGCGCGTCGCGCTGGCGTTGTTCGACGAACCGAACCGCTTCCTCTCCACGGTGCAGATCGGCATCAGTTTGGTCGGCGTGCTGTCCGGTGCGTTCGGGGGGCGGGCGTTGGCGGCGCCGTTGGCGCGGGCGATCGAGGGGTGGGGGGTCGCCGCGACGGTGGCGGACCCGCTGGCGTTCGCGCTGGTGGTGGGGGGGATCACGTTCGCGTCGTTGGTCGTCGGCGAGCTCGTTCCCAAGCGGGTGGCGTTGGCGGCGCCCGAGGGGGTCTCGCGGGTCGTCGCGCGGCCGATGCGGACGCTGTCGCGCCTCGCGGCGCCGGTGGTGGCGTTGTTGTCGTGGACGACGAACGCGGTGCTGGCGCCGTTCGGGGTGGGGGAGCGCCGGGGGGGCGAGCCGTCGGAGGAGGAGATCAGCGGGATGCTGCAGCAGAGCCACCGCGTGGGGCACATCGGGGGGGCCGAGGTCGAGATGATCGAGAACGTCTTCGACATGGGCGACCGGCGCGTTCGGTCGTTGCTGACGCCGCGCCGCGACGTCAACTGGATCGATGCCGACGCGCCGTGGGAGGACGTGCGCGACGCCCTGCTCGAGGCCAGCCACGCCCGCCTTCCGGTGGCGCGGGGGGAGTTGGATGCGTTGATCGGGGTGGTGAAGGTCCACCAGATCCTCGACCGCCTGTTGGTGGGGGAGGCGGTCGACGTCGCGGCGTTGGCGGAGCCGGCGTTGGAGGTGCCCGAGAGCCTGGATGCGCTGTCGTTGCTCGAGCGCTTCCGCGAGGAGGGCACGCGCTTCGCGGTGGTGCTGGACGAGTACGGCGGGGTGGAGGGGATCGTGACGGCGGGGGACGTGTTGACGGCGTTGCTCGGGGAGTTGGCGGGGGGGACGAGCGAGGACGCGCCGGACGTCACGCGTTTGGGGGAGGACGCCTACGAGCTGGACGGAACGCTGTACGTCGAGGAGCTCAAGGACCTGTTGGCGATTCCGGCGTTGCCGCGCGAGGAGGACCGCGACTACCGGACGCTCGGGGGGTTGGTCACGACCTTGGCCGGCCGGGTGGCGGCGGTGGGGGACGTCGTGACCGCGTCGGGGTGGCGGTTCGAGGTGGTGGCGGTGGACGGCCCGCGGGTCGACCGGGTGCACGTCCGGCGGGCGGACCCCGAGCCCGACGCGGCGACGGGCGATACGGCGGGCGATGCGGCGGACCCGGACGGCCCGGCGGGGGAGGCGGACGGGGGTTAGGCGGCCGCGCCGTCGCGACGGCGCAGCAGGTAGCGGCCGTGCACGAACCGCTCGGCGCGGTAGCCGCGGGCGAGGTACGCCTCGAACGTCGCGCGGGTGGCCTGCCGCCAGGCGGCGGCGACCTCGGGGCGTTCGTGCAGGTCGCGCGCGAAGGCGAGGGGGGCGGCGACGGCGACGACGTCGGCGTCGAGGGCGAGGCGTGGCGCGGTGGGGGCGTCGTCGCCGTCGCGGCCGAGCGCCTCGGCGGCGTCGGCTTCGGCGGCCTCGGGATCGGCGGGGGCGGCGCCGCCGGCGCGGGCGAGGACGCGTTCGGCGCCGAGGTCCCAGCGCGCCAGGAGGCGGTCGCTGGCGAGGGAGCCGGCGAGGACCCCACCGATGCGGCCGTAGAAGTCGCGTTCGTACGCGACGCCGACCGCGCCGAGCGCTTCGAGGTTGAGGCGGGCGGCGTGGGCGTGGAGGGGATCGAAGGTCCAGCGGATCCAGGGGAGGTCGCGCTCGAGCGCCCAGCGGCGTTGGTACCACTTCAGGGCGCGGCCGAGGCCGGCGCGGCGGACCTCGGGGAGGACGCCCATGAGGTGGCTGTGCAGGCCGAGGGGGTCGGTGGGGGTGGGGCGCGCCAGGAAGCCGGCGAGGAAGCCGACGAGGCGGCCCTGGTGGAAGGCGCCGGCGACGAAGCCGCCGGCGTGTTGGGTGGCGCGGAGGTGGGAGGCGGGGACGAGTTCGCGGTCGTCGACCTGCCAGACGACCTTCATGACCGCCTCGCAGGCGTGGAACTCCTCGATCGCGTCGAGGGAGCGCACCTCGTACGGGCCGGGGCCGGTCGTCGCGTCGGGAGGGGCCATGGCGAACGCTACCAGGTGGCCCCCCACCGTGAGGCTGAACAAGGTTTGTACAACCTTCGTCTCGGTACGGTTCTATTCACGGCGCAGAGGCGCCGCCCGTCCCGACCCTGGATCCCAGGAGAGAAGGAGCCCGCATGAAGCACCTGCTGACCACCACCCTGATTGCCGCCCTCGCCGCCTTCGGAGCCGCGTTCGCCGACGGCCACGGCGACATGCCCGGCACCGTCGTCGACGTCGCCCTCGAGAACGAAGGGTTCGAGACCCTCGTCGCCGCCGTCACCGAAGCGGAGCTCGTCGAGACGCTGTCCGGCGAAGGCCCGTTCACGGTCTTCGCGCCGACCGACGACGCGTTCGCCGCCGCCCTGGAGGCGCTCGACCTGACCGCCGAGGAGCTCCTCGCGAGCGACGACCTCGGTGCGATCCTGACCTACCACGTCGTGCCCGGCAAACTGATGGCGGAGGACGTCCTGGCCGCCGTCGAGGGCGGCTACGGCAGCGCCGCGGTCGAGACCGTGAACGGCGCGGAGATCGAGGTCACCGTCGAGGACGGCATGGTCATGCTGAACGGCGCCGCGACCGTCGCGGTCACCGACCTCGAAGCGGGCAACGGCGTCGTGCACGTCATCGACGCGGTCATCCTCCCGCCGAGCGAGTAACCCCGTCCCCCGCGCCGTTCGGCGCGCCGGAACGATGCGACGCCCCGTCCGAGGACGGGGCGTCGCGCCGTTGGGCCCCGCGGGGGGCGGGCGGGGTCAGTGGGTCGCCGCGCCGGAGAGGAGGTTGATCACCAGCACCCCGGCGAGGATCAGCGCGATGCCGACGATCGCCGGCGCGTCGAGGGTCTGGCGGAAGACGAGGACGCCAGTGAGCGTCACCAGCACGATGCCGAGGCCGGCCCAGATCGCGTAGGCGATCCCGAGCGGGACCGCGCGCAGGGCGAGGGAGAGCAGGTAGAACGCGCCGACGTACCCCGCGACGGTCGCGACCGAGGCGAGGGGGCGGGTGAACTGCTGCGAGGCTTGCAGCATCGAGGTGGCGAACACCTCGAGGGCGATGGACGTCACGAGCCACAGGTAGGCGAGGGACGGTGGGGCCATGGTGCGGGTCCTTTCTCGCGTCCCCCAGGGACGCCGGGCCGCCTCGGGGCGGTCCGCCGCGCGCAGGCTACCCCCGGCCCTCGGCGGCGGGCCGGGCGGGAGCGACATGCGGCGCGCCCCGCCGGAGGGCGGGGCGCGGTCGTTCGCGTCGTGCGTTCGGTGCGGGGAGGGCGGTCAGTCGCCGCCGTCGTCGGCCGACGCCGGAGCGCGGCCGCGCAGGTGCACCTTCGGCTCCTCGAGCTCCCAGCCGGTGGCCGCCTCGACGGTGCGCTTGAGGAACGTCCCGAGCGGCACGCCGTCGACGGTGGGGGCGGGGACGTCGACGACCTCGCCGGTGTCCTTGTCGATCAGGTGGTAGTGCGGGGAGACGTTGCTGTCGTAGAGCTTCTGGCCCTGCTTGCCCTGGAACTCGCGGACGACGCCGGCGTCGCTGAGCACGTTCAGGTTCAGGTAGACGGTCGACAGGCTCAACGCCGTGCCGCGTGCCTGCAGCTCCTGGTGGAGGTCCTCGGCGCTGACGTGGCGGTCCTCCTCGCGGAAGAACGACACGATCGCCGCGCGGGGCCGGCTGTAGCGGAGCCCATGCTGGCGTAGGTGAGTCCGGACGTCGTCCGGGGCCGCGCCTTCGTCGTGTCCGTGCGCCATGGCACCTCCTCGGCTGCAAAAGGTAGCACGCGCCCACGGCCCCCCCACGTATCCGGGGACGCGTGCCGGACGCGGGTCAGAGCAGGTCGGCGACCGCCTCGCGCTCCTCGAGCAACTCCGCCTCGCTGGCCTTCATCCGCGCCGCGACGTCGTCGCTCACCTCCAGCCCCTGCACGACCTCGATGCGGCCGTCCGTGACGGTCACCGGGAAGGAGTAGACGATGCCCTCCGCGACGCCGTAGTCGCCGCGGCTGGGGATCGCCATGCTGGTCCAGTCCCCCTCCGGCGTGCCGTGGATCCAATCGCGCACGTGGTCGATCGCCGCGGCGGCGGCGGACGCCGCGCTCGACGCGCCGCGCGCCTCGATGATCGCCGCGCCGCGCTTCTGCACCGTGGGGACGAACACGTCGCGCGCCCACGCGGCGTCGACCCGCTGCGTCGCGGGCGCGCCGGCGACGGTCGCGTGCTCGAGGTCGGGCACCTGCGTGCTCGAGTGGTTGCCCCAGATGATCATCCGGCGCACGTCGGCGACCGCGGCGCCCGCCTGCTGCGCCACCTGGCTGAGCGCCCGGTTGTGGTCCAACCGGGTCATCGCGGTGAAGTTCTCCGGCGGCAGGCTGGGGGCGTTGCGCATGGCGATCAACGCGTTCGTGTTCGCGGGGTTGCCGACCACGAGGACCTTGACGTCGCGCGAGGCGACCTCGTCGAGGGCGGCGCCCTGGGCGGTGAAGATCGCCCCGTTCGCCTCCAGCAGGTCGCTGCGCTCCATGCCGGGCCCGCGCGGGCGGCTCCCGACCAGCAGCGCCACGTCGGCGCCGGCGAACGCCTCGCGGGGGTCGCTGCTCGCGCTCACGCTGCTCAGCAGCGGGAAGGCGCCGTCGGCGAGCTCCATCTTCACGCCCTCGACCGCGTCCATCGCGCCGGGGATCTCGAGGAGTTGCAGCGCCACCGGCTGGTCGGGGCCGGCGAGGTCGCCGGCGGCGATCCGGAAGAGCAGGGCGTAGCCGATCTGGCCGGCCGCACCGGTCACTGCGACGCGCATCGGTTCCTTCATGTCGCCTCCTGGGGTCCGCGCGGGGCGGACGGGGGGATTCGGGGGTCGCGCACGCGCGGCGTGCACGGCCTTCGGGCCGGCGCAGCGTACCACCCGGCGACCCCCCGCCGGCGTGCCGGCGGCGGGTGTTTCACGTGAAACACGCGGCGGGTCAGGCCTGGTAGCCGAGGCGTTCGAGCAGGTGCTCGAGTTCGTCGCGGGAGCGGAAGTGCAGCTCGATGCGGCCCTTGCGCCCGCCCTGCACCTTCACCTTCGTGCCGAGGTGGCGGGCCAGGTCCTCCTCGAGCGCCGCGTAGCGGCCGTCCGACGCCGATCGCGTCGACGGCTCCGCCGGCGCGCGCAACGCCTCCGCCTGACGGACGTTCAGCCCCCGGCGCAGGATCTGCTCGAGCGCCCAGCCGCGCTGCGCCTCCGGCTGCGCGAGGATCGCGCGGGCGTGCCCCGCGGAGATCCGCCCCGCGTCGAGCGCCGCGCGCGCCGCCTCGGGGAGCGCCAGCAGCCGCAGGGCGTTGGCGACCGCGCTGCGGCTCTTCCCCACGGCCTCGGCGACCGCGGCCTGGTCCATCCCGAACGCCTGCAGGCGCTCGTACGCCTGCGCCTCCTCGAGCGGGCTCAGGTCCTCGCGCTGCAGGTTCTCGGTGATCGCCACCTCGAGGGTCGTGCGGTCGTCGAGCTCGCGCACGACCACCGGTACCGACGTCAGCCCCGCCCGCGTCGCGGCGCGGTAGCGCCGTTCCCCGGCCACGATCTCGTAGCCGTCCTCGACCGGACGGACCAACAGCGGTTGCAGCACGCCCTGCGCGGCAACCGACGCGGCGAGCTCCGCGACGGCCGCCTCGTCGAGGCGGGCCCGCGGCTGGTACGGCGACGGCGTCAGCCGCTCGAGCGGCACCTGCTTCGCGCCGCCCTCCTCGCCCTTGGGCAGCAGCGCGTCGAGGCCCCGCCCCAACCCCCTAGCCTTGGCGGACACGGCGGGTCACCTCCTCGGCGAGGGCGCGGTACGCCGCCGCGCCCTGCGATTCGGGGGCGTAGGCGAAGATCGGCGCGCCGTAGGAGGGCGCCTCCGCCAGCCGGACGTTGCGGGGAATCGTGATGTCGAAGACCTCGTCGCCGAAATGCTGCCGCACGTTCTCCTCCACTTGGCCGGACAGGCGCGTCCGGGCGTCGACCATCGTGAGCAGGATGCCGAGGATGCGCAGCTCCGGCTGGAGCGAACCCTGCACCCGCCGCACCGTCTCCATCATCGCCGCGATCCCCTCGAGCGCGTAGTACTCCGCCTGCAGCGGCACGATCAGCGCGTCGCTCGCCACGAGCGCGTTGAGGGTCAACGCGCCGATCGACGGCGGCGCGTCGACGACCACGAAGTCGTAGGTGGGCCGCACCGCCAGGAGCACCTTGGCGAGCCGCCCCAGGTCCTCGCTCTCGGTGTCGAGCTCCACCGCCGCCCCCGCCAGGTCCGGGGCGGCCGGCAGGACCCACAGGTCGCCGTCCCCCTCCGCCTTCACCGCCGCGCGCCGCGCCGAGATCCGGCCGACGAGGACGTCGTAGACGTGGTGGTCCGGGTCCTCGATGCCGACGCCCGACGTGGCGTTCGCCTGGGGGTCGAGGTCGACCAACAACACCCGGCGGCGCTCGGCGAGCGCCGCGGCGAGGTTCACCGCGGTCGTGGTCTTGCCCACGCCCCCTTTTTGGTTGGTCACGCCTAGGACGGGCACGTCAGCCTCCGCCTCCCCGCACGCGCACGGCCCGGAGGATACCACGCGCCGGGAGCGGCCTCTCCGCCACCCCCTCGACGACCGCGCCCCCCTCCGCCGCGACCGCGGCGAGCGCGGCGACCTCGTCGCCGCCGTCGTCGCCCTTGCGCGCCAGCAGCACCGCATCCGGCGCCAACCGGTGGCGGACCAGGGCGTAGACGTCGGCGAACGGCGCGACCGCCTGGGCGGTGACGAGGTCGACCGGTGGGCCCGCCGTCCGGCGCACGTCGGTGGGGACGACCTCGGCGTCGTCGGCGCCGACCGCCGCGAGGGCGAGGCGGAGGAACGTCGCCCGCTTCGCCCGCCGCTCGACCAGCTCGATCGGCAGCCCCTCGAACGACGCGGCGAGCACGACCCCCGGAAGGCCGACGCCCGACCCGAGATCGAGCGCCCGGGTCGGGGCGGGGTCGAGGGCGTCGACGACGTCGGCGTAGGCCTCCGCGTCGGCCAGGTGGCGGCCCAGGTCGGCCACGCCCGCCGGGGACATCAGGTCCAGGGTGGCGTGGTAGCGCTCGATCTGCGCGCGGTACCGCGCGAGCGCGGCCGCGACGTCAGGCGCCGGGCGACGTTTCACGTGAAACACGCCCGGCGCGCTTGAGGTGGACCAGCAGCGCCGTGACGTCGCTGTCGCGCACCCCCTGCAGCCGCTGCGCCGCCCCCAGCGTCGGCGGGCGGCCGCGCTCCAACGTCTCCCGACCCTCGTTGGAGAGGCTCGGGATGGCGTCGAAGGCGACGCCGTCGAGCGACATCCGCTCGTAGCCGGCGCGGGCCTCGAGGTGCTTGCGGCTGCGCTCGATGTAGGCGTCGTAGCCGACCCGGATCTCGACGCGCCGGACCTCGTCCGGCGACAGGTCGGCCGGCGGCACCCCGAAGCGCGCCACGACGTCGGCGTAGCGCGCGCCCGGGCGCCGCAACGCCCGGTGGCCGTCGTCGGCCCCGTCGCGCAGCGCGCCGAGGCGCGCCACCTCGGCCTCCACCCGGGCGGTCGAGGCCTCGACCTCCCGCGCCCGCGCGTCGCTCTGCAGGCCCCAGGCGTGGCCGATCGCCGTCAGGCGCTCGTCGGCGTTGTCCTGGCGGTGCAGCAGGCGGTACTCGTTGCGGCTCGTCAGCATCCGGTACGGCTCGTACGTCCCCCAGCGCACCAGGTCGTCCAGCATCACGCCGAGGTAGCCCTGGTCGCGCCGGAGGGTCACCCGCTCGTCGCCCGCCGCCCAGCGCGCGGCGTTCACGCCGGCGATCAGCCCCTGCGCCGCCGCCTCCTCGTAGCCGCTGGTGCCGTTGATCTGCCCGGCGGTGAACAGGCCCGGCGCCCGCTTCGACATGAGCGTGACCTCGAGCTGGCTGGGGTCGAGCGCGTCGTACTCGACGGCGTAGGCGTAGCGCTGGATCGTCGCGTTCTCGAAGCCGGGCAGGGTCCGCACCATCGCGTCCTGCAACGCCGGCGGCAGCGACGACGAGAACCCCTGCAGGTAGACCTCGCTGGTGTGGATCCCGTCCGGCTCGACGAACAGCAGGTGGCGGTCCTTGTCCTTGAACTTCACCACCTTGTCCTCGATCGACGGGCAGTAGCGCGGGCCGGTCCCGTCGATCCCGCCGCCGTACATCGGGGAGGCGTCGAGGTTCGCGTGGATGAGCGCGTGCGTCTCGGGCGTCGTGCGCGTCAACCAGGTCGGGCTCTCCGTCGCGCGCGGGCCCGGCGTCCCGCTGAACGACCCCGGCGGGTCGTCGGCAGGAACCTCGTCCAGGACGGAGAAATCGACGCTGTCGGAGCGCACGCGCGGGGGGGTGCCGGTCTTGTAGCGCGCCAGGTCGTGGCCGGTCGCGCGCAGGCTGTGCGAGAGGTGGCGGGCCGGCGCCTCCCCCTGCCGGCCCGCCGCCCGACTCTTGCGGCCGTACCAGACGACCCCCGCCAGGAACGTCCCGGTGGAGAGGACCACCGCGCCGGCGTCGATCCGCCGGCCGTCGACCATCCCCACGCCCGTGATCCGCCCGCGGTCGACGAGGAGTTCGGCGACCTCGCCGCGGACCATCTCGACGCCGTCGGTGCCGAACACCCGTTCCCGGGCGGCGGTGGCGTAGCCGTCGCGCTCGTTCTGCACCCGCAGCGACTGCACCGCCGGCCCCTTGCTCGCGTTCAGGGTGCGGGCGTGGATGGCGGTCGCGTCCGCCAGCTCCCCCATCACCCCCCCGAGGGCGTGGACCTCGTACACGAGCTGCGACTTGCCGGGCCCCCCGACCGCCGGGTTGCACGGCATCAGACCGATCCGGTCGGGCTGCGGCAACGCCATCGCGGTCCGCGCCCCGAGGCGGGCGGCGGCGATGGCGGCCTCGATCCCTGCGTGGCCTCCTCCGACGACGACGACGTCGTACCTCACGCGGCGTCCCCTTCCTGCGCGACTGGATCGCGCGGCGCGGAGTATAGCGCGCCCCCGGCGGCGCCCGCCGCCGGACGGGCGACGCCGGCCCCCCGCCGGGGGCCGGCCGGAGGGCCGGGCCGATTTGCTAGAGTGCTCGTCCACCCGCGCCACGAGCGGACGTTCGTCGCGCGGCGAGGCCACCGCCATGACCCAAGAGCACGCGATCTGGGACGACATTCTCGAGTACGTGCAGGGGGAGATCCCCAGCGTGGAGTTCCGCACCTGGTTCCAGCAGGTGCGGCCGCTCGGCGTGGAGAACGGCGCGTACATGATCGGGGTGCCGCACTCCTTCGCCCGCGACTGGCTCAAGACGCACTACACCCCGGTCCTCGAGACCGCGCTGCGCGACCTGGGCGCCCCCTCGCCCCGCGTCGGCTTCCAGGTGGTGGGCTTCGCGAAGAACGAACAGCCCGACATCTTCGCCGGCGGCGACGCGGCCCCGGCGGACGCCGCCGCGGCGCCGGCCCCGGCGAAACCGCGGGTGGCGCTCAACCCGAAGTACGTCTTCAGCAACTTCGTGGTGGGGCCGAACAACAACCTCGCGCACGCCGCCGCGCTCGCCACCGCGGAGTCGCCGGGAGAGGCGTACAACCCGTTGTTCCTGTACGGCGAGGCGGGCCTCGGCAAGACGCACCTCATGCACGCCGTCGGGCACGCCGTGCAGGGGCGCTACGACGGCCTCGAGGTGGCGTACGTCACGACCGAGTCGTTCACGAACGACCTGATCACCGCGATCCGCGAGGACCGCATGGTCGCCTTCCGCGATCGCTACCGCTCGATCGACATCCTCCTCGTCGACGACGTCCAGTTCATCGCCGGCAAGGAGCGGACGCAGGAGGAGTTCTTCCACACCTTCAACGCGCTGTACGAGTCCGGCAAGCAGCTGATCGTCAGCTCCGACCGACCGCCGAAGGACATCCCCACGCTGGAGAACCGCCTGCGGAGCCGCTTCGAGTGGGGCCTCATCACCGACATCCAGGCTCCCGACCTCGAGACGCGCATCGCGATCCTGAAGATGAACGCGGAGTACCGCGGCGTGAAGGTGCCCGACGAGGTCGTCGACTTCATCGCGCGCCACGCGATCAGCAACATCCGCGAGCTCGAGGGCGCACTCGTGCGCGTCATCGTCTACGCCAGCATGAACGGCGTCGCGATGTCGCGCGAGGTCGCCGCCGAGGCGCTGTCCGACGTCTTCGAGGCGAGCGACCCGACGCCGACCATGAAGGACGTCCTCCGCCTCACCGCCGAACGGTTCGGGGTGGAGGTCGCCGACCTCACCGGCAAGGGCCGCCGCCAGGAGTTGGTGACCCCGCGGCAGGTCGCGATGTACCTCATCCGCGAGCACACGCAGCACTCGCTCCCGGAGATCGGGGCGTTCTTCGGGGGACGGGACCACTCCACCGTCCTCTACGCGGTCAAGAAGGTGCAGGACCGCCTCGACGCCGAACCGGACCTACGCAAGGCCACCGACGACGTCCGCGCGAAGCTGGTCTGAAGGGTCGGCGGCGCGCCGCTCCCCGGTCTCGCCCACGTCCCGCCCACGTCTCCGCCCACGTCTCGTCCGTGTCCTACGGACGTCCCGCCCACGCGTTCTCCACAGCAGGTAACGGGTTCTCCACAGTCGCCGTCCGCCGATCGGGCCGCGCGGTGCGCGATGCCGCGCGGCACGGCGTTCGTGGGGCCGACGGCCCGGTTCCGACCTTTCGACGCGTCGCCACCACTTCCGGAATCTACGTCCCTCACGGCGTTCCCGCCCGCCCTGTGGAACGACCTGTGGAGGAGCTGTGGAGAAGGTGTGGAGGTGCCTGTCGACATCGCGGCGGGTCGAGGGGGTGTGAATTCGTGTGCACAACTCCGGCGGTTGTCCACAGCGTCGCGCCGGTTCTCCTCACCGCTCTCCCCAAGCCGTCTGCCGCCCTCGACGGCCTCATGTGGGATTTTCCACACGGTCCACAGGCCCTACGACGGTAGAGAGATTCTCTTCGTTCGAAAAAGGGTCCCGCCGAACCCCTCGCCCGACCCAGGGTCGGACCCCAGGGCCTGCACCCGACCTGGGACAGGACCGGAAACCACGTGCGCGGGCACAAGCGCGCGAACGAGGGTTCATCGATCCATTCCCCCGACGGTCATCCCGGATCGCTCGCGCCACCCACCGTGGCCGACCCGAAGGACCCCCGCGATGCGATACGATTCGGCAACCTAATGTACGGGGAGACGTCCACATGAACGTCCAAGTCGCCACCAAACGCCTCGCCGATGCGTTGAACCACGTCGAACGCATCGTGCCGACCCGCAACGCCACGCCGGGCACGAACCTGCTGCGCATCGACCTCACGCCCGAATCTCTGGTGTTGAGCGGAACGAACCTCGACCTCGACGTCGAGGCGACCCTCCCCGCCGACGTCCGCGGCGAGGGCACCTACGCCCTCCCGGCGCACGTCTTCGCGCAGGTCGTCCGCGCGGTCCCCGGCGACGAGGTCACCCTGGAGGCCACCGACGGCGAACTGTCGGTCACCAGCGGAGACTTCGCGACGCGCCTCCAGCTCGTCGATCCCGACAACGCCCCCCGCCCCACCTTCCCCGACGTCTACGCCGGCACCCTCCCCGCCAAGGCGTTCGCGACCGCCCTCGGGCGCGTCCGCTACGCCGCCGCCGTCGCCGAGTACCAGGCGATCTTCCGCGGCGTGAAGATGGAGCTCGGGGACGCCACGGTCCGCGCCATCGCCACCGACGGCTTCCGCCTCGCCTACGCCGACGTCCCCGAATCGAGCGGGCTCGAGGGCGAACCGATCGTGCCGGCCCGCAGCGTCGACGAACTCGTGAAGGTCCTGGGCGACGGCGACGTCGACATCGCCGTCGACGACGGCCAGTTCGCGATCCGAACCGATTCGGTCCGCATGAGCGCGAAACTCATGGAAGGCACCTTCCCCGACTACAAGCGCGTCATTCCCGACGCCTTCCCGATCACCCTCACCCTCGAGGCGTCCGCCCTGCGCGACGCGGTCCACCGCGTCGCGGTGATGGCGGACAAGACCGCCAACAACCGCGTCGACCTGTTCGTCAAGGACGGCACCCTGCAGATCACCGCCGAGGGCGCCTACGGCCGCGCCCAGGAGGCGCTCGCCGTCGAACAGACCGGCAGCGACCCGGAGATGGCGCTCGCCTACAACGCCAAGTACCTCACCGACGCCCTCGCGCCCCTCGACGGGGCGCTCCGCCTGGACCTGTCCGGCGCCACCAGCCCCAGCGTCCTGAGCGACCCGAGCGACGCGACGTACCTGGCGATGGTCGTCCCCCTGCGCACCGGCTGACCCCAGCCGGCCCGTATGTCGGTCCCTCCGCCCGACGCGGCGGTAGGATGACCCCCGTCGGCCGACCGCGGTCGCCCGCTCCGGCGGGCCCGTCCCGGCCCGACCCGTGACGCGACCGCGTGGGCGCATGCCGCGCGCCGTCCGACGTCCGACTCCACCACGCCCGCTCCGGGAGGCTCCATGACCATCATCGAAGACGTCCGCGCGCTGGAACTGCTCGACTCGCGCGGTAACCCCACCGTCGCCGCCACCGTCCACCTGGTCGGCGGCGTCAGCGCGCGCGCCGCGGTGCCGTCCGGCGCCTCCACCGGCCAGCACGAAGCGGTCGAGCTCCGCGACGGCGGTGCGCGCTACCTCGGCAAGGGCGTCCGCCAAGCGGTCCGCAACGTCGAGGAACGCATCGCCCCCGAGATCATCGGGTTCGACGCCCTCGACCAGGCCGGCCTCGACGCGCAGTTGCGCGCCCTCGACGGGACCCCGAACAAGGGCGAGCTCGGCGCCAACGCCATCCTCGCCGTCTCCCTCGCCGCGGCGCGCGCGGTGGCGACCACCCTCGAGATGCCCCTCTACCGCTACCTCGGGGGCGTCGGCGGGGTCACCCTCCCCGTCCCCATGATGAACGTCGTCAACGGCGGCGAGCACGCCGACAACAACGTCGACATGCAGGAGTTCATGCTGGCCCCCGTCGGGTTCGACCGCTTCTCCGAAGCGCTTCGCGCCGGCGTCGAAACCTTCCACCACCTCAAGCGGGTCCTCGCTGGACGGGGCTACGCCACCGCCGTCGGCGACGAGGGCGGCTTCGCACCGAACCTCGCGAGCAACGAGGAGGCGATCGAGGTCATCCTCGAAGCGATCCAAGCGGCCGGCTACACCCCCGGCGAACAGATCGCCATCGGTCTCGACCCCGCCAGCACCGAGTTCTTCTCCGACGGCGCCTACCACCTGGCCAGCGAGAACGCGACGCTCTCCCCCGCGGAGATGATCGACTACTGGGCGGACTGGGTGGCGCGCTACCCGATCGTGTCGATCGAGGACGGCCTCGCCGAGGACGACTGGGCGAACTGGGCCACCCTCACCTCGAAGGTCGGCGCGAAGACGCAGCTCGTGGGCGACGACCTGTTCGTGACGAACACCGAACGCCTCGCGCGCGGCATCCAGGAGGGCGTCGGCAACGCCATCCTCGTCAAGGTCAACCAGATCGGCACGCTGAGCGAATCGATGGACGCCATCGACCTCGCCATGCGCAACGGCTACGGCGCGATGATCAGCCACCGCTCGGGGGAGACCGAAGACCCCTTCATCGCCGACCTCGCCGTCGCCGTGAACGCCGGCCAGATCAAGACCGGATCCGCGTCGCGCAGCGACCGACTCGCCAAGTACAACCGCCTCCTCGAGATCGAGGCGGAGCTCGGCGACGCCGCCCGCTTCCTCGGCCGCGAAGCGTTCGCGCAGTGACCCGTTCGCGCCGCACCAAGATCGTCGCCACCCTCGGCCCCGCCACGAGCGACGAGGCGCGCATCGACGCGCTCATCGCCGCGGGCGTCGACGTCTTCCGCCTCAACTTCTCGCACGGCCGGCACGAGGTCCACGCCGCGAACGTCGAACGGATTCGCGCCGCCGCGACTCGCGCCGGGCGCGCGGTCGGCATCCTGCAGGACCTGCAGGGCCCGAAGATCCGTGTCGCGACGTTCGAAGACGGCGCCGTCGAGCTCGAGGAGGGCGCCCCGTTCGTCCTCGACTGCGCGAACGACACGCCGGGCGACGCCACGCGCGTCGGCGTGACGTACACCGGCCTGTGCGCCGACGTCTCCGCCGGGGACGTGCTCCTCCTCGACGACGGGCGTCTCGCCCTCGAGGTGGAGCGCACGACCGACGACGCCGTCCACGCCCGCGTCACGTTGGGCGGGACGCTGTCCAACAACAAAGGCATCAACATCCCCGGCGCCGACCTCTCCACCCCCGCCCTGACCGACAAGGACGTCGAGGATCTGGAGTTCGGCGTGACGCTCGGCGTCGACTGGGTCGCCATGAGCTTCGTGCGCAGCCGCGAGGATCTGCTCCTCGCGCGGCACTACCTGGCGCGCGCCGGGTCCGACGCGAACCTCATGGCGAAGATCGAGAAGCCGACCGCCGTCGAGCGCTTCCAGGAGATCCTGCGCGAGGTGGACGGCGTCATGGTCGCGCGCGGCGACCTCGGCGTGGAGCTGGCGCCCGAGCGGGTCCCGCAGGTCCAGAAGCGCCTCATTCGCGAGAGCATCGAGGCCGGCAAGCCGGTCGTCACTGCCACGCAGATGCTGGAGTCGATGATCCACGCCCCGACCCCCACGCGGGCGGAGGCCTCCGACGTCGCCAACGCGATCTACGACGGGACCGACGCGATCATGCTGTCGGGCGAGACCGCGGTGGGCGACTACCCGGTCGAAGCGGTCGAGATGATGGACCGCATCGCGCGCACCGTCGAGCACGACGAGGGCTACAAGGCCGCCATCCGTGAGCACGTGCCTGCGCCCGACGACACGACCGCGGACGCGGTGTCGCACGGCGCCTGCGAGATGGCGCACAGCCTCTCGGCGGGGTTGATCGTCAGCTTCACCGCCAGCGGCACGACCGCGTCGCGCGTGTCGCGCAACCGACCCTACGCGCCGATCCTCGCCATCACGCCCAGCGAGCGGTCCTACCGCCAACTCGCGGTGTCGTGGGGGGTCGTGCCGTTCTACGGCGACGACATCGGTTCGACCGACGACATGGTCGACACCTCGATCGCCGCGATCCGCACGACCGGGTTGCTCGAGCCCGGCGAACGGTTCGTCATCACCGCCGGCGTGCCGTTCGGCAAGCGCGGCTCGACGAACCTCATCCGCGTCGAACGCTTTCGCTGAGTCGTTCCCTCCGGCCGACGGCCCGAGGGACCCACGAACACGGCGCGCGGACCGACCGGCCGAAGGCCGGGGTCCGCGCGCCGCGCGGGGCGAGAAGCGACGTTCAGGCGTCCGCGACGACCACGACCTTGAGGTCGATGTCGACCTCGGGGTGCGGCCGGTAGGGCACCTCGTACTCGCCGACCGTCTTGATCGGCTCCACGAGCTCGATCTTGCGGCGATCGACCTCGACGTCGTACGCCGTCTTCAGCGCGTCGGCGATGTCCTTGTTGCCGACCGAGCCGTAGATGCGTTCCTCGCCGGCCTTGACGCGGATCTCGACCGCGGCGTCGACCAGCATCTCCTTCAGGCGCTCGGCGTCCGCCTTGCGTTCCGCCAGTTGGCGGGCGCGCTGCGCCAGCCGCGCCTGGAGCTCCGCGCGGTTCGAGTTCGTCGCGGGCAACGCCAGGCCCTGCGGCACCAGCCAGTTGCGGGCGTAGCCGGGCTTGACGGTGACGACGTCCCCGGCCTCGCCGAGGTTCGTCACCGGCTCCAGCAGGATCACGTTCACTTGCGCACCAACTTCTCGCTGATCGGCACCAACGCCAGCATGCGGGCGCGCTTCACCGTCGTCGCCAGGCGACGCTGGTGCTTCGCGCACACGCCCGTCCGCCGGCGCGGCAGGATCTTGGCGGTATCGCTGATGAATCGCTTGACCATCCGCGTGTCGTGGTACGCGGTGATCTCGAGCTCACCCGTGCAGAACGGGCATACCTTGGGTCTGCGGCCGCGGCGGCCGCCTCCGCGGCCGCGGCGGGAGCCGCCTCTCGCTTCGCGTGGCATCAGAAGGGCAAATCCTCCTCAGGTGGAAATTCGTCGTCGATGTCGAGCCGGCCACCCTCATTCGCCTGGGCGCCGCGGGCGTCGCCCCCCGAGTCGGGGGTCGGCGACGGTCCGCGGCGGGTCCCGGATCCACCACCTCCGGGACCGCGGGTGAGGAACTCCACGCGCGACCCTTCGATCCGCGTCGTGAAGCGCCGGTTTCCGTCACGGTCCGTCCACGAGTCGTTCACCAGGCGGCCCACCGCGTACACGGGAGCCCCCTTGGCGAGGTCGGCACACCCCTCGGCGAGTTCGCGCCAGACGTTGACGTCCACGTAGTGGGTCCGTTCCTGGTCTTCGCCTTTGCGGTCGCGGTAGCGCTCGTTGACCGCCACGCTGAATCGCGTGACCGCCGCGCCCGAGGGCGTGTAGCGCAACTCCGCGTCGCGGGTGAGGTTGCCGATGATCGAGACCTCGTTGAGGGCGTCGCGCAGGCGCTGTTGGCCGCGGGCGTCGGAGACGGTCGTCTCCCCCCGCCGCGGGCCGAACGTCAGCCCCTCCACGCGCGTCGCCACGACGTCGAGCGCCGAGCGTTTCTGGCCCTCCTGGCTCTCCCAGGAGCGGTAGTCCAGCCGGCCCTCGACGAACACGGGGTCGCCTGCGTGAAGTTGATCGGCGAGCATCTCGGCCTGGTTCCCGAACACCGTCGCCCGGTGGTACCAGGCCAACTCGCGTTCCTTGCCGTCGTCGCCGATCACGTGGTCGTTGCCGGCCAGGTTCAGCTCGAGGATCGCCAACCCACCCGGGGTGTAGCGCATCTCCGGCTCCTGCACCAGCGTTCCGGCCATCATCACGTGGTTCAGTCCTCGTGCCATGGTCTCCTCGTTCGAACCGTTCGTTCGAGGCGTCGGCGGCCTCCGCCGACGCGTCCGAATCGCCTCAGTCGGCCGCGGTGGCGGCTTCGCTCGGCGTCTCGGTCTTCTTCAGCGTGCGCCATTCGGGGCGGTCGCGGACGACCAGGACCCGCATGACGTTGTCGCGCTGCCGGAGCGACCCCTCGATGCTCTTGGGGGTCTCCAGCGGGAGCGACACCTTGTAGATCAGGTAGTACCCCTCGTTGAGTTTCCGGATCGGGTAGGCCAGCCGCTGCGTGCCCCACTCGTCCAACTCCACGACCTCACCCTCCGCCTTGTCGAGCTGGGCTTGGATCGCGTCCTTCTCCGTCTGAAGCTGCGCGTCGGACAGCCCCGGCGTCAGGATCACGTTGAGGTCGTACTTCGCGGTCTTCGTCATGTCTCACCTCCCTTCGGTGCTGCGTCGCCCGTCCCGGCGTGCCGGGGCACGACGGACATCGCCGTCAGGGACGTCGTTCCCTGGCGGGGGCGGCCGCGCGGACGCGGCAAGTGCGCACCCTACCACGAAACCCGCGTCCAGGACACGCCTTCCCCGCCCACGCGCGGGGGCGGGAGGCTCGTCCGCCACCGCGCCGCCC
>CAJXOA010000013.1 GCA_913057685.1 uncultured Trueperaceae bacterium
GAAGCGATGAAGCTCGCCGTCGACCGCGAGGCCATCCGCGCCTTCGTCGGTGGAGGGCTGTCCGCCGCCGCCCTCGATACGCCCGTCGGCCCGCTGTACGACGCCTACCACCGGCCCGATCTCACGCCCCCGGAGCGCGACGTCGAGCGCGCCCGCGCCCTGCTCGCCGACGCCGGCTACGAGGACGGCCTGCCGCTCACGCTGCACGTCCCCGACAGCGGCGACCGCCCCGACCTCGCCGTCGTCCTCAAGGACCAACTCGACGAGGCCGGCTTCGACATCGACGTGCAGGTCCAGCCCGAAAGCGTCTACTACGGCGAGGGCGGCTGGCTCGACGTCGACTTCGGCATCACCGGCTGGGGTTCGCGCCCGACGCCGCAGTTCTACTTCGAAACGATGATCGCCTGCGACGCGGTGTGGAACGAAGCGCACTACTGCAACCCCGAGGTCGACGCCCTCATCGACGAGGCCGGCTCCACCCTCGACGAGGACGTGCGCACCGAGGCGTACGCCGACCTCCAACGGATCCTCGCCAGCGAAGGGCCCTACGTCATCCCGTACTTCTTCCCGCAGTTCGCCGCGCTCCGCGATACCTACGAGGGGCTCGCCCTGAAGGCGTTCCCGGGACGCACCGACCTGGCCGCCCTGCAGCCTCGGTGACCTCCCCGCGCGCAGCCGGCGCGACGTTCGTCGGCGGCGGCGCGCGCTCGCCCCGCCGGCGCGGCGCGCTCGGCGTGCTGCGCAGCCTCTACGACCGGCCGGCGAGCGCGATCGGCACCAGCGGCGTGCTGGTGTTCCTGGCGCTCGCCGCCGTCGGTCCGCTCGTCACGCCGTACGGCCCCACCGAGCAGGTCCTCCTCGACCGCGCCCAAGCCCCGAGCGCCGCGCACTGGTTCGGCACCGACCGCCTCGGGCGCGACGTCTTCAGCCGCGTCGTCGCCGGCGCCCGCGACATCCTCCTGCTCGCCGGCGGCGGGACCGCCCTCGCGGTCCTCCTCGGCACCGCCACCGGCCTGTGGACGTCGGCGCGCGGCGGCTGGATCGAGGAGGTCACCTTCCGCCTCTACGACGCGCTGTTGGCGCTCCCGGCGCTCCTGTTGGCGTTGTTGCTGCTCGGGACGGTCGGCCCCTCCCGGTCCAGCGTCCTGCTGGTCATCGCCGTCGCCTACACCCCGATCGTCGCCCGCGTCGTGCGCAGCGTCGTGCTGAGCGTCAAGGCCCGCGAGTGGGTCGCCGCCGCCCGCCTGCAGGGGGAGTCCCCCCGCTGGATCCTGCTGCGCGAGATCCTCCCCAGCGTCCTCCCCGCCCTCGCGGTGGAGAGCGCCCTGCGCTTCAGCTACGCGATCTTCCTCGTCGCCTCCCTCGGGTTCCTCGGCGTCGGCGTCCAACCGCCGTCCCCCGACTGGGGCCTCATGGTGGCGGAGGCCCGCGACTACGTCTACCTGACCCCCTGGTCCCTCGCCTTCCCCGCCGCCGCGATCAGCGGCCTCGTCGTCAGCGTCAACCTCGCCGCCGACGGCCTCGGGCGGGCGCTCCGGAGCGGCGCGTGAGCGCCGGCCTCTCCCTCCGGGACGTCACCGTCGCCTACGGCGACGTCGACGTCCTCCACGCCGCCAGCCTCGACGTCGCGCCCGGCGAAACCGTCGGCCTGGTCGGCGAGTCCGGCAGCGGCAAGTCCACCCTCGCCCTCGCGGCGTTGCGCGCCCTCCCACCGGGCGGCGTCGTCCGCCGGGGCCGCATCACGCTCGGGGGGGACGACCTCCGCGCGATGGACGCCGCGAGCCTCCGGGCGTTGTGGCGCCACCGCGTCCGCTTCGTGCCCCAGGACCCGCTGCCGTCGATGAACCCCGCCCTCCCGGTCGGCGTGCAGGTCGCGGAGGCCCTCGACCCCCTCCAGCCGCGCCGCGCCGACGTCCGCGAGATCGACGCGATGCTCGACGCCGTCGGGCTGCCCGACCCCGAACGCGTCCGTCGCCGCTACCCGTTCGAACTCTCCGGCGGGCAGCAACAACGCGTCCTGATCGCCATGGCGCTCCTCGGGCGGCCGGACCTCCTCGTGATGGACGAACCCACCACGAACCTCGACGTCACCACCGAAGCCGCCATCCTCGAGTTGGTCCGCGAACGCGTCCGCGGCGGGACGACGGCGGTGCTGTACGTCAGCCACAGCCTCGGCGTCGTCGCCGCCCTCTGCGACCGCGTCGAGGTCCTCTACGCCGGCTACGGCGTCGAACGCGCCCCCGTCGACGACCTCTACCACCGCCCCGTCCACCCCTACACCGTCGGCCTCCTCGACGCCGTCCCCGACCTCGCGCGCGGCAAGGGGCACGCCCCCCTGCGCCCCATCCCGGGCCGCCTCCCGGACCCCGGCGAGACCGACGGCGGCTGCGTCTTCGCGCCCCGCTGTCCCGTCGCGGAACCCACCTGCCGCACGACGTCCCCACCGCTCGCCGCCGTCGCGCCCGGGCACGACGTCGCCTGCCTCCGCGCGGACGCCATCCGCGCCGGCGACGTCTCGCCCCGCCAGCCGGCGCCCGACGTGCCCGACGGGCCCACCTCCCCGCACGGCACCTCCCTGCACGCCGAGGGCCTCACCGCCACGTTCGCCGCCCGCGCGCGGCTCGTCGACCGGCTCCGCGGGCGGGCCCGCCCGCGGCTGCAGGCGTTGCGCGGCGTGAACCTGCACGTCCCCGCCGGCCGGACCCTCGGGCTGGTGGGGGAGTCGGGCAGCGGCAAGAGCACCTTCGCGCGCGCCGCGGTCGGCCTGGAGACGCCCGACGCGGGCACCGTCACCCTCGACCGCACGCCGCTCCCCGCCCGCCTCCGCGACCGCCCCCGCGACCTCCTGGCCCGGCTGCAGATGGTGTTCCAATCCAGCGACGAGGCGCTCCACCCCCTCCGCACGGTCGGCGCGACGTTGCGGCGTCCCCTCCGGCGGTTGGCGGGCGTCCCGCCCGCCGACCTCGACGCCGCCGTCGCCGACCTCCTCGCCTCGGTCGCCCTCACGCCCGACTACGCCGAGCGGACCCCACCCGAACTGTCCGGCGGGGAACGCCAACGCGTCGCCATCGCTCGCGCCTTCGCCAGCGACCCCGAGGTGCTGCTCCTCGACGAGTCGGTGTCCGGCCTGGACGTCAGCGTGCAGGCGTCGGTGTTGAACCTCCTCGACGACCTCCAGCGGGCGCGCGGCGCCAGCTACCTGTTCATCGGGCACGACCTCGCCGTCGTCGCGCACCTCGCCGACGAGGTGGCGGTCCTGTACCTCGGCGCGGTCGCGGAGGCCGGCCCCACCGATGCCCTCCTCGCGCCCCCGTTCCACCCCTACACCGAAGCGCTGCTCGCGTCGGTCCCGCGACCCGATCCCGACGCCACGCCCGCCCGCCCGCCGCTCGAGGGGGACCTTCCCAGCCCCCAGGACGTGCCCGCCGGCTGTCCGTTCGCGACGCGCTGTCCGCGCGTCCTGGGTCCGGTGTGCCACGACGAACGCCCCCCGGAGCGCTGGTCGGACGACGGCCTTCACCGCATCCGCTGCCACATCCCCCGCGCCGACCTCGCCGCGGAACAGGCGGACCTCGACCTGCGGGAGGCGCCGTGATCGCCTTCCTCCTGCGCCGCACCGCCTTCCTGGCGCTCACGGTCCTGCTGGCGTCGATGCTGGTGTTCGCCGTCACGAACCTCCTGCCGGGCGACCCCGCCCGCATCCTCCTCGGCCGCGAGGCGGGCCCCGCCGCCCTCGCGGAGGTCCGCGCCGAGCTGGGGCTCGACCGCCCCGTCCCGGTCCGCTACGCCACCTGGCTGGCGGGCGCGGTGCGCGGCGACTGGGGCGACAGCTTCGCGACGGGGGATCCGATCGGCGGCCTCCTCGCCGAGCGGCTCGGCAACAGCCTCCGGTTGGCGGGCGTCACGCTCGTGTTCGCCGTCCCTCTGGCGGTGCTGCTCGGGGTCGTCGCGGCGGTGCAGGCCGGCCGCTGGCCGGACGCGGTCGTCAGCCTCTCCAGCCTCGCCGTGGTCGGGCTCCCCGAGTTCGTGACCGGCATCGTCCTCATCCAGGTGTTCGCGTTCGGGTTGGGGTGGTTCCCCGCCAACGCCTCGATCCCTCCGGGCACGCCGTTCCTGGAGGCGCTCCCGTCGCTCGTGCTGCCGGCCGCCACCGCCACCCTCGTGATGCTCGCGTACGTCGCGCGCCTCACGCGCGCCAGCGTCCTCGAGGAGTTGCGCCGTCCCTACCTCCGCACGGCGCTGTTGAAGGGCGTCCCGCGGCGGACGGTGCTGCGGCGGCACGCGCTGCGCAACGCCCTGCTCCCGACCATCACCGTCGTCGCGATCAGCGTCGGCTGGTTGATCAGCGGCCTCATCGTCGTCGAGAACGTCTTCAACTACCCCGGCCTGGGGCGCCTCCTGACGTTCGCGATCGATCGGCGCGACCTGCCCCTCCTGCAGGCGGTCACCCTCGTCGCGGTCGTCGTCTTCGCGCTCGCGAACCTGGTGGCGGACGTCCTGTACGCCTGGTTGGATCCCCGCATCCGCCTCGCCTGAGGCCCACGCCCGGCGGGCCCAACGCACGCCCTGGGCCGGCGGTCGCCCTCGCCCTGCGTCACACCCCGGCGAACGTCGCGATGCGCTGCCGGGCGTCCGGGTCGGCCGCCGCCACCTCGCCCGCCACCCGGCCGTCGCGGAGGAACACGATCCGGTCGGCGCGCAGCGCGGCGTTCGGGTCGTGCGTCACCATCGCCACCGTCCAGCCACGCGCGTCGACGCCGCGCCGCAACAGGTCCAGCACCTCGTGCCCGGTGGCGCTGTCGAGGTTCCCGGTCGGTTCGTCGGCGAGCACCACCACCGGGTCGTTCACCAACGCCCGCGCGATCGCGACGCGTTGGCGTTGCCCGCCGGACAACTGTTCCGGGCGGTGATCGAGGCGGTCCGTGATCCCCAGGTCGCCGGCGAGGTCGCGCAGGCGCGCCTCGCCCTCCCGCCGCCGGCCGGCGACCTCCGCGGGGAGGAGGACGTTCTCGCGGGCGGACAGGTTCGGCAGCAGCTCGAACGTCTGGAACACGAACCCGACGTCGTCGCGCCGCATGCGGGTCGCGGTGTCGTCGTCGAGGTCGTCGGTCGGGCGTCCGTCCAGGTGGACGGTGCCGGCGTCCGGCGTGTCGAGCAGGCCCAGGAGGTGCAGGAGCGTCGATTTGCCGCTCCCGGACGGCCCCATCACCGCGACGAAGGTGCCGCGCTCGACGTCGAGGGAGACGTCGTGCAGGGCGGGGATGGCGACCTCGCCGAGCCGGTAGGTCTTGCCCAGGCCGACGGCGCGGACGGCGGGGAGGGCGTCGGGACCGCCGCCGGAATGCCGCTCGGGCGTCCCGCCCGGCGTTCCGGGGGCCGGTTCGGGGGCCGGTTCGGGGGGCGGTCCGGGGTCGGCCCCGTCGGGGGGACCGCCGGGCGGTGGGGGCGTCGGAGGTTCGCTCACGTGCTTCCTTTCAGCGCCTCGATCGGCGCGAGGCGGGACGCGCGGCGCGCGGGCGCCCAGGAGGCGATCAGGCCCACCAGCGGGGAGGCGGCCAACGCCACCCCCACGAGCGGCCAGGGGATCGCCGGCGCCAGTTCGTACCCGGTGAGGGCCTCCGCGCCGGCGGTCACGACGTCGGCGAGGGCGAGGCCGAACGCCACCCCGAGGAGGCTGCCGAGGACCACGACGACGAGGCCCTCCGCGACGACGATGCGGCGGACGCCGCCGCGCGTGACGCCCAGCACCCGCAGGGTCGCCAGGTCCCGCCCGCGGGTCGCGAGGTTCATCCCCAACGTGTTCGCGACCCCCAACGCCGCGATCGCGACCGCCAACCACAACAGCGTGTTCGTCGTCGCGAACGTCCGTTGGCTCAGGTTCACGATCTCCGCCTTGTAGGCGTCGTTGGGTGTGGCGTCGAGGTACAGCTCCGGGAACCGCGCGCGGAGGTCCGCCGCGACCGCGGTCGCGTCCGCACCGTCGGCGAGCAACAGGACGTACAGCTCCGGCGCGCCGCCGCCGAACCGCTCCAGCAGCTCCAGCGACGCGACGAACGTCTCGCCGCCGCCGGTGAAGTCGACGACGACCCCCCCGACGCGGAACGACGCGAACCCGTCCCGCGTCCGCAGCGACGCGACGTCGCCGACCTCCAGGCCGTAACGGTCCTGCACCGTCGAGGAGATCAGCACGCCGTCGTCGGACCGCAACGTGGCGTACCCCTGGGCGTCGTCGCCCTGCCCCCCGACGTACAGGAAGCGCCCGAAGTCGCGGTCGGGATCGAAACGTTCGGGATCGACGAGGATCAACGCGACCGTCCGGCCGCGCGAGGCGCCCTCCGGCCGGAACCGCACCGCGCGAATCCCGACGCCGGAGGCGACGTCGACGCCCGGCACCTCGCCCAGGCGCGCCTCGAAGTCGTCGGGGAAGGCGACGGGGGAGGTGACGAACAGGTCGCCGGTGATCGTCGCGTCCACCCAGTCGGAGATCTCGGCGTTGATGCCCGCCACCATCGCCCCCACCCCGATCACCAGGCCGGTGCCGACGACCACCGTCCCGACCGCGACGCCGTTGCGGTTGGCGCTGCGCCCCGCGAACCCGGCGGCCAGGCCGCCCTCCACGCCGAACGCGCGCCGCAACGCCGGCCGCGCGACGCGGAACGCCGGCCCGAGCAACGCCGGCGCGGCCAACGCCACCCCGACCGAGAACGCCGCCATGGCGACCGCCGCCGCCCCCAGGGCGGCGTACCCCTCCCACGGGACGCGGGTCACGACGAGGCCGACGAGGGCGGCGACGGCCCCCCACCGCGCCGCGCGGGGGACGCTCGCGGCCTCCGCCCGGCGGCGGGCCGCCAACGGCGCGGCGCGCGACGCGAGGCGGGCGGGCCACGACCCCGCCCCCAACGCGACCGCCGTCCCCCCGACCGCCGCGGCGACCAGCGCCCAGGCGGGCACGACGAGCGCGCGCACCTCGAAGCCCAAGCCGAACGCGTTCGCCCACGTCAATCCCCACGCCAACGCCACCCCGAACGCCACGCCGAACGCGACGCCCGCCGCGGCCACCACCGTCGCTTCGAGGGTCGCGAGGCGACGCACGTCGCGCCGCCGCAACGCCACGGTCCGCAGGAGCGCGTACGTCCGCGTCCGCTCCACGACGCTCGCCATGAAGGTGTTGTAGGCCAGGAACCCCCCCAACGCCAGCAGCGTCACGGCGAGCACCAGCAGGCCGGCCTGCAGCGTCTCGACGATGCCGCCCGCCAACTCCCCGCGGCCGGCGGGCGCGACGACCTCGTAGCGCGCGTCGAGCGTCCCCTCGAGCGCCGCGCGGAGGGCCCCGAGCTCCACGCCCGGCGCGGCCTCCACCTCGAGGAGCGAGGCGCGCCCGTCCAGACGGACGGCGTCCTGCACCACCCCGAGGGGCGCGATCGCGACCCGCCCGCCGTTGCTGGAGCCGTACCCGGTCGCGCCGTCCATCCAGCCGACCAACGCGAACGTCACGTCCCCGAAGCGGGTGGCGAAGGCCACCGCGTCGCCGATCGCGAAGCCGCGCGCCTCCGCGAACGGGCGGGCCATCACCAGTTCCGCCTCGCCCGGCATCGGCCAGCGGCCGGCCACCAAATCGGCGGGCAGCGCCTCGGGGGCGTCCATCGGCCGTCCCGAGAGTTGGAAGCCGCTGTCGACGCCGGGCAGGACCGGCGGGGTGTAGCCCTCGACGTCGCGGACCGGCTCCAGGCGGCGGTTCAACACCGGCGTGACGGCGGCGACCTCGGGGAGGGCGAGGACCGTCCCGAGGACCGGATCGAGGGACAGCACCGCCCGCCCACCGGTGCCGGGCGCGACCAGCAGGTCGGCGCGCCCGACGGTCGCCGCGAAGTCCGCCTGCAGGTTCCCGCGGACGTTCGCGCCGACCGACAACGTCGCGAGGACCGCCGCGACGCCGACCCCGACGCCGACGACCGTCGCGCCGGTCCGCCACGGGTGACGCAGCAGGTTCCGCAGTGCCAAGCGAAGCAGGACCCGCGTCACGCGGCGTCCCGAGGTCCGACGGGGGCGTGCGCGGGGGTGGGGGCCGCCGCCGCGGGGGCGTGCGCGGCGACCGCCGCCGCCCCGTCGGCCGTGCGTGCGAGGGCGGCGTGCACGTCGGCGCGGGTGTCGGCCCGCACGAGCGCGTCGCGCAGCCCCTGCGCCGCGGGGTGGTGCCGGACGTACGCCGCGAGGTGCGAACGCAGGCCCCGCACCGCGCGCGCTTCGCCGTCGTGCGCGATCTGCAGTTCGACGTGCCGCAGGAGGACGGCGGCCGCCTCCCGCCAACTGCGGGGCGGGCCGCCGCGCACCTCGTCGAAGATCCAGGGGCGCCCCAGCGCCCCCCGCGCGATCATGACCCCCACCCCCTGCGCCCGCAGGGCGTGCGCGGCGGCGGGGGTCGTGACGTCGCCGGAGTACAGGACCGGGACGGGACTCCAGGCGGCGACGGCGAGGATCGGGTCGGGGTCGGCGACCCCGCCGTACTTCGCGGCCGCCGTCCGGCCGTGCACCGCCAACGCCGCGACGCCGCCCTCGACGAGGGCGCGCGCGACCTCGTCCAGTTCGACGCGGTCGCGCCCCAAGCGGGTCTTGGCGGACACCGGCAGGCCGGTCGCGTCGCGCATGGCGCTCACGATCCGCGCCGCCCCCTCGGGATCGCCGATCAGGCGCGCCCCGCACCCCTTGTCGAGGATCTTCTTGACGGGGCAGCCCATGTTCAGGTCGAACGCCGCGGGGCGGAATCGGTCCTGCAGCACGCGCGCTGCGGCGGCCGCTTCGGTCGGGTCGGCCGCGAAGAGTTGGATGACGACGTCCGCTTCGCCGGGGTAGGGCGCGGGGATCGCCAAGCTCCGTTCGTCGCCCATCGCGAGGGCGCGGGCGCTGACCATCTCCGTGACCGCCCAGGCGCTGCCGTGCTCGCGACAGAGGCGCCGAAAGGGGGCGTCGCTGTACCCCGCCATGGGGGCCAGGACCGCTCCGCCGCGCGCCAATCCCGCCTCGAACACGTTCACGCGGTCACCCTACCGCCGGCGCCGCCGGCGGCGCGTGCCTGCGGGGACCGGCCGCGTCCCGGCGGCGTCCCGGCCGCACCTCGCGCCCGGTCCGGCGGAGCGCGGCGCGCGGCGGGGGAGGTGGTAGACTCGCGCCCGGCACGAAATCGACCGGGCTGCGGCCCGTGGGAGGGTGACGATGATCAGCGTGACCGATCTACGCAACGGCACGAAGGTGGAGATGGACGGCGGCCTGTGGGAGTGCCTCGACTTCCAGCACCAGAAGATCGGCCGGGGCGGCGCGAAGGTCGTCGCCAAGTTCCGCAACCTCGAGAACGGCAGCATCGTCGAGCGGACGTTCAACGCCTCGGAGAAGCTGTCCGACATCTTCATCGACTACAAGACCATGCAGTTCCTGTTCGCCGACGGCGACCTGTTCACCTTCATGGACCTCGAGACGTACGACCAACCGACGCTGGATCGCGCCCAGATCGGCGACGCCGCGAAGTGGTTGAAACCCAACACCGAGGTCACCGTCGACTACTACGGCGAGAAACCCCTCAAGGTGACGCTCCCCAACGTCATCGAGCTCGCCATCACCGAGACCGACCCCGGCGTGAAGGGCGACACGGTGTCGGGCGGCAGCAAGCCCGCGACGCTGGAGACCGGCGCGGTCGTGCAGGTGCCGTTGTTCGTCGATCCGGGCACCATCGTGCGGGTCGACACCCGCTCCGGCGAGTACCTGGGGCGCGCCTGATGGACGTCAAGGAGGTCAAGAAACTCCTCGACGCGGTGACCGCCGCCGACGTCGACGAGTTCCGTTACGAGACCGCCGACGTCCGCATCGAGGTCAAGCGCAACGGCGTGTCCGCCGCCGCGCCGGCGCCCGCCGTCGTCGCCCCGGCCGCCGCTCCCGCCCCGGCCGCCGCGCCTGCGCCGGCCCCCGCCGCCGCGGGGGCGGCGGAGCCGGCGGCGAGCGACGGTGCGGGCGGGGCGGACGCGCCCAGCGACGGCCTGGTGGACGTCAAGGCGCCGATCGTGGGGACGTTCTACGCCGCGCCCGCGCCGGACGCCGAGCCGTTCGTGAAGGTCGGCGACCGGGTCGAGGCGGGCGCCGTCCTGTGCATCCTCGAGGCGATGAAGTTGATGAACGAGATCGAGGCGGAGGTCGCCGGCACGGTGCGGGAGATCCGGGTCCGCAACGAGGAACCGGTCGAGTACGGGCAGGTGCTCGTTCGCATCGAGCCGGACTGAGTCGCGTGATCTCGAAGCTGCTCGTCGCCAACCGGGGGGAGATCGCGCTGCGGATCCTGCGCGCCGCCCGCGAGTTGGGCGTCACGACCGTCGTCGCGTACTCCGAAGCGGACGCCTCCAGCCTCCCGGTGCTGCTCGCCGACGAGGCGGTCTGCATCGGGCCGCCCGCCGCCCGCGATTCGTACCTGAACGTCCACAACCTGCTGGCCGCCGCCCTCGTGTCGGGCTGCGAAGCGATCCACCCCGGCTACGGCTTCCTCGCGGAGAACGCCGAGTTCGCGCAGATGTGCGAGGAGCACAACCTGATCTTCGTCGGGCCGCGCCCCGACACGATCCGCCGGATCGGCGACAAGGCCAGCGCCCGCGCCCTCGCCGACGCCGCGGGCGTCCCGATCACGCCCGGCTCCGGTCCCCTCGAGGACCTCGCCACCGCCCACCGCTTCGCCGCCGAGGTCGGCTACCCGGTCATCCTCAAGGCGTCGGCCGGCGGTGGGGGGCGCGGCATGCGGGTCGTGCACGCCGAGGACGAGCTCGAGCGGCAGTACCACGCCGCCCGCGAGGAGGCGCGCAGCGCCTTCGGGAACGCCGAGGTGTACCTCGAGGCGTTCCTCGAGGAACCGCGGCACGTCGAGGTGCAGGTGTTCGGGGACGGCGAGGGACGGGTCGTGCACCTGTTCGACCGCGACTGTTCGCTGCAACGCCGCTACCAGAAGGTCCTCGAGGAGGCGCCGAGCCCCGTGGGGGACGCCCTCCGCGCGCGCGTCGCGGCGTCCGCCGTCGCGCTGGCGGAGAGCCTCGACTACCGCGGGGCCGGCACCGTCGAGTTCCTCGTGGACGCCAAGGGGCGGCACTTCTTCAGCGAAATGAACACCCGCATCCAGGTCGAGCACCCCGCGACGGAGCTCGTCACCGGCACCGACCTGGTCGCGCAACAGATCCGCCTCGCGTCGGGGGAGGGCCTGCCGTGGCGGCAGGCGGACCTCGCGGTCCGGGGGCACGCGATCGAGGTGCGCATCAACGCCGAGGATCCCGACCGGGACTTCCGGCCGGCGGCGGGCGTCGTGCGGGAGGTGTTGTGGCCGGGGGGGCCGGGCGTCCGCGTCGATTCGCACGTGTACGCGGGCTACGCGATCCCGCCGAACTACGATAGCCTCGTCGCGAAGATCCTCGCGTGGGGCCCCACCCGCGCCGACGCGATCGCCCGCATGCGGCGGGCGTTGCGGGAGACGGTGATCGACGGCGTGACGACGACGTTGCCGTTCCACCTGCGGGTCCTCGACGACCCGGCGTTCCAGCGCGGCGAGGTCTCCACGCACTTCGTGCCCCGGATGTTGGCGTCGTGACGGCGCCGGAGGAGGTCCCCATGAGCGACACCACGACCCCGGAACTCGGGCAGGACGTGCTGTTCGGCATCGCCCAGCTCGCCCTCGAACAGGTGGACGGCCTGCGGCCGTTGGCGCCCCCCGCGCGGGTGGGGGAGTTCCTCACCGGCCGCCGCGCCAAGGGCATCCGCATCGACCGCGACGGCGACGTCGTCGACGTCGACCTGAACGTCACCGTCCGCTACGGGACGGAGATCCCCGCCGTCGCCGAGCGCGCCAAGCGCGTCGTGCGCGAAGCGGTCGCCAGCATGACCGGGCTGGAGGTGCGTTCGGTGCGCGTCACCGTCACCGGCATCGACGTCGCCGACGACGATGCGGACGGGGCGGATGGCTAGACGCCGCGCCCGCGAGCTCGCCTTCCGAGCGCTGTTCCAAGCGGACCGCGGCGGCGCCGACCTGGACGCCACCTGGCGGCAGATCCGCTCCGAGGTCGGCGAGGACGACGAGGACGGGTACGGCGACGTGCTGGACGCCGACGCGTTGGCGTTCGCCGAACGCCTCGTGCACGCCTACCGCGACCACCGCAGCGAGGTCGACGACGCCCTCGCCGACCGCATCGAGGGCTGGACGTTCCCGCAGATGGCGCAAACCGACCTGAACGTCCTCCGCCTCGCGCTGAGCGAACTCTGGTACGAGGACGACGTCCCCCCGCGCGTGACGCTCGAGATGGCGGTCCGCCTCGCGAAACGGTTCGGGGGGGAGGAGTCGGGCCGCTTCGTCAACGGCGTCCTCGGGGCGTTCCATCGCGAGGCCGAAGCGGACCTGGCGGGGCGGACGTGAGCGCGCGGACGTTCGACGGGCGCGCCGTCGCCGCCGCGGTCCTCGCGGACGTCCGCGCGGAGGTGGAGGCGATGGAGGTCGCCCCGCAGCTGGTGTTCGTGCGCGCCAGCGACGACCCCGCCGGCGCGTCGTACGTCCGCAGCAAAGGGAAGCGCGCCGGGACCGCCGGCGTCCGCCACGAGACGCGGGTCGTACCGGAGGACGCGACGAACGACGACCTGCAGGCGGTCCTGCAGGACCTGAACGACGACCCGGACGTCGACGGCATCCTCGTGCAGTTGCCGCTGTACCTGCACCTCGACGCCGACGCCGCCCTCCGGGCCATCGCGCCGGAGAAGGACGTCGACGCCCTCCACCCGGTGAACGTGGGGCGGTTGTGGCGCGGGCGGGCGGCGTGGGCGCCGGCGACGCCGGCCGGCCTGCTGCGGATCCTCGATCACTACGAGGTGCCGCTCGAGGGGCGCGAGGTCGTCGTCGTCGGGCGCAGCGACCTCGTCGGCAAACCCGCCGCCGCGCTCTTCCTCGGCCGCAACGCGACCGTGACGGTGGCGCACTCCCGCACCCGCGACCTGGCGGCCGTCACCCGCCGCGCCGACGTGCTGGTCGCCGCCGCCGGCGTCCCCGGCATGATCACGCCGGAGCACGTGCAGGCCGGCGCCGTCGTCCTCGACGTCGGGCAGGCGCCGGTCGACGGGGTGCTGCGCGGCGACGTCGCGCCGGACGTCGCGCGGGTCGCGGGGGCGCTCACCCCCACGCCGGGCGGGACCGGCCCCATGACGGTCGCGATGGTCGTGGCGAACACCGTGCGGGCCGCCCGCGCGCGGCGGGGGACGGCGTGAGCGAGGCGCTGCTGTACGGTCCGCTCGGTGCGGCGATCGTCGCGACCGTCGCTGCGCAGGCGATCAAGCTGCTGTTGGCCGCCGCCACCGAACGGCGCTTCGCGCCCGAACGCCTGCTCGAGACCGGCGGCATGCCGTCGTCGCACAGCGCGTCGGTCGCCGCCCTCGCGACCGCCCTCGGGATGACGGAGGGCGTCACGTCGCCGGTGTTCGCCGTCGCGATGGTGCTGGCCGGCATCGTGATGTACGACGCGACCGGCATCCGCCGGGCGGCGGGCATGCAGGCGCAACTCATCAACGACCTCGTGGAGGAGCTCGGGCACCTGTTCGACGAGGGGTTCCAGCCCGACGCCTTGCAGACGCTCCTCGGACACACCTACCCGCAGGTCCTCGTCGGGGCGTTGCTCGGGGTGGCGACCGCCGTCCTGCTCGTCTGAGGGTCGGGCGTCCCGCCCACGGGGGCGGGGTCGGCGTCGGCGCGGACCACGACCGCGACGCGCACCTCGCGTGCGCCGGCGGCGAGCAGGGCGGCGCGCGCGGCGCGCGCCGTCGCACCGGTCGTCCAGACGTCGTCGATCAACAGCAGCGGGACCGGCGGCACCCGACGGGCGGCGAACGCGCCCGCGACGTTCGCGTCGCGGCCCGCCGCGCCGGTCCGCGCCTGGCGGGCGGTCGCGCGGACGCGGCGGAGGCCCCGCCAGTGCCGCGCCCCGAGGCTGGCGGCGACGACCCCGGCGAGGCGGTCGGCCTGGTCGTACCCGCGTGCCCGCCGCCGGCGGGGGTGCAGCGGGACGGGCACGACGCGGGCGACCGGCCACCCGAGCGCCGCGACGTGCGCCGCGAGCGCCGCCCCGAGCGGCGCTGCGGTGGCGTGCGCCCCGCCGAACTTGAGGGCGTGGATCGCCGGGCGCCACGGCGGCGCGTGCGGCCCCAACCAGGCGACGTGCACGCCCCCCTCGAGCGTCGCGCGGCCGGGGTGGGCGGGCCGCCGGAGGGCGGCGCGGCAGGCGTCGCACACCCCGCCGGGGCCGGCGGGGGCGCGCCGGCAGACGGCGCAAGGCACCAACGCCGCGAAGCGCGCGAACGTCGCGGCGGCGCGGGGGGTGGGGGGCGGTCGGGTCCGCACGCGCTCAGCGTGCCGCACGGTGCGGCGGCGCGGCGCCGGTGGGAGGCGTTCGGCCGACCCGGTGGGGGTCAGGCGTCGCGATCGACGAGGGCGTCGATCCACGCGACCAGCGGCGCGCGCCGGGAGGCGTCGGTGTGCGCCTCGAGCGCCGCCAGCAACGTCGCGCGGCCCTCGGCGGCGAGGGTTTCCGCGGTTGCTTGCGCCGACGCGAGGGCGCCGGCGGACACGATCAGGGCGTGCGCTTCGCGCATCTCCGCGTCGGTCTTCTCGCGGCGCGGCCGGTTCAACAGCGCCTGGAGCCGCGCAGCGTCGTTCGGGGCGAGGCGCTCGAAGGCGTGCGCGAGGATGAGGGTGCGTTTCCCTTCGTACAGGTCGCCCGCGAACTCCTTGCCGTACGCGCCGCGGTCCGGCTCGAGGTTCAGCACGTCGTCGCGGATCTGGAACGCCGCGCCGAGCGCGCGTCCGGCCGCCTCGAAGCGCTCGTCGGGGGGCGTGCCGGCGACGTGCGCACCGAGGCGGAGGGGGGCGACGACGGTGTAGATGGCGGTCTTGCGTTCGACCATTGCGAGGTAGGCGGCCGCATCGACGTCGAAGCGGCCCTCGCTCACCCAGGCGAGGTCGAGGTGTTGGCCCTCCGCCGTCCGCGCGATCGTGGTCGCGAACTCGTGCAGGACCGCGTCCCGCCACGGCGCGTCGGTGGCGAGGAGCGCCCGCCACATCGCGACGTGCATGGCGTCGCCGACGTTGATGGCGACCGGGACGCCGACCTCGCGGTGCAGGGCCGGTGCGCCCCGACGTTCGTCGGAGTCGTCCTCGACGTCGTCGTGCACCAACACCCAGTTCTGGAACAGTTCGAGGGCGGCGGCGACGGGGAGGGCGTCGGCGGGGTCCGCGCCGTGCGCGTACGCCGCCGCGAGCAGGAGCCGCCCGCGGAGGCCCTTGCCGCCGCGGGCGGGGTAGCTGCGCTGTAGCGCCGCGAAATGGGCGACCTCGTCGTCGCCGACCGGCTCCGGGAGGAGGTCGAGGACCGCGCCGGGGAGACGCGCTCCGAGCGCCTCCAGCCGCTCCGTGGCGGCGTCGGGCGGGGGGCCGCCGGCGGGGCCGCCGCTCACGGTCGGTGCGCGCCGCGCACGGGGCGCAACGTCAGGGACGCCGGATGCACGCCTTGAAGTGGCCGGGGGAGACCTCTTCGAGGGGCGGGTCGACGTGCTTGCAGTCGTCGATGGCGATCGGGCAGCGCGTCCGGAAGACGCAGCCCGACGGGGGGTTGATCGGGCTGGGGATGTCGCCCTGCAGGATGATGCGTTCGCGCTTGACGGTCGGGTCCGGGATGGGCACGGCGGACAGCAGCGCTTCGGTGTAGGGGTGCACCGGGTTGGCGTACAGGTCCTTGCTGGGGGCGATCTCCATGACCTTGCCGAGGTACATCACGATCACCTTGTCGCTGATGTACTCGACGACCCCGAGGTCGTGCGCGATGAACAACAGCGTCAGCCCCAACTCCTCCTTGAGGTCCTGCAGGAGGTTGACGACCTGCGCCTGGATGGAGACGTCGAGGGCGGAGACCGGCTCGTCGGCGACGATGAACTGCGGGTCGACGGCGAGGGCGCGGGCGATGCCGATGCGTTGGCGTTGCCCGCCGGAGAACTCGTGCGGGTAGCGGCGCATGTGCGAGGCGCTCAACCCCACGCGCTCGAGCAGGTCGGCGACCTTCTCCTCGCGCGCCTTGCCCTTCGCGAGGTTGTGGATCTGCAGCGCTTCGCCGATGATGTCGCCCACCGACATGCGCGGGTTGAGGCTCGCGAACGGGTCCTGGAAGATGATCTGCATCTTCTTGCGGTACTCGCGGAGCTTCGTCTTGTCGAGCTGCGTGACGTCGACCCCGTCGAACTTCACTTCGCCGGAGGTCGGTTCGATCAACCGCAGGATCGAGCGACCCGCGGTCGTCTTGCCCGACCCCGATTCGCCGACCAGGCCGACGACCTCGCCGGGCTTGATGGCGAAGGTGACGTCCTCGACCGCCTTGACGTTGGCGACGACGCGGGAGAAGACCCCCCCGCGGATCGGGAAGTACTTCTTGAGGTTGTTGACCTCGAGCAGCGGCGCGGTGGTGTCGGCCGCGGCGTCGGGCGTGGTTGCGACGTCGCTCACGCGTGCACCTCGTCCTTCTTCAGGTCGATTTCAGCTTGCCGGATGCACCGCACCATGTGGCCTTCGCCGATGTCCTCGAGCGGCGGAATGCCGGCCGTGCAGGCGTCGGTGGCGTACTTGCAGCGCGGGTGGAAGGCGCAGCCTTCGGGCAGCGACAGGGGGTTGGGCACGTTCCCCGGGATCGCTTCGAGGCGCTCCTGGTGTTCGGCGACCTTGTCGACCCGCGGGATCGAGTTCAGCAGGCCCCGCGTGTACGGCATCCGCGGGTTCGCGTAGATGTCGCCCACGCTCGCTTCCTCCACCGCCCGGCCGGCGTACATGACGACGACCCGGTCGGCGACCTCCGCGACGACGCCGAGGTCGTGCGTGATGAAGAGGATCGACATGCCGATCTCCTCCTGCAGCGACCGCATGAGGTCGAGGATCTGCGCTTGGATCGTCACGTCGAGGGCGGTGGTGGGTTCGTCGGCGATCAACAGTTTCGGGCTGCACGACAGCGCCATCGCGATCATGACGCGTTGCCGCATGCCGCCCGACATCTGGTGCGGGTAGTTCTTCACGCGCTTGCCCGGCTCGGGGATCCCCACGAGATCGAGCATCTCCGTCGCCATCTTCATGCCCTGGCGGCGGGTCTTGCCCTGGTGCAGCTGGATCGCTTCGGAGATCTGGTCCCCGACGGTGTAGACCGGGTTGAGGCTCGTCATCGGTTCCTGGAAGATCATGCTGATCTCGTTGCCGCGGATCTTGCGCATCTCCGCTTCGGAGAGCGTCAACAGATCGCGACCCTCGAACTCGATGCGTCCGCCGGCGAACCGGCCGGGGGGCTGCGGGATCAACCGCATCGTCGACAGGCTGGTGACGGACTTCCCGGAGCCGGACTCGCCGACGACGCCGAGCGTCTCGCCTTTGTCGATGTGGAAACTCACGCCGTCGACCGCCTTGACCGTACCTTCGTCGGTATCGAAGTACGTCTGCAGATCGACGACGTCGAGCAGTCGTTCGGAGCTGGGCATGCGCGTGAACCTCCTGCGGGACTCTACCGTACCGGCGGCGGGGCGGGGAGGGGGGCGGCGGGGAGGGTGCGGGCAGCGCCGAGGGTTACCGAGGGTTACCGACGCTTGCGGGGGTCGAGCGCGTCGCGGAGGCCGTCCCCCACCAGGTTCCAACTCAGGACCGCCAGGAAGATCGGGATGCCGGGGATCAACAACCACGGCACGAACTGGATCGAGATCCCCCGCGCCGTCGCGTCCGCCAGCAGCAACCCCCAACTCGAGGTGTCGACCGCGCTCGGCCCGAGACCGATGAACGACAGGCCGGTCTCGGTCAGGATGAAGCCGGGGATCGCCAGGGTCAGGTCGACCACGACGTAGCTGGCGGTCGCGGGCAGCAGGTGCCGGCGCAACACCCGCCGTTCGCTCGCGCCGAGCGCCTTCGCGGCCGCGGCGTACTCCATCTCGCGGATCGACAGCACCAGGCTGCGGATCGTGCGCGCGAGGCCGCCCCAGCCGACGAAGCCGAGCACCAGCACCACCATGAGGAAGGTCTGGGCGCTGTTCATCTCCAGGCCGAACGCCTGCGCGAGGGGGTTGCGGGGGTCCTGTAGGAGGCTGGCGAGCACCACCAACAGGAACAGGCTCGGGATGGCGGAGAGGACCTCCACGAGGCGCATGACGAACTCGTCGACCCAGCCGCCGTAGAAGCCGGCGATCCCGCCGAACAACAGCCCCAAGCCCAGCGACACCCAGACCGCCAACACCCCGATCACGAGGCTCACCTGCCCGCCGTACAGCACCCGACTGAAGACGTCCTTGCCGAGGTCGTTCGTGCCCCACAAAAAGATCCGGGCGGGGTCGTCCACCCCGAACAGGTGCAGGTCGCTCTCCCACAACCCCAACACCGAGTAGGTCGCTTCGGGCCGCTCGACGAAGAAGCGGATGGGGTAGCGCGTGGAGGTGTCCTCGACGTACACGCGCTGGAAGGTGACGGGGTCGCGCTCCACCTTCACGTCGTAGACGTACGGCCGCACCAACCGGCCGGTGTCCGGGTGGGTCCAGTGGATGGGGGTCGGGGGGCGGAACGCCGCGACGGGGCGGGTGCGGTACTCGTTGACGCCGTAGGGCGCGAGGAACCCGGCGAAGATCGTCACGAGGTACATCGCGATCAGGACGACCGCGCCGACCATCGCCACGCGGTGGCGGCGGAACTGCCGCCAGGCGATCTGGCGTTGCGACATCGAGCGTTCGACGAGGCCCTCGAGCGCCTCGACGTTCGCTTCGCGGGGGCGGCCGGGCGTCGTCACGTCAGTCGTACCGGATCCGCGGGTCGACCGCGGCGAGGAGGAGGTCGGAGATCAGGTTGCCGATCATCAGCAGGCCGGTCGTGACGACCACGAGGCCGAGGACGACGTAGATGTCCTGCCGCTGGATGGCGGCCAACAGGGTAGGGGTGATGCCGGGCCACGACACGACGATCTCCACCAGGCCGGCCCCGCCGATCAGGGTCGGGAGGATCCCCCCGATCCCGGCGACGAACGGGATGACCGCCGGCCGGAGGGCGTGCTTGTAGGTGATGCTGCGGCGCCCCACACCCTTGGCGCGGGCGGTCCGAATGAAGTCGCTCGAGAGGTACTCGATCATCTGCGCCCGCAACACCCGCGTGAAGCCCGCCACGCCCGACGTCGCGACGACGAACGCCGGGAGGATCGTGTGGTGCGCGACGTCCAGGAACCGCCCCCAGGCGTTCAGGTCGCTGAAGTCGCTGCTCGTCATCTGCGCGACGGGAAGCAACAGTTCGTTGAAGCCGAACGTCTCGCGGGTGAAGCCGCGCAGCAGGAACAATCCGAGGATCAGCACCTGCGCGAAGAAGAAGTTCGGGATCGCCAGACCGAAGTACGAGATGGCGCTGACGATCTGGTCCGCCCACGAGTACTGCCGGACGGCGGAGAACACGCCGAGCGGGATCGCGAGGGCGTACAGCAGGACGAGCGACGCGACGACGAGGACCATCGAGTTGCGGATCGGCGCCGCGATGAGGTCCCACACCGGTTGGTTGCTGCTGAACGACAACCCCAGGTCGCCCTGCAGGAGCGACCCCAACCAACGGACGTACTGCACCGGCCACGGTTGGTCGAGCCCGAACTGCACGCGCAGCCGTTCGATCGTCTCCGGCCGGACGTTCGGCTCGAGCGCGCGTTGCGCCAGGAAGTCGCCCGGCACCAACTGCGCGACGAGGAACGCGAGGAACGTCGCGCCCAGGAACGTCGGGATCAGGTTGAAGAGGCGACGGACGACGTAACCGAACACGCGAAGGGGGAGCTCCTCGAGGGGGAACGCGCCGCGCGCGGCACGACGCCGCGCGCGGGCGAGGACGCGGGGGCGGGTGCCCCCGCGCGGGTCAGCGCTTGAAGGTGAGCGGCAGCTGCCGGACGCCGACCACGGTGTCGATCAGGTCGCGGGGGTGCTCGCCGCCGACGTCGGACGCCCAACTGAAGTGCGAGAGGGGGCTGACCGTGAAGATCTGCGGTTGCAGCGCCGCCATGCGCGCCTGGATGGCGTAGCCGATCTGCCGCGCCGCTTCGGTGTCGAGGGTGCGGCGGCCCTCGCCGTACAGGCGTTCCGCGGTGCGTTCGGCGTCGGTGAGGCACGCCCCCGACTGGTTGTACATGTGCAGGTTGCCGTCGCACGGCAGGACGTTGGAGCCCCACGGCCAAATGCGGTTGCCGCCCTGCAGGCCGATCAGGATGGCGTCGAACGGCCGGTCGTCGCCGGTCGTCAGCAGCTGGTCGACGAGCAGGTTGAAGTCGATCGCCTGGACGTCGACCTGCACGCCGGCGCGGCGCGCCTCGTCGGCGAAGATCTGCGCGATCTGTTCGCGTTGGTCGTTCCCGGCGTTCGTCGCCAGCGTGAAGGCAAGCGGTTCGCCGTCCGCGTCGACGAGGGTGCCGTCGTCGTCGGGGGTGTAGCCGATCTCGGCGAGGAGCTCCAGGGCGCGCTCGGGGTCGAAGGGGTACTTGGGGACGTCCGGGTTCACCCAGTAGGCGTACACCTGGTAGACGTCCGACCACATCGGGGCGGCGGAGCCGCCGTACACGAGTTCGGTGATCGCTTCGCGGTCGACGAGGTGGCTCATGGCGCGGCGGAAGCGCACGTCGCGGAACAACGCCTCCTTCTTCGGTTCGCTCGCCTTGTTCCAGTTGAAGACGATGAACTGGCTGCTCGCGACCGGCGCGACGTTCGGCAGCAGCTCCGCATCGATGTCGCCGTTGCGGATCGCTTGGCTGACGACCCCGACCTGGTCGAGGTTCGACGGCGAGAACGCGTCGATCTCGCCCGCGATGTAGAGGTTCAGCGCGGCGTCGATCGACTCGACGATCTCCACGACGTAGCGGTCGAGGTACGGCAGCGCGTTGCCCTGTGCGTCGACGTTCCACTCCCCGAAGTAGGGGTTGCGTTCGAACACGATGCGTTGCCCCGGCAGGAACTCGACCGGCACGAAGGCGGTCGCCCACACCGTTTCGCTCACGTCCGTGTCGGTGCCCCACGCCTCCTTGAGGGCCTCGGCGCCGCCGTCGCGGTAGATCTCGCCGAGGATGTGGTCGGGGGCGGGCGAGAGGTAGCCGGCGACGACGAGCGCCAGGCGGTCCTCGACGGGGAAGTCGAAGCGGACGGTGCGGTCGTCCACCGCCGTCATCTCGATGAGCTCCCCCTCGATGAACCAGCCGTCGTACGCGTTCGAGCCGACGTCCTCGTCGGTCTGCGCCTCGTACGCGAACAGGAAGTCGTCGGTGTCGATCGGTTCGCCGTCCGACCAGCGCAGGCCCTCGCGCAGCGTCATGGTGACGCTCAGCCCGTCGTCGGAGATCTCGAACGACTCCGCCATGTTGGGGATGAAGGCGTCGGAGTCCGGCCCCTGACGCAGCAACGTCGTCGCGTCGGCGGCGTCGACGATGTCGTTCTCTTCCGCGCTGACGAACGGGTTGAAGGTCCGCGGGTCGCTCAGGGCGGACACGCGGTAGGTGCCGCCGTACTGCGCTTCGCCCGGCTCCGCGGAGGTCCAGGCGGCGGGCCACGTCAGCGGCTGGGCGGAGGCCAGCGCCAGCGCGGCGACGGCGACGAGGGCGACGAGGTACGACGACGTTCGGTGCATGGGGGCCTCCTGGCTGCGAGGGACGAACCGCGGGCGGACGAGCGCCGCGCGCGGCGCGCGGCACCGCCACACGGCGATGGGGAAATGTAGCAGAGCGCCGGGGGGTCGTACAAACGACGCGGCGCACCCCGGAGGGTGCGCCGCACGAAGCGTCACGCCGTCGGGCGTGCGCCGAGGGTCAGCGGGGGATGATCTGCAGCAGGAGCGCCAGACCGGCCCAGGCGACGCCCACGTAGATCGTGAGGCGCTGCAGGCCGCCGGCGGTCCCCCCGGCGGACCCGAAGTCGCCGCCGGACCCGCCGGTGAGGCCGTCCCCGAGCCCCGCCTGCTTGGGTTCCTGCAGGAGCACGACGGCGGTCAGGGCGACGGAGGCCAGGATGAAGAGGAACAACACCAACCAGAACAGGACGAACACGGAGACCTCCCAAGGCCGACGGTGGGCCGGAAACGGCGAGAAGCGTGGTGCCGGGAGCGGGATTCGAACCCGCACGGGTTGCCCCGGTAGATTTTGAGTCTACTGCGTCTACCGTTCCGCCATCCCGGCACGGGCGCGTCGGCGTAGCGAGTCACGGTAGCAGCGCCCGGGGAGGCGGTCAAGCGCCGCCCCGTCAGGGCGCCCGCGCCGGCAGCCACGTCGCCGCCAACGCCCAGCCCTGCCCCCGCGACAGCGGCCCGGCGTCCGGCAGCCCGGCCGGCCACGCCCCCTCCCGCCGCAACGCCTCCGGCGTCGCCGGCCCCGCGCATGCGCCCCACACCAGGCAGGCGGCCGCCCGCTGCACCCGGGCGGCGTCCGCCGCCGTCGCCCCGCCCGGCGTGCACGGGACGGCGCGCTCCAAGCGCTCCGCCGCCTCGGCCTCGCCCGCCGCGCGCCGCAGGACCGCCGCCACCTGGCGGCGCACCGCGACGCACGTGGTGGGCGCGCCGCCGTCCGGTGCGTTCGCGTACCCCGCGGACGCCAGGGCGTACGCCGCGACGGCGCGGAAGGCGGCGCCGTGCGGGGCGTCCGCCGCCACCGGGGGCGGATCCGGCGGGGCGGGCAGCACCGCCCCCCGCGCCGCCAGGGTGCGCCGCACGCCGGCGACGAACGCCGCGTCCCGCGACGCCGTGCGGGGGGTCCGCCCGGCGCGGACCGCCCGGGTCGCCGCGACGCCCACCGCCTCGCCCAACGCCACCCCCAGCGGCGCCACGCGGGCGCTGGCGTACGCCACGGGATCGACGCCGACGCCGCGCCCGACGACCCACACGCCCGCCGCGCCGTCGGCGGGCGCCGCGACGCACAACGGCACGCCGTACCGCGCCGGGTCGGCGATCACGAGGCCGTCCGGCGCATCGCGGGTCGCCTGCACGTCGAGCGGGTAGCCGCCCACCGCGACGTCCAGGGGGCCCGACCGGTGCGCCAGCACGTCCGCCCCCCGCAGCGTGCAGGCGGCGCGCAGGTGCACCGTCTCGCGCCGGTACGGCTGCGGCGCCAACGCGACGCCCGCGTCCGGCGCGACCCCCGGCACGCGGGGCGCGAGGTGCGCCGGGAGCGCCGCCAACGCCGCCTCCAGCCGCCCGCGGAGGCGCTCCTCGGTCGCCCGGCGCGCCTCCGGCGCGAGGGTCGCGACGCGCCCCACGTCCCCCGGGACGCCCTCGAGCGTGCCGGGCGCGAGGACGAGGGCGTTCAGCCACGCGGTGCCGTCCGCCCCGACCGCGAGGTTCGCGCCGCGCAGGCGGACGCCGGGCACGCCGGGATCGAACGACGCGAACGCGCCCCCGAACGCCCCCCACGCCGCCGCCCCCTCGACCTGCGCCCAGCCGGGCCCGCGGGCGCGCGCCGCCGCCCGCACCGCCGCGAGGTCCACGCCGTCGAGACGCACGATCCAGCCGTCGGCCATGCGGTCGTCGACCCCCCACGCCCGCCACCCGACGTCCGCCTGCGCGCCGACGGCGCGCGCGTGCCGGACCTCCCCGTCGCCGTCGATCACCGCGTCCGCCGGTACGCGGCCGCCGTCCCACGCCACCCCCGCGACCGCACCACCCTCGACCTCGATCGCGACGGGACCGTCGGTGGCGACGACGTCGACCCCCGCCCCGTCGAGGAGCGCCCGCCAGGCGGCCGCCCCGGCGCGCGGGTCGAACGTCGGTCCGCCCCCGACCCGCTCCCGCCAGCGGGCGAACAGGCCGCCCTGCAGCGGCCGGCCGTCGTACGTCGCGTCGTCGATCAGCGCCAACCCCACCGGCCCCAACGCTCCCCCGAGCGGCGTGCGGCCCGGCAGCAACGTCACCTGCGCCCCGACCTCCGCGGCGGCGACCGCCGCCGCAGCCGCCTCCGCGCCGGCGCCCAGCACCACGACCCGGGCGGGCGGACCCTCGGCAGCGGCGACGCCGGCCGCGGCGACGAGGAGGACGGCGGCCAGCCGCGCCGCCCGCCTCACCCTGCGTCCTCGGGCACGCCCTCGGGTGCGGCCTGGGGGGCGGCCTCGGGGGCGACGAGCTCGAGGGCGCCGGCGACGACGTCGCGGGCGGCGTGCGGACGCCCGACCGCCCGCGCCGCGTCACGCATCGCCGCGAAGCGCGCCGGGTCGCGCAGGAGCGTCCCGAGCTTGTGGGGCAGCGTCGTGAGCGGCTCGACGCGGAGGCCCGCCCCGTGCTCCAGCAGGAACGTCGCGTTCGCCTCCTCCTGCAGCGGGTAGGGATCGACGACCACGAACGGACGGCCCGCCGCCAACGCCTCGGCCACCGTCAGGCCGCCGGGTTTCCCCACCACCAGGTCGGCGGCCGCCAGCAACGTCGGGACGTCCTGCCGCATCCCGAACGCGTCGATGCGGACGAGGTCCGACGGGTCCGCCGCGGCGGCGGTCGCGACCTCCAGGAGGTCGCTGGAGCGCCCGCAGATCGCCTGGACGCGGAGGGGCCAGGGGGTGCGCTTGACCTCCTCCAGCAGCCGGGCGGCGGTCGCCGCGTCGAGGCCGGACAGGGACACCAACAGCACCTGCACGTCGGGGGGGAGCCCCAACCGGGCGCGGGCGGCGCTCGGCGTCTCGAGCCGCGCGAAGCGCGGGTCGACCGGAATCCCCGTCGCGGCGACGCGGGCGCCGTCGACGCCGCTGGCGCGCAGGTGGACGGCGACCTCCTCCGCGGCGACGAAGTACCGCGCGACGTCGGGCGCCAACCACAGGGCGTGCGCCCCGTAGTCGGTGACGACGACCGCCTGCGGGACGGCGCCGGTCCGGCGCGACCCCAGCACGCCGGTCGACAGGAAGTGCGTGTGCACCACCAGGTCGGGCCGGTAGGCGTCCACCCAGCGGGGGAGTTGGTACGACGCGAGGCGGGCGAGGCGCCGCCCCACCCGGCGGGAGCGGGCGGGCAGTTCGGTGGGGCTGCGGTCGAGGCGGCGCCCGAGGAACTCCACCATCTCCGGGGCGGTACGCACGAGATCGAAGTAGCTGCGGCGGTAGAGCGCCCGGAAGGGCGCCGACGTGTAGTCCAACAGGTCGACGTGGCGGGCGGGCACGCCCGCCTCCCCGAACGCGGCCTCCAGCGCCCGGCCGGCGGCGACGTGCCCACCCCCGATCGACGCGGAGACGATCAACACCCGCCGGGACGGCGTCATCCGCCCGAGTCTAGCAACCCCCCACCGCCCGCCGCGGGGCGGGCGTCCCCCCACCCCGCGCGCCCACCCCGCGCGCCCGCCCCGCCGGTTCCCGCCGGCACGCGCCCGGCGCCGGTGGGGGTGCTACGCTTCTGCGCGGAGGTCCCCGTTGACGACGTTCGCCGCTCGCGCCCCCCTGACCGCGCTCCTGGCTTCCTTCGCGCTCCTCGCCGCCGCCTGCGATCCGGTCGGCACGCGCATCGTGCACGACGTCACGCTCGTCGACGGCGCCGCGATCGGTGGCGAGGGCGTCGCGGAGGGCGAGGAGGTCCGCCTGCGCTACGTCTACGGCTCCGCCGACACCGTCCGGCTCGGCGGGGAGGACCGCACCCTCGGAGCGTTGGTCGCCGACGACGAGGCGACCCGCGACGCCCCGTTCGCCGTCGCCGCCGCCCGCACCGTGGACGACGCCGCGTTCCTGCGCGAGGCACGCCCCGCGGAGCCGATCGAGGCCGCCCCCGCGACCGTCGCCCGCATCCCCCTCACGACCGACGTCGACGTCCGCACCGCCGCCGCGGTGGAGACCGTCGCGTACTTCGACGGCGAACGCTGGTTCGCCGTCGCCGACGACGTCCAGGCGGACGTCGCCCGCCGCGTCGCGCCGACGCCGGTCGCGCACCCGCTGCGCGGGGCGGGCGCCCTGACGCCGGCGGAGGCGGACGCGATCGCGGGCGGCCTCGCCGCCGACGGCGCGCCGCTCGTCGTGACGGTCGTGTCGCCGACCGCGTTCGAGGCGGCCGCCGGGCGGCCGCCGGCGTTCGGGCCGAGCGAACCCGGCGGGCTCGACGAGTACCTGCACACCCTGCTGGTCGTCCAGCGCGACCTCGCGACCGACGCGTCGCGCTACCAACCGGCGGAGGAGGCGCGCCTGTACGACGTCGTCGCCGAGGGGACCCAGGCGGCACCGGTCGAGCGGGACGCCTACCGCCTCGTCGAGGACCGCGACGCGTTGCGGTCGCTGTGGGCGGAACTGTACGCCCCCAGCCTCGATCCGCCCCCCACGCCCGACGCCCGCTTCGAGCGCGAAACGTGGTTCGCGGTGCGCCTCGCGCCGCGCCCCAGCAGCGGCTACGGCGTCGAGATCGCCGACGTCACGCAGGAGGGGCGCGACCTGTTCGTCGACCTGCGGCTCGTCGAACCGCCCGAGGGGGCGATCACGTCGACCGTGATCACCCACCCGTGGGTGCTCGCCCGCGTGCTGGGCGTCGAGGCGGAGGCGGTGTGGTTCCGCGACGCGGACGCCGGCGACCTGATCGCCGTCGCCCGGTCCGAACGGGCCGCCTTCTGAAGCGACCCCGGCCCCCGGTGCGCGGGCGTCAGGTCAGCCGGGCGGGGTCGAACAGGCGGCGGTACTCGTCGCCCGCGAAGCGGTCGGTGAACCCCGCGACGTAGTCGGTCACCGCCCGCACGGTGCCGCGCGCCTCCACCGCCGCCTGCCAGGCGGGCGGCAGCATCGTCGGCATCTCGACGTACGCCTCGAAGATCTCGCTCAGGACGCGGTCGGCCTTGCGGCCCATCCGCAACTGCCGGTGGTGGCGGTACAGCCGCGCGTACAGGAACGCCTTCAACTCCGCGTGCCGCTGCGTCATGGCCTCCGACGCGGTCGCCAGGACCCGCCCGGCATCGCGCACGTCGTCGGGGGAGGCGGCGCCCGCCTCCCGCACCGCGGCGTCCGTCGCGGCGACCACGTCGTCGATGCTGCGCCCGAGCAGCTCGCGAATCAACGCCGCCCGGCCGGCCCCCCGGAGCGCGTCCGGCGCGAGGGCCAGGTCCTCGAGGAGCGACGCGATGAGCGGCACCTCGACGACGTCCTCCGGCGCGAGCAGGCCCGAACGCAGGCCGTCGTCGAGGTCGTGCGCGTTGTACGCCATCTCGTCGGCGAGGTTCACGATCTGCGCCTCGAGGCTGCCGCGCCGGCCCGGCTCCCAGTGGACGTCGGGCAGGTCGTAGTCGGTCTCGTGCTTCATGATGCCCTCGAGCGCCTCCCACGTCAGGTTCAACCCCGGGAAGGCGTCGTAGCGGGCCTCGAGCTCCGTCACGACGCGTAGGCTCTGGCGGTTGTGGTCGAACCCGCCGGCGTCGCCCGCGAGGCGGTTCAACGCCCGCTCGCCGGCGTGCCCGAACGGCGGGTGGCCGAGGTCGTGCGCCAGCGCCACGGTTTCCGCCAGGTCCTCGTTCAGCCCTAGCGCCCGACAGACCGCCTTGGCGACCTGCGCGACCTCCAGCGTGTGCGTCAGGCGGGTGCGGTAGTGGTCGCCCTCGGCGTTGACGAACACCTGCGTCTTGTACTCGAGCCGCCGGAAGGCGGTGCTGTGCACCACCCGGTCGCGGTCCTTCTGGAAGGCGGTGCGGTGGCGGCTCTCCGCCTCGGCGTGGGTCCGGCCGCGCGACCGCGCGGCCTGCACGGCGTACGGGGCGAGCGTCGTGGCCTCCCGGCGTTCGAGATCCTCGCGCGTCACGATCATGCCGCGCAGCGTACCGCGGGGTGCTAGCGTGACGCCGCCTCGGCGGCCGCCGCGCCGCCCCGACCGAAAGGACGCCATGGCCGAACTCGACACCCTGCTGGACGTCGCCCTCGACGTCACCGACCGCGCCGCGCGCACGACCCTCGGGTACTTCCGGACCGGCGTCCGCCCCGACTGGAAGGAGGACGCGACCCCCGTCACGGTCGCCGACCGGGAGGCGGAAACCGTCCTCCGCGACGCGCTCGCGCGACGCTTCCCCGACCACGGCGTCGTCGGGGAGGAGTTCGGCGAGACGACCGGCGCCGCGCCGTACCGCTGGTGGATCGACCCGATCGATGGCACGAAGGCGTTCGTGCGTGGCGTCCCGCTGTACGCGACCCTCCTCGGCCTCGAGCGCGACGGCGTGATGGTGGCCGGCGTCGCGTCGTTCCCGGCGTTGGGGGAGACCCTCTACGCCGCGCAGGGGCGCGGCGCGCACCTCAACGGCCGACCGGTCGCGGTGAGCGACGTCGCGGACCCCGCCCGCTCCGCGGTGTCGACGACCGACGTCGGGCGCTTCGAGGAGCTCGGGCGCGGCGCGGCGTGGGCGCGCGTCCGCGCGGCGTACGGCGAGCGGGTGGGGTGGAGCGACGCCTACGGGTACCTGCTGGTCGCCTCGGGCCGCATCGAGGCGATGCTGGACCCGGTGATCGCGCCGTGGGACGTCGCGCCGTTCGCCGCGATCCTGCCGGAGGCGGGCGGCTGGTTCGGCACGTGGGCGGGCGACGCGACGCCGCACGGCGCGGACGCCCTCGCGGTCAACGCTGCGCAGCGCGACACGCTGCTCGCGCTGCTCGACGCCGGCCGGCCCGACGCGGCACGGTGACCCGGGACGCACGCCGCCGGCCACGCGTCCGGGTAGGGTAGGCCCGTGAGTTCGATTCCGCGCAGACGCACGGTGAACGTCCCGGTCGGCTCCGTCACCATGGGGTCCGACCACCCGGTCGTCGTGCAGTCGATGACGAACACCGACACCTCCGACGTGCACGCCACCGTCCAGCAGGTCGCGGCGCTCCACCGCGCCGGAAGCGACGTCGTCCGCGTCACGGTCAACGACGAGGCGGCGGCCCGCGCGGTGCCGGAGATCGTCGACGTCCTCGACCAGCACGGCCTGGACGTGCCGATCGTCGGCGACTTCCACTTCAACGGCCACAAACTCCTACAGGCGGTGCCGGACGCCGCCGCGGCGCTCGCGAAGTACCGCATCAACCCCGGGAACGTCGGGGTGGGTGCGCGGCACGACGAGAACTTCGCGCGGATCGTCGAGGTCGCCATCCAGCACGACAAACCGGTCCGCATCGGCGTCAACTGGGGCAGCCTCGACGGCGCGCTGTTGACCCGCATGATGGACGAGAACGCCGCCTCGAGCGACCCGGTCGACGCGCACGAGGTCACGATGCGCGCGATGGTCGAATCGGCGCTCGGCTCCGCCCGCATGGCGGAGGAGGTCGGGCTGGCGCACGACCGCATCGTGCTCAGCGCGAAGATCAGTCGCGCGCCCGACCTGTGGGACGTCTACCGGCGCCTCGCCGCCCGCACCGACTACCCGCTGCACCTGGGCCTCACCGAGGCCGGCATGGGCACGAAGGGCGCCGTCGCGTCCGCCGCCGGCCTCGTGCCGCTCCTCGCGGAGGGGATCGGCGACACGATCCGCGTCTCGCTCACGCCCGACCCGGGCGCCCCCCGCGAGCGGGAGGTGGAGATCGCCCAGGAGATCCTCTCCGCCGTCGGCATCCGCCGCTTCGCGCCGTCGGTCACCGCCTGCCCCGGGTGCGGACGGACGACGAGCACCCTGTTCCAGGAGATGGCGCGCGACATCGACGCCTACCTGAAGGACCGCATGGAGGTGTGGCGCGAGACGTACCCCGGCGTCGAGCACCTCAACGTCGCCGTCATGGGCTGCGTCGTGAACGGCCCCGGCGAATCCAAGCACGCCGACATCGGCATCAGCCTCCCCGGCACCGGCGAGACGCCGCGCGCCCCGGTGTACGAGGACGGCGAACTCGTCACCACCCTCGAGGGGGACGGCGCGACGATCGCGCGCGCCTTCAACGAACGCGTGCAGCGGTACGTCGAGCGCCGCTACGGCTCGTGACCCCCGCCCGCCCCCGCCGGAGCGCCGCGGCGTGATCCGCGACCGCGCGTCGGTCCGCCCCGCGACCCTCCACCCCGAGGACCGCGACGCCTGGCCGTTGGACGCCGCCCTGCGCTTCGCGGAGGCGGAAACCCGCCGGCACTCGAGCACCTTCTCGCTCGGCGCGCGCGTGTTCGGCCCCGAGAAACGGCGCGCGGTCAGCGCCGTGTACGCCGCCTGCCGCGCCGGCGACGACGCCGTCGACGAAGCGACCGACGTCGCCGACGCCACCGAACGCCTCGAGGCGTGGTGGGCGGGCATCGAACGCGCCTACGCCGGCCGGCCCGACCCGGGCCACCCGACCGAGGTGGCGCTCGCCTGGGTGGTGGACCGCTGGGACGTCCCCCGCGACGCGTTCTACGAACTTCGGCTCGGCTTCGAGAGCGACCTGCGGTTCGTGTGCGTCGCCGACACCGACGAACTGATGACGTACGCCCGCCGCGTCGCCGGCGTCGTCGGGTTGATGATCGCGCCGATCACCGGCTACGACGGCGGCGACGCCACCCTCGACGCCGCCGTCGCGATGGGCGAAGCGATGCAGATCACGAACGTCCTGCGCGACGTCGGGGAGGACCTCCACCGCGGTCGGTGCTACCTGCCGGTCGACCGCATGGCGGTGCACGGCGTCGACCAGGCGCAACTCCGGCGCGGCGACGTCGACGCCGGCTACGTCGCGCTGCTCGAGGAGTTCGCCGACCTGGCGGAGGCCAAGTACCGCCAGGGGTGGTGGGGCATCCCGAAGCTGCACGGGTTGGCCGGCGTCGCGGTCGGCGTCGCGGCGATGAACTACGAAGCGATCCTCACGAAACTCCGCGCCAACCGCTACGACAACCTCTCGCGCCGCGCGCACCTGAAGACCCCCGAACGGCTCGCGATCCTGCCGCGTGCGGCGTGGGCGGTCGCCACCGCCCGCCGCTGACGCGCCCCGCCGGCGCGGGGCCTCGCGGCGTCCGGGCGACAGGGTCGGCGGTGGGAACCGATACATTGGGCGGCATGGACTACGACGTCGTGACGATCGGTTCGGGCCACAACGCACTCATCGCGTCGGCCTACCTCGCGCAGGCGGGCTACAAGGTCGGCGTGTTCGAACGGCGCGACGTCGTCGGCGGCGCCGTCTCCACCGTCGAGCAGGTGCCCGGCTACCGCTTCGACCTCGGCGGAAGCGCCCACATCCTCATTCGCCTCACGCCGATCGTCGAAGAGCTCGGCCTGGACCGCTACGGCCTCGAGTACCTCGACGTCGACCCGTTGTTCTTCGCGCCGTTCCCCGACGGCGACCACCTGTTCATCCACCGCAGCGAACGCGCGACCGCCGACCACCTCGAGGACCGCTTCCCCGGCGAGGGGGAGGCGTACGTGAAGTTCCTCGACGAGTGGCGCCCCTTCGCGCGGGTCGTGAAGGACCTGTTCCTCTCCACCCCCAGCCCCCTCAACCTGGGGCGCAAGATGGTGTTCGGGGACGCCATCCAGGGCGACTGGAAGCGGGCGTTGCGGGCGATCCTGCAGCCCTACGGCGACGTCGTCGACCGCTACTTCACCGAGGAGAAGGTCAAGGCCCCGCTCGTGTGGATGGCGGCGCAGTCCGGCCCGCCCCCCAGCGAACCGATGACGAGCCCCTTCTTGTTGTGGCACCCGCTCTACCACGAGGGCGGTATCGCCCGCCCGCGCGGCGGGTCCGGGGAGCTGACGCAGGCGCTCGCGCGGCACGTCGAAGCGCACGGCGGGGAGGTGCACACCTCCGCGCCGGTCGAACGGATCCTCGTCGAGAACGGCCGCGCGACCGGCGTCGTCGCCGACGGCGAAACCTACCGCGCGAAGCGGGTCGTCGCCGGCGCGCACGCCCTCGAGACGTTCGCGAAACTGCTGCCCGAGGAGCACCGCCCGGAGGGCGCGAAGCACATGAAGGTCGGCAACGGCTTCGGGGCGGTCCTGCGCCTCGCGCTCGATGCGCCGGTGCGCTACGCCGCGCACCCCGGCGACGACGCCCGCGTCGCGCTGCAGCTCGTCGCCCGCGACCGCGCGCAGGTCGCCGCCGCCTACGGCGACTACCTGGGTGGGCACCCGTCGCGCGACCCCGCCATCGTCGCGATGAGCTTCAGTGCGGTCGACGACACCCTCGCGCCGCCCGGCGGGGAGGTGCTGTGGTTGTGGGCGCAGTACTTCCCGTACGAGCTCGCCGGCGGCCGGCGGTGGGCGGATGTCGAGGACGAGGTCGCCGAATCGATCCTCGACACCTTCGAGGCGTACGCGCCGGGCACGAAGGCGTCCGTCGTCGGTTCGTTGTTCCAGCACCCCGAGTGGCTGGAACGCGAGCTCGGGTTGTTCCGCGGCAACGTCATGCACCTCGAGATGAGCCTCGACCAGATGTTCGCGCTCCGTCCGTTCCTCGGCATGGCGGAGTACCGCACGCACCTGAAGGGCCTGTACCTGACCGGCGCCAGCACCCACCCCGGCGGCGGCATCATGGGGGCGTCGGGCCGGAACGCCGCGCGCACGGTCCTGCAGGACCTCGACCGCCGGCGGTTCTGGGGGGTCGGGTCGTGACGTACCTGCAGTTCCACCTGGTGTTCACGCTGCCGTGGCTGCTGCTGTTGTTCGTGCTGGCGCGCCGCGCGGCGGCGCGCGGCGACGCGGTCGCCGGCCCCGGCACGACGAACCGCTTCGCGTGGGGCGCCCTCGTCGCGCACCTCGTGATCGCGTTCGTCTACACCACCCCGTGGGACAACTACCTCGTCTACCGCGAGGTGTGGGGCTACCCCCCCGGGCGGGTGTGGTTCACCGTCGGGTGGGTCCCGATCGAGGAGTACGCGTTCTTCTTGATCCAGACCGCCGCGACCGGGTTGTTCCTGTTCTGGTTGTTGCGCGCGCGCGCCTGGCGCCGCTACGACGGGCCGCTCCCGACCGCCACGATCCGCTGGGCCGGCGCGGCGGTCCTGTTGCTGCTCGCCGCGCTCGGGGGGGCGGCCCTCGCGAACGAATCGACGACGTACCTCGGCTTGATCGTGGCGTGGGCGTTCCCCGTCCTGGCGCTGCAGTGGGGGTTCGGCGGGGACTTCCTCGTGCGCCGCGCCCCCCTGGTCCTGACGGCGTTCGGGGTCCCCACCGCCTGGTTGTGGTTCGCCGACAAGCTCGCGATTCAGTTCGAGATCTGGTGGATCAGCGAACGCTTCACCGTCGGCATCGCCCCGTTCGGGCTGCCGGTCGAGGAGGCGCTGTTCTTCCTGGTGACGAACCTGCTCGTGACGTGGGGGATCACGATGGCGCTCGACCCCGCCGCGATGGACCGCCTCCGCGCGGTGTGGCGCGACCGCGCGCAGGCGTGGCGCCTGGCGTTGCTCGGGTGGGCGATCGCGATGGTCCCCACCCCGCTCGTGCCCGACGCCTTCCCCGGCCTCGCCTACACCTCCACCGGGCTGTTGGCCGGCGGCCTGCTCGGCTTCGCCGTCCACCGGTTCGGGGTCCGCGCCCTCGCCGCCTTCGCGGTCGCGGTCGCCTTCGGGGTCGCCGTCGAAGCGATCGGGGAACGGACCGGCGTGCCGTTCGGGACCTACACCTACACCGCCCCCGGCCCCGCGATCCTGGGGGTGCCGCTCCTCGTGCCGCTCGGGTGGTGGGCGTTCACGCTCGGGGCGATGGCGATCGTGCCGCGCCGCGGGCGCCTCCTGTGGGCCCCCCTCGCGCTCGTCGCGTGGGACGTCGGCCTCGATCCGTTGATGGTGCACATGGGCTTCTGGCGGTTCGAGCAGGGCGCCTACTTCGGGATCCCGCTCAGCAACTTCGTCGGGTGGTACGTCGCCGGCCTCGTCCTCGTCGCCCTGATGGGGTGGCTGCTGCCCGCGCTGCGCACCGAACGGCCGCCCATCCTGCGGGCGGTGTACTGGGGGCAGGCGGGCTTCATGGGTCTCGGCCTCGTCCTCTTCGGCCTCCCGTGGGCCGGCCTCGCGGCGTTCGTCGCGATGACCGCCGTCGCGGCGGCGGGGGAGGCGGCGTCCCGCGAGACGCCCGAGCGGCGTCCGTCCCCCGCCTGATGGATCCGGTCCGCCGCTCCGTCCGCCGCACCGTCCGCCGCGGCATCGAGGGGGTGCTGCCGACCCTGGTGCGTCGCAGCCTCCACCGCGATTTGGCCGGCACGTGGGGCCGGGGGGACGTCGCGGCGCTCCGGCCGTCCGGCCCGGGCGGGCCGGGCGTCCTGGTCGCCGCCAACCACCACGCCTGGTGGGACGGCTACCTGGCGTGGGTCCTGGCCCGCCGGGCCGGCCGGCCGTTGGCGTTGCTGATGAGCGACGCGCAGTTCGATCGCTTCCCGTTCTTCTCCGCGTACGGCGTCGTGCCGGTCCGCCACGCCGCGACGTTCGCGCGGCGCGTGGCCGGCGGGGCGCTCGGGGTCGTGTTCGTCGAGGGCGCCCTGCGGCCCGCCGGCCGGCTCGCGAACGTCGAGCCCGGTGCGGCGCGACTCGCGCGGGTGACCGGCGCGCCGCTGCACCCCCTCGCGATTCGCGTGACCCTCCGCGGCCGCCAGCGGCCGGAGGCGTACCTCTCGCTCGGGCGTGCCGTCGCGGCGGACGACGACGCCCTCCGCGCGGCGCTCGATGCGGACTTGGACGCCGTCGACGGCCTCCTGCACGCCACCGACCCCGAGCGGATCCCCGATACGTTCGCGCTCTGGTGGCGGGGGCGGGGGTCGCCCGACCGGGCCGCCCGCGGGTTCGAACGGTGGTGGACGGCGTGACGCCCGCCGTCCTCCTCGACGTCGCCTGGTGGGCGGCGACGGCGTTCCTCGCGGTGCAGGTCGCGGTGTTCGCCGTCAACGCCGTCACCTTCCCGCGGTTGGACGTCGTCGGGCGCGCCGCCCGGCGGGCCGGCGGGGGACCCGGCGGCCGGGACCGCCGCCCCGACGACGCGCCGGTGGGGGACGCCGTCAGCCTCCTCGTGCCCGCCCGCAACGAGGCGGCGACCCTGCCCGACACCCTCCCCGCCCTCCTCGCGCAGGGGGCGGGGGAGACGATCGTCGTCGACGACCGCTCGACCGACGGCACCGCCGACGTCGTCCGTCGCCTGCAGGCGACCCACCCCACCCTCCACCTGGTCGAGGGGGCGGCGCTCCCCGCCGGCTGGTCGGGGAAGAACTGGGCGTGCCACCAGGCCGCCCGCGCGGCGCGCGGCGACGTGCTGGTGTTCACCGACGCCGACGTCGTCTGGCGGCCCGGGGCGCTCACGACGCTCCTCGCGCAGCTGCGCCGCACCGGGGCGGGCCTCGCCACCGTCTGGCCGCGCCAACGCACCGTCGGGTGGGCGGAACGCATCGCGGTGCCGCAGGTCGACCTGGTGCTGCTGGGGGGCCTCCCGCACCCGCTCGTCGGGCGCACCCCGTTCGCGTCGCTCGCCGCCGCCAACGGCCAGGTGATGGCGTGGACGCGCGACGCGTACGCCCACACCGGCGGGCACGAGGCGCTCCGCGGGGAGGTCCTCGAGGACGTCCGCCTCGCGCAACGCGCGAAGGCGCGCGGCGTGCGGTTGTGGTTGGGGCTCGGCGGGGCGGCGCTCGAGGCCCGCATGTACCGCACCCCCACCGAGGTCGTCGACGGGTTCGCGAAGAACGTCCGCGCCGCCGCCGGGTCCCCCGCCCTCCTCGCCGTCCTGGTCCTCCTCAACGCCCTCGCCTACACCGCCGCCTGGCCGTTGGCGTGGCTCGACGCGCGCTTCCTCCTGCCGGCGGTCGCGGGCGTCGCCTTCCGCGCGGGCGTCGCCGCGAAGGTCGGCCGCCCCCCGCGGGAGGCGGTCCTGCAGCCGCTCGGGCCGCTGGCGCTCCTCGCCGTCGTCCTGCGGGCGGCGTCGTGGCGCGGTGGGTACGTCTGGCGCGGCCGCCGCTACGGCGCCGAGGGCAGCCGGTGAGCGGCGTGGAGCGCCGCGACGCGGTCGTCCTCGGCGCCGGCTTCGCCGGCCTCGCCGCCGCGATCGAGTTGGCGGCCGGCGGCGCGGAGGTCGTGCTCCTCGAGCGCGAGGCGGCGCCCGGGGGGAAGGCGGCGGAGGTCCGCGACGGCGGCCTGCGCTTCGATACCGGACCGAGCGTCGTGACCCTCCCGGACGTGCTCCGCGGTCCGTTCGAGGCGGTGGGGGCGACCCTGTCGGTCGCCCTGTCGCCCCTCGAGCCGTTGGCGCGCTACCGCTTCGCGTCGGGCCGCGTGCTCGACGTCTCCCGCGACGTCGCGCGCACCACCGCGCAACTCGACGCCCGCGAAGCGCAGGCGTACACGACGCTCCTCGAGGAGGCCCGCGCCTTCTACGAGGCGGCCGCCCCGACGTTCGTCTTCGGGCCGCCCCCCGGCCCCCTGCGGTTGGCGCGGTACGGCCTGCGGCACGGCCTGCGCGCCCGCCCGTGGGCGCGCCTCCCCGACCTCCTGGCGCACCACGGCGCGACCGGCGACGTGCGCGACCTGTTCCTGCGCTTCGCGACGTACTTCGGGGCGGACCCCTTCCGCGCGCCCGCGGTCCTGCACAACATCGCGTGGGTCGAGTTGGGGCTCGGCGTCGTGGCGCCCGAGGGCGGCGTCGCCGCCCTCGTACGGGCCTACGAGGCGCTCGCCCGCGACCTCGGGGTGGAGATCCGCACCGGCGCGGACGTCACGTCGCTCGCGGTGGAGGGCGGCGGCGTCGCGGTCGGCGTCCGCTCCGGTGGGGGCGCGACGGCGACGGTGCACGGCCGGCGGGTCGTCTCGGCGTTGGATCGCGGCCGGACCCTCGCGTTGTTGGGGCGGCGGGCGCCCGACCCGCCCCCCAGCCTGTCGGGCATGGTGGTGCTCCTCGACGTCGAGGGGCGCCGGGCGGACGCGCCGCTCCACACCCTGTCCATGCCGGCGCGCTACGAGGCGGAGTTCGAGGCGATCCGGCGGGGGCGGGTCCCGGACGACCCGACCCTGTACGTCGCGGTCAGCGCCCGCGGGACGCCCGGCGACGCGCCGGACGGCCGGGAGAACTGGTACGTCATGGCGAACGCGCCCGCCCTGCGGGGCGACGTGGAGGTCGACGAGGCGGCGTACGCCGACGCGATCGAAGCGACCCTCGTGCGGCGGGGCCTGCTCGCGCCGGGCGGCTTCCGGCGGGTCGCGACGCGCGGCCCCCGGCACCTGGCGCGCCTCGCGACGCACGGCGCGATCTACGGGGCGGCGCCCCACTCGCTGCTCGGCACGATCCGTCCCCCGCACCGGCTGCCGGGCGCGCCGTCGCTGCGGCTGGCGGGGGGGACGGTCCACCCGGGGGGCGGCATCCCGTTGGCGGTCCTGTCCGGCCGCGGCGCGGCCCGGGAGCTGCTCGCGGCCGACGGTTAGGGGGTGCCGGCGGTCGTGCTGGAGGGGGCGGGGCCGGCGTCGCCGCCGCCCGTCGGCACCACGTGCACGGTGCGGGTGGGGAAGGCGAACTCCACGCCGCGCGCCGCGAAGGCGTCGAACAACTCCAGGTGGATCGCTTGGTTGACGTTCATGTAGGTCTCGTAGTCGGGCTCCAGCACCCAGTAGACGACCTCGAAATCGAGCGACGACGCGCCGAACGCCTTGAAGTGCGCGCGGTCGAAGCGGACGCCGTCCTGCGCTTCGATGATCGTGCGGATGACGTCGGGGAGTTCGCGGAGGCGTTCGCTGGGGGTGTCGTACGTCACGCCCAGCGCGACGACGGCGCGCCGTTCGCGCATGCGTTTGTAGTTGCGGATGCGGCTCTGCAGGAGGTCGTTGTTGGCGAACACCAGCTGTTCGCCGGACAACGCCCGCACGCGGGTGGTGCGCAGGCCGACGTTCTCGATGGTGCCGGAGAGGTCGTCGACGACGACGAAGTCGCCGATCTCGAACGGCTTGTCGAACAGGATCGACAGCGACGCGAACAGGTCCCCGAGGATGTTCTGCAGCGCCAAGCCGATCGCGACCGCGCCGATCCCGATGCCCGCCAACAGGGCGGTGATGTCCACCCCGAGGTTCTCGAGGATCAGCAGCACCACGACGACGTACAGCACCAACCGTCCCAGGAAGGTGAAGGCGGCGACGGTGGTGCGGCGGCCGCCGTCGACCTCCTCGCGGTCGCGGTAGTACGTCCCCAAGCTCTGCAGGCCGACGTTCGCCGCCACCCCGATCTGCAGGAGGACGACGAGGATCGCGGCGGTCCGCAGGGCGCCGTCGAACGCCGGGTCGAGGGTCAGGAGGCGGGTGGCGAACCAGCCGGCCAACAGCCACAGGAAGCCCGGCCGGACGCTGCGCAGGACCGCGACGAGGACGTCGTCGAGGCGCGTCGTGGTGCGCTGCGTCCAGGCCTCGACGCGGCGGAGGCCGAGGCGGCGGACGGCGGACAGCGCGACGCCCGCCACGACCCACGCGAGCGCGGCGGCGGCGAGGCGGAGCGGTTCGTTGCCCAGCAGGGCGGGCTGCAACCACCAGTCGGTCATGCCGGCATGCTACCCGAGGTGCGGGGGCGGCCCGGGCGCGAACGCAGGCTGGACTCCGGTCGCGGGGGACGCGCATCGGATAGCCTGCGCGGCATGAAGATCTATACCCGCACCGGGGACGGGGGCACCACGGCGTTGTTCGGGGGGGAGCGGGTCGCGAAGTCGTCGGCGCGCATCCGCGCGATCGGCTCGGTCGACGAGGCGAACGCGCACCTCGGCGCGGCCCGCGTCGCGTGGCGGGGCGCCGGCCCGGACGACGACGCCGCGAACGCCGCGTCGGCGCTCGACGCGCAACTCCACGACCTGCAGAACGCCCTGTTCGACGTCGGGGCGGACCTCGCGACGCCGGAGGAGGTCGCCGCCCGCGCGCACCTCCACCCGATCGACGCCGCCGACGTCGCCCGCCTCGAGCGGGCGATCGACCGCTTCGACGCCGACGTCGCCCCCCTGCAGCACTTCATCCTGCCCGGTGGGCACCCCGCCGCCGCGAACCTGCACGTCGCGCGGACGGTGTTGCGGCGCGCCGAACGCGAGACCGTCGCGCTCGGGCAGGAGGTCGCCGTCAACGCGCACGTCGCCGCCTTCCTGAACCGCGCGTCCGACCTGGCGTTCGTCCTGGCGCGCTGGGTGAACGCTGCGATGCACCTGCCCGAGGCGCCCTGGGCGGCCGACGGTCGCGACCGCGACGAGGCGCACGACACGACGCACGAAGAGGGGTCGAGCGACGCGGCTGCGGCCGCGCCACCCCTCCGGGAGGGCTCCTGACGACCTCAGGGGGCGCGCCGGAGCGCCCGTAGCGACGGCGCACCGGTCGCGTCGAGACGCCGGCGCAGCGTCGCGTGCACCGCGCGGGGGAGGCCCGGCCCGGCGTAGATCAGGCCGGTGTACACCTGCACCAGGTCGGCGCCGGCCTCGAGGCGGGCGAGCACCTCGGCGGGGGAATCCACCCCGCCGACCGAGACGATGGGCAGGTCGGTCGCCGCACGCAACACCGCCAGCACCTCCCGGGCGCGGGGGGCGAGCGGCCGCCCCGACAGGCCGCCGGTCGCGCCCGGGTCGTGCCGCAGGCCGGCCCGCCGGATCGTCGTGTTGACCGCGACGAGGCCCGCGACGCCGCGCGCCGCCAGCTGCGTCGCGAGGTCGGCGAGGGCGTCGTCGGGCAGGTCCGGCGCGAGCTTCACGAGGACCGGCACCCCGTCCGCGGCGTCCTGCGTCGCGTCCAGGATGCGGTGCAGCGCGTCCGCCGCCTGCAGGTCGCGCAGGCCCGGCGTGTTCGGCGAGGAGACGTTCACGACCAGGAAGTCGGCGTACGGCCGCATGGCGCGGGCGGTGCGCCGGTAGTCGTCCGCCGCCTCGTCCAGGGGCGTGGCGCGGTTCTTCCCGAGGTTCACGCCGACGCGGGCGGCGGGCCAACGGCCCGACCGCCGCCAGCCGTCCAGCCGCCGCGCGACGGCGTCCGCCCCGAGGCTGGGGAACCCCATGGCGTTGATCACCGCGCGGTCGGCGGGGAGGCGCACCGCGCGCGGTTTGGGGTTGCCCGGTTGCGGTTCCGGCGTCACGGTCCCGAGTTCGACGTGCCCGAGCCCCATCGCCGACCAGGCGGGCAGCGCGTCGGCGTCCTTGTCCATGCCGGCCGCCAACCCCAGGGGACCGTCGAACGTCACGCCGAACGCCTCCACCCGCTGGCGGGGGTCGTCGGGGGCGGTCCGGCGGCGCACGGCGCGCAGCAACGCCGGTGCGAGCGAGGCGCCCTGCAGGGCGCGCAACGTCACGCCGTGCGCGGTTTCCGGCGGCAGCCGGAACAGCGCGGGGCGCACCCACCGGTAGGGATCCACGTCAGCGTTTCGGGGGCCGCGCGGGCCGCACCTCGATGCGCGAGGGAAGCGTCCGGGCCGGCATCGCCGCGAGGTCCATCACGAGGGTCGCGACGTCCTCGGGTTGGATCTTCCAGGCGTCGGCGTCGGTCGGTTCGCGCCCGGCGAACGGCGTGGCGACCGACCCCGGCATGATCGTCGAGACGCGGACGCCGCGGTCGCGGACGTCGAGCATCAACGCCTGCGTGAACCCGAGCAGCCCGAACTTGCTGGCGTTGTACGCCGCACCGCCGGCGAAGAAGTTCGCGCCGGCCAACGACCCGATCGTCACGAGCAGCCCCTGCGACGCCTCGAGGGCGGGCAGGGTCGCCTGCGCGGTGTGGAAGACGCCGGTGAGGTTCGTATCGATCACCGCGTGCCAGTCCTCGCTCGTCAGGTCCGGCACCGGTGCGAACCGCCCGATGCCGGCGTTCGCGACGACGAGGTCCAGACCCCCGAACAGCTCCGTGGCGTGCCGCACGGCGTCGTGGACGGCCGCCTCGTCGCGGACGTCGCAGGGGATCCCGACGACGCGGCCGGGGTGCGCGGCGTCGAGCGCCTGCGCGACGTCGGCGAGGGCGCCGGCGTCGCGGGCGGTGATGGCGACGTCGCCGCCGGCGGCGGCGATGCGTTCGGCGATGGCGCGACCGATGCCCTTGCTGGCGCCGGTGACGAAGGCGTGACGGACGGGCGGGGTGGGGGACGTCGTCATGCCGCGACGCTAGCACGGGCCCCCCGCACCCCCCGGTGGTGCAGCTCGGCGGTGCGGCCCGGTGCCGCTCGGCGGTGGGGTCCGGTGCCGCGCGGCGGTGGAGCCCACTGCCGCCCGGCGGCGCGGCGCGGGGGGCGTGGTACCTTGCCGCCGTGGAGCGGACGCTGACGTTGATCCGTCACGGACTCACCGACTGGAACGAAGCGGGACGCTTCCAGGGCCAGACCGACCGTCCGCTCAGCCCCGCGGGCCGGCGGCAGGCGGAACGCCTGGCGGCGCGCCTCGCCCCCCACCCCACCCCCGACGCGATCGTCGCCAGCCCGCTGCAGCGGGCGGCGGACACCGCCGCCATCGCCTTCCCCGGCGCGGAGGTGACGCACGACGCGCGCCTGATGGAGATCCACTTCGGGGCGTTCGAGGGCCGCACCCGGGAGGAGAACGCCGCCCTGCCGGAGTGGCCGACGTGGGCGGAGGACCCCTACCTGCGGGTCGCGCCCGGCGGGGAGTCGTACGAGGCCGTCCGCACGCGCGTCGTCGCCTGGCTCGAGGACCTCCCCACCGACGCGCCGCACGTCGTCGCGGTCACGCACAGCGGCGCCATCCAGATGCTCCTCGCGCACGTCCTCGGCATCGAACGCCCCCGCTGGCGCAAACGGATCTTCGTGCGGCACAGCAGCCTCACCCGCATCCTCGTGCGCGACGGCGCCTACGTCGTCGAGCGCGTCAACGACACCCGGCACCTGGACGAGGCGGGCGGCGACCCGTTCTGGACGTGACGACCGAGGCGCCCCCCGGCTTCGTCGTCGACCAGCCCGCCTACCACGGCGACCTCGGGGGGTTGGCGTACGCCCTGCGGACCGGCACCGTCGCGCCCCGCGACCTGCGCCTCGCGGCGTTGGTCCGCGACGCGCTCGCGTGGTTCCACGCCGCCGCCGACCGCGACCTCGAGCACGCCTCGAGCGCCCTCCCGGCGTTGGCGCGGGTCGTGGAGCTCAAGCTCCGCCTGAGCCTCCCGCGCCCCCCGCGCGACCCCGACGCGGACGAGGCGGACGACGTGACGGAGGTGGAGGAGGCGCTCGAGGCGGTCGCGCTCCTCGAGGACCTCGAGGCGGCGATCGCGTTCCTCCGCACCCGCCGGCACGAACGCGCCGCGGTCGTGCCCGCGACGGCGCCGCGCCCCGACCTGCCGCGGCGTCGACGCGCGCACCGCGCCGACCCCGGGCGGTTGGCGCAGTTGGCGGCGTCGCTGCGGCCCGGGCGGGGGGTCGACCTGGCGTTCGAACGCCTGACGCTCGAGGCCGCCGGACGGGCGCTGCGCGACGCGCTCGCCGCGGTCCGGCGGGGGGTGCTGGCGCACCTCGGCCGCAACGCTACCTGGGCGGAACGCACGATCACCTTCGCGGCGTTCCTGGAGTTGGTGCGGGAGGGGCGCGTGCGGGCGCGGCAGGCGGCGCCGTTCGAACCGATCGAGGTGGAGGCGGCGGACGGCTGACGCCGCCCGCCCCCCCGGGGTCAGCCGGCGGCGGCCTTCTGCGCCCGCTTGCGGGCGTGCGGATCGAGGATCGCCTTGCGGAGGCGGAGGTGCTTGGGGGTGACCTCGAGCCGTTCGTCGTCGGCGAGGTACTCGAGGGCCTCCTCGAGGGTCGGGATGCGCGGCGGCGTCAGGACCAGGTTCTCGTCGCTGCCCGCCGCGCGGACGTTCGTGAGTTTCTTGTTCTTCGTGACGTTGATCTCCATGTCGCCCGCCCGCGCGTGCGCGCCGAGCACCATGCCGACGTACACCTCGGTGCCCGGCCCGACGAAGAAGGTGCCGCGGTCCTGGAGCTTGAACAGGGAGTAGGCGAACGCTTCGCCCGGCTCCATCGCGACGAGCGAGCCGTGGGGTCGCATGGCGATCGGGCCGACGTGCGGTTCGTACCCGTCGAAGACGTGGCTCAACAGGCCCTCGCCGGCGGTGAGGGAGAGGAACGTACTGCGGAAGCCGAACAGGCCGCGACTGGGCACCCGGAACTCCGCGCGGGCGCGCGTTTCGCCCTGCTCGAGGTTCGCGAGGGTGCCCTTGCGGGCGGCGAGGACCTCGATGACCGCGCCGAGCGCCCCGACGGGCAGGTCGACGACGACCCGCTCGAACGGCTCCTCGCGGACGCCGTCCCGCTCGCGCTCGATCACTTCGGGGCGCGAGACGGTGAACTCGTAGCCTTCGCGGCGCATCTCCTCGAGGAGGATCGAGAGGTGCAACTCGCCGCGGCCGGACACCCGGTACGATTCGCCGCCCGCCTCCTCGACCCGCAACGCGACGTTCGTGGCGACCTCCCGCTCGAGGCGTTCGCCGAGGTGCCGCGACGTCAGGTAGCGACCGTCGCGCCCCGCGAGCGGACTCGTGTTCGGCCCGACCGTGATGGCGACCGTCGGCGCGTCGATGCGGGGGGTGGGGAGCCGCTCGGGGTCGGCGGGGTCGGCGAGGGTCTCGCCGATGCGGACGCCGTCGATCCCGGCGAGGGCGACGACGTCGCCCGCCTCCGCGACGTCCCGTTCGACCCGCCGAAGGCCGGCATGCCCCAGGACCTTGGCGACGCGCGCGGGGTGCGACCCGCCGTCGGCGTCGAGCCGCACGAGGGCGTCCCCGGGTCGGACGGTGCCGCGCCGGAGGCGGCCGACGGCGAGCGTCCCGAGGTACGGGTCGCCCTCGAGGTTCGCGACCTGCAACAGCGCCGGGGCGGCGGGGTCGCCGTCGGCGACGGGGACGTGCTCGCGGATCGTTTCGAACAGGGCGGTGAGGTCGTCCGCCTCGGGCTCGCCGTCGCGCCAGGCGCGCCCGTCGCGCGCGACGGCGTGCAGGACGGGGAAGTCCAGCTGTTCGTCGCTCGCGCCGAGCTCCACCATCAGGTCGAACGTGAGGTCGACGACCGCGTCGGGGCGGGCGTCGCGCCGGTCGACCTTGTTGACGACCACGAGGGGGCGGAGGCCGGCGGCGAGCGCCTTGCCGAGCACGAACCGGGTTTGCGGCATGGGGCCTTCGGCGGCGTCGACGAGGACGAGGACGGCGTCCACCATCCCCAGCGCCCGCTCGACCTCGCCGCCGAAGTCGGCGTGCCCGGGCGTGTCGACGACGTTGACGACCTCGCCGTCCCACGTCAGCGACGTGGTCTTGGCGAGGATCGTGATGCCGCGCTCGCGCTCCAGGTCGCCGGAATCCATGACGCGTTCGGCGACCTCCTCGCGCTCGTGGAAGGTGCCCGACTGGCGGAGCATGCCGTCGACCAACGTGGTTTTGCCGTGGTCGACGTGCGCCACGATCGCGACGTTTCGGAACTTCACAGGGGAGCCTCCTCGCGCCCGGCGGACGCCGGACCGAAGCGTGACCGTACCACTCCGCCGCGCCGGGGCGTGACGCCCGGCGTGCGTGCGCGCTGCCGCCCCTCGCACGGGCGGTGGGGGGCGGGCGGGAAACGGTGGGGCGGACGGCGGTCGCCGGGACGGGACCGTGGTACACGTGCGGCGTGACGACGGATCTTCCGCCCGCCCCACCCCACCCCGACAAGGGCCGTTCGGTCCGCGCGATGTTCGACGCGATCGCGCCCCGCTACGACGTCGCGAACGCCGTCCTGAGTTTCGGCGTCGACCGCGCCTGGCGGCGCCGCGCCGTCGACGCGGCGCTCGCGAAGGCGCCCCGCGACGTGCTGGACGTCGCGACCGGCACCGCGGACCTGGCGTTGGCGCTCGCCAAGGCGGCGCCGGACGCGCGCGTCGTGGGCGTCGACTTCGCCGAAGCGATGCTGAATGTGGGTCGGGCGAAGGCCCACCGGCGCGGCGTCGACGTCGCGCTCGAGGTGGGGGACGGCCTGGCGCTCGACGCCGACGACGCCAGCGTCGATGCGGTGACGATCGCCTTCGGGCTGCGTAACTTCGCCGACGTCGACGCCGGCCTGCGGGAGTTCCGCCGGGTCCTGCGCCCGGGCGGTCGGGTGGTGGTGCTCGAGTTCCCCCCACCCCCGAAGGGCCCGTTCGGGTGGGCGTTCCGCCTCTACTTCCTCCGCATCCTGCCGTTCCTCGGGGGGCTCGTGACCGGCCACCCCGGCGCCTACGGGTACCTGCCGCAGAGCACCCTGGCGTTCCCCCCACCCGAGGCGCTCGCGGCCCGCATGGAGGCCGCCGGCTTCGACGCCGTGACGTACCGGACGTTGACGTTCGGGGTCGCGGCGCTCCACGTCGCCGACGTCGCTCCCACCCCCACGGAGGTCCCCGCGTGAACCGTCCCGGCATCGAGATCAACACCGACGCCTCCCTCGCCGACCCCGACTGGGAGGGGTTCGTCGAGCGGCACGACGAACGCTTCTCCCTCGCCATCCACCACCTGAAGAGCATGGTGAAGGGCGAACGGTTCGACAACGAGGTCATGAAGGTCCGCGTGTCCGAGCACGGCTTCTACGTCCAGTCGCGCCGGTTCCCCGCGGCGTTCTTCGGCAGCACCGAAGCGCCGGAGGTCCGCTACGTCGACGACGACGAAGCCCGCGCGATCGCGTGGGAGGCGACGGCGCTCTACCGGTCGGGCGACGCGCAGTCGCTCACGTGCATCTACGACGACGGCGACCCACCCGACGTGTTCTTCGGCTACCGGACCGGCGACCGCGAGCGCTTCGAGATCGGGGCGCTGCAGTCCGGCCGACCGATCCACGTGCGCGTCATGATCGATGCGGACGCCCCCACCGAATCGCTCGGGGCGCGCGAGGGGTCGCTCATCTACCAGCGCACCGCCGACGGGCGTCACGTCGTCCTCACCCGCCCCGGGCGGGCGCCCGCCACGCAGCCGTTCGGCACCCTCAAGGAGTGAGCGGGCCGGCCGCCCGGCCGGGCGACCCCCGCCACCCGGCCGACGTCGCGATCGTGGGGGCGGGCGCCGCGGGGTGCGAGGCGGCCATCCGCCTCGCTCGCGCGGGCCGGTCGGTCCTGCTCGTCACCACCAGCCTCGACACCGTGTTCGCCGCGGAAACCGAGCGGGTGCCGTACGCCGCGCCCGAGGGCACCCTCCTCGCCGAGGTGATCGGTCGCCTGACGCCCACCGCCGACGGGACGGTGTCGGCGTGGGACCTGCACGCCGCCGCGAAGGCGCGGCTGGAGGCGGAGCCGGGCCTGCACCTGCTGCAGGCCAGCGTCGACGCGCTCGTGCCGCCCACCGAGGACGGACCGACGCCGGGCCCCTGGACGTTGGTGACGTGGGAGGGGGTCGAGCACCGCGCGGCGGTCGTCGGCCTGTGCGTCGGGACGTTCCTGCGGGCCCGCTGGACGTCGGGTGACGCGACGGAGGTCGCCGGGCGGCCGGGGGAGATGGCGTACGACGAGCTCGCCGACGACCTCGCGGCGCACGGCGTGCCGTTCGTGCGCGACGCGGTCGAGGGGGGCGGTGCCGACCGGCCCGCTTGGCGGGTGACGTTCGACCGGTTCGCGCCGGAGGCGTGCGACGGACCGGCCCTCGTGGGGCTTCGTTCGGCGTACGCCGCCGGCCGCTGCGTGCACGGCGCGTCGAGCTACGAGGCGGCCGCGCGCGACGGGGCGCGCCTCGCCGACGCGGTCGTCGCCGCGACCTCCTGACGGCGTCAGTCGCGCGTGTCGTCGTGCGGGCGGGTGTACGCCTCGACCTTCGCGAGGTCGGTCACGTCGGCCCACACGACGTCGGAGTCGCCGTCGGCGTGGCGGCCGCCGGCCGCGACGAGGCGCACCCCGTAGGGGCCGTCGCGGAAGCCCGCCACGACGTACCGGCGACCGTCGTGCAGGACCTCCTCACCGTGCATGAAACGGGGCGTGGACATGCCGCAAGCGTAGCGCACGGACGCGAGCCCGACGGTCGCGCGTCACCCCCCGAGCCGCACCGACGCCCACGTGATCAGGCCCAGGGCGGGCGCGTAGGCGAGGGCGGCGTGCAACGCCACCGCCGCGCGGACGCCCTCCGCGCGCCCCACGTGCAAGCCGACCCCCAGCAGGTACGTCTGGGCCGGCGGGACGATCGCGATCGCGGCGACGAGCGCCTCCGCCGGCCGCACCGCGGCGACCGGGAGCGCCAGCAGCGCCACGACGCCGGCGGGCGCCCACGACCACCCGAGGAGCGCCGCGACGCGCGGGTCGAAGCGGTAGCGGCGCGCCACCGCCAACCCCGCCGCGCCCCCCGCGAACGCCAGGTACGGCACCGCGACCGCCGGCCCGATCGCGGCGGCGCGCACGCCCAAGGCCGGCGCGAAGGCGGCGTGCGACGCGACCGCGGTCGCGACCGCGACGAGCGCCAGGGCGCCGACCGCGACGGCGAACGCCCGCCGCGGGGTCGGCGCGTCCACCTGCCGCGCGAGGAACGCGTCCGGCGCGTAGCGCGCCCACCCGCCGCGCGGCCCGGCGTTCACGGGGTGGGGGTGGGCCAGAACAACGCCTCGGGTGGGGGGGCGATGCGACCGCGGTCGGCGGCGCGGTCCAGCAGCGTCCGCACCGCGGCGCGCCCGTCGTCGCCGACGTCGAGGCTGTGCTCCGTGACGTACGTCTCGACGTGGCGACGGCGGACGTCCGGCGCCATCTCCTGCGCGTGCTCCGCGACGTACGCCGCGCTGGCGTCGGGATCGGCGAACGCCGCGGCGACGCTGTCGCGCACCGCCCGCGCGACGGCGTCGATCGTGGCGTCGGGCAGGTCGCGGCGGATCGCGATGCCACCAAGCGGGATCAGCGTGCCGCTGACCCCCTCCCACCATGCGCCCAGGTCGACGACCCGCTCGAGGCCGTGGTCGGGGTAGGTGAAGCGCGACTCGTGAATGATGAGGCCGGCGTCCACCTCGCCGTCCGCGACGGCGGCGAGGATGCGGTCGTAGCGCATCTCGACGCGCCGAGCGCCGGGCGGGGCGTACAGGTCGAACAGCAGGTTCGCGGTCGTCCGGCCGCCCGGCGTCGCGACGGTCGCGCCGTCCAGCGGCGCGTGCGCGTCGCGCGCGACGACCAACGGCCCGACGCCGCGACCGAGCGCCCCGCCGGCGCCCAGCATCCACCAGGCGGGGGCGATCCGCCCGAACGCGTGGTAGGAGACCTTCGCGACGTCCAGCTCGCCGTTCTCCGCCATGCCGTTCAGCGTCTCGACGTCCTCGAGGTGCACCTCCCAATCGAGAGTGGGGGCGACGAGGCCGTGCACGAGGGCGTGGAAGACGAACGCGTCGTTGGGGCAGGGGGAGAACCCGAGGCGGAGGCGGTCCATGCGGTGAACCTACCAACGCACCGCGCGTCCGCACGTGGCGTGAGCGTGCGTTGATGCGGCGTCCGCCCACCTGCTAAGGTGACCCGCCGTGCCCGCCGGCCAGCGCGGGCGCGCCTTGGAGGTGGCGTTCATAGCGAAGGACCTGAAGGTGAACGATCAGATCCGGGTTCGGCAGGTACGCCTGATCGACGCGGAGGGAACCCAAGTCGGGATCGTGGATACGCGCGACGCCATGCAGCGCGCGCGGGATGCGGACCTCGACCTCGTGTTGGTGGGCGAACGGGCGCAACCGCCGGTCGCGCGCCTCATGGATTACGGCAAGTACCGCTACGAGTTGCAGCAGGAGGCGAAGGAGGCCCGCAAGCGCTCCCGCCAAAGCGAACTCAAGGCGATCAAGTTCCGCGTCAAGATCGGCGATCACGATTACCGGACGAAGGTCAATCACGTGCGCCGCTTCCTGTCGGCGGGCCACAAGGTGAAGGTCACCATCATGTTCCGCGGGCGGGAACGCACCCACCCCGAGCTCGGCAAGGAGCTCCTGCAGCGCGTCGCGCAGGACGTCTCCGACCTCGCCGCCGTCGATCAACCCCCGCAGATCGCCGGGATGGACATGAACATGACCGTCCGCCCGATCGCCGGGGAGGCGCCCGCCGGCAAGGACGACGACGCCGGCGCGGGCAAGGGCGGCAAGGGCGGCAAGGACGCCAAGGGCCCCCGGTCGGGGGGCGACGAGGCCGGGCCGCAGGACGACGCCACCCCCGAAGCGGCCCCGACGGGGTAGACTCGCGGACGGCCGCGCACCATGCGCGGCACGCACCGACGCAACGAAAGGACCAGCATGCCGAAACTCAAGACCCACAAGGGCACCAAAGCCCGTGTCAAAGTCACAGGGCGAGGTAAGGTCAAGGCGATGCGCTCCGGCAAGCGACACTTGAACTACAAGAAGTCCGGAACGCGCATTCGGCAGGGCCGTACCGACCTCATCGTCTCCGAAGCGGAAGCGAAGAAGATCACCGCGCTTCTGCCGTACGACTGAGAGGGTAGCGAATGCCGAGAGCCAAGACCGGCACCGTTCGTCGGGCCAAACACCGCAAGATCCTCAAGGCCGCCAAGGGCTACTGGGGCCTGCGTTCGAAGAGCTTCCGCATCGCGCAACAGACGCTGCTGAACGCCGCCGATTACGAGTACCGCGATCGCCGCGCCAAGAAGGCGACGTTCCGCCGCCTGTGGATCGCGCGCATCAACGCCGCAGCGCGCCTGAACGGCCTCTCCTACAGCCGCTTCATGGCCGGCCTGCGCGGCGCGGGCGTGACGCTCGACCGCAAGGTCCTCGCCGACCTCGCCGTCCGCGAACCCGACGCGTTCGCGCACCTCGTCGAGGTCGCGAAGGAGGGCGGCGCGGCGAAGGCCGCCTGACCCGCCCACCACGCACGACGCACGCCGAAGCGGGGCGCCCTCCGGGGCGCCCCGTCCGCGTGGGCGACCCGCGGGCGAGCGCGGATAGAATCGAGGCATGCGCATCCTTCGCGGCCGCGACGCCGCCCTCCGCGAGGTCCGCCGACGCTCCGCACGCGCCGGGAACGACGACGTCACCGACGCCGTCCGCCGCATCGTTCGCGACGTCCGCGAGCGCGGCGACGCCGCGATCCTCGACGCCACCGAACGCTTCGACGGCGTACGGCCCCCGCACCTGGTCGTCCCGCCCGACGTCCGCGCGGCCGGCGCCGCCCGCGTCGACCCCGCCCTGCGCGCCGCGATGGAGCGCGCCGCCGCGCGCATCGAGGCGTACTACGCCCGGCAACCGACCGGCGGGTTCGTGGCGGCCGACCCGGCGGGCGACGCGACGCTGGGGCAACTGATCGTTCCGGTCGACGCCGCCGGCGTGTACGTACCGGGCGGTACCGCCCCGCTGTTCAGCAGCCTCCTGATGAGCGCCGTCCCGGCGCGCGTCGCCGGCGTCGAACGCATCGTCGTCGCGACCCCACCCCGCAGCGACGGCAGCGTCCCCGACGAGATCCTCCTCGCCGCCGACCTCGCCGGCGTCGACACCGTCCTGGTGGCCGGCGGGGCGCAGGCGATCGCCGCCCTCGCCTACGGCACCGACGCGGTCGAGGGCACCGCGGTCGTCGTCGGGCCCGGCAACGACTACGTCGTCGCGGCGAAGCGCGAGGTGTTCGGCGCGGCCGGCATCGAGGCGCTGCCCGGCCCCACGGAAACCCTGGTGCTGGCCGGCCCCGACGCCGACCCCCACCACGTCGCCGCCGACCTGCTCGCGCAGGCGGAGCACCTCGACGCCCAACCGGTGCTCGTGACGTGGTCGGAGGCGCTCCTCGACGCGACCCTCGACGCGGTCGAGGGGGCGTTGCAGGGGCTCGCCACGGAACCGGCGGCGCGCGCGTCGGTCGACGTCCGCGGCCTCGCCTGCCTCGTCGAGGACCCGGACGCCGCGATGGACGTCGCCAACGCCTACGCCCCCGAACACCTGTGCCTCCTCGTCGAGGACCCGTGGCGGTGGCTGCCGAAGGTCCGCAACGCCGGCGGGGTGTTCCTCGGGGCGTACAGCATGGAGGCGTTGGGCGACTACGTCGCCGGCCCCTCGCACGTCATGCCGACGTCCGGCACCGCCCGCTACGCCAGCTTCTTGAACCTCCGGCACTTCCAGAAGGTCGTGCCGTTGGTGTCCGCCAGCCCCGCCTTCGTGCAACGCGTCGGTCCCGACGCGGTCCGCCTCGCCCGCGCCGAAGGCCTCGAGGCGCACGCCCGCGCCGTCGAAGCGCGGCTGGACGGCGACGCCGACGGGACCGACGACTGAACGGCGGCCTGGCCCGGGTGCGTACGCGCGCGGGGCGCCTCCTCGCGGTCGCGCCGGTCGTCGTGGCCCTCGTGGTCGCCGCGAACCTCGCGCGCGTCCTCGCGCCCCCCGCCGCCCCCCCGGACTGCCGCGCCGACGTCGCCCTCGTCATGGGCGCCGCACAGTACGACGGGCGGCCCTCCCCGGCGCTCGCGCGGCGGCTCGAGGCGGCCCGCGCGCTGTTCGAGGACGGCTGCGTCGCGCGGATCGTCGTCTCGGGCGGCGCCCGGCCGGGCGACCGCACGAGCGAGGGGGCGAGCGGCGTCGCGTGGCTCGCGGCGCGCGGCGTGCCCCCCGCCGCCCTCGCGGCGGAGACGCGCGCGACCACCAGCGCGGAGAACGTCCGGTTCGCCCTCCCGCTCCTCGGCGACGGCCCCGTCGTCGTCGTGACCGACGACCTGCACCTGACGCGGTCGTTGGCGCTCGCGCGCCGCGCCGGCCTGGACGCCAGCGGCGCGGCGGCGGTCGTGCCGGACGACCGCCTGCGCTACGCCGTCCGCGAAGCGCTCGCGCTCAGCGCGCACCAGTTCGGGATCGACTGACCCACCCGCCGACCGTCACGACCGCCGCACGAGCGTGCGGAGCACGTCGGCGTACATCGCGAGGCGCGCCCGGACGCCGCCGACCACCCCGCGCTTCTCCTCCTTCATGACCTGCGTCACGCCGTGCAGCGGCACGTCCAGCGGGGGCGTGCCGGCCCGACGGAGGCTGCGTTCGAGGGCGACCTCCACCCCGAACCGCACCGCCGCCAGGTCGGGGACGGCGAGGAGGGCGGTGCGGCGGACCGCCCGCTGGCCCCCCAACTGCGGGGCGAGGCGTTGCGCGCCGCTCGTCGCGGCGCGCGCCCCGCGGAACACCCCGCGCGTCGTGCCCGCCCGCCCCTCGCGGACGGGATCGAGCAGCGCCCGCACGTGCGCCGCCGTCAACCCCTCGAGGTCCGCGTCGAGCAGCACCAGCACGTCGGCGTCCGACGCCGTCGCGCCGGCGTGCAGCGCGCCGCCCTTCCCGACGTTCCGCGCGAGCCGGAGGACGCGCGCGCCGGCCGCCTCCGCGGCGGCGGCGGTCCCGTCGCTCGACCCGTCGTCGACGACGGTGACCGGCCCGACGTCGGCCTCGCGGGCCGCCCGCACGACCCGCGCGACGCGCGGCGCCTCGTCGTACGCGGCGATCAGGACCTCGGCGCGCAGCGTCGCCGGGGACGGGGCGGGGGAGGGCACGTCGCGCGTCGCGGGGGTCATGCGCCGGTCAGCCGGTCGACAGCAGGGTCTGGACCTCTTGCAGGGTGATGAGCACGATCAACGCCAGCACCGCGACGATGCCGACGAGGTGGAACGCCTCCTCCTGGCCGGGCCGGAACGGCCGACCGCGGAGCGCGACGACGCCGGCGACCAATAGGCGACCGCCGTCCAGGCCGGGGATCGGCAGGAGGTTGAAGACCGCCAAGGAGAAGTTGATGAGCGCCGCCAACACCAGGACCGGCGCGATGCCGACCTGCGTCGCGTCGTTCACCAGCCCCACGATGCCGACCGGCCCCGCGACCTCCTCGCTCATCTGGCCGGTCGCAGCGGACGCGAAGCCGCGCGCGAAGCCGGCCACCATCTCCGGGACCGCCGTCACCGCGAACGTCGCGGACTCCCAGAACGCGACGGGGAGGGAGACCGTCGCGACCTCGAGCGGCGCCAACTGCACGCCGAGGCGCGGCGGTTCGCCGGCCGGCACGTCGGCGGGGGGCCACGCCACCTCGAGGGGGACGAGCGCCCCGTCGCGGCGCAGCTCCAAGCGCAGGGGGCCGTCCGCCGCCCGGATCGCCTCGACCGCTTCGGCGGGGGTCGGGTCGACCGCCGCCCCGACGCGCGCGAGGACGTCGCCGGCCTGCACGCCCACGCGTTCGGCGAGCGAGTCGGGCGCGACCGCCACGATCTCCGCGCCGGACACGTCGGGCGGCGTTCCGCTCGTCAGGGTCCGGAAGCTGGGGTTCGCCGTCACGGCGGCGGTCAGCAGCAACGTGCCGAGCACGAAGTTCGCGACGACCCCACCGATCAGCACCCACGCCTTGCCGGGGAAGCCGAGGTCGGCCATGCCGCCCTCCGGCGCCTTCAGGCCGCCGTCCTCGTCGCGTTCCGCGGCGAGGCCGGGGAGGTCGACGTACCCGCCCAGCGGGATGGCGGACAGCCGCCATTCGGTGCCCCGCCAGGTGCGGCGCCACACGACCGGCCCGAACCCGACGCTGAAGGCGCGGACGGGCACGCCGACGCTCCGGGCGTTGAGGTAGTGCGCGAACTCGTGGACCAGGACGGCGGTCAGGAGGATCGCGAGGAACGTCACGGCGGTGATCACGAGAGACTCTCCACACGCGCAGTATGGCAACGCCGGCGGCGTGGGACCGTTCCGTACGGCACCGACGGCGCCCTCACCGGACGGCGCCGCGCGCGACCGCGTCGCGCGCCACCCGCCGCGCGTCGGCGTCCGCGGCGCGCAGGGCGTCCCAGCTCGCCTCCGCCGGCCCGACCGCGTCGAGGGAGTGCCGAAGCAGGCGAGGGATGGCGTCGAACGACAGGTCGCCGTCCAGGAACGCCGCGACGGCGACCTCGTCCGCGGCGTTCAGGACCGCGGGCGCGACGCCGCCCCGGCGGCCCGCCTCGTAGGCGAGGTCGAGGGCGGGGAAGCGGGCGCGGTCGGGCGGCTCGAACGTCCAGGTACCCTCGAGCGGGAACGGCGCCAGGTCCAACGCCGGGCGTTCCTCCTCCTCGACGCCCCACAGGATCGGGAGGCGCATGTCGTGCGGCCCGACCTGCGCCTTGAGGGAACCGTCGCGGAACCGCACGAGGGCGTGCACCCACGATTGGCGGTGGACGACGACGTCGATGGCGTCGAGGTCGAACCCGAACAGGGCGTGCGCCTCGAGGACCTCGAGGCCCTTGTTGAACAACGTCGCGGAATCGATCGTCACGCGCGGCCCCATCGCCCACGTGGGGTGCGCCAACGCAGCCTCCGGCGTGACGCGCGAGAGGTCGGCCGGACCGTCCCGGAACGGCCCGCCCGAGGCGGTCAGGACGACCGACGCGATCGCTTCGCGGCGTTCCCCGAGCAGCAACTGCGCGACGCCGGCGTGCTCCGAATCGACCGGCGTGACGCGCCCCCCGGCCGCCCGTGCGGCGGCGTGCACGAGCGGACCGGCGACGACCATCGCCTCCTTCGTGGCGAGCGCCACGTGCCGGCCGGCCCGCACGGCGGCGAGGACCGGCGGGACGCCGGCCATGCCCGGAATCGCGGCGACGACGGTGTCGACCGGTGCGGCGGCGGCCGCCTCGAGGGCGGCGTCGCCCGCCTCGACCTCGACGTGGGCCGGCAACGCCGCGCGGACGTCGGCGTGCACGTCGGGGTGGCACACGACCGCGCGGACGTCGTGCCGGCGCGCCTGCGCGACGAGCAGGTCGACGTTCCGGCCGGCCGCCAGACGCTCGACGCGCCAGCCGCGGCGTTCGGCGACGTCGAGGGTCTGCGTCCCGATCGAGCCGGTGGACCCCAGAATCGTGATGCTGCGCATGCGCGCATCATCGCACGGGCGGCCGCGAGGCCGGCGGACGCCGCCCGGCGGGAGGGTGCTACCCTCCCGTGCATGTGGGTTCGGGACGCGATGACGCCGGAACCGGCGACCGTCGACGCGAACGTGCCGCTGCTCGTGGCGATGGAACGCCTGCGCGACGGGGGGTTCCGGCGCCTCCCCGTCGTCGAGGACGGACGCCTGGTCGGGCTCGTCACCGCCCGCGACCTGAACGCCGCCACGCCCGGCGGTCGCGCGCCCGTCTCGGTGTACGACCTCGACGACCTGCTCGCCCGCACCACCGTCGCCGACGTCGTGCCCCCCGACCTGTACGTCACGACCCCCGACGCGCCGCTCGAGCGGGCGGCGGCGCTGATGGCCGACCGGCGGGTGTCCGGCCTCCCCGTCGTCGAGGACGAACGGCTGGTCGGCATCGTCACGATCGGGGACGTCCTCCGTGCCTTCGTCGGCGGGCTCGGGGACGGCGAGGGCGGCACCCGCGTCGTGCTGGACCTCCCCGACCGCCCCGGGGTCCTCGAGCGCGTCACGGGCGTCGCGGCGCCGTCCAACATCGTCGGGGTGGCCACGTCGGTGGTGGAGCCGGGCCGGACGCGGCGCGTCACGGTCCGCGTCGTCGGCGAGGGGGCCGCCACCTACCCCGAGCGCCTCCGCGCCGCCGGCCTGACGGTGCGCGACGCCCGCGACGAGGGCGACCCCACCCCGTGAGCGGCCCCGACGACCTGGCCGCGCTGGAGGCCCGTCTCGCGGAGGCGGCGGGCG
>CAJXOA010000014.1 GCA_913057685.1 uncultured Trueperaceae bacterium
CCAGCCGAGCGCGAAGATCGTTGCGAGGGTGCCGGGGTCGGGCCGGCGCAGGCCGCGCAGGACGCGGTAGCGGCGGTGGCGGAGGGCGACGTAGGCGTACAGGGCGGCCGCCATGCCGGTGTAGACGAGGGCGGTCGCGACCCCGGTCCCGACGAGGCCGAGGGCGGGGAGGCCGTAGCGGCCGAACATGAGCGCGTCGTTGGCGACGACGTTCGCGGCGATGCCGGCGAGGAGGACGACCATGATGGGGCGGGCGTCGCCGATCCCCTCGAGGAACCCGCGGGCGGCGACGAGGGCGAGGGCGGGGAGGTACCCGAAGGCGACGGCGTCGAGGTACCCGCCGGCGAGGGCGACGGTGCCGGGGTCCTGCCCGAGGCGCCCGAGGAGCGGCCCGACCTCGCGGAGGAGGAGCGTGACGGGGACGCCCATCAGGAGCGCCAGCCAGAGGCCCTGGCGGGCGGTGCGGCCGGCGTCGTCGGGGCGGTCCGCGCCGAGCGCTTGCGAGACGAGGGGGGCGACGGCGAAGAGGACGCCCATGCCGAGGATGAGGGTGGACTGGTAGATCACGCCCCCGAGGGCGATGCCGGCGAGCGCGTCGGGCCCGAGGCGGCCGGCCATCACGGTGTCGACGGTGTTCATGCCGATCTGCGCGAGTTGCGCGGCGATCAGGGGGCCGGCGAGGGCGAGGAGGTCGCGCAGTTCGCGGATCGGGAGGGGGCGGGCGGGGCGACGCACGCCCGGGAGGCTACCCCGTCGCTCGGGTGGGGCGTGGGGCGTCCGGCCGGGGTAGCCTGGGCGCATGATGCGCGTCGTCGCGGGGATCGTGATCGTGGGGATCGTGGGGGTCGTCGGGTGGTTCGCCGCCGCCTGGGGGGGCGGCGAGGAGGCGGCCGCGCCGCCGGACCCGGGCGCCGTGCTGGTGAGCGCCTCGGACGCGGGGGTGGTGTCGGAGGTCGACGCCGCCCTCGCGGCGGGCGCGCCGACGTCGGCGACCGACGCCTTCGGGCGGACGGCGTTGATGCGGGCGGCGGAGGCGGGGCACGACGACGTGGTGCGGCGCTTGCTGGCCGCCGGTGCGGACGTGAACGCCCGGTCGGCGGGGGGGTGGACGGCGTTGATGTTCGCCGTGGACGCCGCCCCGAGCGCCCGGACGGCGCTGCTGCTGTTGAACGCGGGCGCGGATCCGCACGTGGCGGACGCCGACGGACTCCGGGCGGTGGACCTGGCGGCGGACCACCCGCCGGTGCGGGGGAGCGGGCTGTACGCGCGCCTGCAGGAGTTGAGCGACGGCTTCGACGAGGTCGCGGAGTTGCGGGGCGGCGACCGCTTCGCGGAGGGCTGGCCGTCGATGTACGTCGTGCCGATCGAGGGCGCGACGTTGTCGTCGCGGGCGAGCCACCTCCCCGGGGCGCCGCGCAGCTACCGCAACGGCACGCACGAGGGGTTCGACTTCTACGACGGGACGGTGAGCGTCGAGATCGCCTACGGGACGCCGCAACGGGCGGTGGCGGCGGGGACGGTGATCCGGGCGGACGTCGACTACACGCCGCTGACGCAGGAGGCGTACGACGCATTGATCGCCGAGGCGACGTCGTCGCTGTCGACGCCGCCGGACGTGCTGGATGCGTTGCGGGGGCGGCAGGTGTGGATCCGTCACCCGGGCGGCTTCGTCAGCCGCTACGCGCACCTGTCCGGCGTCGCCGAGGGCGTCGTGGAGGGCGCCCGGGTGGCGCAGGGGGCGACGGTGGGGTTCACGGGGAACTCGGGGACGTCGGAGGCGGCGGCGGGGACCGAGGCGGGCCCGCACCCGCACGTGGAGATCTGGCGCGAGGACGGGACGTACTTGGGGGCGGGCATGGAGCCGCCGGAGATCTACGCGGTGGCGGCGCAGGTGTTCGGGCTGGACGCCCTCCCGCCGTTCACCGACGGTGGCTTGACCTTCTGAGGGTCCGCCCTGCGGGCCCCACGCCGTGGGGGCGCCTACGCCGAGGGGCCCTACCGCCGCCGCGCGGGGCGGGGCGCCTGGGGGACGACCGACGACGCGGCGGGCCCGGGGGGGCCCGCCGCGCGCCGTGGGGAACGGTCGTGGGTCGTCAGTTGGCGTCGATGGCGATCTTCTTGACCTTCGCCTCGCTCACCTTGGGGAGCGTGAGGGTCAGCAGGCCGTCGTGGACGCGGGCGGCGACCGCGTCGGCGTCGACGCCGTCGGGGAGGCGGAAGGTGCGGCTCAGGGTGCCGCGCGGGAGGCCGCGCCGCCAGTAGCGGCGGTCGTCGCCCTCGTGGGCGGGCAGGTCGGCGCGGACCGTCAGGTCGCGGTTCTCGAGGGCGACGTCGAGGTCGTCGGCGGCGAGGCCGGGGACGGCCATCTCGAGGACCCACGCCTCGTCGGTCTCGTACAGGTCGGTGGCGACGTCGGGGCCGGCCGGGGTGGGCGTGGTCGTGCCCTGCGCGAGGTCGAAGAGGCGGTCGACGGCGTCGAACATCGGGTCGCGGGCGAACGTGCGGGGGCTCTGCATGCGAACGAGTGCCATGGAATCCCTCCTGGATGTGGAATGGGCGCGGGGGCGGACCCCCGTCGCCGAACACCCGAAGGATAAAACCTGCGTTTGGTCGTGTCAAGTTTTCCAAGCAACGTTGCGACGGTTTGCTGCGCGCCGTCAGTCGCCGTCGCCGGGCACGTCCCGCCCGTTCGGCACCTCGAAGCCCGCCCGCGTCTCGCTGCGGTAGTACGCCTCGATCGCCGCGGGGATCTCCTCGACGTCGTCCACCAGCTGGAACAGGTGCAGGTCGCGGGCGTGGATCGTCCCCTCCCGCACCAACGTCCCCTGCATCCAATCGACCAGCCCCTGCCAGTAGGCGACGTCGACCAGGTACACCGGGAACGGCTTGATCTTCAGCGTCTGGATCAACGTCAGCGCCTCGAACAGCTCGTCGATCGTGCCGAACCCCCCCGGGAACGCCACGAACGCCGTCGCGTACTTCACCAGCATCACCTTGCGCACGAAGAAGTAGCTGAAATCCAACGAATCGGTCTGGAAGCGGTTCGGGCTCTGCTCGTGCGGCAGCGTGATGTTCACCCCCACCGACCGGCCGCCCGCCTCGAACGCCCCCCGGTTCGCGGCCTCCATGATCCCCGGCCCACCCCCCGTCAACACCGCGTACCCCTGGCCCGCCAACGCCTCGGCCAGGCGGCGCGCCTTGCCGTACGCCTCGCCGTCCGCCTCCAGGCGCGACGAGCCGAACACCGTCACCGCCTTGCCGACGTCCGCCATCGCCTCGAACCCCTGCGCGAACTCCCCCAGGATGCGGAACATCCGCCAGGCGTCCTCCGCCATCGCGTCGATCACGTACTGCGTCTCGGTTGCGCTCATGCGGGACGCTACCAGGCGCCCCCATCCGGCCCCGTACGCCCGTCCCCCACGCAGGCCGGAAGCGCCCCCAAATCCGGCTCCAGGACGTCCGGCGCCGCGCGCCGCAGCGTCGCGGCGTCGTGCGTCCCCCACGTCACGGCGTACGTCGCGACGCCCGCCGCCCGGCCCGCCTCGAGGTCGTGCACCGTATCCCCCACCATCCACGTCGCGTCCGCCCCCACCGCCGCCGCGGCCGCCCACACGACGTCCGGCGCCGGTTTCGCCGGCAGGTCGTCGGTGCCCTGCACGTGATCCAGGTACGGCGCCAAGCCGACCGCCGCCACCAGCTCGCGCGCCATCGCCGTCCGCTTCGTCGTCGCCACCACCGTCCGCAGGCCCCGCGCCCGCAGGGTCTCCAGCACCGCCGTCGCCCCGGGGAACGGCGCGGTCGTCTCCAGGAACCGCTCGGGGTAGATCCGCCGGTACGCCGCCGCGACCCCCGCCACCCGGTCGGGCGCGAACGCGGCGATCATCGCCTCCAGCGGCCGCCCGATCTGGGCGCGCACCGCCCCCGCGTCGGGCGCCGGCAGGCCCTGGTCGTCGAACGCCGCGCGGAAGCTCGCGACGATGTCGGGCAGGCTGTCGATCAGGGTGCCGTCGAGGTCGAAGACCACGGCGCGGGGACGCTCGTCGCTCACCCCGCCAGGCTACCCCGCCGCGCCCCCACCCTCACACGTCCAAGTGCGCGACCGTCACCCCGTGCCCCCCCTCGTACGGCACCGCATCCTCGTACCGCGCGACGCGCGCCTCGCCCCGCAACGTCTCGCGCACCGCGTCGCGCAGCGCCCCCGTCCCCTTCCCGTGCAGGATCCGCACCGTCGGCACCCGCAGGGCGTGCGCCTCCAGCACGAACTCGCGCACCTTCTCCGTCGCCGCCTCCGCGCGCTCGCCCCGCACGTTCAACTCCGCATCGAAGCCCGCCCCGAACGACGGGTCCGGCGCCGCCCCACCGTGCGTGACGCGCTCGGGTTCCGGCGCGAGCTCCACCTCGTCGCGCCCCACCTCGACGCGCAACAACCCCAACTGCACCCACACCCGGTCGCCGCGCACCTCGGTGATCGGCCCCTGCGCGTCGTAGCTCGCGACGCGCACCTCCCGACCCGGCACCAGCGGATCCGACGGGGCCGCCCCCCCGCCCCCGGCCGCTCCGGCCGGCGCCCGGCCGCGGTCGCGGCCGGCGTCGCGCTGCGCCTCGCGGCGCAGGGCACGGATCTCCTCCAGCGCCTGCGACCGGCCCGCCCCCTCGTCGGTCGCCGCGGTCTTGCCGAGCCGCGTCGCGCGCTGCAGCGTCGCCTGCAACTGCGCGTCCGCCTTCGCCGCCGCCTCCGCCAGCAGCTCGTCCTCCCGCGCGCGCAACCGCGCGATCTCCGCTTCGAGCGACGCCGCCCGCTCGCGCGCCTCGCCCGCCTCGCGTTCCGCGTCGGCGCGCGCGCCCGCCAGCTGCTCGCGCTGATCCTCGAGCGCCTCCAGCAGCCGCTCCAGGCGCTCCCCCTCCGGCCCCAACAACGCCTGCGCGCGGGCCAACACCGCCTCGGGCAGGCCCAAACGCTCGGCGATCGCCAGGGCGTAACTGCGTCCCGGCTGCCCCACCACCAACTGGTAGGTCGGCGCGAGGGCGTCGACGTCGAAGCGCATCGCGGCGTTGCGGACCCCCGCCGCATCGGACGCGAACACCTTGAGGGGCGCCAGGTGCGTCGTCACCAACCCCTTCGCGCCCGACGCCAGCACCCGCTCGAGGATCGCCTGCGAGAGCGACGCCCCCTCGTCCGGGTCGGTGCCCGACCCCAACTCGTCGATCAACACCAACGTCTCCGCGTCCGCCTCCGCCAGGATCGTCTCCAACCGCGTCAGGTGCCCCGCGTACGTCGACAACGACGCCTCGATCGACTGTTCGTCGCCGACGTCCGCGCGGACCCGCGCGAACCACGGGAGGCGCGGCGGGCGCCCCTCCACCCCCGCCGCCACCGGGAGGCCCGCCTGCGCCATCGCGACCGCCAACCCCACCGTCTTCAGCAGCACCGTCTTGCCGCCCGCGTTCGGGCCCGTGATCACCAACAACCGTCGCGCCTCGTCGAGCGCCACGTCGTTCGCGACGCACCCCTCGACCAACGGGTGGCGGGCGGCGGGCAGCTCGACGTCGTGCGCCTCACTCGGGACCGCCCGCACCAACCCCCAATCCTCCGCCAACCGCGCCGACGCCGACGCGACGTCGAGCGCCGCGACCGCCTCGAACGTCGCGTCGAGGTCCTCGTGCGCCGCCAACGCCCGCCCCAACTCGAACAGGATCCGGCGGACCTCGTCGCGCTCCTCGAAGATCAGGAGCGCCAACTCGTTGTTCATCGCCACGACCGACTGCGGCTCGACGAACACCGTCTTCCCCGAATCGCTCGCGTCGATCGCGATGCCCGGCACCTGCGACTGCGCCTCGGCGCGGATGGGGATGACGTAGCGGTCGCGCCGCAACGTCACGATCGGGTCCTGCACCGCGTTCGCGTGCCGCTCCAGCAGCGCCTCCAGGGCGCTGCGGATGCGGCCGCGCAACGGCCGCAACCGCCTGCGCACGTCCCGCAACTTCGGAGTGGCGTCGTCGCGCACGCGGCCCTCGGCGTCCAGCTGCTCGCGCACCGTCCGCAACCAGCCGTCGAACGTCCCCATGCGCGCCGCGAGCGCCCCCAGGCGCGGCTGCTCCCGCGACGCCGCCGCCCGCCGCAGGTGCTGAACCGCATCCAGCGTGTACGCCACCTGCAGGATCGCGTCGCCCTCCAGCATCCGACCGTCCCGGGCGGCCGCCACCGCCTCGCGGACGTCCTCGATGCCCCCCAACGGCAGCTCCCCGAGCGCCGCGATCTCGTCGACGCGATCCAACCGCTCCGCCGCGACCGCCGGGGCGTCGCACGGGGCGAGCGCCTCGGCGGCCTCCATCCCGAAGCGCGTCGCGGCGCGCTCCGCGACCGCGGCGCGCACCCGCGCGAACGACAACGTGTCGAGCAGGTCGGCCTCCACGCGCTACCCGGCCGCGGCCCGGTCGGCCGCCTGGCGCGCCTGGATCGCCGTCAACGCGATCGTGTAGATCACGTCGTCGACCAACGCGCCGCGCGAGAGGTCGTTCACCGGCCGCCGCAGGCCCTGCAGCATCGGCCCGATCGACACGACGCCGGCGCTGCGCTGCACCGCCTTGTACGTCGTGTTCCCGGTGTTCAGGTCGGGGAAGATCAACACCGTCGCCCGCCCCGCGACGGGACTGTCCGGCGCCTTCGAGGCGGCGACGGAGGCGACCGACGCCGCGTCGTACTGCAGCGGCCCATCGACGACCAGGTCGGGCCGCAGCTCGCGCACCCGCTCCGTCGCGGCGCGGACCTTCTCGACGTCGCTGCCCGCCCCCGAATCGCCGGTCGAGTACGACAGCATCGCCACCCGCGGTTCGATCCCGAAGTACGCCGCGCTGTCCGCCGACTGGATCGCGATGTCGGCGAGCTCCTCGGCGTTCGGGTCGGGATTGATGGCGCAGTCGCCGTACACCAGCACCTGGCTGGGGAGCGCCATGAAGAACACCGAACTCACCAACTTCGCCTCCGGCGTCGTGCGGATCAACTGCATCGCCGGCCGCACCGTCGACGCGGTCGTGTGCACCGCGCCGGACACGAGGCCGTCCACCTCCCCCTCCGCCAGCATCATCGTGCCCAACACCACGTCGTCGAGCAGCTGCTCGCGCGCCACCGGCTCCGTCATGCCCTTGTGCGCGCGCAGCTTCACCATCGCCGGGACGTAGCGCTCCCGCCGGTGCGCCGTCGGCTCGATCACCTCGACGCCGTCCGGGAGCGCCAAGCCGCGCGCCGTCGCGACCCGCGCGACCGCCTCGCGCGACGCGAGCAGGACGGGGCGGGCGATGCCCCGATCGAACGCCCGGATGGCGGCCTCCACCGTCCGCGGTTCCGCCCCCTCCGGCAGCACGATGCGGGCGTTCGCGGCGCGCGCCTCGGTCACCAGGCGGTACATGAAGGCGGGCGGCGAGAGGCGCGGCTCGCGATCGGTCGCGATCCGCTCGGCGAGCGCACCGACGTCCAACGCCGACGCGACGCCGTCCATCACCCGCTCGATCCGGTCGAGGTCGTCGGCGGGCACCTCCAGGTCGATCGCCGCGGCCCGCGCCGCACTGACGTAGCTGTCCTCGGGCACCGTCAACACCGGCAGGTCGCCGCGCAACGCCGCCTCCGCCAAGTCCGCGATGCGGGGGTCGGGATCGATCCCCCCGGTCAGCACCAACCCCGCGAGCGGCACGCCGTTGCGGGCCGCCATCGCGACCGCCAGGATGACGTCGTCGCGGTCACCGGGCGTGATGATCAACGTGCCCGGCTGCAGCCGGTGCGTCATGTTCGCCACCGTCCGCGCGACGACCGCGACGTCGGCGACGCGCAGGCGCTCCATCGCGCCGGCGTTCCAGACCGTCGCGTCCAACTGCCGCGCGACGTCGAGGGTGCGCGGCGACACGAGCGCCGGATCCCACGCCACCGTCCCCAGCAACCGGAACGCCGGACCGAGCACCGGCATGCGCGCGCGCAACTCGTCCGGCGTCGGCACCGCCGTCGGCGTGCGGGCCGCCGCCAACGCCGCCCCGAAGCGTTCCGGGGGCGCCCCGAGCTTGTTGACGATCACGCCGAGCGTCCGCGGGTCGGCCGCGCCGCCGTACGTCTGCGCGAGCGCCTCGAGCCGCTCGGAGAACGCCTCGGGCGTGCCGTCCGCCAACGCGCCGACGAACAGGATCTCGGCGTCGAACGCCGTCGCGATCGCTTCGTTGAGGGTGTCGAGCTCCGGATGGTCGGCGGTCGCGACGAGCCCCTCGACGATCCACACGTCGATCTCCGCGTCGCGGGCCGCCTCCTGGGCGCGCCCGACGACCTCCTCCAGGAGGGTGCCCTCCTGGCCCGCGACGAGGCGCTCCTCGGCATGCGCCCACGAGATCGCCGGGACCGCCAGGACGTCGCTCGTTTCGCTCACGAAGTGCCCGGAGCGTTCCGGCCCGCCGTCGCCGTCGTCCTCGGCGGCGGCTTCGACGCCGGGTTGTCGAATCGGTTTGTGGAAGCCCACCCGCAGACCGCTGCGGTCGAGCGCGCGAACCAGGCCCATCGCGACCGTCGTGAGGCCCGCACCGGGCCCGACGGGGGCGAGGAAGAACACGTGCGAGGTCGCCATGCCCGCAGGGTATCGCGGGGCGCGCGACGCCGCGTCGCGCACGCCCCGACGCCCGCCCGGCGCCGGCCCCCTTCGGCGAACGTCCGGGGGGTCGCCCCCGACGTTCGGTAGGCTGCCGGGATGCCCGCCCCGCCCGACGCCCCCCGACCCGCCAGCGACTGGCGTCGGGTGCTGGCGGTGATGTTCGTCGCGCAGCTGCTGGCCGCCGTCGGCTTCTCGACGATCTTCCCGTTCCTCCCGAACTACGTTCACGCCCTCGGGTCGCAGTGGGGGCTCAGCCTCACCTTCCTCGCCGGCGCGGTGTTCAGCGGGCAGGCGATCACGATGATGATCGCCTCGCCGTTCTGGGGGGCGGTGTCCGACCGCTTCGGCCGCAAACCGATGGTGCAACGCGCGATGTTCGGCGGGGCGGCGGTCATCTTCCTGATGGCGTTCGTGCGCAGCGCCGAGGAACTCGTGCTGCTGCGCATGCTGCAGGGCGTCCTCACCGGCGTCATCAGCGCCGCGAACGCGCTCGTCGCCTCGCAGGCGCCGCGCGAACGCAGCGGCTTCGCGCTGGGGGCGTTGCAGACCTCGCTGATGAGCGGGGTCGCCCTCGGGCCGCTGCTGGGCGGGGTGATGGCGGACGCCTTCGGCTACCGCGCGGCGCACGTCGTGACCGCCTCGCTGCTGTTGTTCGGCGGGATCCTGGTGCAGTTCGGGGTCCGCGAAGCGTTCGAGCGGCCCACCACCATGCGGCCGTTCACCGGCTTCTTCTCCGACTGGCGGCACATCCTCGCCACCCCCGGCGTGCAGGGCACCTTCGCCGCGCGCTTCTTCGCGTGGCTGGCGCGCGGCGTGCTGGTGCCGATCCTGCCGCTGTTCGTCCCCCTCCTGCTCGCCGGGGACGGCCGCACGGCGACCTTCACCGGCCTGGTGATCGGGGTCGCGTCGGCCACCAGCACGCTGTCGGCGTTCGGCCTCGGGCGGCTCGGCGACCGCATCGGCCACCGCACGGTGTTGATCGGCTCGAGCGCCGTGGCGGCCGCCGCCTACCTGCCGATGGCGTTCGTGGAGACCCCCGCGCAACTGCTGCTCCTCAACGCCTTCGCCGGCGTCGCGATCGGTGGGGTGATGCCGTCGCTGTCGGCGCTGCTGAACGTCGTGACGGAGCAGACCGAGGTCGGCTCGGCGTTCGGGCTGGACAACGCCGTGATCGCCGGCAGCCGCGCCGTCGCGCCGCTCGTCGGCGTCGGCCTGGCCGCCGCGTTGGGCGGCGGGGAGCTCGGCTACCGCGCGGTGTTCGTGGCCGCCGCCGCGATGTTCGTCGCGACGATCCTCATCGCGGTGCGGCTCCGCCCCGCCGGGGCGGTGCAGCCCGCACCGGGCGACTGACGGCCGTGCGCCGCCCCGCCGGCGCACGTCACCCGGTCGGCGCGCGCGACGCGCTACACTGCCCCCGTCACCAGGGGTGCCCGCTGCGCGGGCTGAGATCACACCCTCGGAACCTGACCCCGCTCGGACGGGCGTAGGAAGCGTGACCGATCGATTCCCTTCCCTGGTGACCGGAAGGGAGACCCCATGCCCCACCCCACCCCCACCCGCCGGCCCGCGGCCCCCCGCACGCAGGCCCCGACCGCCGTCGTCGCGCGCGCCGTGCGCCGCCTCGCGGCGGCACCGGCCGCCGCCGCCCTGCTCGCCGCCCTGCTGGCGGCCCTGCTCGCCGCCCTCCCCGTCGCCGCCGCGCAGACGGTGACGCTGGTGACGCACGACTCCTTCACGCTGCCCGAAGCGCGCGTCGAAGCGTTCGAGGCGGAGACCGGCCTCGACCTGCGCCTCGTGTCCGGCGGGGACGCCGGCGCGATGGTCAACCGGGCGCTGTTGACGGCGGGCCGACCGATCGCCGACGCGCTGTTCGGCATCGACGACGCGCTGGTCGCCCGCGAGGGCGCCCGCGAGCTGTTCGCGCCGTACGCCGCCGACGGGCTCGCCGCCGTCCCCGAAGGCCTGCGTTTCGCCGGCGACCGGCTGACGCCGATCACCGTCGGGTACGTCACCCTCAACTACGACCTGGACGCCCTCGAGGCACGCGACCTGGCGGTCCCGACCGACCTGCGGGACCTGACCACGCCCGCCTACGCGGGGCAGACGGTCGTCACCGACCCCGCGACGTCCAGCCCCGGCCTGGCGTTCGTGTTGACGACGATCGCCCGCTTCGGGGAGGGCGGCACGTACGACTGGTTGGACTACTGGGCCGACCTGCGCGACGCGGACGTCCGCGTCACGAGCGGCTGGTCGGACGCCTACTACACCGCCTTCACCCGCTACGGCGGCGACCGCCCCATCGTCCTGTCGTACGCCACCAGCCCCGCCGCGGAGGTGATGTTCGCCGAGACCCCGCTCGACGCCGCCCCGACCGGCAGCCTCCACTGCGACGAATGTGCCTGGCGGCAGATCGAGGCGGCGGGCGTGCTGGCGGGCGGCGACGAGGACGCCGCCGCCCGCGTCGTCGACTTCCTGCTCGCCGCCGAGACGCAGGCGGCGGTGCCCGAAGCGATGTTCGTCTACCCCGCCCGCGACGACGTGCCGCTGCCCGACGCGTTCGCCGCGTACGCGCCGGCGCCGCCGGAGGCGGCGGTCGCGACGCTGGACGCCGCGCGCATCGAGGCGAACCAGGCGCGCTGGCTGGAGCAGTGGACGCAGGTCGTGCAGCGCGGGCGCGCCCCGGACGAGGTGCGCTGACGGCCGCCGTCGCGCCCGTTCAGAGGAGGGGCTGCAGCAGCGTCAGGACGATCGGGAGGGTGAGCAGCGACGCGGCGGTCGTGATCGCGACCGTCTCCCCGACCGGCGCGGGGTCGCCCCCGAACTCGACCGTCATCACGAGGGTGTTCACCGCCGTCGGCATGGCGGTGAGCAGCACGAGCGCCGCCAGGTCGAGGCCGGTCAGGCCGACGAGCGTCCCGACGCCGAACCCGATGGCGGGCGCCACGAGCAGCTTCAGCGTCGCGGCGCCCCACACCCGCTTCGTGGGGCGCCAGCGTCCGGTCTTCACGAGCTGCAGGCCCAGGATCAACAGCATCACCGGGATCGCGGCGTCGGCGACGAGCTCCACCACCCGCGTCGCGGGGAGGGGCAGCGCGACGCCGGCGCGGTTGACGACCAAGCCCGCGAGCGCCGCCCACAGGACGGGGAACCCCGCGACCGTCCGCGCGATCTGCGCCGGCGTCCGCGCCGCCCCGAACAACACCGGCCCGAGGGTGTACATCAGGAGGGCGGTCGCGACGTACAGGATGACGGCGCGGTCGAGGCCGGCCTCCCCGAACGCGAACAGCGCGACGGAGAGGTTGACGTTCGCGCCGTTGCCGAGCATCGACGTGCCCGCCATCGCCCGCCGGGCGGGCCCCGGGAGGCGCGCGCCGAACGTCCAGGCGACCGCGAAGATCGTGGCGGCGAACGTCGCGAACCCGAGCACGATCCGCCCCACCGCGATCTCGCCGACGTCGAGGCCGGCCATCGCGCGGAACGCCAGGAACGGCAGCAGCACGTACAGGCTGGTCCGGTTGAGCGGGGGGACGTCGATGCGGAGGCGGGAGCCGGCGAGCGCGCCGAGCGCGACGACGGCGAACACGGGCACGACGACGTCGATGAGGACGGAGAGCGAGGCGAGCACGCGGCATCCTACCCACCGCCTCGGGACGCCCGTCCCGCGCGCCGGGGGGCGGCGGTGAGGGGGCGCGGCGCCCTCCATCCGGGGCACGTCGCGGCGGTCCTCGCCGCGGCGTTCCTCGCCGTCCTGCTGCTCGCGCCGCTCCTGGCGATCGTGGCGCGCGGCGTCGCCGCGGCGCCCCTCGCGGCGCTGCAGGAGATCGTGCGCGACCCGTTCTTCGCCGAGCGGTTGGGGCGGACGCTGCTGCAGGCCACCCTGTCGACCGTCCTGACGCTCGCGGTCGGCCTCCCCGGCGCGCTGGCGTTCGCCCACTACCGCTTCCCCGGCAAGGCGGCGTTGCGGGCGTCGTTCACGGTGCCGTTCGTCATGCCGACGGTCGTCGCCGGCGCCGGCTTCCTGGCGCTCGTCGGGCCCGGCGCGCCGCTCGACGTCGGTGCGATGGACACCCTCGCGCTGGTCCTGGCGGCGCACGTGTTCTACAACCACGCCGTCGTCGTACGGATGGTCGGCGGTTTCCTCGAGGCGGCCGCGCCGCACCTGCGCGACGCCGCCGCCACCCTCGGGGCGGGGCCGCTGCGGACCGCCTGGCGGGTGACGCTGCCGCTGGCGCTGCCGGCGATCCTCGCCGCCGCCGCGCTCGTGTTCGTCTTCACCTTCACCAGCTTCGGGGTGATCGTGATCCTCGCGCCCGGCGGGACGTGGAATACCCTCGAGGTGGAGGTGTACCGCAGCGTCGCGCGGTCGCTGCAGCTCGACGTCGCCGCCACCCTCGCCGTCGTGCAGTTGGTCGTGGCGATGGCGGTCGCGGGCGCCTACACGGCGTTGCAGGCGCGCAGCGCCGTCCCGCTGCGCAGCGGCGCGCCGCTGCCCCGCCCGGGGCGGGGCGGGGTCGCGGTGCTGGTCGCGACGCTCGCGCCGCCGCTCCTGCTGACCCTCGCGCCCCTCGCCGCGCTCGCCTGGCGCAGCGTCGTGCCGCCCGGCGCGGACGGCCCGACGCTGCTGGGGTGGCGCGCCGCCTTCGCGCCCAGCGACCTGCTGGGGGTCGCGTCGGGGGGGCAGGCCACCTGGACGTCGCTGCGCTTCGCCGGGGTGTCGGCGCTGCTGGCGACCCTCGCGGGCGGCGCCTTCGCGTACGCCGTCGTCCGCGGCGGGCACCGGTGGCTCGACCGCGCCAGCCTGCTGCCGCTCGCGACGAGCAGCGTCACGCTGGGCCTCGGGATCCTGCTCGCCTGGCCGGCGTGGGCCGGCACGTTCGCGGGGCTCGCCGCGGCGCACGCCCTGATCGGCATGCCGTTCGTCGCCCGGGCGCTGCTGCCGTCGCTTCGGGGGATCCCCGCGTCGCGCACGGCGGCGGCGGCGGTGGCGGGGGCGGGGCCGTGGCGGCGGCTGCTGCGCGTCGATCTGCCCGCCCTCCGGCCGGCGTTGGTGGCGGGCGGCGGGTTCGCCGCCGCGGTGTCGCTCGGGGAGTTCGGGGCGGCGCTGGTGCTGACCCGCCCGGAGTGGGCGACGCTGCCGGTCGCGATCTACCAGCGGCTGGGGCGGCCCGGCGCGGAGAACTATGCTGCGGCGATGGCGATGGCGGTGACGTTGATGGTGGCGACCGGCCTGGTGATGGCGCTCCTCGACCGGCTCGGTGGGCGGGGGGAGTGGTGAGCGCCCCCGACCGCGACGGCGGCCCCCTGGAGGTGCGCGGCGTCGTGCGTCGCTACGGCGCGGTGACGGCGCTGGACGGCGTCGACCTCGACGTGCCGGCCGGCGCGACGGTGGCGCTGCTCGGGCCGTCGGGCTGCGGGAAGTCGACGCTGTTGCGCCTCCTCGCCGGGCTCGAGGCGCCCGACGCCGGCCGGATCACGCTGGCGGGGGAGGACCTCACGGCGGTCCCGCCCCGCCGGCGGGGGGTGGGGATGGTGTTCCAGGACTTCGCGTTGTTCCCGCACCTCGACGTCGGCGCGAACGTCGCCTTCGCGCTGGTCGAGGCCGGCTGGTCGCGGGCGGCGCGCCGCGACCGCGTCGCGCAGCTCCTGGACCGCGTCGGCCTGGCCGGCGCGGAGCGGAGGCGCCCGCACGAGCTGTCCGGCGGGCAGCAGCAGCGCGTCGCGTTGGCGCGGGCGTTGGCGCCGCACCCGCGGACGCTGCTGCTCGACGAGCCGCTCAGCAACCTCGATCGGGCGTTGCGGCAGGACCTGGAGGGGGAACTGCGCGAGCTGCTCGCGACCCTGGACGTGCGCGCGGTGTACGTCACCCACGACCAGCAGGAGGCGTTCGCGTTGGGCGACGTCGTGGCGCTCATGCGGGCCGGCCGCATCCGCCGGGTCGGGCCGCCGGCCGCCCTCCTGGACGCCCCGGGCGACGTCTGGACCGCGTCGTTCCTGGGGGTGCGCGAGGTCCTCCCCGCGGCGGTCGGGCGGCGGTTGGGGTTCGGGGGGCCGGTGCTGCTGCGCAGCGACGCTTTGACGCCCGACCCGGGCGGGCGGGCGTTCACCGTCGAACGCGTCGCGCCGCTCGGGGAGGAGCTCGCCTTCGACCTGCACGACCCCGATGCGGACGTGCACCTGCGCTGGGTGGGGCGACCGCGGGAGCTGCCCGCCGCCCCGCCGGGGGCCGGCGAGGTGCTGCGGTTGCGCGTCCCCGACACCGCCTGGACGCCGCTGGAGGACGCGCCGTGACGGCGTTGGTGTTGGCCGGCGGGTCGCTGCACGTCACGCCGCGCCTGCGCGCGGCGGTGGCGGGGGCGCGCCCGGTGATCGCCGCCGACGGCGGCCTGCGCCACGCGCGCCCCCTGGGCGTGACGCCGGACCTGCTGGTCGGCGACCTCGATTCCGTGGCGGCCGCCGACCGGGCGGCGTGGCCCGGCCTGGCGGTGGAGGCGTTCCCGACCGACAAGGAGGCGCTCGACCTGGAGTTGGCGCTCGATGCGGCGCGGGCGCGGGGGGCGTCGCGCACCCTCGTCGTGGGGGCGTTCGGGGGGCGCTTGGATCAGTCGCTCGCCGCGGCGCAGATCGCGGCGCGGCGGGCGGAGGACGGCGCCGACCTGGCGCTGCTCGACGGCGTGCAGGACGTGCACCCGGTGGCGGCGGGCGGGTCGTTGGCGTTGGCGCTGCCGGCCGGGACGACGTTCAGTCTGCTGGCCGGCGGCGACGCGGCGCGCGTGCGGGTGCGCGGGGCGCGCTACCCGCTCGACGACGCGACGCTGCCGCGCGGGGTGGGGCGGGGCGTGTCGAACGTCGCGACCGGGGGTGGGACGCGCGTCGACGTGTCGGCCGGGGTGGTGCTGGTGATCGTGGCGTACGACGGCGCATCGGTGGGGTAGCGCGCCGGGCGCGCGACGCTCGCCCCCTGCAAACGCTTGCATTCCGGGCGCCGGTGCGCCATAGTGGCCCCATCGACAGTTTGTAAACGCTTGCAGTCGTCCCCCGTCGGACGCCAGGAGGCCCATGCCGGACCGTCCCCCCACCCTGCACGACGTCGCGAAGCACGCCGCCGTCTCCACGGCGACCGTCTCCCGCGTCGTGAACGGCGGTCCCGTCGCCGAACCCACCGCCCGCGTCGTGCGCGACGCCATCCGCACCCTCGGGTACGTCCCCAACCCCGCCGCCCGCGGCCTCATCACCGGCCGCAGCGACGTCGTCGGCGTCCTCGTCCCCGACCTCGTCGGGCCCCTCAACGCCGCCATCGCGCGCGGCGTCGAGGACGTCCTCGAGGCGCACGACAAACTCGCGACGATCATGACCGACCACCGCGACGAGGCGCGCGAGGCGCGCCGCGTCGCCACCCTCGTCGCCCGCCGCGTCGACGGCCTCGTGCTGATCGGCAGCCACCTGGACGACGCCCACCTCCGCGACCTCGTCGGCGACACGCCGGTCGTGCACGTCGGGGCGGAACGCCCCCCCGGCGCGGACGGCATCCCCGAGGTCCGCATCGACAACGCCGCCGGCATCGACGCCGCCCTCGGCCACCTCGCCGCCCTCGGGCACCGCGACGTCGCCCACCTCGCCGGCCCCCGCCGCGACGGCGCGGAACGCCGCGCCGCCATGCACGACCTCGCGCCCCGCCACGGCCTCCACCTCCGCGCCGTCGTCGACACCGACTTCAGCGAGGAGAGCGGTCGCGCCGCCGGCGCGACCCTCCTCGCGGAGGGCGACGCGACGGCGGTGCTGTGCGCCAACGACCGCGTCGCTGCCGGCCTCTACGCCGCCGCCCGCGAGCGCGGCCTGTCCCTCCCCCGCGACCTGTCCGTCGTCGGCTTCGACGACCTCCCCTGGAGCGGCTACCTCGACCCGCCCCTCACCACCGTCCGGCAGCCGGGCCGCGCCCTCGGGCGCGGCGCCGCCGCCCGCCTCTTCGACCCCGACGCCGGCGGCGAACTCGCGCCGGTCACACCCGACCTCGTCCCGCGGGGCTCCACCGCCCCACCCCCCCACTAGGCCGAAACCCGCGCACTCCGGCGCGGTTCGGACACGCTCCCGAGCCCCCCGCGGCTCGACGGTACGAAGGAGGAAGCCCGTGAAACGACTCGTCGTCCCCCTCGCGTTGGCCCTGATCGGCAGCCTGGCGTTCGCGCAGCTGCGCATGTGGACCACGCAGGTCCAGCCCGAACGCATGGAGGTGCAGGAGAGCATCGCCGCGCAGTTCGAGGCGCAGACCGGCACCTCGATCGAGGTGATCCCCGTCGAGGAGTCCGAACTCGCGACGCGCATCACCGCCGCCTTCAGCGCCGGCGACCTGCCCGACCTCATCTACCACCCCGTCAGCCAGACGATCGGCTGGGCCGAAGCCGGCATCCTCGACGTCACCGCCGCCAGCGAAGTGATCGACGCGCTCGGCGAATCGACGTTCGCGCAGGGCCTGCTGCGGCTCAACGCCACCCCCGACGGGTACGCCGCGGTGCCCAGCGACGGCTGGACGCAGCTGCTCGTCTACCGCGCCGACCTGTTCGAGGAGGCCGGCCTGGCGCCCCCCACCACCTACGAAGCGATCGAGGCGGCCGTCGAGGCGCTCCACGACCCGCCGAACACCTTCGGGTTCGTCGCCGCCACCGACGTCGACAACGACTACACGATGCAGGTCATCGAGCACCTCTTCCTCGCCAACGGCGTGCAGCTCGTGAACGACGACGGCAGCATCGCCCTCGACGCGGAGAAGACCGCGAACGCGCTCGAGTTCTACAAGACCCTCGCCGACGCCAGCCCCGAAGGCAACCTCTACTGGCAGCAGTCGCGCGAACTGTACTTCGACGGGCGCGCCGCCATGATCGTCTGGTCGCCGTTCATCCTCGACGAGATGGCCGGCCTGCGCGACGCCGCCCCCGTCACGATCGGCGACGACCCCACCAGCCGCGAGCTCGCCGCCGCCACCGGCATCGTCACGAACCTCGCCGGGCCCGACCACCCCGAGGGCGCCGGCTGGGCGTCGCTCTCGAACTGGGGCATCACCGTCGACGCCGACACGCAAGCGGCGCAGGCGTTCGTCGAGTGGATCCTCGACGGCGACGCCTACCTCGAGTGGTTGTCGATGGCGCCCGAGGGCCTGTTCCCCGTCCGGAACGGCACGGCGGACGCCCCCACCGCCTTCGTCGACGGCTGGGGCGACCTCGACGTCGGCGTCGACCGCCGCGCCTCCCTCGGGGAGCTGTACGGCGAGGACGTCGTGAACGACATCGTCGCCGGCCTCGACGTCGCCGACCGCTGGGCGTACACCCAGGGCGAAGGGGCGCTCCTCTCGCGCCTCTACGGCACCCGCGTGATGGCCGAACTCGTCCGCAGCTACCTCGACGGCGAAGCGACCGTCGAGGAGACCGTCGAACGCCTGCAGAGCCGCGTCTCCGCCCTGCAGTGACGCCCACCCCGGGGGCCGGCCCCGCCGGCCCCCGGGCCCCCCCAGGAAGGACCTCCCGTGCGCGGAACCCTCGCCGCCCGCGAAGCTCGCCTCGCCTATTTGATGCTCACCCCGACGTTCGCGATCGTCTTCGCGATCGTCCTCTTCCCCGTCCTCGCCAATTTCTGGATCGCCTTCAAACCGGTCGAGCTCGGCGACCTCCGCCCCCCCGAACCGATCGTCCGCGAACGGCTGCGCAGCGACGCGACCGCCGTCGGGGCGGAGGTCGTCGTGCGCTACCAGATGCGCAGCAGCTCGCAGGACGTCGCCATCCGCGACGTCGTGCTGTTCGACACCCTCCCCGAGGGCCTGACGCTGACGACCGACGAACCGCGCTGCGAGGTCGACGGCACCGACCTCGCCTGCGTCTTCGGCACCTGGGACGCCGGCTACCGCGAGAACCTCGACCTCACCTTCGAGGCCGGCCCGGCCTACCTGGCGGCCGGCGCCCCCGACCCGCTCGCCAGCCGCCCGCAGATGCGCGGGCGCGCCCCGAACGTCCTGACCGACTTCACCTTCACCCTCGACAACTTCCGCCGCGTCATCGGCGCCCCCGACTTCTGGCCGTCGCTACGCATCACCCTCTGGTACACGGTGTTCGGCACGATCGGCTCGATCCTGCTGGGGCTGTTCGCCGCGCAACTGCTGCACGCCGACTTCCTCGGCAAGGGGTTCCTGCGCGGCGTGTTCCTGTTCCCCTACGTCGCCCCCGTCATCGCCGCCGCCTTCGCCTGGGCGTTCCTCCTCGACCCCCTCTCCGGGAACGTCAACGCGGTCCTGAAGGAGTACGGCCTCGTCGAGCAGGCCGTGAACTTCCTCAGCCGACGCACCGCCACGATCGACCTGTTCGGCCTCGAACTCGCCGTCCCCATGGCCCTCACGGTCGTCATCCTGTTCGAAGCGTGGCGCTACTTCCCCTTCGCGTTCCTGTTCATCCTCGCGCGCTTCCAAGCGATCCCGCAGGACATGTACGAAGCGGCGGACGTCGACGGCGCCAGCCCCCTGCAACGCTTCTGGTACGTCACCCTCCCGCAGCTCGTCGGCATCCTCTCCACCCTGTTCCTGCTGCGCTTCATCTGGACGTTCAACAAGTTCGACGACATCTTCCTGCTGACCGGCGGGGCCGCCGGCACGAAGACCCTCACGGTGCAGGTGTACGACCAGGCGTTCGCGCTCGCCGACCTCGGCGCCGGCGCCGCCGTCGCCGTCGTCCTGTTCGTCATCCTCGCCACCTTCATGGTCCTCTACTTCCGCTTCGCGCCGGAGGGAGAATGATGCGCACCTCGCCGCCCGGCTTCGCCCTCGCGAGCGTCGTCGGCGCCTTCGTCGGCGCCCTCCTCGTCCTCGCCTGGAGCCTGCTCGCCACCCTCACGACGACCGGCGCCGCCTCCGCCCCGCTCGGCTGGGCCCTCGCCTCCGGCGCCGTCCTCGGCCTCGCCCTCGGCGCTCTCCGTCGCGCCAAGACCACCCCCGCCCCCGCCGCCTGGGCGGCCGGCGCCACGGTCGGCGTCGCCTGGGCGGCGCTCTCCGGCGGGACGCCGCTCGACCTCGCCCACCCGTTCTGGGGGACGCCCGCCGCGATCCTCACGTGGGCGCTGGTGGGCCAAACCGCCCGCTACGGCCTGCGCGACATCGACCTCGTCCGCGTCGATGCGCACGACCGCGAGCGGGTCCTGCTCCGCGGGTTGCGCGGCGTCGGCTTCGGCTTCTTCGTCACCATCGTCGTCCTGCCGTTCTGGTTCATGGTGGCCGCTTCGCTCAAGCCCCGCGCGGCGTTGTTGCGCGACCCCACCAACCTCGCCGTCGACCTCTCGCGCGGCGTCGGTGAGCTGCTGGTCGGCTACCGCGAGGTTCTCGTCACCTTCGATTTCGCCCGCTTCATCCTCAACAGCAGCTTCGTCGCGATCGTCACCGTCGCCATCACCCTCGCCCTCGCGGTGCTCGGCGCGTACGCCGTGACGCGCCTGCGCTTCCCCGGGCGGGCCTGGCTGTCGCGCTCGATCCTGTTGATCTACATGTTCCCCGCCATCGTCCTCGTCATCCCCCTCTACGCCATCTTCAGCCAACTGGGGTTGCGCGACACCCTCCCCGGCCTCCTCGTCGTCTACCCCGCCACCACCCTCCCGGTCGCGCTGTACATGCTGCGCAGCTACTTCCAGACGCTGCCGAAGGACCTCGAGGAGGCCGGCATGATCGACGGCTCGACCCGCCTCGGGGTCATCTGGCGCATCACCCTGCCGCTCTCCCTGCCCGCCCTCGCGTCGGTCGGCCTGTACGTCTTCATGATCGCGTGGAACGAGTTCCTGTTCGCCTTCATGTTCCTCGACAGCCCCGAGATCTTCACGCTGTCGCGCGGCATGGTCGCCCTCGACTCGCAGGAGGTCCCCCGCCAGTTCCTGATGGCCGGCGCGGTCGTCGTGACGGTCCCCATCATGATCCTGTTCTTCTGGTTCGAGAAGTACCTCGTCGGCGGCCTGACGTCGGGGGGGGTGAAGGGATGAGCGCCGCCCCCGCGCGGCCCCCCGCCCCCCACGCACCGGGCGCGCACGACCCGGCCCCCCTCGACCCCGACGCCCTCGCGACCGCCGCCCGCGCGCAACTGGCGCGCAACGACGTCGGGACGTTCGTCAAGCCCGCCGAACGCCAGTACCCCCACCAGTGGAACTGGGATGCCGCCCTCGTCGCGCTCGGGCTGTCCGCGCACGCCCCCGAACGCGCCCGCGACGAGGTCCGCACGCTGCTGCGCGGCGCCTGGTCGAGCGGCATGGTGCCGCACATCCTCTACCCCCACGGCGCCAGCGACTACCGCCCCGACCCGGACGCCTGGCGCACCGCGGGACGCCACCCCCACGGCCTCCCGACCTCCGGCCTCAGCCAACCGCCGGTCCTCGCCACCTGCCTGCGCCGCATGCACGACCGCGCCCCCGACGAGCAACGCCCGGCCTGGCGGGCGTTCCTCCGCGAGACCTACCCGGCGGTCCTCGCCTGGCACCGCTGGTGGCACGAGGCCCGCGACCCGGACCGCACCGGCCTGGCGTGCCTCGTCCACCCGTGGGAGTCCGGCAGCGACGACGCGCCCCGCTTCGACGCCGCCCTCGCCGCCGTCCCGCCCCTCGCGACGTTGCCGTTCGCGCGGGCCGACCGCACCCACGTCGCCGCCGCCGAACGCCCCAGCGACGACGACTACGCCCGCTACCTGGCGCTCGTCGCGCGCTACGCCGACCTCGGCTGGGACGACGCCGCCGTCGTCGCGCACGCCCCCTTCCGCGTCGAGGACCCGTTCCTGATCGCCGTCCTGCACCGCGCCGACGCCGACCTCGCGGCGATCGCCGACCTGCTCGGCGAACCGCGGGACGCGATCGACGGCTGGCGCGCCGCCACGACCGCCGCCTACCCGCAGTTGTGGGACCCCACGCAGGGCCGCTACGCCGCCCGCGACGCCCGCACCGGCCGGCCCCTCCCCCACGCCGGCTTCGCCGGCCTCGCCGCCCTCTGGGGCCGCCTGGCGCCCACCTCCGTCGCCGACGCCTTCGCCGACGACCTCCGCGCGGCGGACGGTCGCTACCGACACCCGACCGTCGACCCGGACGCCGCCCCCTTCCAGCCCCGCCGCTACTGGCGCGGGCCGGTGTGGATCGTCGTCAACTGGATGCTCGCCGACGGCTTCGCCGCCTACGGGCACGACGACGTCGCCACCCGCCTGCGCGACGACGCCCTCGCGCTCGTCGCGCGACGCGGCTTCTTCGAGCACTACGACCCCGGCGACGGCACGCCCGGCGGCGCCGCCGGCTTCTCCTGGAGCGCCGCCCTCACCCTCGACCTGCTGCGGTCCGACGGCGCGCCCACCCCCCGAGCGGAGGCCTGACGTGCGCGCCGTCCACCTCGCCACCCGCCTCGCCGGCACCGACGGCGTCTCCCTCGAAGCGACGAAGGTCGCGCGCGTCCTCGCCGACCTCGGGTTCGAACGCCGCGACGTCGCGGGGGAGGTCGAGACCCCCGGCGCCGTCGAGGTCCCCGCCATGCACTTCCGCGCGCCGGAGGCGCGCGCCCTGGGGCGACGCACCTTCCCCGCCGGCGACGCCCCCGACGACCCCACCCTCGACGCCGACCTCGCCGACGCCGCCGACCGCCTCGCCGATGCGATCCTTCCCGTCGTGCGCGACGCCGCCCCCGACCTCCTCGTCGTCCAGAACGCCTGGGCGATCCCGATGCACCTCCCCCTCGCCGGCGCCCTCGCCCACGTCGTCGACGCCACCGGCCTCCCGACCCTCTCCCACGAGCACGACTACGCCTGGGAACGCGACCGCTTCGCCGCCCCCCGCGCCCCCACCTGGATCGCGACGTACTTCCCGTGGGACGCCCCCCACGTGCGGCACCTGGCGATCAACACCCCCGCCGCCGCGACGCTCGCCGCCCACCGGGGCCTGCACGCCACCGTCGCACCGAACGTCATGGACTTCGATGCGCCGCGCCCCGCCGACGCCGACGCCATCCGCGGCCGCGTGCGCGCCGCCCTCGGGCTCGACGCCGACCGGCGCCTGATCCTGCAACCCACCCGCGTCGTGCCCCGCAAGGGCATCCACCTCGCCGTCGAGCTCCTCGCCCGCCTGGACGACCCCCGCAACGTCCTCGTCGTCACGCACGCGTCCGGCGACGAGGGGGACGCCACCCTCGCCGCCCTCCGCGCGCAGGCGGACGCCGCCGGCGTCGACCTGCGGTACGTCCCCGACGCCTTCGGCCCCACCCGCGACGCGACCCGCTTCGCGCTGGAGGACGCCTACCTCGCCGCCGACTTCGTGACGTACCCCAGCCTCTACGAGGGGTTCGGCAACGCCCTGCTCGAGACCCTGGCCTTCGAACGCATGGCGCTCGTCAACCGCTACGACGTCTACGTCGCCGACATCGCCCCCGTCGGGCTCGACCTCGTCGAGATCGACGGGGCGCTCGACGACGCCGCCGTCGCCCGCGTCCGCGCCCTCCTCGACGACCCCGGCACCTGCGCGCGAATTGCGCGGGCCAACCGCGCGATCGCCGCCGCCCACTTCGGCCTGCCCGCCCTCCGCGCGGCGCTCGCCGGCCCCCTCGCCTCGCTCGGGGTGACGGCGTGAGCGCCGACGTGCGGCGCGAAACGCGCGCCCTCTACGGCGACGCGGGCGACGCCGTCGCCGACGACCTCCTCGCCCTCGCCACCGCCTTCCGCGCGGCCCACCCGGGCGAGGCCGTCCCGGCCGAAGCGCGGATGAACGAACGCGACGCGCTGTTGATCACCTACCCCGACATGCTGCAGCGGCCCGGCGAAGCGCCGCTCCGGACCCTCCGCACCTGGCTGGAGGGCCCCCTCGCCGACACGGTCTCCGCCGTGCACGTCCTGCCGTTCTACCCGTGGTCGTCGGACGACGGCTTCGCCGTCGAGGACTACCGGGCGGTCGACCCGCGCTACGGCACGTGGGACGACGTCGAGGGCCTCGCGGCACGGCACCGCCTCATGGTGGACGCCGTCGTGAACCACGCCTCGGCGCAGGGCGACTGGTTCGCCGCCTACCTGCGGGGGGACGCCCCGCACCGCGGCTGGTTCCGCAGCGAAGCGCCCGACGCCGACGTCCGCAGCGTCGTGCGGCCGCGCACCACGCCGCTGCTGACGAAGTTCGCGGCGGCGGACGGCGACCGGTGGGTGTGGACGACGTTCGGGCCCGACCAGGTGGACCTCGACTACCGCGACCCGTCGCTCCTCAAGGAGATGACGGCGGTCCTCCTGACGTACGTCGAGCGCGGCGCCCGCATCCTGCGCATGGACGCGGTGACGTACCTCTGGAAGGAGCTCGGCACGCCGTCGGCGCACCACCCGCACACGCACGCGCTGATCCGCCTGTTCCGCGCGGTCCTCGAGGTGGCGGCGCCCTACGTCGTGCTGCTGACGGAAACGAACGTCCCGCACGCGGAGAACGTCGCCTACTTCGGGTCCGGCGACGACGAGGCGCAGATGGTCTACAACTTCGCGCTGCCCCCGCTCCTCCTCCACACCCTCACGAGCGGCGACGTCGGTCCGCTCCGCAGCTGGGCCGCCGACCTGCGCACCCCGAGCGACGCGACCTGGTTCCTGAACTTCCTCGCCAGCCACGACGGCATCGGCGTGCGCGCCGTCGAGTCGCTCCTCCCCACCGACGCCGTCGACCGCCTGGTGGAGCGCACCCTGGCGCTCGGCGGGCAGGTCGGCCGGAAGCGCGAAGCGGACGGCCGCGCGACCCCGTACGAGCTGGACGTCAACTACCTCGACGCGCTGCGCACGCCCGGCGTCCAGGAACCGATCGAGCGGGAGGTCGACCGCTTCGCCGCCGCCCACGCCGTCATGATGGCGTTGCCCGGCGTGCCGGCGATCTACCTGCACAGCCTCCTCGGCTCGCGCGGCGACCCCGAGCTGGCCCGCTCCACCGGGATCCCGCGCGCCATCAACCGCGCGAAGCTCGATGCGGACGCCCTCCACCGCGAGCTGGACGACCCCACCTCGCGGCGCGCCCGCATCCTCCACGCCCTACGGACGCTGCTGCACGCCCGCCGCGCCCACCCGGCCTTCCACCCGAGCGCACCGCACGCGGTCCTCGACGCCCCGCCCGGCGTGCTGCACCTCCGGCGTGGGCGAACCGACCCGGTCACCTGCATCCACGAGCTCGCGGGGACCGGCGCGCGCGTCGACCTGCCCGCCGGCCGCGACCTGCGGACCGGCGCACGGGTCGCCGCCGGCCCCCGCGACCTCGCCCCGTACGAGGTGGCGTGGATCGACGAAACCGCATCCTGACCGGCGGCGCGGCGTACGGCGACGCGGAGGAACCGTTGGGCTACCCTGGCGGGCGTGCCGCCCTCCGCCCACCACGTCGCCGCCGTCGCCGTCCTGGTCCTGCACGAGGGCCGCGTCCTGGCGTTGCGCCGCGCCCCCGACGCCGAGGCGGCGCCCGGCGTGTGGGAGGCGCTGTCGGGCCGCATCGAGCCGGGCGAGGCGCCGCGCGCCACCGCCCGCCGCGAGGTGCGCGAGGAGGCGGGCCTCGACGTCGCGGTGGAGGCGCGCCCCTGGACCGCGTACGCCGCGACGCGGGCGGGGGAACCGATGATCGTGATCGTCTACCGCGCCGTGCCCCACGACGTGCCGGAGGTCGTGCGCAGCCATGAGCACGACGCGCACGCGTGGCTCGACGCCGACGCCTTCGCGGCGCACAGCCCCATCGCGCCCCTCGTCGACGCCGTCCGCACCGCCCTCGCCGCCGCCCCGCCGGACCCGTCCGCCGCCCCCACCGAACGACCGGCGGGGCGGCGGGCGCGTTGACGGGCGCGCCGCGCGGGGGCTACGCTCGCACGCATGTCCGCCCGTCGGCCCCTCCGCCCCACGACGTTCGGCCCCGCCCGCCCGGCGGGAGCGTCGGACGACAATTCGCGTAGGTCGGACCCCGGGGCGTAACGCCGTGCGCAACCGTGCGTCGACCCCCGGGGCTCCCGGGGGTCGTTTTCGTGGCCCCCACCGCCCCTCCCCGAAAGGATCCACGTGAGCGACCCCGTGAGCGACCCCGCGACCGCCTCCGTCCCGCCGCACCGGACCCTCGCGCGCGACCTCCCCGCCCACGACGGCGAACGCGTCCTGCTGCGCGGGTGGGTGCACGCCCGCCGCGACCTCGGGGGGGTGCGGTTCCTGGTGCTGCGCGACCGCTCCGGCATCGCGCAGTGCGTCCTGCGCGACGCCCGCATCCCCCTCCCCGAGAGCGCGGTGGAGGTGCGCGGCACCGTCGCGGCGTCGCCCAAGGCGCCCGGCGGGTACGAGGTGCAGGCGGACGCCCTGGACGTCCTCGCCGAAGCAACCGAACCGCCGCCCGTCGAGCTCCCCAAGGCGTCCTGGCACGCGGCGCCCGACACGCTGCTGCAGTACCGCGCGGTCACCGTCCGCACGCCCGACGCGCAAGCGACCAGCAAGGTCGCTGCGGAGCTCGTGGGCGCCTTCCGGGCGTTCCTCGACGACGAGGCGTTCACCGAGATCTTCACGCCGAAGCTCGTCGCCGCCGGCGCGGAGGGCGGCGCGGACCTGTTCGAGGTCGACTACTACGGCAAACGCGCCTACCTGGCGCAGTCCCCGCAGCTCTACAAACAGATCATGGTCGCGGTCCACGAGCGGGTCTACGAGACCGCTCCGGTGTTCCGCGCCGAGGCGTCGCACACCGTCCGGCACCTCGCGGAGTACCTCAGCCTCGACGTCGAGGTCGGCTTCATCGACGACGAGAACGACGTCATGGACCTCCAGGAGCGCCTCCTGCGCGCGATGGTACGGCGCACCTGGGCGCGGGCCGCCCCCGAACTGGAGCGGCTCGGGGCGGAAGCACCGTGGGTCGACGCGCCGTTCCCGCGCATCCCGCTGCTGGAGGCGCGCGCCCTCGTCGCCGACCGCTACGGCCACACGTCGGGCGGCAAGGACCTCGACCCGGAGGCGGAACGCCTCCTCGGGCGCTGGGCGCGCGAGGAGCACGGCAGCGACTTCGTGTTCGTCACCCGCTACCCCGAGGCCGCCCGGCCGTTCTACACGTACCCGACCGGCGACGGCGGGACGCGCGGGCTGGACCTGGTGTTCCGCGGGACCGAGATCACGTCCGGCGGGCAGCGCGTGCACGACCCGGACGTCCTCGTCGCCGAGCTCGAGAAGCGCGGGATGGACCCCCGCCGCTTCGAGGGGTACCTCGAGGTCTTCCGGCACGGCATGCCGCCGCACGGCGGCTTCGCGATCGGGCTCGAGCGCCTCACGGCGTTGCTGGTCGGCCTCCCGAACGTCCGCTTCGCGCGCAGCTTCCCGCGCGACGGCAGCCGCCTCCACCCCTGACCCGCGCGGCGCCGCGCGCCGACGCCGGGCGCCGGGTCGGCGCGCCGGCGCCGCGCGCCGGGTCGGCGCGCCGGCGCCGCCCGCCGGGGTGGGGCTCACTCGCCCAGGCGGAGGGGCGTGACGGGGTCGGCGCGGAGCGTGAGGTCGATCGGCGCGACCGCGTCGACGCCCCCCGCGCCCGTCAGCAGCCCCTGCAGGTTCACGAGCTCCCCGGTGAGCGTCGCGTCGATCCGGTAGGCGTCCGGCCCGACCGCCTCGAACCGCTCCAACGTCATCGAGACGGCGGCGCCGCCCATCGCACCCATGCCACCCCCGCCCATGAGCATGCCCTCCATGGCGCCGAGGGCCCCCATCATCGCCATCGGGTTCGCCGCGTCCGCCCCGCCGGCGTCGGCGAGGTCCTGCACCGCGCCCGCGGCCGCCTCGAGCGACGTCGCCAGGACGAACAGGTCGGCGTCGGGGTAGACGCAGGGACAGCCGCTGGGGGGCTCCGCCACGCGCAGCGTCACGAGCAGCAGGCGCCCCTCGCCCGATGCGGGGACGGCGGCGACGGACAGCTCCGCGATCTCGCCGTCCGGTCCCGGCCGCCACGAGGCGAGCGGGGGCGCGTCGGGCCCGACCGAGGCGAGGACGACCCAGGGGCCGGTGTCCTCCCCGAGGCTGCCCTTCACCGTCCCGACGCGCGCCGCGTCCTCGAACTGCGACGGGTCGATCGGGGGAAGCTGGAGGCCGGCCCCTCCGAACTGGGCGTGGGCCGCCCCGAGCAGGGCGGCGAGGGCGACGAGGACGACGACGGACGTGGAGCGAGGGGGACGGTGGGGCATGGCAGCCCTCCCTTCGCCCCGCAGCGTACGACGGAGCGGGCGGCGCGTGCCGCGCGCCGCCGGCGCGGGGCTCAGCCGACCGCCGCGCCGAACAACGGGGCGGCGCGCGCTGCGCGGGGCACGGCGTGGCAGCGCCGACAGCGCGGTTCGTACGACTCCTGCGCACCGACGAGGATGACGGGATCGTCGTAGTGCGCGGGGTGCCCGCCGATCAGGCGCTGGGTGCGCGTCGCCGCCGCACCGCAGCGGCAGATGGCGGTGAGCTTCTCGACGTGCTCGGCGCGCGCCAGCAAGGTCGGGACCGGCCCGAACGGCTCGCCCCGGAAGTCGAGGTCGAGGCCGGCGACGACGATCCGCTTGCCGGCGTCGGCGAAGTCCTGCACGAGGTCGACGAGGGCGTCGTCGAAGAACTGCGCCTCGTCGATCGCGACGACGTCGGTCGCCGCGTCCACCTTCGCCGCGACGTCGTCCGCGCCGTCCACCGCGACCGCTTCGAGCGTCCGGCCGGCGTGGCTGGCGACCGCGATCGCTTCGTAGCGGTCGTCGATCGCCGGCTTGAAGACCTGCACCGCCTGCTTCGCGATCAACGCGCGGGTGACGCGCCGGATGAGCTCCTCGGACTTGCCGCTGAACATCGGCCCGACGACGACCTCGAGCCAGCCACCGCCGTACGGGTGCGCCTGCATGGGCGTCAGGGTACCGCAGCCCGTGCCGCGGAGCGCGGGCCGAGCGAAGCGTCCGCGGTAGCCTCGGGGTCATGACGCGCATGCACGGCACCACGATCGTCGCCGTCCACAAGGACGGCGTGAGCGCCCTCGCGGGCGACGGGCAGGTGACGCTCGGCGACCAGATCGTCAAGCGGGGCGCGGTGAAGGTCCGCCGCCTCGACCGCGGTCCCGTCGTCGCCGGCTTCGCCGGCGCGGTGAGCGACGCCTTTACGTTGATGGAGAAGTTCGAGGGGTACCTCGCCGGCGCGAAGGGCGACCTGATGCGCGCCGCGGTGGACACCGTCAAGGAGTGGCGCACCGACCGGGCGTTGCGCAACCTCGAGGCGATGCTCCTCGTCGCCGACGCCGAACGCATCCTGAGCCTCTCCGGGGCCGGCGACGTCGTCGCCCCCGACGTGCCGGTCGCGGCGGTCGGGAGCGGCGGGGCGTACGCGCAGGCGGCCGCCCGGGCGTTGCTCGAGCACACCGACCTGAGCGCGGCACAGATCGCGCGGGAGGCGATCCGCATCGCCGGCGACATCGACGTCTACACGAGCGGCAGCGCGACGGTGCTGGCGGTCCCGACCGACGCGGACGCCGCGGCCGACGGGGAGGCGGACGCGTGAGCGGCGACCTGGTGCCCGCCGTCACGAAGGACCTCGCGGACCTGACGCCGCTCGAGATCGTCGAGGCGCTCGACGCGCACATCATCGGGCAGCACGCCGCCAAACGCAGCGTCGCGGTGGCGCTTCGCAACCACGTCCGCCGCCGCGCGTTGCCGGAGGACGTCCAGGGGGAGGTCACCCCGAAGAACATCCTGATGATCGGCCCGACCGGGGTCGGCAAGACCGAGATCGCGCGGCGCCTCGCGAAGTTGGCGCGCGCGCCGTTCGTGAAGGTCGAAGCCACCAAGTTCACCGAGGTCGGCTACGTCGGGCGGGACGTCGACGGCATCGTCCGCGACCTCGCGCAGGCGGCGCACGCCCTCGTCGAGGAGGAGAAGAAGGCGGAGGTCGCCGAGGAGGCCGCCGTCGCCGCGGAACGCACGCTGCTCGAGGCGCTCCTGCCGGGCGGGACCGAGGAGGGGCTCGAACGCATGCGGGCGCTGTTGCGCAAGGGCGACCTCGAGGACCGCACGGTCGAGATCGAGGTGCCCGAGGAGCCGGCCGGCGTGCCGCTCGGCATGCCGGGCATGGAGGAGGTCGGCCGCAACCTGCAGGAGATGTTCCAACGCATGCGGCCCTCGAGCACGCAACGGCGCAGCCTCCCGGTGCGCGAAGCGCGGACGGTCCTGCAGGACCTCGAGGCGCAGAAGTTGCTGGACGAGGACGAGGTGGCGAGCGAAGCGATCCGCCGCGCGGAGAACCGCGGCATCGTGTTCCTCGACGAGATCGACAAGATCGCCGGCGACGAGCGCGCCGCGGGCGCGGACGTCTCCGGGGAGGGCGTCCAGCGCGACCTGCTACCGGTCGTGGAGGGCACCCGCGTGCAGACCCGCCTGGGGATGGTCGCCACCGATCACGTGCTGTTCATCGCCGCCGGCGCGTTCGCGTCGAACCGCCCGTCGGACCTGATCCCCGAGATGCAGGGGCGCTTCCCGATCCGCGTGGAGCTCGACGAGTTGAGCGCCACCGACCTGCAGCGCATCCTGACGCAACCCCGCTACGCCCTCACCCGGCAGTACGTCGACCTGCTCGCGGTCGACGGGACCGACCTGACGTTCGACGAGAGCGCAATCCACGCGATCGCGGAGGTCGCCGAACGCGTCAACCGCGAGGTGGAGGACATCGGGGCGCGGCGCCTGCACACGATCCTCGAGCGGGTGCTGGAGGACGTCGCGTTCGGCACCGACCTGGGACCGGTCACGATCGACGGGGCGTACGTCCGGGCGCGGGTCGAGGACGTTGCGGGCGACGAGGACCTCAGCCGCTACGTGCTGTAGCCCCCGCGGCCCCCGCGGACCTCGCCCACATGGGGGCTCGCTCGCATGGGGGGGCGCGCCCACATGGTGGCCGCGGCCACGAAGGTGCGGGGGGACGGTGCCGCCTCCCACGGTCCCGCCGCCCGCGCGGGCGTAGCGTCTCGGCATGGTGACGACCCGTTCCTCCGCCCCGTCGGCGCGCCGCACGCCGGACGGGGGTCCGTTCGACCGCCTCGCCCGCACGGTGGCGACCACCGGCTGGATCGCCGTCGCTGCGGCGGTCGCGGTGGCGGTCGTCGCGCCGGACGCGGCGGCGGCCGCGATGTTCGTACCGCTGTTGATCGGCATCGTGCTGTTCGGCCTGCCGCACGGCGCGCTCGATCACGTCGTCCCGGCCCGCGTGGGCTTCGCGTGGGGCCGGACGCCGGTGGGCGTCACGGTCTTCCTCGGGGCGTACCTGGCGCTCGCCGTCGCGACCCTCGCGGCGTGGACGGTCGCGCCCGCCGCGACGTTCGCGGCGTTCCTGGTCGCGACGGTCGCGCACTGGGGGCAGGGCGACCTGCGGTTCTTGCAGCTGCACCTCGGGCGCCGCGCCCTCGGGCTCGCCGACGCGCTGGCGACCGGTGGACTGCGCGGCGCCCTCCCGGTCGCGCTGCCGGTGCTGGCGTACCCCGACGTCGTCGCGAGCCTGATGGGGCACGCCGCCACCGCCGTCGGGGCGGGCGGCGCCCTGCCCGACCCGGCCGCCGCACCGGTCCAGCTCGCCACCGCCGCCTTCCTGGCGGTCGCGGGGGCGGGGTGGGTGGCGACGCTGCGTCGCGCCTGGGCGACGCGGGCCGGCGTGACGCTCGACGTCGCGGAGGTCGCGCTGCTCGTCGCGACGTTCCTGCTGGTGCCGCCCTACCTGGCGATCGGCGTGTACTTCCTGTTCTGGCATGCCCTGCGGCACCTGGTGCGGCTGTTGGTGTTGCGGCCGCGCGAGCGGCGCGACGTCGCGCAGGGGCGGACGGTGCGCGGGTGGGGGCGCCTCGCGCGCGACCTGGTGCCGATGACGGTCCTCGCGATCCTCGTGCTGGTCGGGTTGTGGGCGTGGGCCGCGCCGCGGCTGGACGGGGTGGAGGGGTACGTCGCGACGTACCTGGTGTGGATCAGCGCCCTGACGATGCCGCACATGGCGGTCGTCGCCGCGATGGACGTCGCGCCGGACGCCGCCCGGCCGGTGCGGGCCTGACCCTCACGCCCCCTCGCCGCGCCGCTCGCGGTGCACCGCGACGTGGTCCTTCTGGACGACGTCGAGGGCGTGCTTGGCGGTGAACCGCGCGAACGCGTCGCTCCGCGCGCCGGCCTTGCGCGCCGACGTGTTCGCGTCGTGCACGCGGTAGCCGACCCCGAGACCGTCCAGGTGCGCGAGCGGGACCCCGGCATCCAGGACGCGCAGGATCCAGTCCCAATCGAAGTAGCTGCCCATGGCGGGGTCGAAGCGACCCAGGCGGGCGTGCAGCGCCGCGGGCCACGCCAGGCCGACGGTGAGGACGGTGTTGTCCTCGCGCAACGACGCGGCGGTGGTGGGGGGGTCGAACGGTTCGCGGCGGCCGTCGGCCTCGAACTCGAACCAGCCGCCGCGGTGCACGAGCGCCTCGCCGCGCGCGAGGCGCGCGGTGACGGCGGCGAGGTGGTCCGCGTCGAGGAGGACGTCGTCGTCGTCGAGCAGCATCACGACGTCGCGGTCCGGGCTGCCGCCGGCGAGCGCCGCCGCCAGGGCGGCGTTGCGGGCGTCGACCTGCCCACGGCCGGGGTTCGCCTGCGCCCGCGCGCGGGGGTCGGCGAAGGCGTCGACCGCCGCGAGGCCGGCGCCGTCGCCGTCGTCGATCACCCACGCCCGCCACGCGCCGTGCGTCTGCGCCGCGACCGACGCGAGCGCCTCCGCGAGGCGGCCGGGCCGGTCCTTCGTGGGGGTGAGGACGTGGACGGTCGCAGGCGCCTCGCTCACGCCGGGACCGCCTCGAGGACGACGACGCCGTCGATGCCGACGTCGAGGCGGTCGCCCGCCGTCCAGCGGGTGCCCTCCTCCACGTCGCCGCTACTGAGCGCGACGCGCCAGCCGCCGCCGTCCGGTTCGGGGGGCAGCACGAACGGGGCGGGCCGGCGGCCGGCGAACAGCACGAGGACCGACACCTCCTGCGCGAGGTCCTGCGACGGGTCGCGGGGGGCGCGCCGCAGCGCCTCGGCGCACAGCAGCATGCCGACGGCGGTCGCGCCGGGCGCCTCCCAATCCTCGTCGCGCATGACCGCGCCGCGCGGGTGCCACCAGGTGACGTCGATGCAGCCCGACGCGTCCACCGTGCCGGTCAGGAACGTCGCGCGGCGCAACACCCGGTGCTTCGCGCGGAGCGCGAGGGCGCGACGGACGAACGCCAGGAAGTCGCGTTCCGCCTCCCCGAGCTCCCAGTCGTACCAGGAGACGTCGTTGTCCTGGCAGTAGGCGTTGTTGTTGCCGCCCTGCGTGCGGGAGAGTTCGTCGCCGCCCAGCAGCATCGGCACGCCCTGGGAGGTGACGAGGGTCGCGATGAAGCTGCGTTTCGCGCGTTCGCGGCGCGCTTCGACGTCCGCGTCGTCGCTGGGGCCCTCCACCCCGAAGTTCTGCGACGTCGGGTGGGCGTGCCCGTCGCGGTTGCCCTCGCCGTTCGCTTCGTTGTGGCGGCGTTCGTAGCGCACCAGGTCGTGCAGCGTGAAGCCGTCGTGCGCCGTGACGAAGTTGACGCTGGCGTAGGGGCGGCGGCCGCCCCGGTCGTACAGGTCGCTGGACCCCGCGACGCGCGTCGCGAGGTCGCCGAGCACGCCGTCGTGACCGGCGGCCCAGGCGCGCACGGTGTCGCGGTAGCGGCCGTTCCACTCCGCCCAGTACCAGGGGAACTGCCCGACCTGGTAGCCGCCCGGCCCGACGTCCCACGGCTCCGCGATCAGCTTCACGCGACTCAACACCGGGTCCTGCTGGATCACCGTGAAGAACGGCGCGAGCATGTTCACGTCGTACAGTTCGCGGGCCAGGACCGAGGCGAGGTCGAAACGGAAACCGTCGACGTGCATCGTCTCCACCCAGTGGCGGAGGCTGTCGGTGATCATCTGCACCACGAACGGGTTGCCGGCGTCGAGGGTGTTGCCGGTCCCGGAGTAGTCGACGTACGTCGTGGGGTCGTCGGGATCGAGCTTGTAGTACCCGGCGTTGTCGATCCCCCGCCACGACAGGGTGGGGCCGTCCCGCCCGCCCTCCGCGGTGTGGTTGTAGACGACGTCGATCAGCACCTCGATGCCGGCGGCGTGGAACGCCTTCACCATCATCTTGACCTCGCGCGCGGCGCCCTCGATCCCGAACGCGGCGTACCTCGGTTCGGGCGCGAAGTACGCGAGGGGGTTGTACCCCCAGTAGTTCCGCAGGCCGCGGGCGTGCAACGCCGGTTCGGTCACGAAGGCGTGGATGGGCAGCAGCGACACCGTCGTCACCCCGAGCGCCTTCAGGTGCTCGAGGATCGGTTCGCTGGCCGCCCCGAGGTAGGTGCCGCGCAGGCGCGGGGGCACGTCGGGATGGCGTTGCGTGAGGCCCCGGACGTGCGTCTCGTACAGCACCGTGTCCGACCAGGGGACGTGCGGGGGGCGGTCGTCGCCCCACGCGAAGGCGTCCTCGGTGACCATCCCCAGCGGCGCCCACGCGTCGTTCGCGACGCCCGGCTCGCGGTCGTTCCGGGCGTCCACGTCGGGCACGTTCTCCCACGCGAACGGGCGCCCCAACGCCGTGGCGTAGGGGTCGAGCAGCACCTTCGCGTCGTCGAAGCGGTGGCCGGCGGCCGGGTCGTACGGGCCCGCCACCCGGTAGCCGTACAGCTGGCCCGGGCGGCGCTGCGGCAGGTAACCGTGCCACACCGGGCCGGTGCGTTCGCGCAGGGGGACCTCCGCGGCGGGGGCGGCGTCGCCGGGGTCGTCGAACAACACGAGCGTCACCGCGTCGGCGTGCGCGGCGTACAGCGCGAAGTTCACGCCGGCGCCGTCCCACGTCGCCCCGAGCGGCGACGGGCGCCCCGGGAACGCCTCGAGGTGGGCACCGCCCTCGTGCGGCACGGCGGTCCCTACCCGCCCGCGGCGCGCGGGCCGGCGGCGGGGGACGGCTCCGCGAAGCGGAGCTCGTTCGCGGTGACGTCCGGCACCGCCCGGGCGGCGAAGGCGAGGAGCCCGTCGCGGTCGGGCGGCCCCAGGTGGTAGCGGAAGTTCGCGAGGTAGCGCAGCATCGTTTCCGGCGTCACGCCGGCGGTCGTCGCGGCGGCCGCCGCGACGTCGGCGAGGTGCCCGAGGCCCCGCTCGCGGGCGGCGCGCAACTTCGCGACCATCCGCGCCGACGGCGGTCGGTCGCGGCGGTACGCCCACACCGCGAACGTGAACGGCAGGCGCGTGAGGTCGTACCAGCGTTCCCCGAGGTCGCTCAGGTACGGACGGACGCCGCCGACCTCGCGGCGGGCGACGCCCTCGCGGAGCGCGGCGTCGCCGATCAACAGCGCGCCGTCGTGCTCCGCGAGCATCGCGCCGAGGTCGTGATCCGCGTGCGGCACGAGGGTGGCGCGCACGCCGGACGCGGCGAGCAGCACCTCGAGCAGCGCGACGCTGGTGGCGCTCGCGGTCGTCACCGCGATGCGGGCGCCGTCCAGGTCCGCCCAGGGGCGGTGGTGGAACAGCGTGACGCTGTGCACCGGCCCGAGGCTGGCGACGGAGAAGTCGGGGAGGGCGGCGAGGGTGTGGCGGTGGCGGAGGAACTCGACGGAACTCATCAACGTCAGGTCGACGTCGCCGGCCAGGAGCGCGGCGTTGAGTTCGGTGGGGACGCCGGACACGAAGCGGGCGACGTGCCCGTCCTCGTCCCACGCCTCGAGGCCCCAATGGAGCGGCGCGACGTTCGTGTACGCCACCACGCCGAGGCGTTCCTCGCCCGCACGCCGGTCGTGGGGCAGGTCGCGAGCGGTCGTGGGGGCGAAGCCGGTCACGCCAGCGGGCGCGCGGGGTGCACCTCGAGTTCGGTGTAGATCGCGTCGCGCTTGACGGGCGTGCGGCCCGCATCCTGAATGAGGCGGATCAGTTCCCCTTCGGTGATGCCGGTCTCGGTCGAGGCGCCCGAGGCGTGCGCGATGCGCTCGTCGGAGATCGTGCCGTCGACGTCGCTGACGCCCGCACCGAGGGAGACCTGCACCAGTTCGGGGGTGATCATGATCCAGTAGCCTTTGACGTGCGGGACGTTGTCCAGCACGACGCGGGCGACCGCCAGGTTGCGGAGGTCGTCGAGGCCGGTCGTGAACTCGGTCTTGCCGATCTCCCGCGCGAGTTGGTTGTTGTCCGGCTGGAAGGCGAGCGGCACGAAACTCATGAAGCCGGGCGCCTCGTCCTGCAGGTCGCGAATCCGCATCATGTGGTCCAGGCGCTCCTCGAGCGTCTCGACGTGCCCGTACAGCATCGTCGCGTTCGTGGGGAGGCCCAGCTCGTGCGCGGTGCGGTGCACGTCGAGCCAGCCGTCGGCGTCGACCTTGGCGCGGGCGATGCGCCGGCGGACGCGTTCGGCGAAGATCTCCGCGCCGCCGCCCGGCATGGCGATCAGGCCGGCGTCCTTCAGTTCCGAAAGGACCTCGCGGTACGACACCGGCGCGGTGGTGCCGGCGGGCCGGGCGATGCGCGTGAAGTGGTGGATCTCCGCCGCGGTCCAGGCCTTGACCTGGTAGCCGCGTTCGGTGAGGCCGCGCGTGAGGTCGAGGTAGTAGTCCCAGCCGCGTTTCGGGTGGTGGCCGGAACTGATGTGGATCTCGACGAGGTCGGGCGTGGCGTGCTTCTCGACGAACGCCCAGACGTCGGGGAGGTCCATGTCCCAGACGCCCTCCTGGTCCATCGTGCGTTGGAACCCGCAGAAGGTGCAGCCGACGTAGCAGACGTTCGTTTGCGACAGCCGGAGGCTGTGCACGTAGTACGCCTTGTCGCCGACCTTCTCGGCGCGGACGGCGTCGGCGAGGGCGGCGAGGCCGGGCAGGTCGGGCGTCGCGAAGAGGGTCATGCCCTCCTCGAACGTCACCCGCCCGCCGCTCAGGACCTTGTCGGCGATGCGCGCGAGGGCGGGGTCGTGGATGGGGGCGGCGTGGCCGTTCGGCAGCGGCACGACGGTCGCGGGCGCCCCCGCGGCGGGCCCGGCCGACCTCTGGGTCGGCGTCGCGCCCGTGGCGGCGGTGGGGGGTCGCGTCATGCCGTCAACCTAGCAGCGCGGGCGCGGTCGCGCGGTGTTCCGGCCCGCCAACTCACACGTGCAGCGCGCGGTCGTGCACCGCGAGCGCCGCCTCCTTCAGCGTCTCCGACAGCGTGGGGTGGGCGTGCACCGTCCGCGCCAGGTCCTCGGCGCTGGCGCCGTACGTCATGGCGGCGACCGCTTCGGCGATCAGGTCGCCGGCGTGCGCGCCGATGACGTGCACGCCCAGGATGCGGTCGGTCTCATTGTGCGCGAGGATCGTGACCTTCCCGCCGGTCGCCTCGAGGGCGCGGGCGCGGCCGTTCGCCTGGTAGGGGAACGACCCCTTGACGTAGTCCGTGCCGGCCGCCTTCAGCGCCTCCTCGCTCGCGCCGACCGTCGCGATCTCGGGGTCGGTGTACACGACGCCGGGCACCAGGTCGTAGTCGACGTGCGCCACGCCGGTGACGATCCCCTCGACCGCCGCGACGCCGTCCTCCTCCGCCTTGTGCGCCAGCATGGGGCCGTGGATGACGTCGCCGATCGCGTACACGCCGGGCACGTTCGTCGCGAAGCGGTCGTCGACCTCGATGCGGCCGCGGTCGTCGGTCGCGACGCCGACCGCGTCCAGCCCGAGCCCTTCGGTGTTCGGGGTGCGGCCGGTGGCGAGCAGGACGCGTTCCGCTTCGACGTCCTCGCCGCCCTCGACGCTGACGACGGCGCGGCGGGTCGTGCCGCGGCCCTTGCGCGTCACGCCGGTCACGCGCGCACCGAGGCGGAAGGTGAGGCCCTGCTTCGTGAAGGTCGTGCGCGCCTGCTTCGCGAGCGAGGCGTCCATGCCGGGCAGGATGCGGTCGGCGTACTCGAGGACCGTCACGTCGCTCCCGAGGCGGGACCAGACCGACCCGAGCTCCAGACCGATGTAGCCCGCACCGATCACCGCGAGGCGCTTCGGGACGGCGTCGAAGGCGAGGGCGCCGGTGGAGTCGACGACGACCGTGCCGTCGACCTCGACGCCGGGCAGCGACGCGGGGCGCGACCCCGTCGCGAGCAGGACGTGTTCGGCGGCGAGGGTCGTCGTGCCGTCCTCGCCGTCGACGGCGACCTCGCCCGGGGCGGTCAGTCGGCCGGTCCCGGCGTAGCGGGTGACGCCGTTCTTCTTCATCAGGAACGCGACGCCGTCGGTGTTCGCCGCCACGACGGCGTCCTTGCGCGCCATCATGGCGTCCAGGTCGAGGGTGGGGGCGTCGACGCGGACGCCGTGCACGGCGAGGCCGTGCGCGGCGTGGTGGTACTGCTCGCTGGACTCCAGCAGCGCCTTGCTGGGGATGCACCCCACCCGCAGGCAGGTGCCGCCCAACGTGGGTTCCTTCTCGACGATCGCGACGTCGAGACCGAGTTGCGCGCCGCGGATGGCGGCCACGTACCCGCCGGGTCCCGCGCCGATGACGACGAGGTCGTGCGTGGCGGGCGTGTCGGGGGTGGGGCTGGGGTTCGCCATGGGGTCAGACCTCGATCAGCAGGCGGGCGGGGGTTTCGACCGCGTCCTTGATGCGCTTCAGGAACGTCACGGCCTCGCGGCCGTCGACGATGCGGTGGTCGTAGGTGAGGGCGAGGTACATCATCGGGCGGATGACGACCTCGTCGCCGACCGCGATCGGGCGGCGTTGGATCGAGTGCATCCCGAGGACGCCGGACTGCGGGGGGTTGACGATCGGGGTGGAGAGGAGGCTGCCGAAGACGCCGCCGTTGCTGATGGTGAACGTCCCGCCGGTCAGCTCGTCGGGCGTGAGTTGGTTGGCCTGCGCGCGGACCCCGAAGTCGGCGATGGTCGACTCGATCTCCGCGAAGCTGAGCGACTCCGCGTCGCGCACGACCGGCGTCACGAGGCCCTTCTTCGTCGACACCGCGACGGCGACGTCGTAGTAGTCCTTGTACAGGATCGCGTCGTCGCGGATCTCCGCGTTGAGTTGCGGGATCGTCTTGAGCGCGTCGATGGCGGCCTTGACGAAGAAGCTCATGAAGCCGAGGCGGACGCCGTAGCGCTTCTCGAAGGCGTCCTTGTACTCGCTGCGCAGCGCCATGACGGCGCTCATGTCGACCTCGTTGAAGGTCGTCAGGAGCGCGGCGGTCTGCTGCGCCTCGACGAGGCGGCGGGCGATCGTCCGCCGCAACGGACTCATGGGGACGGCCTCCTCGCTGCGGACCTGCGCGGCGGGCGCCGCGCCGGCGGGCGCGCCGGCCGGGGCGGACCCCTGGGCGTCGAGGTAGCGCTGGACGTCCTCCTTCAGCAGCCGCCCGCCGGGCCCGCTGGCGGGCACCTGGGCGGCGTCGAGGCCGTGCTCGTCGAGGAGGCGGCGGGCGGCCGGCATGACCGCACCGGGCGCCTCGGACGCGGCGGGGGCCGACGGGGCCTCGGGGGCAGGCTCGGCGGGGGGAGACGCGGCGGGGGCCGGTTCGGCGGGGGTGGGCTCGGCGGGGGCGTCGGCGGCCGGGGCGGCGCCCGCGGTGGCGGTCTCGTCGATGCGGGCGATGACCTGCCCGACCTCCGCCGTCGCGCCCTCCTCCGCGAGGATCTCGCCCAGGACGCCCGCCTCGGGGGCGGGCACCTCGAGGGTGGCCTTGTCGGTCTCCACCTCGACGAGCGGTTCGTCCTTGGCGACGGCGTCACCCGGCTGCTTCAGCCAAGCGCCGAGGAACACCTCGGTGATCGATTCGCCCACGGAGGGCACCTTGACGTCGGTCATCGTTCACTCCCTCCCGGGGCCGGGAACGGGCGCATGCGTGCGGGGGTGGATGGGTGCGGCGCGCGACCGGTCGGGCTCACGCGTCGTCCTCGAAGGCGGCGTGCAGGAGCTCCTCCTGCTCGAGTTTGTGGCTGGTGCCCGACCCGGTGGCGGGGCTCGCGGAGGCGGGCCGGAGGACGCCGTCGAAGCGACGCCCGAACGCCTCGCTCCCCCAGGCGGTGCGCAGGAAACTCCAGGCGCCCATGTTCGCCGGTTCCTCCTGCACCCAGCGCAGGGGGGCGCGCTTGGGGTAGCGCGCGAGCACCTCGGCGAGGGCGGCGTCGGGGCGGGGGTACAGCTGCTCGAGGCGCAGGATGGCGACGTCGTCGCGACCGCGCCGCTCGCGTTCGGCGACGAGGTCGTGCGCGACCTTGCCGCTGCAGAGCAGGATGCGCTTGACGCGCTTCGCGGCGCTCTTCGTGGCGAACGCGCCGTCGTCCATCACCCGCTGGAAGCGGCCGTGCGTGAGGTCCTCGAGGGGCGACGTCGCGTCGGGCGAGCGCAGCAGGCTCTTGGGCGTCATGACGACGAGCGGCTTGCGCCAGGGGCGCAGCACCTGGCGGCGCAGCAGGTGGAAGATCTGCGCGGGCGTCGTGGGGTAGGTGACCTGCAGGTTGTCCTCCGCCGCGAGCTGCAGGAAGCGCTCGAGGCGCGCCGAGGAGTGCTCGGGGCCCTGCCCCTCGTAGCCGTGCGGGAGCAGCATCACGAGGCCGGACAGGCGGTTCCACTTGTCCTCGCCCGACGCGATGAACTGGTCGATGATGACCTGCGCGGCGTTCACGAAGTCGCCGAACTGCGCCTCCCACGCCACGAGCGCGTCGGGCGCGTCGAGGCTGTAGCCGTACTCGAACCCGAGGACGCCCGCCTCGCTGAGGGGGCTGTTGGCGATCTCGACGGGGCCCTGGTCCTCCGCGACGTGCGCGAGGGGCACGTACGTGCGCGCGTCGTTGCGGTGGTGCAGGACGGCGTGCCGGTGCGAGAACGTCCCGCGTTCGCTGTCCTGGCCGGTCAGGCGGACGCGGACGCCGTCGGCGGCGAGGCTGGCGAACGCCAGCGCCTCGCCGGCCGCCCAGTCGAGGGGCGCTTCGCCGTCCGCCATGCGGCGGCGGGCCTGCAACGCCCGCGCGATCTTCGGGTGCGGCGTGAAGTCGTCGGGGACCGTCGCGGTCGCGTGCAGGAGGCGCGCGGCGGTGGCGGCGTCCACGCCGGTATCGACGTCGGGCACGTCGCCGTCGTCACCGCCGGCGTAGGGGCCCCACACCCCCTCGCCGTGCGAGTAGTGCAGTTGGAAGTCGTCGCTGCGCGCGACCGACAGTTCCCCCTCGAGGTGCTCGCGGCGGGCCTCCGCGATCGCGTCCGCCTCCTCGCGCGTCACCTCGCCGATCGCCAACAGCCGCTCGAGGTACGCCTCGCGGACCGACGTGCGGCGTTTGATGACGTCGTACATCTCGGGTTGCGTGAAGCCGGGTTCGTCCCCCTCGTTGTGGCCGTGCCGGCGGTAGCAGTACATGTCGATCACGACGTCGCGCTGGAAGCGCTCGCGGAAGTCCATCGCGAGTTCGATGACCTGCGCGACCGCTTCGGGATCCTCGCCGTTGACGTGCAGGATGGGGGCCTGCAGCATCTTCGCGACGTCGCTGGCGTACGGGGTGCTGCGGCTCTGCTCCGCGTCGGTCGTGAAGCCGAGTTGGTTGTTGACGATGACGTGCAGCGCGCCGCCCACCCGGTAGGGCTCGAGGTCGGACAGGTTCAGCGTCTCCTGCACGATCCCTTCGCCGATGAACGCCGCGTCGCCGTGGATCAGGATCGGCATGCCGCGCACGCGGCGGGTGTCGCCGACCCGGTCCTGCTTGGCGCGGACGCGACCCAGCACGACCGGATTGACGAACTCCAGGTGGCTGGGGTTGAAGGCGAGCGAGAGGTGGACGGTCTCGCCGGTCTCCGTCGTCCAGTCGCTCGAGTACCCGAGGTGGTACTTGACGTCGCCGCTGCTGCGGTGCATCTCGGGGTCGACGTCGTCGAACTCGCGGAAGATCGTGCGGGGGCTCTTGCCCATGATGTTCGCGAGGACGTTGAGGCGGCCGCGGTGCGCCATGCCGAGGACGATCTCGCGGACCCCCTGGCGGCCGGCCTTCTCGATCGCCTGGTCCAGGAGCGGGATCAGCGTCTCGCCGCCCTCGAGGCTGAAGCTCTTGGCGCCGACGTACTTCTTCTGGATGAAGTGCTCGAAGATCTCCGCGTCGGTCAGCTTCGTGAGGATGCGCAGCTGCGTCTCGCGCGACAACGTCAGGCGGTTGCGGGTCGCCTCCATGCGGTCGCGCAGGAACGTCCGCATCGCCAGGTCGTCGATGTGCATGAACTGCGCACCGATCGCGCGGGTGTACGTCTCGCGCAGCCCGTCGATCAGCCCCCCGAGCGTGTCGGCGCCCGCGACGCCGGACGCCAGGACGGGGGCGTCCATGTCGGCGTCGGTGAAGCCGTACGTCGCGGGGTCGAGTTCGTGCACGCCGTTGGGGTCCGGCGTCGAGGCGTCCTCGGCGAGGGGGTCGAGGTGGGCGACGCGGTGGCCGAGGACGCGGTAGTTGCGGGTCAGTTTGTCGGCGCGGTGCTGCAGGTCGCTCGCGCCGTCCCCACCGGCCCGCGGGGGCCCGCGGAAGACGCTGCGGGGGAGGAACGTGGGCCCGAGGTCGGGGCGGCCGCGTAGGCCGCCCTCGGGGGCGCCGGCGTCGTCGAAGTAGCGCCGCCAGGCCTCGGGGACCGCGGCGGGGTCCCGGAGGTAGGCGACGTACATGTCTTCGGCGAACGCCAGGCTCGAGCCGTGGAGGGGCGGGTCCGAGGCGTCGGAATCGGGCATCTCGTGCGACGTTCTACCACGGACGAACGTCCCGCCGGCCGCCCCGCGGGACGTGCGCGCTACCCTGGGGGCATGGCCCGCGTTCTGACCCTCGGGGAGCTGCTGATCGACTTCGTGCCGGACCGGACCGGCGTCACCGTCGCCGACGCGGAACGGTTCGTCAAAGCGGCGGGCGGTGCGCCCGCCAACGTCGCGGTGGGCGTCGCCCGGTTGGGGGTCGCGTCGGGCTTCGTCGGGAAGGTCGGCGACGACGCCTTCGGGCACTGGCTCGCGGGCGTGCTTCGCGACGCGGGCGTGGACGTGGCGCAGCTGCGGTTCGACGCGACCGCCCGAACCGCCCTCGCCTTCGTGTCGCTCGACGCCGACGGCGAGCGCGACTTCCTGTTCTACCGCCACCCCTCCGCCGACCAGCTGCACCGCAGCGAGGACCTCGACCGCGAGGCGTTGGCGCACACCGACGTCCTGCATCACGGCAGCATCAGCCTGATCCAGGAGCCGTCGCGCAGCGCGACGCTCGCCGCGATCGACGCCGCACGGGCGGGCGGCGCGACCATCAGTTACGACCCGAACCTGCGCCTGGCGTTGTGGCCCGACGCGGACGCGGCGCGCGCCGGCATCCGGTCGGTGTGGGACCGCGCGCACGTGATCAAGGTGGCCGAGGACGAACTGGCGTTCCTGACGGGAGGGACCGACGCCGACGCGGCCCGCACGCTGTGGCACGACGACCTGGCGTTGTTGGTCGTGACGCGCGGCGCGGCGGGGGTCGACTGGTTCACGCCGAACGACGCCGGCCACGTGCCGGGGGTGCGGGTGACGCCGGTCGACACGACCGGGGCGGGGGACGCCTTCGTCGCGGCGCTCTTGGCGGCGTGGAGCGAGAACGCGGACCTCGCCGGCGACCGCGCGGCGCTGGAGGCGGCGCTGTACGGCGCGAACGCCTACGCGGCGCTCACGACGACGCAGCCCGGGGCGATCCCCGCGCTCCCCGACCGCGCGACGTGGTCGGCGTTCCTGGACGCGGCGTCGAGCGGCGTGGACGACGGACGCCCGGAGGCGTCCGGCTAGGGATCGACGGCGTCGGGTGGCGTCGAACGGCGCGAGCGCCGGGGAACGATCAGGGGGTCGATCCGGGGGGATTCGGCTCCCGGCGAACGGCACGAAAAAACCCGCCGAAGCGGGCGACCGGTGCTCTTGGTTTGATGCTTCAGAGAATACGACGATATGCGGCATTCGTCAAGGGGTTGCATGCGTCCGGCGTTCGCAGGGCCCCAACCGGCCCGAATCCGCCGTGAAACCGGCGGAACGGCGCCCCCCAAGCGCCCGACGTCGGGCCGGTCCGCCCCCCGGACCGGCGTGGACGCGCGCACCCGTCCACCGCGCCCGATCGATGGACCGTGCCGCCGTGCGGACCGGACGCCGGCCGCCCCGCCGTGCGGGCGCCCCCGCGCGACCTCAGGTCGGGTGCGGTCCCGCCACCAACGCACGGGGGACCGGGGACGGCGGGGCTCGGGGGACCCGGGCGGGGACGCGAGCCGTGGGAGGCGACCGGGACGCCGAACCGAGAGCCTGAGGAACGAGGCGTCATGAACCACGCCCCAGGTACGGGGCCGCATGAACGAGGGGTCGAGCACGGGGGCCATGAACGAGGGCCCGACGAACGAGGCCCATGAGCGAGGACCCATGAACGAGGACCCATGAAAAAAGACCCGCGGCGGCGGGTCCTGCGCTTGCGTCTATAAAGGAAAAGATACCCCGGTATACGTCATTCGTCAAGGGGTTGCAGCGAACCCTCCGTCGCGAGGGGGTTCGGCGTGGATTCGCGGCCCCTCGTGGTCCCTTCGCGGGGTCCGATGGGGCCGTCGGGCCCCGGAGCCAACCCCCGCGCCTGGGCGTCGGCGGGCGCGTCGACGTCGCCCGCATCCGCCAGCGCGACCGCCGCCACCCCCTCGATCGCCGCCAGGTCCGCCGCAAGACCGCGATCGGGCGTCCCCCCACCGGTGGGCACGACGCCGTCCCCCTCCCCGCGGAGGCGCGCCACGAGCGGCGCGGGCAGGACGGCCGGCGCCCCGAGCCGGCCGTCGGGGTACCGGCTCGCCGCCCCCACCGCCCGGTCCGCCGCCCGCCGGAGGGCCACCAGGTGCGCCGCGTCCACCCCCGGCATGTCGGGGAGCAGCACCAGCACCCGCGCCCCCTCCGGCGCCGCACGGACCCCCGCCCGCAGGCTCGCCCGCAGCCCCCCACCGGCGTCCGGCACCGTGGCGAGCCGCGCGGGGGGCGCGACGGCGTCCGCCACCGCCGACGCCGTCTGCGCCACGACGACGGTGCCGTCGCACGTCGCCTCCGCGAGGCGAACGGCGCGCGCGAGGAGGCTCTCCCCCGCCCCGTCCCGCAGCAGCGGCTTGCCGGGTCCGGCCCACGCGCCCATGCGCGTCGCCGCACCGGCGGCCGGCACGACCGCCCACACCGGTGCGGCGGCGGCGCGCAGGTCGGCCACCAGGCGCGCCGCGACGGCGGTGGCGATCTCCTCGGGCCCGCGCGCCCCGATCGCCATCCCGGCGGGTGCCTCCAGCCGGACCGCCGACGGCCCGTCGCCGGCGACGGCCTCCGCCGCCGCCCGCAGGGCGCCCGCGCGCACGTCGCTCCCGATCGCCCCCACCCAGCGCGCCCCGTCGCGCGCCGCGGTGGCGACCAACGCCGCGTCCAGCTCCAGGCGGTGCGACGCCGCCAACGCCCACGCGCCGGGCGGCACCGTTCGCGCCTCGAGGGCGCGGGCGTCGCACGGCCACACGTCGGGCCGGCGGCCCGCCGCCGCCTCGACGGCGTCCGCCGCGGCCGCCACCGCCGCGCGGGCGGGATCGACCAGCGTCACCGTCCAGCCGTGCGCCGTCAGGGTCCGCGCAACGGCGACCGCATCCCCGTCCGCGCCGGTGACGACCAGCTCCGGCGCCGCCGGCGCGACGTGCGCCCACCCCCCCGCGACCGCATGCAGGCGCGCCCGCACGTCGGGCGCGGCCGGCGCGAGCGGGGCGTCGCGCACCGCCCGCCGCACCGCCTCCGGCGCGACCGTCGCGGCGTACGACGCCCCCTGCACCGCCCACCCGGCGGTCCCGGCGTCGGTCCCCCACCGCCGGGCGGGACGACCGTCGGCCGTCGCCTCCGCCCACGCCCGCCAGGCTTCCGCGTCCGGCCCGGCGGGATCGACGGCTTCCGCGAGGACAGTGAGGACCCCGCCGCAGGCGACCCCGAGCCCCAGCGGGTCGTCGTCGCGGAGGTCCAACCGCCAGGTCCGCGCCGGCGTGCCGGGCCGCACCTCCCGGGCGCGGGCGGCGACCTCCGCCTCGAGGCAGCCGCCCGACAGCCGGCCGGCGACCGGCGCGGGGGGCGGACCGTCGACGGGGGGTGCGGGCGCGTCCCAGCCGAGGACCAGCTGCGCGCCGGGCTCCGCGTAGCCGTGCCCGTCGCGCGCCAGGAGCGTCACCAGCACGCTCGGGAGGCCGGCCTCCAGGTGGGCGACGAGGGCCGCCCCCACCTCGCGCGGCGTCCCGACGCGCGCCGCCGCGAGGTGGGCGGGTTGGCGGCGGTCGCCCGCGCTCACGTCCAGCGGGCCGGGAGGTGCCGGGCGCGCGGCCCGCCGGCCGCGACGACGGCGTTCGCGATCGACGCCGCGACCGGCCCGAGCGGCGGTTCGCCCATGCCGTGCGGCACGTCGTCGCCCTCGAGGATCACGACCTCGACGTCGGGCACGTCGCTCGCCCGCGCGAATGCGTACGTGTCGAAGTTCGCGGGACCGACCCGGCCGTCCTCGATGCGGACCTCCTCGTGCAGGAGCGAGGACACGCCCCACGCGACCGAGCCCTCCACCTGCTGGCGGACGCCGTCGGGGTTGACGACCACCCCCGGGTCGACCGCCACGACCACCCGGTGCAGGACCGGCGCGCCGTCCACGAACGACGCCTCGGTGACCTGCGCGACGCACGTCCCGACGTCGACCGACGCCGCGACGCCCCGCCCCCGCCCCTCGGGCAGCGGGGCGTCCCAATCGGCCGCCTCCGCCGCCGCGCGCAGGACGGCGGCGAGGCGCCGTTGCACGTCGTCCTCCTCCTCGTTCAGGTGCGCGAGGCGGAACGCCAACGGGTCGGCGCCGGCGGCGGCGGCGAGCTCGTCGAGGAAACTCTCGGTCGCGAACACGTTCGGCAGCAGCCCCAGGCCGCGCCACCAGCCGGTGGGGACGGGCAGCTCGACGCGTTCGGCGACGGTCGCGCGGCGGGCCATCCCCCCGTACGGCGACGTCGCCCCCCGCCACGCCCCGAAATCCGCACCGAGCAGCGGCTGGGCGGCGGCGGGGAGGAAGGGGAACGCCACGTCGCCGCTCGCTTGGCGGTGCCGCCACGCCGCGACGCGACCGTCCTCCAGGCGCGCCTCGAGGACGTTGTGGACCGGCGGCCGGAGGTAGCCGTGGCGGAACTCCTCCTCGCGCGTCCAGGCGACGTGCACCGGCACGCCCGCAGCGCGCGAGAGGCGCGCGGCGTCGGTCGCCACCTCGACGTTCAGGCGGCGCCCGAACCCACCCCCGAGCCACGTCGCGGTGACCGACACCGCGTCGCGCTCGAGGCCGGTCGCCTCCGCCAGGAGGTCGCGCACCAACGTCGGGCTCTGCGTCGCGACGTACGCCTCGACGCCCCCGTCGGTGACGTGCACCAGCGCGGCCTGCGGCTCCAGGTGCGCGTGCGCCGCCATCGCGGTGCGGAACTCCGCGCGGACGTCGGTGCGCCTCCGCAGGTCGCGGGTCGGGTCGCCCTCGCGCTGCACGACGACGCCCGCGCCGGGGTCGTCGTCGCCGCGGACGGTGGTGGCGGCCTCCACCGCCTCCTGGGTGACCGGCGTCTCGGGGCCCTCCCACGTCAGGTCGAGCGCGGCGACGCCCTTCTCCGCCGCGCTCCGGCGGGTCGCGACGACGCCGGCGAAGCCGTCCTCGAGGACGACGTCGGTCACGCCCGGCACCTCCCGCGCGCCGCCCGCCGCGGCGGCGGTGAGGCGGGCGCCCAACCGCGGGGGGCGCGCCACCGCGCCGTAACGCATGCCCTCCATGCGGGCGTCGAGGCCGTACCCGCCGGTGCCCGCGAGCTTGTCGGCCAGGTCGACGCGCGGGCGCGCGCGGCCGATCTCGCGGTACGCCCCCTTCGCCTTGAACGGCGGGAGCTCGTCCGGCACCGCGTCGGGGTCGAGGCGGCCGGCGACGTCCTCGTACGCCAGCGCCTCGTCCGGCCGGTCGCGGTGCAGCAGGCGTCCCTGGTCCGCGACGACGCCCGCGACGTCGACGCCCCAGGCGTCGGCGGCGGCGGCGCGCAGCATCTCGCGGGTCAGCGCCGCCGCCTCGCGCAGCGGCCCCCAACTGCCGGACACCGACGCGCTCGCGCCGGTCCCGTTGCGGTCGTTCAGGCCACGGTCGGTCGGGGCGGAGCGGACGGCGAGCCGCGCGAGCGGCCACTCGAGCTCCTCCGCCGCGATCTGCGCGAGGGCGGTGTGGATCCCCTGCCCCATCTCGACCTTCGCGAGGTACAGCGTCACGCCGCCCTCGCCGACCTCGATCCAGGCGTCGGGCGGCGCGTCGATCCCGCCGGGCGGGCTGGCGCCGTCGAGGACGCGGGCGATCGCGAGGCGGCCGGCGGGCACCCCGAAGCGCCAGCCGACCCACACGCCCGCCCCGACCGCGGCCGTCCCGATCAGGAAGCCGCGGCGCGTGAGGCGGGGGCTCACGTGGCGTCCTCGTCCGCGCCGGCGCGGACGCGCCGTGCGGCGTCGGTCGCCGCGCGGCGCAAACGGGCGTACGTCCCGCAGCGGCACAGGTTCGCGTCGAGGCCCGCGATCAGGGTGGTGTCGTCGACGTCGGGCGTCGCCTCCAGCGTGGCGGTCAACTGCATCTGCCAGCCGGACATGCACCAGCCGCACTGCGGGACCTGGTGCTCGAGGAGCGCGTCGCGCACGTGCGCCGCGACGCTGCGCGGCGCGGGCGCCGCATCGACGGTGCGCACCTCGCGGCCGGCCGCGACGGAGAGCGGGGTCTGGCAGGAGCGGACGGCGGTCCCGTCGAGGAGGACGGTGCAGCTGCCGCAGTAGCCGGCCCCGCAGCCGTAGCGGGTGCCGGGCAGCGCCAGGTCGTCGCGCAAGACCCAGAGCAGCGGTTCGTCGTCGGGGGCGTCGACCTGGACGGGGCGCCCGTTCACACGGAGGTCGGTCATGGGGGGAGGGTACGACGGCGGGCGCGCCCGCGACCGCAAGCCGGCGCACGCCGGCGCGGGCTACGATGCCGCGCATGACGCCCGACGACGTTCGCAGCGCGACGGCACGCCTTGCGGGCCGCATCCACCGGACGCCCCTCCTCCCCCTCGCCGACGCCGGGCCCGCCCGCGTCGGGCCGGCCCTGTGGGCGAAACCGGAGAACCTGCAGCGCACCGGGTCGTTCAAGCTGCGTGGGGCGATGCACGCCCTCGCGGCGATGGATCCCGACGTCCGGGCGCGGGGGGTGGTGACGCACTCGAGCGGGAACCACGGGCAGGCGCTCGCCGCGGCCGCCGCGGCGTTCGAGGTGCCCGCGACGGTGGTGATCCCCGAGGGCGCACCGGACGTGAAGGTCCGCCGCACCGAAGCGTGGGGCGCGCGGGTGGTGCGCTGCGCGAACGACGACGCCGCCCGCACCGCCGTCGCGGACGAGGCGGTGGAGGCGACCGGTGGGACGCTGATCCCGCCGTTCGACCACCCGTGGATCGTGGCGGGTCAGGGCACCGCGGCGTGGGAGGTCGCCGACGACCTGCCGGACGTCGCGAACCTGCTGGTGTGCGTCGGCGGGGGTGGGCTGTCCGCCGGGTCGGTCCTGGCGTTGCAAGAGCGGGCGCCGGACGCCCGCGTGATCGGGGTCGAACCGACCCTCGCCGCCGACGGCCTCGCGTCGCTCCGGGCCGGGGAGCGCATCACCTGGCCGGCGGCGGACGTCACCCGCACCGTCGCCGACGGGGTGCGCACGCAGGCGCTCGGCGCGGTGCCGTTCGAGATCCTCCGCGAGGGCCTGCACGGCATCGTGACGGTCGACGAGGAGGCGATCCTCGACGCCGCCGCCTGGTGGTTGCAGGTCGGTGGGCAGGTCGTCGAGCCGACCGGCGCGTTGACGCTCGCGGCGTGGTGGCGGCTCGTCGCGGCGGGCGGCGCGGTGGACGGCGTGACGCTGCGCGACGGCCCGACGGTGCTGGTGATCAGCGGTGGGAACGCCGCACCCGAGCGCCTGGCCTCCCTCGCGACCCGCCCGCTGCCCGGCGCCCGCCCCTGACGACGGCCGGGGGACGGGCTAGCATGGACGCGTGCCGCTCCTGACCGCCGCCATCGGGCTCGCCTTCGCCGCCTTCCTGGCGCTCGTGTGGGCGGTGTGGCTGACGCTGGGGCTCGCCCGCCGGCCGCGCCGGCCGCGCGCGGGGGAGCGGCCCCCC